>NZ_JBNJOG010000001.1:0-719217 GCF_050113695.1 Vibrio sp. TRT 17S01 | reverse complement strand
GGTGGGTCCGGGCGAACTCGAATCGCCGACCCCTACCATGTCAAGGTAGTACTCTAACCAACTGAGCTACGGACCCAAATTTTGTGTTCTTGCATCGATATGCGTTAAAGGAGTGGTGGGTCCGGGCGAACTCGAATCGCCGACCCCTACCATGTCAAGGTAGTACTCTAACCAACTGAGCTACGGACCCATTCCTTTAGAACGCGAAGGATAATAACCAGTGTTTTTATACCGTGCAAGTGTAATTTTTCTATTTTTGAACTGTTTGGCGTACATATCGCCTAAATGATGTTTTTTTATACTCAACAGAGCGATTTACTAACGATTGCTACGGTTGAGAAGAAGATTTCCATCGATGGCTATATAGCGATCACATGAATCTACCAAGTTTTGTGCAGTGAGCCCCGGCACGCCATAAACTTCGACTTTTACGCCAAAGCGCTCTTTTATACGCTCTACCAGTATTTCGAAGTCACCATCCCCTGAAAGGAGTATCACCGTATCAACATCTTTGGCCATTTCATAAACATCGAGCGCAATACCGACATCCCAATCCCCTTTCGCACTGCCATCCTGCCGCTGAATAAAAGGTTTAAGCTTTACGTCGAATCCAATCCCTCGAAGAATATGATGGAATTGTCGCTGTTTTGGATCGGTCGTCGCAATGGCATAAGCATTTGCACTCACCACTTCTCGACCTTGCGTGGCGATATACCAAAACTCGTTATAATCAAAATTTGCAGCGTACTTTTGTCTGGTTGTGTAATAAATGTTTTGTACATCCGCAAATATCGCGACCTTTTCCATAACGAACTCTTATTTTAACCTTACTAAAAACATGCCATATGTTAACAACCCTACGCGGTTAAACACAAAAAAAAGCCCTTTAAAAGGGCTTTTATTGGACAAATTAATGATAAATGGTTAGTTAATCCGCAATAAACGTCCTGTAAGTGGCGATATCTTGAGCACACTTTGGTTGGATTCCAACACGATCTGCTCACCCGTAATGAGATCAACCAAGCCATTGGCATTGTTCAGTTGCAACTGTTCACCAGATAATTGCTGCTGCGAGGTTGAGGTATTCAACACATACAGCACTCGTTCGTCTTCATAGGTCTTAAGATCCGCATAGACATGATCGTCTAACCAAAGATTTCGACGTTCCCCTGCGTATAGTGCCTTATGTTCACTGCGAACTTGCATCAGCTTAGCGAGGTACGTTTTGAGTGATTGCTGATCTGGCGTTAGCGTTACATCCGTCACACCTTCAACTTTAGCACTGGTGCGAGCCACATGATCATCACATAAGCCTTGGCTTACACAATCACCAGAGACTTTCTCAGCAAAGTTTTCAACCTCATCACCAATCTCTTCACCGTAATAGAATGTGATTGGACCTGAGTAAGCGGCTAAGAAGCTGAATGCCGCTTTGTGACGTTGAACATAATCACCCAGCCCACCTCGCTGGATTAAATCACCAAAGCGGACCAAGTCATGGTTACCTAACATCAAATTTGGCATGGCATGATACGGCGATTTGTCTCGGCTATTCCAGTTCGCATCAAGCACACGAGCATTATTGCTTGCTCCTGACTCCTCGACTGCCAACGCTTGTACAACCCCATAACGCAGCGGGAAGTTAAAGGCCGAAGATAAACCCGGCTCTTGGTCGCTACCGTAGGTTGTGCGCGTAATTTCATCAGCACCATTCCATACTTCACCAACCATGTACCCTAACGTTCCCCATTGTTTGCCCGCCTGCTGGTTCTGCTTTGCCGCAAGCTCGACCGCCTTACGGATATTTCGCCAGTTTTCAAGCGGTACTTGGTAAGCTTGGTCTAAACGCCAACCATCGATACCGAACTCTTTAATCCAGTACGTTGCTACTTCGGTAAAGAAGGCCTCACTCTCTGCGCTTGGATAGTTGACATACATCCCCGGATAACCTGCTTCGCTACGTAAGCTTGGCTGTTTACCACTTGGTGACGTTTTCACTCCGTTAATATGTGTATGGCCGAAAACGCCATCAAGGATGACATACAAACCTTTCGCATGAGCTTTATCCACCAACTCTTTCAACTTCTCTTTGGTGCCAAAGTTTGGATCAACATTGAAGTAGTCACATGCAAAATATCCAGTCGCATCAAGTTTGTCGTCTCCGCCTTCACCTGCGCACGAATCAAAGATAGGCGTTAGCCAAATTGCATTCATGTTTAAGCTTGCAATGTAATCTAAACTGTCGATAACACCTTGTAAGTCGCCTTTGTGATGCGATGTACCATAACCCACACCATAATCATGCTTGCTATCACCATCGACAAACGACTCCATCATGACTTGGTAAATACGCAGATCACACGCCGGGTTACTGTCTTGATAACATGCATAATCAAGATTTTTGTCGACGACACCAACTTGCAGTGCATTTTGATCGAGTGCATTAAGCACAAACTCATACACACCCTGGTTTGATACGGTAACTTTAATATTGCCGTTACCTGCATCTTCTAACAGCACCGAGCCATTTGCAGTGGTAAATGAACCAAAGCCAAGATTAACCGTCGCCCAATCTTCTGAAGCAAGTTTAAACTCGTAAACTCCGGGCATGAGGTACCCTTCAAAGGTATATATGCCCTCACCTTGGTACTGCAATTCGTCAGAAACTGACCAACCATTCATTGAACCTCGCAGGTACAGCTTAGTTGATCCATATGGCGCAACGTCAACCGGCTTAGTCTCCACCTCTAATCCGGAACCTTGCTCACCTTGTTGTGGTTGAACAAAAACAGCGGCGGTCAGAGCAGGAATACTAAAGCGGCCTTCGGAGAACTTAGCTTGTTTGACAATCTCATCACCCGACGCCAATAACACTGGATGAAGCTGGAAGTTCTCTGCGGTTTCAATAGCGATACTCTGCGCCGTTATATTGGCGTTAATCGCAATCACAATCGCATCGTGAGCTTTATCAAGATCTGCTCCCGCGGAAACCCCATCGTTCACAGACATCACAATCATTCCCGGTAATGCTTCTGGGCCAGTGTTGTGGAATCTGACGCGTTTAAGCACCTCTTCTTCAGAAAGTAATTTCAGCAATGGTGTTGTTGAACGAATTTTCAACAGAGCTTTAAACGCGTCGTCTGTCCACTCGATATCTTGTGCCGTTGCTATCGTGTTTGGATTGCTGATAATTGACTGAATCGCACTCCAGTTCGCTTGATCCTTATCTGCTCTCGGTAAGCCAATGTTCCAATTATTGGTTTGCTTACTGAAATCGACCTTGTTGTACCAATCCCCACTGTCATAACTATCTCGCTCCATCGATTTCGAACGCAATAGTTCTGCCCCCATGTGTAGGAATGGTACGCCTTGGCCAAGCATCACCGTCGACATACCAACAATTTGCATCCGTGCACGATCTGCCGGACTAATATCCGCCGAAGCCTTGTACTGATTGAAGTCCCATAGGGTCTGATTGTCATGCTTAGAGACGTAGTTAATCGATTCTTGCGGATCGAGCGTATAAGCCGCTCCCTGACCACCATACTGGTAATCACGACCATATACGGTTGCGCCACTGTAGGTTTCAAGTGGGTAGTTTTGCAGGTTGCCTGCCATGCCATACCGGATCAAGTCCATACGTGACTTGAGTTCTTCTGAAAAACGATCGCCCGCATTGGCAAAGCCTGGGTTACTCAATAAAGCTTCACCACTATCGAATGGCCCGCCACCACGGACACCATCACGTAAACGGTCGTTGTAGCTACCAATGCCCGTCCCTGCCATTGGCCATTGAGTTGCATTTTCACCACGCTGACCGTTAGCCACCTCACCAAAGTTCCAACCTTCTCCGTAGAACCATGTATCAGGGTCGACTTGTTTCGCTTTGTCGTAAATGTGTAGCATGCTGGATTTCATCAAATGGCCCATTAAATCAAAACGGAAACCATCTATTTTGTAATCCTGTGCCCACATCATGACACTATCAGCCACCAGCTTTTCAAACATGCGATTTTCCGACGCGGTATTGTCACAACATGTTGAGTTTTCGACTGCACCAGTTAGAGGGTTTAAGCGGTGGTAGTAACCCGGCACGGTTTTATCCAATACGGATTTATCGTAAAGCCCAGACGAATAAGTGTGGTTGTAAACCACATCTTGAACCACTCTAAAGCCCATATCATGAAGTTTCTGGACCATTTGTCGGTATTCACGAATACGCGAAATACCATCCGACTCAACCGCATAACTTCCTTCCGGTGCATTGTAGTGGAATGGGTCATATCCCCAGTTAAACCCATCAAGCGGTCTTACATCTGCAAGTAGTGCTTGAGCCTCACCGGTATTTGGATCCGTTTGCTCTAAGAGCGAAAGAATCGTCGCCTCACGAGATGTTCCATCGTGACATAGCTTCGCCTCTGGATTCACACTACAAAGCTTCTCAACTGTGTCAGTTAGGTTAACGGTTTTTGCTTCATCTTCAGGAATTGAGGCTAAGTCATAACTCGGTAACAGATGAATCGTGGTTAAACCCGCTTCTTTCAA
Organism: Vibrio sp. TRT 17S01; assembly: GCF_050113695.1. NCBI lineage: Bacteria > Pseudomonadati > Pseudomonadota > Gammaproteobacteria > Vibrionales > Vibrionaceae > Vibrio > Vibrio sp. TRT 17S01. The sequence goes on along the minus strand of NZ_JBNJOG010000001.1, from coordinate 714,672 downwards.
TTGTTTCAACTGCGTCACACTGTCACGTTCGTCTTCTAGGAACGCAAGATATTTTCCGCTGGTTTGGTTGGAGCCGTTATCATCGCTGATACTGAAATCGCGAATGTGTAGCTCGTAAATAATATTGTCTTCCGGATTATCAATCTCCGGGATAGTGTGAGAATCCCACCCTAATGGTTTGCTTTGCGGCGAATCAAGATCAACCAGTTGTGAATGCAAGCTCGATGTACTGAGTGATAACGAATACGGGTCAGTCGTCATCATCCATTCAACATGGTCTGTTTTTGGATGGTAAGCTTTAACTCGATAACGATAGAATACGTTTTCAAGCGATGCATCACCTTGATAACGCCAAATGCCGGTAGTCGGATCCAGCGTCATGGCTATCGGTGATTCTGGGAATAGCGATTTATCCTCTTGATAGAGGTACAACTCCACCTCTTGTGCCGTTGGAGCCCAAAGAGCAAACTTGGCTTGTCCCGCTTCTAACCAACTACCTAGTTTTGCTTCATCCGCATCGTTGCTACCTTGGGTATAGAGGTCATCGACAATACCCGGAATTTGTATCCGCGTGACAACCAGAGGTTCCCCTTCAGCATCTAAAGCAACAGCAATCAGTTGGGTCTTTAACAAAGACTTGGCTGTCGCCGCATCCACATCAAGGAAGAACTCTGTACGACCTTTAAGGTGTGGGAATTCGCTATTGTCATTTAGGCCAGCAAAGGACAAATCGTATTTTTCAAACTGTTGTGGCTTAGTAATATCACCATTTCCTTGTTGGCGACTCCAAACCTGATAGCTGGCGGCTTCACTATGGTCAAACCACGCAATTGAGTTAAGGCTCAGCCAATGCGCGGCTGCTCCCGTTAATGCGACTATTATCTGTTCATCTGAGGAGTATTTAAGAGTCGAACTACCATGATTGGTATACAGCGTGTTGCCTTTAACAAACTCTGCTTTTAGGTCATCACCACCAAGTGCTTTATCATTACCTTTATGAACGATGAAGTTCATACAAGCGCTATGTTCAGACTTCAAAGGAACAACGAACTTAGCGCCATGCTCAGGGTCAATCTCACTCCATGCAAATGGATTGCCCCAATCTACCCCTTCTAGCGTATTAGCATCGATGGCGTCACACGTTGCATTGTTCCATAGATGCAATCCCCAATCCGTATAGTTCCCATCATCACGCTTGTAATAAATTACTGCTTCACTGTAAGACGGTGCAGGCTCAGTTGAGCTGTTGTCCGGGCTGGTTGGGTTTGGGTCAATGCTGTCTGGAATCCCATCACCATCATCGTCACTTGATGCAAAATCACTTAACCCATCGCCATTTGTATCAAGGCTTTCAAAGCGGTTGGTTGGGAAAAGGTCTTGTTCATTTGTAATGCCATCACCGTCAATGTCACTATCTTCAATATCTGCAGTGCCATCATTATCGTAATCTGCAGGTACATCATCGTCTGCATATGGGTCTGTCCCTAAGCGCTCTTCGTCGATGTTACTCCAGCCATCACCATCTATATCACTATCTAGTGCATCTGGGATCTTATCTCCATCGAGATCGGAAGGATGACTCGCTGCATCATATGGATCGGTACCTAGCTTAAATTCCACGACGTCATTAAAGCCATCATTGTCGTCATCTAAATCTGCATGGTCACCAACACCATCGTTATCTGCATCCGCCGATTCTTGAACGTCATTAGGGAAACGATCAACTAAGTCTGCTACCCCGTCGCCGTCGCTGTCATCACTGATCACTGGCTTACCTAACTCATCAAACATCAGAGTCTTACCGAGCATGTCGCTACGGTTATGTTTCAGTTCGTTGCCAATGGCAATGGCACCCAGCTCCAATGTTTGTCGAAGTTCACTGAGGTCTTCATGTTTCAGCTCTGACGGCAATAGCTGGGCAAGTGCTTTTGCACTTCGTGCCACCACCGTTTGTTTTTCTTTAATGTAATCTTTACGTAGGCTTAGCTTAGGCAGATTTAATTGTTTTCTTAGCTTTTTAAGTGCCTTTCTCGCACTGAGCCCCTCGTTCATTTGCAAGGTAATGTAAGTCGAGAAAGGTGTAATATGTTCGTAGTTGCTTGGTGCCATCATCAAGTAATCACGAGTCGACGTGACGCCGGGGATATCACTATCGATGGAAATTCCTCGTTGTACTTTGGCAACCACTATCTGCTTTTTATCGCTGCTCTGAGAACCTGAAAGTGTGAGAGTCGCTCGGCCATATTTATCCGTAGCGGCTTTTGGCTCGAGGTCGCTTTGTAAAAAGTCTTTGTTGGTATCTAACCAGACCTGAGCATCTTGAATATAACCATCCATCACGTGCACTTGTAGCTGATCGTTACAACCAGCTAAAAGTCCAAGTGAAGCCATGGCTAAACTGAGTTTTGTTAGCTTGCTATTCATCTTTATGTCCATATTCATTCACGTTCAAGGGGAAATGCCTTCATGTGGATGTGAAACCACCACAAGCTAACGTTATAAATATGAAGCATTTTATTTCCTCATCCTATACAACAAGAGGATAAGGCGTAGAGCAAAGGGAGGAGAAATAAAAACCAGCCATGACTCACACAAGGGCCATTTTTTCGATCAAAAAACTACGCAAAGAAGTCTATTTACGTGAAACAGACGACAGTTTGTAGAAGGAGTTTATAGAGAAACTGTAGGATTCAAACAGGGTGTCACATTTGCGAGAAAATCGATCTTGAGCGTAAATAATGATCTCGTTAAGTGCGGTAGTTCTACATTCGGCTGACAACGAAATGATACAAAAAGGAAGAATAGACATAAAAAACGCAGCTTAATTAAGCTGCGTTTCCTAAAGGCTTACGGTTACTTAAATACAAACTTATCCATGAGATTCACCATACGCCCAATTTCCGGTTTGGTGATGGTGTCATTTGCACCAAGAGCAAGGGCTTTCGCGCGGTTATCATCACTCATCAAAGACGAGAACATGATAATTGGTGTGTCACGATACATATCACTCTCACGCAGGCGCTTGACCAAGTGCATGCCGTCCATGCGAGGCATTTCTACGTCAGTAACAACAGCATTTACGAGTTCATGTACTGGCAAGTCTTCTTTCTTCGCAACTTCAGCAATTTCCATCAACTTCTCATGTGCTTCGCCACCATCTTTACACGAAATAATGTTGTAGCCCGCAGACGCTAAAGTATCTTGGATCAAGCTACGGATGAACGCAGAATCATCCACCACCATCACTGTTTTCGCATTACGTTTGGTCACCATTTGTTGGTTTAGGTCGACCGTCTTATCAACTTTAACATCGTATTTTTCCATACTCAGTTCAGGGTTGATATCCGCGATGATCTTTTCGAAGTCCAAGATCATGATGAGATTGCCATCTTTACGAACAACAGCAACTACACAGTCCTGCTCACCCGCTTCCAAAAATTGGCTCGGAGACTCAACATCATTCCATGAAATGCGGTGAATTCGGCTAATGCTGTCGATTAAGAAACCATTGGTCATTCGGTTAAAGTCAGTAACAATAACAAATTTACGTGTCAGATCTTTACTGGTAGGAACGCCTAACCATCCGGCAAGGTCAACCAAAGGCGTTAAAATGTCGCGTGAAGAAAAGACCCCGACCATATGTGGCTGAGCATTTGGGTAATCTGTCGTTTCTGGCACCTGAATCACTTCACGAACTTTTGCGACATTTATCCCGTAGTAACACGTCTTAGTGCTACCGTCCGGCAATTGTTTTTCGAGATGAAATTCAATGATCTCAAGTTCATTTGTGCCACTTTCGGTTAATATTGTGCTGCTTGAATGACTCATACTTGTTACGTCTTAGTTTAGTATTATTGTTTATATTCGGGTTCGCGAGTGAAATCCAAAGTACCATCACCACACTTTAAGTAGTTTTACTCTTAACAATCTCTCGATGCAACTACTCGATCATGCCCAGAAACAAATACTTAGGTAATCTCCCTAAAAGAACCACACGTTCTGGTAACCCACCCATGTTATGCATTGGCTTAATTAATAATCTTTATTGAATACGAAACCAAAAAACATAACAGATTGTTTGTCTTTAAAATGTAGGTTCTAGCCCGAGTCTAGTCTACCCAATCTCAACTTATATTTTTATCGGCAAGCGATTCACTTCCTTGAGCAAGAATGATGAATTATTTTCATCTCACTTAGTTCCATAGTCGCACGATAGCTCGTATAGATATTTGTAACAAAAATTAACGAACAATTAAGCCATAGACATGGCACATACAAAAATAACCTTATGTTTTATAGGATATTTAACATTTACACTTTCAAATAAAACCTTAAAAAAAGACATATAAACCTTTTTCTAATATTGTGACATCCATTCATAACTGCTATTGAACAAATACAAAGATCTAATACCATTGAATGATTGACAAAATACCCACTTTATACCCCACAGCGTACTCATGGATTTGGATGTTTTCAGGCCTTCACGACAACTAAGAAAAGACGTTTTGCGTTGGAGCAGCGCGTTACTCGCTGTTGTGTCTGCCGTTCTTGCATTGGTTAACATTGCAAGCAATCAGTCCTATTCAATGGCTACCTTGGAGGTTGTATTTTGTATCTTTTCATTGTGGATGTTCTATCGTACTTACAACGCACGCTACTCGTTACTTTGGTGTAACATCTATAGCTACTTCCTAATTGGTATTGTCAGCACAGGTACTTTTCTTCGTCCGTTAGAAAGTGGCTTTTTCATCTGGTCGTGCTTGTTTCCTGTCTTATTTTATCTGTTACTCGGTAAACGCTATGGCATGTTAGCGAGTGGCATTGCGTTTACTGTTCTTCTTAGCAATATTATTTTCAAAGTATGCCGATTTGATTTCAGTAACATTGAGCTGCTTATTAATCTTCTCCTATGTTACCTCTGCATATGGATCACCTCTCATGTACTTGAGATAAAGCGAAAAACCTCCGAGGCGGCTCTCGGGCAGTTAGCATCACGCGATGCGTTAACCGGAGTTTATAATCGACACGCTTTGAGCCACAACTTTGACCGCTACCGCAGAGAAAGTAAGCAAGTCCCTCTTTCTTTACTCATTCTAGATCTCGATTTTTTTAAGGCGGTGAACGATCAATACGGCCACGATGTTGGTGATAAAGTTTTAATTCAGACAGCCTCATTAATCGACGCACAATCTGATGAACATTTAGTCTATCGAATTGGCGGTGAAGAATTTTGTATTGCATTGCACAATACTGACAGTCATGAGGCACATTTAAAGGCGGAAAAAATACGTTTTGCCATCCAACAGTTTCAGTTCAACGATGCAACTACTCCAATCCAGTTAACAGCCAGCATCGGCATTTATCAATGTGATAAGTTTGCAAATCTTGATGAAGTATTGGCTCTCGCAGATAAAGAGCTCTATAAAGCAAAACAAAATGGGCGTAACCAAGTGATGGTCTACAACAAAAAAGAGCAAGCCAAAGTGACTTGCTCTTAAGATATTGCTCGAGTTTGAGTCATCTACTCATCTTCATCAAACACAACATTATAGTTTTCCGTGTAAGTACAATGAGGCTGTCGACTACAGGTAAAGAAACGTCTGCCTTTAAACTCACCTTGGCTTGCTGTTTTGATGACCATAGGACTGCCACACCGTTTGCAAAAACGCACTTCTTTTTCCGGCTCAATCAAATCAATATGTGCCGCAAGTAAGCGTCTCAGTTTTCCCACTTGATAACTGTGTTTGATGGAGGCGCCAATCAGTGGAATGTTGGCTGTTTTACAGACGTGCATCAGTAATTTTTGACGCTCAACTTTGCCCTTATTTAGTTCCACACCATCATCAAGCTCAATTGCAACACGAATGTCTAACGAGCGAGGGTCACACACAACAAATTGAAAGTAACTCTTTGAAATACGCGAGTTTGCAATAAACCATTTCTTTTTATTGGTTTCTAATGGCGTTACAACTGTCGTCATATTCACTTTTGCCATCACTACACCGTGCTCACCGACAGCAGAAATTAGTGCGTTAAGAAACGCACTCTCTTTCATTGTTAGCAACGGGCCTTTCTTTTTGTAACTGGCGTCTTTCAGTTCGTCTTGCTTTAAATAGCGATTTTGGATGAACCAAAAGAACACGATCAGCAGAAGAACGACGATAAAAATACTTTCCATTCAGGCAACTAAACTCTCAATTCTTTGAAATTACCTTAATTATTCGTTTTTCCGCGCTTTCATCAAGCAACAAATGAGGTTTTTGCGATATTATGGCTTTCCTCTCCCCATCATTGTTACTTCTAGCAACAATTCATTCAGGTTGCGTTAGCTTAATAACAATCCGCTCTTCAAGATTTAAACGGTCAAACGTATTGGTCCAATACTTCTGCATTAGCTTGTCCATCAGTCCCGACTCTTGAGCTTCCTTTAATGCTTTTTCTATTATTGGCTTATACTTTGCTGCATTACCACTTAGATAAAATTTGAAGTCCTTGCTGTATTCGAGGATCAGTCGCTGTTCAATCGCTAAATAACTATGAAGGTTTGCCTCGGCAATGATTTCATTCATGCCTCTAGGAAAGTAATTTACATCGCCATCAACACTTAGTTTTGGATAGATCTCACGCCACTCTCCATCTTGAGGGTAATATGCAAGCCCACTTGCTTGCCATACTTTGACATCAAACCATTTGACGCCAAGCCCAGCGACAAGCCCTGACTCTCTCAAATCTTCAAGGGAATGAATCGTGTTAAATGCGAGTTGTAGCTCTGGCGGTATCAATAAGACTCGGCGCCCAATCAATCCACCAGTGAGTGGTACATCCACTACGGTGTATTTTTGGTCGCGTTGCTTGGTAGAAATCATCCAAGCAATATCAAGCTTGTTCCGCTCTAGCATCTTGAATGCCCGCTTTTGCGGTATGTGAGCACTGGGAACTTCAATGTGGAGCTTCAACCCTTGTGCTAACAATGCTTCGTAGAGTAATTCATGATAATAGCGGTGCCCTTTATCAAGCTGAGAAGGCATGACTAATGTTAGCTCTGAAGCCAGAGTCGAATTGGTAATCAAACATAGCGCAACAATACGAATAAATTGACCCACAGCTCCAATCATTTCCTTATAGCCCTCCGCTCACTTATTACCAATATTTTTTAACAATCGATTCATATTGGCTGGTCCCATCTTCATTAATGTCATGTTTAAGTTTATTAATCGCGTTTTGTAACGACGCCACAATTTCTTCACTAATATTGGCATTAAATGCGTAATACAACTCGCCTTGTTGCAAGACATAAACAACTTCAAACTGATTAAGGTCATACCCCGCTTGGCTCAACCACCACTTGGCCACATTTTCCTCATATGCCCAAAGATCAGTTCTTCCTTTGTACAATTGATTAGCCAGTATTTCTGCGTGAGAACTTTCCACCATGGAATTGCGTGGGACGCCTAATTCCAGTAGCAACTGTTCCCCTACATCATCTCGGATCACACCGATTCGAAATTTCGCTAAATCAACTGGTGAGATGATTTTTGCGCCAAGAGATTTTTTAGCTAGCACCACAATTCGAGTGTCACTAAGCGGGCCAGCCCATTGGAACAAGTGTTCTCGCAATTCAGTTCGTGTCGTTGAAAACAAGACGGTATTATTTTTAACCAATGTAGAACGGTAACCTCGTGCCCAAGGCTGAACCGAAATAGCTTCACGTTCGATCGGAGTTCCAGCGACTTCACTTGCCTCAAGTAGTAAATCAACTGCAATTCCTTGAGTGCGACCATTTTCAACATAATTGTAAGGAGGGTATTCTTCCGTGATAAAAGTCAGCTCATTTAACTGAGCTGACAATGCCTGAGTAGACAAAGCCAAGATAAAAATACATATCCACTTTACTAAGCGCATGATAACTCCGAGAAACTCGTTCTGCTTGTTATCATTAAACTGTAGGCGGCGTTCTACTTACCGTCTAGAAAATTATCGACTTACCTTTTTATAACTACGTTCAGGTCTTCCCACTGAGCCGTAGTGAAGATCCGCTTCCAGCTCTCCTGTACTGATTAAATATTCAAGATAACGTCGTGCTGTCGTCCTACTCGCACCAATTCTTTCTCCTGCTTCATCAGCAGTTAACGGAGAGGGGTCATTAAATAACGCTCTAATCTTATCCAACGTTACACCGTCTATGCCCTTTGGCAAACGTTGTGGTTGATTACTGTTATTGCTTGATTGCAGCATCTTGTCGACCAAGCTTTGGTCAAGGTTAGACATTTCTGTCAGTTGTTGCTTTTGTAATGCGTGTTTCTTGAGTGCCGCTTCTAATCGCGGGAAAATCACCGGCTTTAAGAGATAGTCAACCACACCGCCGCGCATGGCTTGTTGTAGTGTTTCGACATCCCGAGCAGCGGTTATCAATATCGCATCACCACTATAATTTTTGCTACGAAGCGCTTGTAATATATCCAAGCCAGTCCCGTCAGGGAGGTAAACATCAAGAAGCAAAAGCTCGGGCTGAAGTACATCGAGCTGGATTTCTGCCTCAGCTTTTGTTGTCGCTATACCCACAATTTCAAACCCACCGATTTGCTCTATATAGCGCTGGTGTAGCTGTGCAATTGCAATGTCATCTTCGATGATCATTACTTTTGTTTGCGTTGTCATGCCAGATCTTCCTTAGGCAAATATACCGTCATCCTGGTACCAAATTCCTTATTGTTTACCATTTCAAGTTCTCCATGGTATCTCTGGGCCAAATTGTTCACTAAATAAAGCCCTACTCCACGCGTACTTTTGTCTTTGCTCGATACACCACGCTGCAATAAGCTTTGAGGTTCTAGTTCTGGTGGTAAACCACAGCCTTGATCGAGCACTTCTAAAATAATTTCATTGCCGTAATCACTGATCGAAACCTCAATACTCCTGCGAGTCACTGAAAACGCCTTATCATTCTTAATCGCAGTCCTTACAGCATCAAAAGCGTTATCAATCAAATTACCGACAATCGTCACGATATCTTCTGCATTAATCCTTTTCGGTAACGGTTCTAAACGCGACCCCTCTTCTACGACTATCTCCAACCCTAACTCGCGGGCTCGCTCTGTTTTTCCTAATAACATCCCCGCAATCAATGGGTCTTTAATCGTTTCTCGTAAGAACTCAATTAGGCTCTGATAGTGCGCAGTTTCTTGGCCGATCAAGTTTTGTACCGCATCCAGCTCTCCCATTTGTACCAAACCACTGATCGTATTGAGCTTGTTACGATGCTCATGAGTTTGTGATCGCAACATTTCCGCATACTCTTTGGTTTGCGCAAGTTGCTCCGTCAGCTCATTAAGTTCATCACGCAAACGAAAACTGGACACGGCTCCCACGACTTTACCATCAACCACAATGGGACTTCTGTTTGCAATTAACCGTTGTTCATTTAGATAAAGATTAATATCGTGATCGGTTCTTCCGGTTTGTAATACCAACTGTAAGTCACTATCGGGCAAGACCTCACTCAATGGTCGATTAATGCAGTTTTCTTTTATTAATCCTAGAATTTGGCATGCACTTTTATTGATAGATCGTAGCTTACCGTCGCCATCGATACTCAAAATCCCTTCTTTTAACGTTTCTAATGTCACGTCCATTTCGACATATAAACGACCAATTTCTTCTGGCTCAAAACCTAAGATGGCTTTTTGGAAACGACGAGAAGCATAACTAGATACGACGGCATTTGCGGCAACCACAATAAACGCCATGATGATCAAAAAGTAGAGAAACGGCTCAACCCTATCTTGTAGCCTTTCGATGAGATAGCCGACTGATACAACGCCAATGATCTGACCTTGCTGATTGTAGACCGCAGATTTACCTCGAACGGAATAACCCAAAGACCCTTTTGCTAATGAAACATAGGACTCACCATGAACTAAGGCTCGGCTGTTATCTCCCCCTTTCATTGGCTTGCCAATACGCTCATCAACCGGATGAACCAATCGAATTCCGTTTTTATCGCCAATAACAATAAACGCAGCACCAATCAAATTCGTTAAATCACGATATCGCTGCTGATATTGCTCACCACTTCCTGCTTCAATCATTTCGATAACATAAGGCGACTTGGCAAGGAATGAAGCCACACCTAAGGCTTTGAGCCCCATTTCTTCTTCTTGAGCGTGTTTGACATAAAAAAAGCCAGCAGCAACAAGGATAAGCAGCTCTAACAAACCTGAAAGTGTCATGATAATCAGCATCCGTTTACGAAAGCTGATACGGCTCCATTTCATACATCTCTCCCTACTAATGCGATAAGGCTAACATCTAATTAACAAACCACCGAATAGTTGCGTTTGAATTTGTGAGAGCTATTGAAGTGAGAGTCTACGTTTTAGCCAATATTGATACTGTAAGGATAGAGCTCCGTATTCTGGCTTGAACCTTAGATCTCGCTCACATTAAAAACAGGGATTTTTCCGGCTAGACATGCATTCTTGTTGTATATTTATTGTACAACTTTAGTATGAACAAATGGCTTCAGGTAAGCACACAATAAAACAATACGCTTACTAAATAACGACGTTCAGAGGGAAAAGACAATGCAGCGCGACGTATTAGGAATTTGCCTTTCAAAATCTATGCTATCAAGCAACCTCAATTCTACTTTCACTCATGTCAGAGCTTATGATTCGCCAGAAATTTTGGATGACGCACAGGTTTTGGAATCATACCCTCAGCTATCAGGCAAGGAGGTGTTGAAGTCTATGAAGCACTCGCGTTCACGTGTTTGGCGTGCTGAGTTTTGTTGTCAACGAATGAAATAAGTGAGGATAAGAAAAGCATCAATCCCGCCCTATGAGTAAAGACATGATCAAATCTTTACATCCATCAAACTTACACCGTACATACAAAATAATTATATAAACACCACAATGCATATAGAGTGCTTTGTGGTGTTTTTCTGTAATCTCAAATTAACCACTTATAGTCTTTTTCACTACTGAGACAGGCAATTGGCAGCATATTTTGCTGACATTTCACTGACAGAACAGCACCCTGTCCCTTCTACTTTATGTGCCATGGGCTCGCTGATGCTCAAAAACATGAAAGGAAAATAAAATGAAAAAGACTACTCTAGCAATCGCACTTATGCTTGCATCTGTTGGTTCTGCTCAAGCAGCGGTTCAACTGTCAGAAGGCACTCAAGAAATCTCTGTTCAAGGTAACCTAAACCTAGATTACTCTGACGAGTACCTATTGGTTCTTGATACTTCTTACGGTTACTTCCTTGCTGATGACTGGGAAGTGGGTGGTAACCTAGGCGTTAACATGTCTGACAACAACAAACGTTTTGTTCTAGGTGCTTTCACAGAGTACAACTTCACTAACGAAACTAACTGGGTACCTTACCTAGGTGCTTCTGCTCAGTTCGCTGCGCTTAGCTACAAAGACGGTCAAGGTTTTGATGGCGGTCTAGGTGAAGATGGCGAAGGTGACTCAGCTGCACTTAACTTTAAAATGGCTGCTGGTGTGAAATACTTCATCAACCCTAACGTTGCTCTAAGTGCAGAAGTTAACTACAACATCGCAACTGACGACGTAAACGTGACTTCAGATGGCCTATCTGACAGCTTCACTAACATCGTATTCGGTACTCGCTTCTACTTCTAATAAGAAAAAGCAGTGCAAAAAAAGGATGCCAATTGGCATCCTTTTTTAATACTTGCTCGATTAAGAAGATTGATTCTTATCATCCGATTTTCGCAAATTACTAAGATACTTAACCCAGCTTTTAGCTTGTGTTGATGGTTTGATCGCTTGTGATTTCTTTGCTTGTGCCAATGCATCTTCAATTTGATTGAGCTTATACAAAGCTCTGGCTTTAACTAATGCAACCTCAGCGTTACGTCCCTTAACCTTATTAAGCACCGTTAATGCAGTGCGATAATGTCCCTGTTGAACTAACAATTGTGCCACGTTCCAATGGTATTTACTGTCTTGTTTTGCAGCCAGTGCCCATTGATCCGTTGCTTTATCCCATTCTCTCGCCATCTGCCAGTAACTGGCTTGCTCAACAATCAATTTTAAGTCGGTTTTTGACTTATCAAGTTCTGCAATTTGACGCGCAGCTCTTTCGGGAATCCCCTTTTGGGCATATAACTGAGCCATTAATCTTAACTCTTGCTGACTAAGCGCTACACCTTGGTGTTTTGCTAGTCCAAGTGTTGCAAGCGCTTGAGCATTCTGACCAGTTTGCATTTGCAGGCCAACAAGTTGACGCCACCAATTTACTTTTTCAGGTTGTAGAGCAATAAGTTTCTTTAGAGTTGGAATGGCATTTTTATAGCGTTTTAGCTGCAGCAATGCTCCTAGCTTCAGAGATAGTGGCTGAACTTCATCTTTGCGTTGATAAGAACGATACTTGTCAACCGCACTCACTACTTTCGCCCATTGCTCAATCTGATAATGAGATTGAGCAATGCGCAGCCAAAGTTCATCCGCTTTTTGCTTTTCAGGGACTTTCTTAGCCAATCGATAGTAATGTGGCAATGCTTGTTGATACTTCTGATCAGATAGAAGTAAGTCTGCCAGCATTTTCCGGGTCACCCACGCCTGTTCATCTTCCAATAAGCCAGAATCTACCGCGTACTGAATTTGCTGTATCGCTTTCTTTACTTGTCCATCTTGCCAGTAATACACACCTAACATGCGTGCAATATACGCTTTATCGTAGCCACGCGATGTATCAATCGACGCTAGCGTTGAAATTGCTTGCTTGATCTTGTCGTTTTGAACTTGTTGATGCGCTTTTTGAACCCTGACGGCGGTATATTGGCTTAGTTCAGCGGCCTGAGTTAAGCCTGCCGTTGCAATCAGGGAAACACCGAGAAGAATTTGCTTAATCATTTTACCAACTTAAACTCCAACGTTACGGTTTGCCCCTGTCTAGCGACAGCCTTACCTTCTTCTATCTGAGGTTGATACTTCCAACGTCTCAGCGCTCGAATAGCATCTCGTTCAAAGAAACGTCTCGGTTTGGCGTCTACCACTTCAACATCCACCGGTCTGCCCGTTTCATCGATAGTAAAACTTAATGTAACAAACCCTTCGACACCGCGTGCTTTCGCCTTCGCCGGATATGCAGGTTCCACTCGGTACAACGGCACCACTTCTTGATTGACACCAAAATCGCCGAAGGTCGGTGCATTGATGGCAATGCCGCTAATCGCTGTATTCAAACCCAATGTCGGAATCGATGACGTTGGTGACACTTGCGATACCTTAGCTTCCATTTGTTCCACTGGCTTTTGTTCAGGGACTTCTGGAATTTCAGGTTGTTCAGGCAACGCTCGTTTCCGGCGCTGAACGTCTTGCTCGTTTTCCACCATAACCATGTTAAAGCTGAGTGGCTGACTGGCTTCTGGCGTTCGTCGATGACCGTTGTCCACCATCCATGACATAAAAACAAATAGACCCAGCGTAATTATGGCTGCTGTTGGCAGCGCAAGAATTAGCCTGTTCACTACTGTTTCTCCGCAGCAAGTGCAATATTCTTAATACCTGCGCCTTTTGCCGCATCCATAACTTTAACCACGGTACCATTGTAGGCGTGTTCATCCGCTTGAATGACCAAAGAAGCATCAGGTTTATCGAGCGCTAAGTGCTCCAAGGTCGCTTGTACGCGCTCTGCATCCACAACGCGCTTATCAATGTAGATGTCGTTTGCGGCTGTAATTGCAACAAAAATACCTGCATCTTTCTGGCTTACAACATTTGAAGCCTGAGGGCGGTTCACTTCCACACCAGATTCACGAACAAATGAACTAGTGACGATAAAGAAGATCAGCATAATAAATACAATATCAAGCATCGATGTTAGATCGATTTGCGCCTCATCGTTTTTCTGTTGGCGTCTTCCGAGTCTCATCGCTGACTCCTTAATGATTTTTCTAATTTGATTTCACGTAGCTGGCATGCCTTCACTAAACGAGCATGCACAAACATGCCCACAAGTGCAGCAACCATACCAGCCATAGTGGGCAGCGTTGCTAATGAAATACCAGATGCCATTAATTTAGGGTTACTGCTTCCCTGATTTGCCATCACGTCAAACACCGAAATCATACCTGTCACGGTGCCAAGTAAGCCCAACATTGGGCAAATCGCGACCAGTACTTTGATAAAGTTTAAATTTTGATTTAGTGCAATATGAGCTTGCGCCAGCCAACCTTCTCGAATGGCTCTGGCATTCCATGAATGTTGTTCTTTCCGCTGATGCCAGTGTTCAACCCAACTCTGTCGTTGCTTAGGAAACGTTAGGAATAGATAAAGTATCCGTTCAATAACTAATACCCAATACACGGCAACAACCACTGCTAGCCACCACAAAACAGCGCCACCCTGCTCCATAAATTGCTGCAACGCAATGGCCCAGTTTGCCTGACTGAGCCAATGTGGTAACCACGACATGACCGTATCCATTAGGCTGCATTCCCAACCGTATTGGTATTAGCCGCAACCGATTCTCGCTCAGCTTCTTCTGCCACTAAGCCGATACCCTGTTTCTCAAGAATATTTCGAATATTTTCCGCTTGCGTACTCAAGATATTGTGAGCCAGTAGCAATGGCATTGCCGCAATAAGACCTAAAACAGTGGTTACTAGTGCCATTGAAATGCCACCTGCCATCACTTTCGGGTCACCATTACCAAACTGGGTGATCACTTGGAAGGTCTCAATCATACCTGTCACGGTACCCAGTAGACCTAGCATCGGCGCTAATGCAGCGAGGAGCTTAAGCATTGAAAGGCCGCGCTCTAATCCTGTTTGTTCATCGACGACAGCCTCAAGTAAACGCAGCTCTAATGCTTCGACACTTCGGTTTTGCTCACTTTGATAAACGGATAGCACGCGTCCTAAAGGATTATCTCCTGGCTGTGCCGGATTTTTCAGCTGGTTCTTAATTTTGCTTCGAGCAGTAGCTAAAGATGCTCCGCGAACCACTGCGATAATCAAACCAATAGCTAGAAGCCCAAGAATAATTTTCCCTACGACACCTCCCGCCTGTAAACGGTCCATCACACTTGGGGTTAGTGCCAGTTGCTCAAGCATGATTCCACGCGAAGGATCAAGCACCATAGTGACAGTGTCACCTAAAAACAACCCAGAGACCGTTTTGCTCGTTGGCGCATTATCCGGCTGTTTGATGTACGCTTTCGCCTCACCACGTGCGCCGTTCCATTGAATGAAGCCGTCTTCCGCAATCAGTCCAAAACTACCTACTCGTGTTGCACTGATGGACTGCTTTTTACCTTCTCCATTCACAAAAGGCACTTGAACTTCGGCAACCTCAGAGCTGGCTGCAATTTGTTGTTCCATTACCTTCCATAACGCCGTCAACTGAGGCATAGATGGTAGTGATTCAGAAGCAACAATTTGATCCACCAGTTGTGTATTCTCATTGTGATCAACACTGGTTACTGAATATTTAATCTCGTCACGCAGCTCTTTCGCATTTTGACGAACCACTCCAAAAAGTTCACCTAAGCTCCCCGTCTCTAAACGTAACTGTTCTTCGAGCCGAGCTAACTGATCTTCATTTTTACTAAACTGCTCAGCCAGCTTTTCTGTGTTGGCCTGAAAGAATGCTTTTTTCGCATTAAGTTCAGCTTTTATCTTTGCTAAGTCACGCTCAACCGTTTTAAATGAGGACTCACGTACGGCATTGTGTTTTTGTTCTACAGCGGCTTCCTGCTTCGTTTTTGTGGCAAGTTCAGCCGTTGCAGATGCATTGAAAGAAAGTACCGCCAGACAAATCGCAGAGGTTATGAGTTTTAGTTTCATGATTAGTCGAACTCCACGGCATTCAGGGAAACTGGGACAGTGATAAGGCCCGGTGCAATTTGTTTATCAGCGATACTAAATGCAGTGTCTAGCTCGCTCTTCATTGCACTATCGATTTCCTGCCATTGCGATTGGTCTTGCTGCCAACTCCAAAACATTGTCCCATTTAGGCTTCTGGCTACTAAGGCGAGACGACCAACATATAGAATATCCGCTTCACGACTCTCACCATCAATTTGAATACTGCCTTGATAAGTACCAAGCTTGGTCCCGTAGTCCATTTCTATTTGATAAGCTTCGAGAATGCGACGGTATTTTTCCGCATCGCTGACATCAGCCCTCGGCATCAGTGCCACCAGCTTTTCAACCCGCTCTTGCCTTTGTTCTAGTTTAATCGGCTTATCTTTCTCAATGTTTTCTTTTAAACCATCGATCATTTGATACATCAAGGGCACTACGCCTTGACGGGTCACTTTGATTTCTTCAATCTGATTCAACAGGCTGGTTTGTTCTTGTTCTTGGTTCGCAACCATGCTTGTCAGGTGCTGTTGATAAACCTCGAGATTTTTCACTTCTTCTCGAAGTTGTTCTATCTCTGCTCGCATACTGACCGAATGATCAGCACTGGCACTTATACGCTTTTGACTAGCAGCAGAGGCATTATTGGTTTTTTGTTGGATAGACTGCGCCGTATCCAAGCCGGACGCATTGGCAGGAAGTATGGAAGCCGTGATCAACAAGGCTAAACTGGTTCGAATCAGATTCATAATAGTAATCAATTACTTAAGTGTTATAAGATTTTTAGTTGATAAAAAATCTCATTATCAACAAGGTCGACATACTAGCGCTTTTTGAGCAATTTGCCAACGATAAACGGGGAGCTTTACGCTCCCCTAGATCACTCATTAAAGTATTTATCATCTATGCATAACACATCTCACATGGCACACATATTCCTATTTGATTCAATAAATACCTAAATGTGTCAGTTCAATTAGTACTTAACTTGTAGCGTCGCCATAAAGTTACGTCCCTCGCCAACGACAACATTGTCGCTATCTCCACCGGCTAAGTAGTCCGTATCGAATAGGTTCTCAACATTTAAGCGTGTTGTAATGTCTAAGTTATCATCATATTTGAACGTGTGAGATACCCCGAGATCAACTCGTGTGTACGCGTCTTTCTTGAATGTATTTGCAGCATCACCATAACGTTCACCAACATGATACACGCCTAAGTTCACATCTGTTCCGTTTTCAAATGCGTACGTTGACCATAGCGCTGCTGAAAATTCAGCGACATCTTTTGGTGTTTTGCCTTCTAGCTGAGGATCGTTTTTGTACTCGGCATCAAGGATCATAGTGCTTGCATTCAGAGATAGTGACTCAGTCAACGCACCACTTGCAGCCAATTCGATACCTTTGTGGACTTGAGAACCAACCTGTGTGGTTTGTTGCATGTCATTGTCAAGATCCTCAGTAACTTGCATGTTGTCTTGCGTAATTTGGAACGCAGCACCGCTCAGTAACAGTTGATTATCCAGCAGCTCCCATTTCGTACCCACTTCGTATAAATGGCCTTGTTTCGCTTTCTGCTCGTCGCCGTAATTAACGTCGTTCTCATCGCTAATGTTGTCCAGTGGCTCAAAGCTTTGTGAATATACCGCGTACACAGAACCATTGTCGGTTGGGTGGAAAATCACACCAGCTTTCGGCAATACGTTATTAAACGTCTCATCGCCTGTGTCCTTTTCTTTCTTATCATAAGCAAAACGAACACCTGCCAATAATTGCCATTGGTCATTTAAGGTTAATAAATCTTGAACGTAAATTCCGTAGTGTTTCGAGCTGCTTTTGTATAACGAATCGTCATTACGATAATCTAAATCAGCAGGTTTAGAAAAACCATTTCCGCACTGAGCTTGCGCTTCGGCCGAAGTCGCACTTTCGCATGCATACGTAGTGTATCTAAGTTGTTTGTAATCATTGTGAAGCGCATTGGCACCCACTAGCACTCGGTGGTTCATACCTAAAGCGTCAAAATCACCGGTAAAGTCGACATATGCAGTATCAAATGTCCATTCATCGTGGCGATCATAAGCTTTATAGCCATACGTACCACTCTTGGTTTCGTCTACTTCGCTATCTGACTCAATGCGTTGTCTGTCATAGAACTGACGATTTAACCCAGTATTCACTTCCCACGATTCATTCAGGTTTGCCTTAACCTTAAAACCGTAATTGCTCACGTCGTTGTCTGTCATCGCAAAACGTTGGTCATTTACGATGTTAGGCTCAATAACTTGACCTGTTGTCACGTCGACTTTTGAACCGTTGTCGAGATCTGCGGTTTCTTGGGTACGGTCGTAATACATCGACAGCATCACATCCTGATTAATGTCATAGTCGACAAACAGGCCACCAACAAAACGTTCACTTTCAACATCAGTTCCGTCGAAACGCGTGCGCCATGATTCTTTATCTTCTTTTGACAGAATCAAACGCGCTCGCATCGTTTTATCTTCGTTTAATGCGCCACTCACGTCTGTGGTTGTACGCGTGTAGTTATTTGAACCAATATCCTGACTAACACTCACTTGCGTATCGTATGTCGGCTTTTTGGTCACCATATTCACTAAGCCACCTGGTGCAGATTGACCGTAAAGCAGACCTGCAGGTCCTTTTTGAACTTCAACTCTCTCCAGCAGTTCTACAGGTTGGCGGTAATGAGACCAATGCTGAACACCGTCACGCAAATAACTGTCACCGCTATCTAAAGGGAACCCTCGTAAGGAAAAACGTTCGCGGTTAGTTGACGTAGAGCCAGCAGTAATTGAAGAATCATTTTTAAGCACTTCACCTAAGGTGCTTGCTCGTTGCTCTTCAATTATCTGTTCATCAATCACCGAAACTTGTCCCGGAGTCTCAAGCTGAGTGGCCTCCATTTTCATTGCGGTCGAGTTACTGTCAGCTTTATAGCCAAATTCTCTTCCTTCAATCACCATGTGCTCATCAGCATTCACTACATCCGCAATCGAATGTGTAGACATCAAGGCCGAGGCGATAACCAATGCAAGTCGGCTTTTTGTAAACATTTGCTTCTCCAAATCATCTTTTAGTCAGTGGCAGGGACTGCCACATCGAAAACTTGCGAGCAAATCTATATGATAACCATTACCATTTGCATTAAATTTACAATCTTTGCATTCGTAAATTTTTTGGTTCAACACATACCTTTCTAAAAAGTGCTTTCCTCCCCCGCTCAGCAATAATTAAAAAAATGGAGATATCATTGACGACCTCTGCTTGGATATTTCCGGTCTTAATTATTACCCCCATAAAAATGGAATATAAATCACAATCTTTTTTAATTCTCATCCATTGGTATTAATGACATCTATCACACTTATACTTGAGTGATACAAATGTATAGTTATTGTATTTTTTTTACTATTTAAGAAAATCTCAACGACCATTAAATTTGACTCATCACCATCGTATTAATGAGTCAAAAAATGATTACAGAACTAACAAACTCCAATTTAATTAAAAACGAACTTCAGGCAAATAATAAAAAAGAAGTCTTTGAAGAACTAGCCAAACTATTATTCGACAATAATCGAATTAGCAGCAAAGAAGCGTTTTTAATCGACATCCAATCACGCGAAGCAATGAGCGTCACTTCAATGGACGGCATCGCTTACCCACACGCAAAAAGCAAAGCAGTTACTGAGCCTGCAATCGCTGTTGGCGTAAAGCGCGAAGGCATCGAGTATGGCGACGAAGAGGGAGTCAAACCGACCGTATTCTTCATGATTGCTTCACCAGATAACGGTGCAGATCATCATATTTATGTTCTTCAAGAATTATTCGGAAAATTTAGCGAAGAATTTATTGAAGATATTCATAACACAAGAAACGAAAACCAAATATTAAATATTTTAATTAATTCATAAGGCGTGAATTTATGAGTACAATCACTGCTCAAGCTACTAATAATAGTAGCAATTTCAAAAAATCATTAGGCAAGATGAAAGGTCATCTTTTATTTGGAACCTCCCATATGCTCCCATTTATCGTTGCGGGGGGTGTACTGCTTGCGCTTGCGGTAATGGCATCAGGTAAAGGTGCGGTTCCTGCTGACGGTTTATTAGCTGATATTTCAAATATCGGTATTAAAGGTCTGGTGCTGTTTCCGATTATCCTTGGCGGTTTCATTGGATACTCAATTGCAGACAAACCAGCACTTGCACCAGCCATGATTTCTTCTGGCATTATGGCTGACATGGGTGGTGGCTTTCTCGGCTGTATCGTAGCAGGCTTCATCGCTGGTGGTGTGGTATTCCAGCTCAAGAAGATACCTCTCTCTGCCAACATGACAGCATTAGGTGCTTACTTTATTTATCCCCTTGTCGGAACAATAATCTCCGCGGGTATCGTACTGTGGGGGATCGGTGAGCCAATTAAGATCTTCATGGCTTCTATGAACGAATTCCTAGCTTCGATGGCCGGCGCTTCTAAAGTAGTGCTGGGTACGATTCTTGGTGGTATGACTGCATTCGATATGGGCGGCCCGATCAACAAAGTGGCGACGCTATTCGCTCAAACTCAAGTTGACACTCAACCATGGCTAATGGGCGGTGTTGGTATCGCAATCTGTACGCCTCCATTGGGTATGGCGTTAGCAACTTTCCTATTCAAGAAGAAATTCACGAAGCAAGAGCAAGAAGCAGGTAAAGCAGCTGCAATCATGGGCTCTATCGGTATCTCTGAAGGCGCTATCCCATTTGCTGCTAACGACCCTGTACGCGTTCTTCCTTCAATCGTTGCTGGTGGTATCGTTGGTTGTGTGTTTGGTTTCCTAACAAACGTTCTACTGCACGCGCCATGGGGCGGCCTAATCACAGCACCGGTATCAAGCAACATTCCAATGTACGTAGTCGGTATTGCGCTTGGCTCGCTAACTACAGCCCTAATCGTTGGCTTCTGGAAACCTATTGCTGAAGAGGAAGCTGAAGACGAGCTAGTAGAAGCAGCACCTGTACAAGCTCAGGCGGCTTCAGTTGCTGGTGAAGGCGAGTACGACATCGTCGCAGTAACGTGTTGTCCATCTGGCGTAGCGCACACATTCATGGCCGCGAAGGCCCTAGAGAAAGCGGGTGCCGCAGCTGGCATTAAGATCAAAGTCGAAACTCAAGGTCAAAACGGTATTCAGAACCGCATCACAGACCTAGACGTTGCCAACGCGAAGCTGGTTATTCTCGCTCACGATATCCAAGTAAAAGATGCTCACCGCTTTGCTAATGCGAACGTTGTTGAATGTTCAACTAAAGAAGCGATGCGTAACGCAGCGACTCTTATTGACGCTTAAACCTTAAGCTCCTCCCCTAAGAGCCCTTTCCCCCAAAGGGCTCTATTTCAAGTTTTTTAGTTTTAGTAATACCCCTGATTTTTAGAATCATATAACCCTACAACTTACAAGGCTTAAAAAATGAAATTCAAACCTTCCCTACTCGCTTGCGCTGTTCTCAGTGCTCTCGTTGGTCTAGCAGGCTGTAATGATGAAACCACCAATATCTATGACGGCACAGATACAGATAACCCTGGCGTCGACATGGATGTTCATGTTCCTGTTGACTTTGCTGATATGGATAAAACACGTTATGTGAACCCATTTATTGGCACGGGTAATCTCGGTAACACCTACCCCGGAGCGACCACACCACACGGCATGGTGCAACTATCCCCAAACAATGGGGCTAATGGTTGGGAATACATTTCAGGATATTACTACCACGACCCACGTATTGCTGGCTTTTCTCATACTCACCTTTCCGGTGCAGGTGCAGGTGACTTGAATGACATTCTAGTGATACCGATTAATTCACGTTCTGATTACATGCTTAACGAAGGTTCGGCGACACTAAACCTTGAAGCCTCGCGCTTCCAACATCGTGACGAGCAAGCCACCGCTGGCTACTACAAAGTCGAATTATTAGATTACGACATCAAAGCTGAGCTCACCGCGTCGGACCGTGTTGGTGTGCACCGCTACACCTTTCCTCGTGACGAGAAGTCAGAAATCATCGTCAACACGGGCTTTAAAATAAACTGGGATTACACCTCAGATTCTTACTTGAAATGGGATAAAAAACATAACCGCTTAGAAGGACATCGTTTCTCTGATGGTTGGGCCCCTAGTCAAAAAGAATTCTTCGTAATGGAATTTGACCAACCAATCAAAAACGTTCGCTTCGCTTACTACGATAAAGATGAAGGTCGTTACATGGATGTGCCTGAAGGCATCACTGAAATTGGTAACGAGACACGCGGCAAATACCAGTATGCACGTGCATACGTTGAGTTTGACACAGCTAAAGAAGGCTTAACCGTTGAAGCAAAAGTCGCATTATCCAACGTAGAAATTGGCCGCAATGGCAAATCCGGCGCTTCTCTTAACATGACAGAAGTTGCTGACATGAACTTCGACCAAGTTCGCGAAGCCGCGACAAAAAAATGGGAAGATGAGTTAGGCAAAGTCGAAGTCTCTGGCGACGAAGATTACAAACAAACCTTCTACACCGCGATGTACCACTCCTACTTAGGCCAAACCATTCACTCAGATTTAGATGGCCGCTACCGCCAAGTTCACCAAGGCCGCAATGCTTACCCTGATGGCAACACTCCTTGGGGTGAAAAGATTGACACCTTAAAAGAGTCAGTTCGTACCGCTGATGCCAACAAAGACGGTAAAGCAGATTTTACTCGTTACGACACCTTCTCACTGTGGGATACCTATCGCGCAGTTCAACCGCTGTCTTCGATTCTTGAGTCAGATCGCCTAGCCGATGTGGTGCTTTCTATGCTGTCTTATGCCGAAGAAGAATGGGTGGATGACAAAGGTAACGTGCGCAAAGGTCGCCTACCTGAGTGGACATTCAAGGGCAACGAAACGGGCATGATGATGGGGATGCATTCTACATCGGTAATTCATGATGTACTTTCAAAAGGCTCATTAGAAAAACGAATGATCGAGTTAGGTTTCACTGAATCTGACCAACAAAATGTCAAAGAACGCTTAGTCGAAGCCATGATCACCGACGCTCGTTCAGCTACCAGTCAAGGTGTAGCATGGATTAAAGAGTACGAAGAACAAGGTTATGTGCCAGCACAATTACATGACACTCCCCCCGACTCTTATGGCGCTCACTCACCATTTAAAGATTCTTGGACAGCCTCTTACTCACTGGAATACTCAATGAATGACTGGGCTATTGCACAATCCATCAAAGAAGTCTTTGGTGAAGACGATCCACGCTACACCGAGTTTGCTGATCGCTCTAAAAACTGGCAAGCACAATTCGATTTTGGTGGTAAGCAATACCAAGGTTGGTTTAAAGCGCGCGACTACAACGGTGAATTCATCGATGCGGATTGGGTCGATCCAGTCACAGGTCGCGCTGTTGGCAAAGACTGGCGACCAGATATGTTCAACTGGTCATTCTCTGAGTCTAACGGCTGGCAATACTCGTTTAGTGTTCAGCACGACATTCATGGTTTGATTGACCTGATGACGCGCTTCGACAAGAAACAAAACCCTGAAGCTAAGCGCGGTGACTTGTTCGCAGCTCGCTTGGATGAGTACTGGTCAACATACCCAGATCGCAACGCAGGCGACAACCAATTCCCAGTGTTCAACACAGGTAACGTTGGTCAACACGTTCAAGGTAACGAACCGGATATCCACGTGCCGTATTTATACAACTACGTTGGTCAACCATGGAAAGGTCAGGCTGCCATCGCCGCGGCAACTAACGTTTGCTACAAGAACACGGCTGACGGCATCTGTGGTAATGACGACTTCGGCACGCTCTCTGCGTGGTTCGTGTTCCGCGCGCTTGGCTTCTTCCCGGTAAACGCCTCTTCTGGCATCTATGAAATCGGTACGCCGCTGTTTGAAAGTGCGTCTATCGATGTTGGCAACAACCAGAAGTTCACAATCACAGCGAAGAACGTCAGCCGAGAAAACATCTTCATTCAATCGGCTCGCTTCAACGGTAAAGATTTTAATCGCACCTATCTAACCCATGAAGAAATCATGTATGGCGGCGAATTGGAATTTGTCATGGGCGATAAGCCAAATCAACGTTGGGGTTCATTAGAACAAGATCTTCCCCCTGAGCAAGGCATCGGTCAATTCCAGCACGAACACGAAATGCCAGCAGATTCTCGCTAATCCCAATTTTTACCACCTAGCCGGGGGACGCATCCCCCGGCATCCCTACAAGCAATCTTTATAAACGCTCTTTGTGAGCAAATAACAACAAAACGGTATGAACATGTTTAAACGTAATCTTATCTCTTTGGCTATCCTAGTTGGTCTGACGGGTGGCTTGGCTGGCTGTAACAACGACTCTTCCTCTTCACTACCGGGCGAGCCTGTGGTTGATCTCGCGGTGTTAAAGTATGTCGACCCAATGATCGGCACAGCAGCTTCTGGTCATACATTCCCGGGCGCGACGGTACCGGCAGGTATGGTTCAACTGTCTCCAGATACCTTCATCGGCTCTAACACTGATCATGAATCAGGACTTAACTCTTGGCACTCTGCTTCTGGCTATTGGGATTCATCCAACTACGCAACTGGCGAAGTGGTTAACACTGACGTTCCGCTGTACGGCTTCTCCCATACTCACCTTTCAGGTACAGGCGCAACGGACTTAGGCGACATATTGGTTCTGCCATACGCAGACATGGCGAACACACAACTGAACTCTTTCGACAAAGCCAATGAAGAAGCAAGCGCGGGCTACTACAAAACCAAGCTAAACCAAGGTCAAATCGAAGTAGAACTGAGCGCCACCAAACGCGTTGGTTTGCACAAATACACCTTTGCTGATGGCGCGGACCGTAACGTGAAGTTCGATTTAGGTCATACCCTAATGAACAACAACGGCAAATCTTTGAAGAACAAAGTAGAAGTGGTGGACGAATACACCATTCGCGGTCGTAAAACCTCAACTGGCTGGTTCCAAGGACAAGATCACCAAGGTCAGGACATCTTCTTTTACGCGAAATTCAACCAACCAATCGCCAAGGCAATGTTGGGCGAACAAGACCTAGAGCCAACGCGCGAAATGCGTGATGGTGCGGTTTACTCAGGCGATGATCTGACTGCTTACCTAAACTTCGGCACAGGCAAAGAGCCAATTGAAATCCGCGTCGGTATCTCTCCAGTTAACTGGCAAGGCGCACAGAAAAACTTAGAAGCGGAAGCACCAAGTTTCGACCTAGCAAAAGTAAAAGAAGACGCAGAATACGCATGGGCTGAGAAGCTAGCGAAAATCAAAGTTGAAGGCGGCACTGACGCAGAGAAAACCAACTTCTACACTGGCATGTACCACATGATGATCGCACCAATCGAGTTCTACGATGTGGATGGTCAATACGTGGATATGCTTGGCACAGTGCGCACACTGAAAGAAGGCGACACACCAAACTACTCAATTTACTCAACGTGGGATACGTTCCGCGCGGTTCACCCAATGTGGACCATCATCGACCCAGACCAAGCAACGCTTTACGTGAAAGACTTAATTCGTAAATCTAACGACGAGTTTGGTTTACTGCCGAAATGGGAAGGTCACGGCTCAGAAACTGGCACCATGATCGGCTACCCATCGGCAGCAATTCTAGGCGATGCGGTAACCAAAGGCTTGATCGATGCAGAGCAGGCTTACAAAGCATCCGTCAAATCCGCACATTACACACCGGATGAGTACCCACAAATCCATGATGATATCTTGAGCTCACTCATGGCGGGTCAGTTGAACTACCACGAGAAAGAACAATGTGTTCGCTACCCGAACTGGAACTCAGTGTCGTACTCGTTGGAATTCTCATTCTACGATTGGACTATCGCAGAAATGGCGAAAGCCGCTGGTGATATGGACGCGTATGAAGAGTTCAAAGCCCGTTCTTACAACTCTCTGAAACACTGGGATGCTGACGCAGGTAACGCAGACGGCAAGGGCTTCTTCGTTCCGACTGAACTAAAAGATGGCGATGCATGTGCACTGAAATACGCTTCAACCGACTTCGACCCATACAAGTCTGATGCATACTACTACACCGAAGGTAACGCGTGGCAGTGGCAATGGACGTTCATGCAAGACTTAGACAAGCTGACGGAAATCATGGGCGGCACACAAGGTCTGAACGACAAGCTGAACAACCTATTTACTGCCGATCCAAATGGCGGCGAAGCGCACCAAGACATGACAGGCTACATCGGTCAGTACATTCATGGTAACGAGCCTTCGCACCACGTCATCTACTTGTACAACCGTACTGAAGAGTCTTACAAGGCGCAGGAATACCTAGACCAAGTTTACGACCAGTTCTACAAACCGACACCAGACGGCATCATCGGCAACGAGGACGTGGGTCAAATGTCGGCGTGGTACTTGATGTCAGCACTTGGCTTCTACCAAATCTCGCCAACCGATCCAACCTACAGCATCGGTCGTCCAATCTTCGACAAAGCGACGGTAGACATTGGCTCTGGCACCTTCACGGTAACGGCTGAGAACAACGGTCCAGACAACATGTACATCAAAGAAGTGACCATCAACGGTAAGCCTCTGGATGTGTACAACACCTTCCAGCACAGCGAATTCAAAGCAGGCGGCGAACTGCACTTCGTGATGACGGCTGACAAGTCTGAAGCAATTCAAGCCAACCTAGGCGAATAATGATTTTGAGGGGACTTCGTGTCCCCTTTTCTCGTGGAATAAAAACAATGAAACTAAAAAGAACCCTACTCTCTACTGCAGTGTTAACCGCCATGCTTGGTCTTGCTGGTTGTGGCAGCGACTCTGATCCGGAAACTCCAGTTATCTCTACCCCTACTTTGGAATTCGTTGATACCTTGATTGGTACTAAAGGTCTTGGCAACGTCAACCCATCTCCAGTCATGCCAGAAGGTATGATTCAACCGTCACCAGATAACTTCGATCCAAACGGTTGGAATGGTAAAGGCTCGCCTGTCGAATACGATCCTGTGCACAGCCTGCTTTCTGGCTTCTCAATGACCCACATTTCAGGCGCAGGGAAAGGCGACTTAAACGACTTCGCTTTCTTGCCATACACAGGCTTTAATACCGATGCCGTGACCATGGATAAAAGTTCAGAAGTGGCAGAGGTTGGCTACTACTCGGTTGACCTTGTAGAAACAGGCGTAAAAGCCGAGCTTTCGGCAACCGACCGTGTGGCGTTCCAGCGTTACACCTTTAAGCCGGGTGAAGACCGCAAAGTGCGTATCGACCTGCAACACGAACTGTTGGAACAATACGGCAACCACTCTCGCAGCATCTACTACAAACGCATTAACGATACCACCGTCGTAGGCGCGCGTACCTCAAACGAATGGGGTCAATGGCAAACCGTGTTCTTCGCGGCAGAATTCTCTGATCCAATCATTGAAGAGAACCTGTACACCAAGCTGGCTTCTGAAAGCAAACTCACCCCAACTGACGCAACCGAAGTCGGCTTGGAAGATTACCGTGGTTACGCAGAGCACAAACCAATGCCGGGCGAACCAGAACCGGACCCAGAACGTTTGGCAAAACGCGCAAACGATGTCCTGACGCATTTGAACTTTGGTAAGAGCGATGAGCCATTGGTGATCAAAGTAGCGATTTCTGGCACTGGCGTTGACGGCGCACTGAAAAACCTAGAAGCAGACACCAACGGTTGGGACTTCGACAACGTCGTACAACAAAACCGCGTGGCTTGGGAAAACATCCTTGGCGAGTTTGAACTGGAAGGCGGCAACAAAGCTGACAAGACCATGTTCTACACCTCGCTCTACCGTACGTTTGTTGCTCCATTCCTATACCAAGACGTGGATGGCAAATACCGTGGCATGGATGGCAAAGTGCACCAAGCAGAAGACGGCTTAGTGAACTACTCAGTGTACTCTATGTGGGATACTTTCCGCGCCGCACACCCACTAAAAACCATCATCGATAAAGACCGCGCGATTGAACACGCACGCGATCTATTGAACAAATACCAAACGGGCGGCGTGCTGCCAAAATGGGAACTGCACTCCGATTACACCGGTGAAATGGTCGGTCATCCTGCGGTTTCGGTTATCGCCGACATCATGGTTAAACACCCAGAAGCCTTTACCGCTGCTGAGTTTGATTTGGCACTGAAAGCCGCTGACGAAACAGTCAACTTCAACCTTGATAAAACTGAAAGTTGGGTGCCTTACCAAGACGCTTGGAACGGTGACAAGCGCTTCACGGTCATGACACGTCACAGCGACTACCAAGAAGACGTCGGCTTTATTCCAGCCAACACCAAATGGGCACCGGACTCTGGCGACAAACCGGGTTATGTGGAAGGCTTGAAAGTCGACAAATACGACGAGCTCGTGAACGAGTCTGTGTCTTACGGTCTTGAGAACGCATACTACGACTGGTGTATCGCTCAGATCGCTAAACTTGCGGGCAACGACCAGCAGTACGACCGCTACATGGCGCGCTCTGAATCGTTCAAGAACTACTTCGATTACAACCCAGAGCAATACGGCAAACTGCAAGACACCAAAGGCAACGCATTGGGTGCAACGGGCTTTATGCGTCCGGCTTACATGAACAGCGGCAGCAAGGTTTGGGCAAACAACCTGAAAGCAGAATGTTTGGACGAGAACATGGCGCTGTCTATCCCAGACGATATGGACTACAACGCGTGTAAAGACCGCAAAGCACTCAACGAAAGTGACGTGTTCTGGCCTTACCGCGCTGAGCACCGAGGCGAAGACTTTACCGAAGGCAACACATGGCAATGGACATGGTTTGCACCGCACAACTTGAACGGTCTAGCCAACGTGATGGGTGGCGAGCACATCGACCGTACTGACTTCTCTCTTCCTGAAGACGTAACCGAACAAGGCAAAGCGGCATTCCTCGCTAACTTGAATGCGCTGTTTAATGCAGACTCCAACGCCGATACGAGCCAGTCACACGATATGTCGGGCTACATCGGGCAGTTCGTGATGGGTAACGAGCCTGATCACCACGTGCCTTACCTATACAACTGGACGGCGGAACCTTGGAAGACACAAGAAATTGTCGACCAAGCGATGAACGAGTTCTACCACCCAACGCATGAAGGTCTGATTGGTAACGAAGACGTCGGTCAGATGTCGGCGTGGTATGTGATGTCTGCATTGGGCTTCTACCAAGTCACGCCGGGCGACGCAAGTTACACCATCGGTCGTCCTCTGTTCGACAAAGCCGTGATTCCAGTCGCGGACGGTAAATTCACCATCACCTCAGAAAACAACAGCCAAGAGAGCATCTACGTGAAGTCGGTGACCATCAATGGCAAACAATTGAGTGACAACTTCAGCTTCGCGCACAGCGATTTGAAAGACGGTGGTGAACTGCATTTCGTTATGACTTCAGACAAATCTGAAGCGATGAAAGCGCAGTAACTGATACCCATCCAAATAACATCCCCAAACTACTTGGCGTTGTAACTAGGCGACATCGTTGCAACGTCAAGTGGGGCGGGGATAAAGGGGTACACCCTCGCCCCTTATTTTCTGTAGAACCTTCACTTCTGTGGAACCATAAAAATGAAACTAAAAAGAACCCTTATCTCTACCGCTATTCTCGCTGCCATGTTTGGTCTTGCTGGTTGTAACAGTGATGACGACAACAGCAAGTCTGGTACTCCATCCCTCGACACCACACTAACTCAATACGTCAATCCATTGATTGGTACAGGCGCAGATGGTCACACCTTCCCTGGGGCGGTTGTGCCTTACGGTTTGGTGCAACTTTCTCCTGATACCGAAATGGAAGGCTGGGGCTCTGCTGCCGGTTACTTCGACCACGGCAAGCTGACTGAAATCCCAGTGTATGGTTTTTCCCACACTCACCTTTCTGGCACAGGCATTACCGACCTTGGTGACATCTTAGTTCTGCCTTTCACCAAGAAAGAAAACGCCGTTTTCAACACCTTCGATAAAGACAACGAAACCGCAGAAGCGGGCTACTACGCAGTTGAACTGAACAAAGGCGAAATCAAAGCTGAGCTAACTACCACGCAACGTGTTGGCTTCCACCGCTACACCTTCAAAGAAGGCACTACGCCACACATCAAGTTCGATTTAGACCACACCCTCAACAAAGGTCACTTCAATAACCGCACCATGAAGGGCGATTTGGAGTTTATCGACGCTTACACCATTCGCGGTTTACGTAGCTCGAATGGCTGGGCGAACAACCAGCACGTGTACTTCTACGCCACTTTCAACCAACCTATCGTCAAAGCCATTGCTTTGGTTGATGGCGCAGAAACGGAAATCGATGTAAACAACGACAACATCGACGCAGTGAAAACCATCGCTTACCTAGAATTCGCACCATCATCAACACCGCTAGAAATCCAAGTAGGCTTGTCACCAACAGGCACAGAAGGGGCGGAGAAAAACCTAGAAGCAGAAGCGAAAGACGTGTCATTTGATACTGCACGCGCTCAAGCCAACGACGCATGGCACCAAGAGCTTAGCCGCATGATGGTATCTGGCGGCACAGAAGATCAAAAAGAGATCTTCTACACCGCGCTTTACCACGCTTCTATCGCGCCAATGATTTTCCAAGATGTCGACGGTCAATACCCAGCGATGCGTACTCGCATTCAAAAAGACGCGGGCGACACACCAAACTACTCTGTGTACTCCATGTGGGATACTTTCCGCGCTGCGCATCCACTGAAAACCATCATCGACCCAGAACGTGCCGAAGAGTTTGCCAACGACCTGATTCGTAAATACGAAGACGGTGGCACCTTGCCGAAA
This sequence comes from Vibrio sp. TRT 17S01, assembly GCF_050113695.1. Taxonomy (NCBI): domain Bacteria; kingdom Pseudomonadati; phylum Pseudomonadota; class Gammaproteobacteria; order Vibrionales; family Vibrionaceae; genus Vibrio; species Vibrio sp. TRT 17S01. Next base: position 683,965 of record NZ_JBNJOG010000001.1, on the reverse strand, counting down.
TGGGAACTGCACAGCCACTACACGGGCACTATGATTGGCTTCCCTGCAGTTTCTATCATTGCTGACGCGATGGCAAAAGGCTTAGACATCGACCCACAACTTGCCAAAGACGCAGCTGAGTTTACCGTGCGTTACCACGAGGCTTCTGAATTCCCAGACTGGACGGAAGACAACAACATCGGCGCAGCAAACGTTGTGCAAGTGAAGGTGTACGAAGAAAACGGCTTTGTTCATCACGGTTATTGGAACAGTGCGTCTTACACGCTTGAGTTTGCTTATGGCGACTGGGCAATGGCAGAAATCGCGCGTATGGCTGGCGATGTAAAACTGCAAGAAGAGTTTATGACTCGTGCTGACAACTGGCTTAACCATTGGGATGCAGAGACAGGCTTCTTACGTCCGAAAAACCACCCGCTTAGTTCATCGCCAAATAAACCGCCTTTGGAGTTCAACCAACCAATTGATGAAGAGCGTTTGGATGAGTGTGAAATGGTTGAGTGGCCTGAAGGCTCAGGTGTCATGAAAGAGAAATGCCCACTGCTACCATTCGACCCTTACTACGTGGACGAGTTTGCCTACACCGAAGGGAACGCGTGGCAATGGAAGTTCCAACCAATGCACGATTTCAACCGCCTGAAACAAGAAATCTATCAAGCCGACTTGGCGCAAGGCAAAGACACCACGCCAGAGAAAGCCTTCCGTGAAGACTTGGACGAGCTATTTAATGCACATTCTTCAAACACAGGTGAAGAACTGCCAGACCTAACGGGTTACATCGGTCAGTACATGCACGGTAACGAACCATCGCACCACATTCCTTACCTATACGCGCTAACGGATGAGCCATGGAAAGCACAAGAGTACCTAGACCGCATCATGTCAGAGATGTACACCAGCGAGCCAACTGGCCTGATTGGTAACGAAGACGTGGGTCAGATGAGCTCTTGGTACTTGATGTCGGCAATGGGCTTCTACCAAGTGACGCCTGCGGATCCGGTCTACACCATCGGTCGCCCTATGTTTGATGAAATCACCATTCCAGTGGAAGGCGGCGAGTTCACAGTCATCGCAGACAACAACAGCCCACACAACAAGTACGTGAAGTCCGTAACCATCAACGGCAAACCGCTGGATGCCAACTTCACCTTCAAACACGGCGAAATCAAAGCGGGTGGCGAGCTCCACTTCGTCATGACGGGCGACAAGCAAGAAGCGCTTCAAGCTCAGTAACGTTTTATGTAATTCGTGTTTAGAGAATAAGCAGATAGATCAACTCAGTGGCGGGAAGTGACGCGCTTCCTGCCTAAGGAATCAAGATTATGAACTTTACGAAAACCGCTATCGCAACCGCTGTGATTGCAAGTGTTATTGGTTTGGCTGGCTGCAACGATGACGACGATAACACCTCACCAAGCGTCGATACTTCCAATCTAAAATACGTCGATCCATTAATTGGTACCGGCTTTAACGGACACACCTTCCCGGGTCCTGTTGTACCTGAAGGCATAGTGCAACTCTCCCCAGATACCGAGCTGATCGGCTGGCACTCTTCATCAGGTTACCACTTCGATAAAAAGACCCTATTTGGCTTCTCCCACACTCACCTTTCTGGCACGGGTATGGGCGGCTTAGGTGACATTCTGTTCCTGCCATTTACCGAAGATAAAGCCAAATACATCGAAGACAGCGACGACTACCGCGAAGCGATTTCAGTCAAGATGGACAAAACCTCAGAAGTGGCAGAAGCGGGCTACTACTCTGTGAAGATTGCAGAGAATGGTATCAAAGCTGAGCTTACGGCATCTGAACATGTCGGCTTCCACCGCTACACCTACCCACAAGGTCAACCACAACGTTTGAAGATAGACCTCAACTCCATCCTAAACAGTGACTGGGGTTCGACCTCTCTGCGCAACAAACTGACGGTGAGCGAAGACGGTCATACCATCACAGGTGAGCGCGACGCAGCGCACTTCTCTGGTTGGGCGAAGAACCAAAAAATCTTCTTTTATGCGACTTTCGATAAGAAGATCAAAGACGTCTACATCCTTGCCAATGGTAAGCCGGTAGATGGCCTAACGGCAGAGCACGTTTCTGAATTGATTTACGATGATGAAGGCAATGCCATCAAACGTGTCAAAGCAGACGTCACTGCTTACATCGAATTTGAAGATGAAGATTCACAAGAGTTGAACGCGCAAGTGGCGTTGTCTGCGGTTGACCCACAAGGCGCAGAAAAAAACTACGATGCCGAAGCAAATGTCTCTTTCGATACTGCTCGCAACAACGCACGCGAGAAATGGGCAAAAGCGCTCAACTTCTATATCGAAGGGGGCACAGAAAATCAGAAAGAGATCTTCTATACCGCGCTTTACCACACCAAGATTGCACCTATGGTACATCAAGACGTGGATGGTCGATTCCGTGGCATGGGAAAAGGCTCAATTCGTGAAGGTGAAGGGGAATATTCCATCGCTTACGGTCAGGCGACAGAAGAGCAGCCAAACTTCTCGGTTTACTCTCTATGGGATACCCAACGTGCGTTGCACCCACTAAAAACCATCACGGAACCAACCCGCGCGGTACAATACGCGAAGAACCTAGTGCAGAAGTACACTGAAAGCGGTTTGCTACCGAAGTGGGAACACTTAGGCGACGAGACAGGCACCATGGTTGGGTACCCAGCGGTAACGGTGATTGCGGATGCGATGACCAAGTTCCCAGAAGAGTTTATTCAACAAGAGAAAGAGTTGGCGCTGAAAGCAGCGATCGACTCTTCGACTTACGCGAACTACCCTGCACTGCAAGCCGATTGGGATCAAGGCGTATTGGATCGCACTTTAACCAAGCACATTGATTACATTGAGAAAAACGGCTTCACGCCAGCCATTCAACGTGTCGATGGTGAACCAGTATTTGAAGACTACACGGTTGAGTCTGTTTCTTACGGTCTGGAAAATGCGTTCTACGATTGGGCTATCGCGCAAATCGCCAAAGCAGCCGGTGATACTCAAGCGGAAGAGCAATACCTTGAACGCTCAAAAGGCTACAAAAAGTATTTCGATTACAACCCAACGGAATACGCAGAGCATGGTGTGACGGGCTTTATGCGCCCGGTGATGATTGATGAAACCTTCATGACGCCATTCGACCCATACGGTACAGAGCATGAAACAGGCAACTACACCGAAGGTAACGCGTGGCAGTGGACTTGGTTTGTGCCGCATGACATCGCGGGTTTAAAGACCATCATGGGTGGCGATGCCGAGTTCCAGAAAAACCTAGAAGCAACCTTCACCGCAGAAAGCCAAGGTACAGAAACAGCAGATATGTCTGGTTTGATTGGTCAAGTTGCGTTTGGTAATGAGCCTTCGCACCACATCCCTTACCTATTCAATTGGACTGCTGAACCATGGAAGACGCAACAAGTCGTTGACCATATTCTTGATGACATGTATTTCGCTGCGCCAGAAGGCGTAGTTGGTAACGAAGACGTGGGCGCAATGTCCGCTTGGTATGTAATGTCAGCATTAGGCTTCTACCAAGTAAACGCAGCAGAGCCTACCTACACTGTGGGCCGCCCACTATTCGACAAAGCAGTGATTCCGGTGAAAGGCGGCACGTTCACCATCACCACAGAGAACAACGCCGATGACAACATGTACATCAAATCTGTCACCATCAATGGCAAAGCTTTGGATAACGGTTTCTTCTTCGACCATTCAGAGTTCAAACCGGGTGGTGAGTTGCACTTCGTGATGACAGGCGATCAATCTGAAGCGATAAAAGCGCCTCAATAAGCCTTTATTACTCTTCCCTCTTCAAAGGTCAGTGCACTTTGGGCTGACCTTTTTTTATTCTATGACTTCTATTTGGTGAACCACGCCAGTTGTTCATGCAGTTTTGTCACACTACCAACCACAATCAATGCAGGGCTCACCGCATTTTTTGCCATATCAGGTAATTCAGCTAACTGACCACGTAAAACACGCTGCTCTGTTCGGGTACCATTTTCGATGATCGCGCAGTCCATCTCACTGGATAAGCCGTTTTCTATGAGTTTTTGTGCAATATGACCGCTCTGTTTCAAACCCATATAAAACACCAGCGTGTTATTGGATTGCGCTAATGAGGGCCAATGAATCTCGGTGCCATCTTTTTGTATATGACCAGTAATAAACTGAACACTCTGCGCATGATCGCGGTGCGTCAATGGGATCCCCGCATAAGCAGTTGCTCCCGCAGCGGCAGTGATGCCGGGTACGACTTCGTAAGCCACATCATTCTTAGCCAATTCTTCGAGCTCTTCGCCGCCTCGACCAAAAATAAATGAGTCGCCTCCTTTCAGGCGAACCACACGCTTTCCTTCTTGTGCCTTATCAACCAAAATCTGGTTGATTTGTTCTTGCGGCACGCAGTGAAAATCGAGCTTCTTTCCAACATAAATCAGTTCTGCTTTGTCATTAGCTAAGGCCAAAATGTCTGCTGATACTAATCGATCATAAACCACCACATCCGCTTGCTGGATAACGCGATGACCTTTTACCGTAAGCAAGTCCGGGTCGCCCGGCCCTGCTCCGACAAGCGATACAAAACCTTTGTGGATTGAAGAGAGGTGATTGGTAGTCATAACAAAGCCCATCAAAAAATCTAAATATAAAGAGTAGAACTCACGTCTTGCTTGGACGGGTGACTACTGTTTATAACCAGATAATACCCATTGTTGATTTAGGTTTCGGATTGAAAGAGCCCCCACCCGAATGGCAGGGGCCAATGAGATTATTTTGCTAATGCAGGTTCAGCGTTCACTTCTTCTTCATTGCTAAGAGAAGGTGCTGTTTTCGCATGCGTTAGGTACAGTGGGATTGCTGTAAACAATAGACCACCCACAATGTTACCTAGAATGGTAGGGATAAGGTTGAAGTTCAACCATGTAGCGATACCAAAATCCGCACCTAGAATCATGCCCAGTGGGAATAGGAACATGTTTACAACGGTGTGCTCGAACACCAAAGCAAAGAAGATGAAGATTGGGAACCACATCATTGCCACTTTGCCCGGTACTGTGCGTGCTGTCATGTTACCAATCACACCTAAGCACACCATTAGGTTACAGAAAATACCGCGCACGAAACAAGTGATCCATCCGTCCATTCCCATGTTTTCAAAACCAACAGTACGTGCAGTTGAAACAGCAATAAATTTGTTCACTACTGCGTTTGGCTCTAGTGAGAAATTACCAGTTAGAGATACGGCAACAAGGAAAGCAACGATAAGCGAGCCAATCAAGTTACCTAAACCAACCAAACCCCAGCAACGTAGGATACGTCCCCAAGTGATGCCCGGACGGTTATCAAATTTTGCCAGTGGCGCTAGGCCAAATACGCCAGTCACTAAGTCGTAACCCATGATACTAAGAATGACAAATCCCACAGGGAAGACTAACGCACCCACAACACCAACACCGGTTTGCACGATCGTTGTGATCGCAACTACCACTGCCAATGAGAGGATGATACCTGCCATTGTGCCGCGCAAAATTAAATCACGGGTACTTGTTTTTGTTTTCGCCTCACCAACATCGATCATGGTTTGTACGAATTCAGCAGGTTTTAATGCAGAAGACATATCTACGTCCTTATTCAAAAATGAAAGTTAAAAATTGAAATTGAATAGACAAAGGCTCCCTGCACTTTCCCTTCTTCTCCCTACAAAAATCCAGTTCGGAGCAAGAAGCCTTTTAGCTATTAAATCTCAATCAAAGTGATGTTCACCGTTAGCCAGAGATCTCAACCACACCTTTGGTCACTTTGGTTTTAAACGCTTTCACGCTAAAACTTTCGTCTTCCATGCAAACCCCAGTTTTGAGGTTAAAGCGTTGTTTTTTTAGTGGACTAGCAACCCATAGTTCATCACTGTGCTCAACAATTAAGCCACGAGAAAGCACATTGGACTGGTAGAACGGGTCCATGTTGCTGATTGCCAATACTTCTTCTGCTTTTGTAGGACGGAAGATGGCAACTTGCTCACCGTCAACTAACGCACATACGCCAGTTCCCGGGATGATGTCTTCGATGTTACATATTTTGGTAAATGCCATGATGCGTCTCCCTTAAACCGTCTCAACGTGAATGATGTCGCCCTGATGCTTTTCTGTAATCGCATCAGAATGTTTTTCTGTGTATGTCGCAGGGCGATGCTGGGCACGCTCTTGAACGAATACAACATTGTCATCACGTTTTTCTGAGTTAACAAAGTGCGCAAAACGCTTGAGCTGAGATTCATCATTGATGGTGTCAGTCCATTCGCAGCGGTACTCTTCAACCAACTTCGCCACATCAGCTTCCAGTTGTTCGTTGATGCCTAGCTTGTCTTCAACAATGACTTCACGTAGGTAATCAACACCACCTTCGAGGTTTTCCATCCAAACAGAGGTACGTTGTAGCGGCGCTGCAGTACGGATGTAGAACATCATGAAGCGGTCGATGTATTTGATGAGTGTTTCTTGGTCTAAATCGCTAGCAAGCAAATCAGCGTGACGTGGTTTCATGCCGCCGTTACCACAGACGTACATGTTCCAGCCCGCATCTGTTGCGATAATGCCGAGATCTTTACCTTGCGCTTCAGCACATTCACGAGTACAACCAGACACACCAAACTTCATCTTATGCGGTGTACGGATGCCCTTGTAGCGGTTCTCGATCATCACGCCTAAGCCAACTGAATCTTGAACACCGTAACGACACCATGTTGACCCAACACAGGTTTTCGCCATACGCAGTGCTTTTGCGTAGGCTTGGCCTGTTTCGTAACCTGCTGCGATCAGTTTTTTCCAAATTTCTGGTAGGTCATCTTTCTGCGCACCAAATAGACCAATACGCTGAGCACCTGTTACCTTGGTGTATAACTTGTATTCAGCTGCAACTTCTGCCAACACTTTCAGTGCTTGTGGCGTCACTTCACCACCCGCCATACGAGGGATCACAGAATACGTGCCGTCTTTTTGCATGTTTCCGAGGAAGTTGTCATTGGTATCATGAAGCTTAACCAGCTCAGGTTTTAGAATGTGCTCACCCCAGCAAGACGCTAAGATTGAACCTGCTAGAGGTTTACACACTTCACAGCCGTAACCTGTGCCGTACTTCTCGAGTAGCTCTTCAAAGCTTTTGATTTCTTCGATACGAATTAGGTGGAACAGCTCTTGGCGAGAATAAGCAAAGTGCTCACAAACATCGTTTTTCACTTCCACGCCAGCTTTAGCGAGTTCGGCATTAAGCACAGATGTCACCAGAGGAATACAACCGCCACACCCTGTGCCTGCGCCTGTTACCGCTTTGATATCTCCAATCGTGTGGTGACCTTCAGCAACGGCTTGAGCAATCTTGCCTTTTGTTACGTCAAAACAAGAACAGATCACTGCTGATTCAGGAAGAGAATCGGCGCCAAGTGTTGGTTTCTCAGCACCAGCGTGAGCAGGTAGGATCAATGTATCCGGATGTTCTGGCAATTCAATTTCATTCAACATCAGTTGAAGCAAGTCACCGTAGTCCGATGTATCGCCAACCATTACCGCGCCAAGCAGAGTTTTGTTGTCTTCAGAGACAATCAAACGCTTGTAAACTTCTTGCTCTTCGTTCTGGTAAACATAGCTCTTACAGCCCGGTGTACGACCGTTTGCATCACCAATCGAACCCACTTTTACGCCAAGTAACTTCAGCTTGGCAGACATGTCTGCACCTTCAAATGTGCTTTCATTACCGACCAAGTGGTCAACGGCAACTGTCGCCATCTTGTAACCCGGTGCAACCAAACCGTAGAACGTATTATTCCAAGACGCGCATTCACCAATCGCGTAGATATTTTTGTCCGTCGTTTGGCAATTATCGTTAATTTCGATACCACCACGCGGTGCAATGCCCAGCCCCATTTGGCGAGCAAGCTTGTCTTGCGGACGAATACCAGCAGAGAAAACAATAAAGTCGGTTTCCAGCTCAGTCCCATCAGCAAAGCGCATCACGTTACGTGCATTTTCGCCTTCTGGTGCAATTTCTAATGTGTTTTTGCTGGTGTGAACTTTCACGCCCATGCTTTCAATTTTTTGACGAAGCTGATTACCACCCGCTTGGTCAAGCTGCTCTGCCATAAGTTTTGGGGCAAACTCAACCACATGGGTTTCAACACCAAGCGCTTTCAATGCACCAGCTGCTTCAAGACCAAGCAAACCACCGCCAATTACCACACCGACTTTACTCTTCTTCGCACATGCTTCGATGGCTTTCAGATCTTCAATCGTGCGGTAAACAAAACAGTCTTTGCTTTCACGCCCTTTAATTGGAGGAACAAATGGGAATGAGCCCGTTGCCATGATCAGCGTATCGTATTGGATCTCGCGACCAGTACTAGAATGCACAATGCGTTTTTCACGGTTGACGTTAATGGCACGTTCGCCAATTAACATGTTCACACCATGTTTTTCGTAGAAGCCTTCTTTAACTAGAGATAACTCGTCCGCTGTGTGGTGAGAAAAGTAAGAAGAAAGGTGGACACGGTCGTAAGCAACACGTGGTTCTTCACAGAAAACAGTGATCTCATACTGAGAGGCATCTGTCTTCTCAACTAGGTCTTCGATATAACGGTGTCCTACCATACCGTTACCGATAACGACCAGCTTCAACTTGCTCATAATACTTCCTAAGGGTTAGGTTCTTTATCTGAGCGCATTGTTAATTATGAAAGAAAATGAAGAAATGATGTAAATCAATTACAAAATAGAACTACCCTAAAGGGGTAGAAGATGAATAAAGGTCACAAAATATACAAACCTCAATGAGTTGCGACACAGTTAACGAAAAGAGGTTACCCATTGCATGGTTTGAATCATGAAACCTAATACTAATTGTGTAAAAATATTACACAGATAGAAAGATCTTGTTACGCAATCGGAAAATGTAGCGTGATGACTAACCCACCCTCTTGACGGTTCGCGGCCGAGACAGCCCCATTCATAATGCTCATCGACTCCTTCACAATCGCAAGCCCGAGTCCATAACCTCCCGATTGCTTATCACGCGCAGATTCCAACCGAGTAAAAGGATTGAAGACACTCTCAAGACTGGCTTCATCAATACCAGAGCCGTTGTCACCGATTTCAAGTAACAGCCATTTTTGACCTTGGTTTTCTATTTGACGGATTGAAACATCAATTTGCGCAGCTTCACCTGCATATTTGATCGCATTGCTGATTAAGTTTTGCAGCACACGTTGTAATAAGCGCTCGTCCACAAAAATTTGTGGCACATGATCTGAGCCATGAAATGTAATGCTCTGTTTATCCCCTTTCGGTAATGCACATAAGGGTAATTGCTGCTTGACGGACTCTTGTAAGTCCACCATCACAAATTGCGCTTCATAGCGCGCATTCTCAAGTCGGCTGAACTCAAGAATTTCTGTCACTAAGGTTTCCATCTGATCGACTTCTCGTTCAACTCTGTCCAATAGATGAAAATGGGTTGAATCCGTCTGTTTGCGCAGCAGATGTAACGCGAGATTCTGTCTGGCGAGTGGCGTTCTTAGTTCATGTGACACGTCACGTATCAGTTGTCGCTGTTTTTGTGCCAAGTTATGAATTTCAGCAGTCATCTCGTCAAAATCTTGTGCTAGCTGATTAAATTCGCGCACGTTTGATTTCACCTCAGAAGCGACATTAATGTTGAAATTCCCTTTTGCTAACTGATGACTCGCTGCGCGTAAACGATCCAGAGGCTGTTTTAGCTTTCTCGCAATGATCACTGAAAATAGCACCAAGATGATCACCACAATCACCACTTTGCTGATCGCCAGATAAATCAAAAACTGGTGTGCTGGATGACGCTGTCGTGGTAATTGAATCACCAGAACATTGCCATGTTTCAACGGAATACCAATCAGCGGCTGACTGACTTCGTCATTTAACGGCCCATCCAATTCCCGCAAAAACCTGAGCTTAAATTCAAAGTGGGGATGCATCTTCCGGTTAGAGAGTGGCTGATTACTCGAATCAAGCACGAACAGGTAATAAGGCTGCTGATTGGCCCAGTTGGCGAGCTGCGCCATGTCCCCGCGTTCAACCAGCATCTCCGCTTTCTCCGCCAACTCGCGCATTTCAGCTTTCATCGTAGGCGGCACTTTTAACATACTGGTCATTAATGCCTTTTCAACCACACCTTGGAGCAAGACAATGCTGATGATGACCGCAGACAAGTAACTAAACAGCTGAAACGGCAAACCATCTTTACGCGTCATTATGGAAGCCGGAAGAAACCAAGACACAGGCTATGCTCCAATTCTTGGTTGGTAGGTGTAACCTTTGCCACGTACTGTTTTGATATGTAATTTAGACAACCCAGCTTCAACAAACTTACGGCGAATATTACTAATATGCATATCGAGATTACGGTCAAACGGACTCAGTTTTTTCTTAAGTACTTGGCTCTGTAAATCCGCTTTCGACACCACGATTCCTTCGTGGCGAACCATGTATTGCAGCAATTCCATTTCAGTGCCGGTTAACGGTAGCGATGACATATGCTCGGCATCTGGCGTTTGGCAATCATCAAAGGTTTTTCGCTGTTTCTCTAACCCGACGCGGCGCAATATGGCTTTAATGCGCACCAACAACTCCGGCACCTTGAATGGTTTGGTAATAAATTGATCCGCACCAGAATGCAGCCCTTCCAACATCGACGTTTCATCGTTGAGCGCGGTTAACATTAAGATTGGAGTAGCAAAGCGCTGACAAATTCGCTTCGCAACTTGCATCCCATTGAGCTTGGGTAACATGACATCCAGTAACACCAAATCCACTGGTTTTTTTTCGATATGGCTTAACGCACTTTCACCACAATGAACACAAGTTACGTGATAACCCTCTTCTACAAGGATTTCACTGAGCATTTCACAGATGAGAAGATCGTCATCAACAACAAGAATATGAGCCATTAGCATTTGAAGTAGGAATGGGAAGGATTCGCATTCTATATACACACCCACCTCAACACAACTCATATGCAGCGCTTAACGTATATAATTAACTTAAAGTTTTCATTTTATGAGGGTTCAATAATGATGAGAATATTTGTGCTCGTAACGTGGTTATTTTCTCTCACAGCTTGCATTAATGTGCCTGTGAACCTCTCCCCGGTAAAAGATTTTGATCTCGAACGCTATAGTGGTACTTGGTATGAGCTTGCGCGTTTAGATCATGACTTTGAAACAGGGCTATCTCACGTTCAAGCGCATTACACACTAAACGACGACAATACTGTCACGGTCATAAACCGTGGTTGGAATGAGCAAGAACAGCAATGGAAAGAAGCATTTGGGGTAGCAAAATCCGTCAAGCATCCCGACCTTGGCCACTTAAAGGTCTCTTTTTTTGGGCCATTTTATAGTAGTTACGTGGTGTTTTATCTTGAGCCTGATTATTCTGTTGCTTTGGTCAGTGGCTACAATCTCGACTATTTCTGGATTTTATCACGAAGCACTTCCCTACCAGCGTACAAATTTAGAAAGTATCTCCGCATTGCGCAGCAAGCCGGGATTGACACGTCAGCGCTTATTTTTCCATTTAGCGAAGCTAAATAACCTTACCGACACAGTTATTTCTTCAACATCTCCACTTTATCCAACAATAGACTATTAAGCTTGGAAGCATCACTGTACGCCTCAAAAGCGGCTACGCTTTGACCGCGACAGGCTAGAAATTCTAAATTTCATTACACTCGCTGTCTTATTTCCTGAACCAGTTGAACATTTTTAATCAACAATGAAATTCATTACATAATTTTGCGTGTCTATTCACGGAATTTATATTTGCCAGATTTCACACTGCCATGGATTTTAACCATAAGTCTGAAAACAGACAGGATTATCCAATGAACAAGCACATCCTCGCCGTTACATTAAGCAGCATTATTGCGCTTTCTGCTGCCCCTACTTTTGCAGATACTCAAACTAATTCCGCCGTCCAATCCAGCGTTGAATATGGCCAGTTACTGACAAAACGTCAGGTTGTCGACCAGTTATTAGCTGACGCAGTGAAAGCGTTTAAATCTCCTGCGCGTATTTCTCATGCTGGCTTTACCGCTAAAATGCCAAGCAATATGGAAATAGTGACTCAACGCCTGTTAGAAGCTTATGAAATTGAGCCTTACCGTACGGATTTACTTATCTCCGCAGCGAATGCTCAAATTTACAATAAGAATGTCGATCAAGCCGTTCAACTTTTCGAGCAAGCATTAACTGTGGCGCCTGAAGATACCGATTTGCATGCTTATCTTTCGGTGTGGAAGCGTTTCCAAGGAAAAACAGGTGAGTCAGAGAAGCACCTGAAAAAGCTAGGAATGTTAGATAAAGGTAAGTCACAAGATATTCAACGTATCTTCGATACCATCGACCGGATCTTAAAAGCGCCTTTAAAATCCGTCGCTGAGAAAAAGCTGACCAACCAAGATGCGATTGTCACTTTAGGTTACGCGTTAAATCCAGATGGCAGCATGCATGAAATCTTGATCAAACGCCTCGAAACCACATTGGCTATGGCAAAAGCGAACCCAACCGCTCTGATCGTATTAACTGGCGGTGTTCCGAAGAACCATAAAACAGAAGGCAAGTTGATGGCAGATTGGTTGATCCAAAACGGTGTAAGCAAAAACCGCATCATTGAAGAAAACTATGCCACCAGCACGGTAGACAATGCCTTATTCAGTAGCTATGCCCTCGCTCGCCATAACGTCAAACACGCCACGATCATCAGCTCAGCAAGTCATGTTAGACGCGGGCAAACCTTGTTTGAAATCGCAAGCTGGCAAACTGGTCCAAGAGACATCACGTTTGATACCGTCGCGTACCCCGATAAGCCATTAGCGGATCTTGCTACCGCAAGTGACAAAGAACTACTGGGCATATATCGCGACGCCCTCCGAACTTACGGCATGCGAAGCTACCGCTCTTATCCACTAGATGCGAGATAAGAAATATAAAAAACCGCGCAAATGCGCGGTTTTTTTATAAGTTTCCTTTAAAGAGACGTACAATCGATACTTGTTTCTACATCACACTAAAATGTTATAAACAAATTTTAACATGAGTTAATAGAATTGCTTATAACGTGGCTCTATAAATTATCGTCCGTTAAATACTTAGCTAAAAATTCGCACAAGTAACACATCATAAAGAAGACTCCAATAGGAGATCGATAGGGTCCAATTCTGACAACTCAGTAGGACGCCACCAATTTCCACCTTCTACCAACACAGATTTGTCCTTAAATTGAGTCATGAATTGGAAGTAGGAAGTGTATGTATTCTCAACCTCCGTATTTACAGAAGGAGAATATTCTCCCCACCCGCCCTTCGTTCCTTCATCGGTAAGCGCTAGAAAAGACTTCCATGCTGGTTTTACTGAAGTAATGTCATTGTTTACAAGTGTACTAGTTCGCTGATTAATATCACCACCGTCAGGCGCACTACCCCACGCAATTACAGTCCCATCATCAATTAATGCTGTAAACGCGCCACTATCATACGAAGAACCTGTCGATAATTTTGTTGCATAGACTTCTTTTACATTGGCGATGGAAGGAACAGGTGGTACAGCTCCCCAACTTACTACCTCTCCGTTCTTCTTTAACGCAGTAAAAGCTTTAGGAATTGCGACAATATTAGATACACCACTACTAAAATCTACTGAGCTACTATCACCGCCATAAGGAGCATTACCCCAAGTTACAACGCTGTCATCCTGTTTTATAGCGGCAAAAGCAAATCGACTAGCAATGATTGTTTTCACTCCGCCACCACTTAAAAAATCTACGCTAGAAGAGTCTGAGCCTGTCCCTTCCCCATTTGAAGGATAATCGAGTTTGGAGTAGCCCCAAGTAACAACTGAACCATCATTTTTCAACGCCGCAAATGCAACTTCATTAGCAAATATATCTTTGATATTGCTGTTATCGGTAGTAGTGATACTGCCTACGTCTGTATTACCCCATGAGTACACTTTTCCATCTTTTCGCAGTGCCGTAAAAGAATAATCGCCAGCCACAACCTTCGTTATGTCATACAACTCAGCTTCAATAGATGCTGGGACGATTCCTCCATATGAATCCGAACCAAACGTAACAACCTCACCTGTGGACTTTAACGCTGCTGCTGCTCCTCTGTTGCCTACAACGGATATGACATCCGCATCTATTCCTGTAACACCGTGGGAACTGATATATGGACCCGAATAAATTAACTTCCCAGCCTCCGTAATAGCATAGTTATACCATTCCCATGCAGAACCAATTGTTACAAACTTATCTTCAATATCTAATTGATCGCCACCATGATTGTTGTCATAGACACCAAGTCGAACTATGTCACCAGTATTCAGTAAAGCCCAAAACCCACCATATGTTCCAACGGCATCAACTAAGAATCTACGCTTATATATGTTGTATTCAGAAGCACTGTAGACTTGACCATTCGGGGAAGCCGCCTGAGCGGATAGTTTAATTTTAGCCCCGACCTCTGAGTCTAGAATCGAGATCTGGTCAGCTTCAACTTCACGATCTTTAACTAACACACCATCTACTGTGATCGAATCACCAAAAATACTATTGCCATTCGAATCAATTACCCATTGATAGACAGTTTTTGACGGGTCACAGTTTTCACAAACTGAAATAGCAGAAATTGTATTGCCTGATGTTAAATCAGAAGATTTAGCTAAACGAGTAATTAATGGGGGATTACTATAAGTTTCATTCCCACCTGAATTATCTTCATTTATTTGTTTTTGAGACGGCAACCCACTATTTTCACCACCACAACCAAATAACACAGTGGATAATCCAAGTAACATAAAACGAGCTTGTTTTGACTTCACTACCATCTTTATTGCTCCTCAGTCTGTTGAACCAAAGATTCCATTGTGTGTATTTCTACACGGCGATTTTGCGCTCGTCCTTCAGCAGTAGAATTGGTCGAAACTGGAAAACGTTCACCTACCCCTTCTGCAACAATATGGCTAGCAGATACACCTTCTGATTCTAGGTAACGCTTAACGGCTTCTGCGCGCGACTGAGATAGCTTCAAGTTGTAGTCTTCAGCTCCCAAAGAGTCAGTATGTCCGGTGATCTTCACTCGAATATCTGGATAACGGTTAAGGTGCTCTAATATAGGAACTAGTTGAGTTTTAGCGAATGGCGTTAGTACAGAAGAATCAAATTCGAAAAGAGAAGAACCATCTTTCGCTTTGATCGTAGTCATGACAGGTTTTGAAGGCGTTTTTGTCTCTGTCTTTTTTTCAACAGCTGTAATTACAGGCGGTTGAGCAGAGTCTTTACCAAATATATATGTGAGGCCAAGAGTGGTAAAGTTTACATCTGAGCCACCGGTGTCATTGTCTCCAACATTATCAAACCACTGATATTCAAGTCGTGCGCTTAATGCTTGGCTTATTTGGTATTCTATTCCAGCACCGAGCATCAAAGATACGCCGTCATCGCTCTCTTCAACTAAGCTGCCTATTTCTTGTCCTGTTTTATCCGCCTTCCAACCTAATGCGCCAACTTTTCCAAATAGATCCCATGCAGAGCTTATTGAATAATCAGCTTTTAATCCCAGCTCTACCCCTTGAACCTCTGCTTCATAAGGCGCATCGATAAGACTATTATCCAATGCAGGGTATACGGCTTTCGCTTTACCAAAATAATCGTATCCCCCCTCCAAAGATAACCAATTATTAAATTGGTACCCCAGAAGAACACCTGCTCCAATTGCATCTCTGTCACAACTAGTTTCATGGGCTTCACAACCATGAGCAAAATAGCTCCAACCGACTTTACTTCCTATATATAAACCCTCTTCATCAGATGCATATCCATTTAAAGGAAGAGTACATAAACAAAAAAAAGTGAGATAAACACGCATAAACACCTCAACAAAACGACAACAAACAATATAAAAACAAGTAACAAGCCATTGCTACTCTAATAATAAAAGTCCATAACTTTATGCTTCGGATAATAATAGAATTAAGAATTGCTCACAATTAATTAAGAAGCAATATAAACAAGAAAAAAATAATGCTCCTATAATAAATTATTATATTCATATTTTAAGTTACAAAATAACTTGAAAATCAATGTATTATAAACTAATACCAAGGTGGTACTTTTAAAATAAAAACAAATACAAAAACACTTTGATGTACATATTAAAACATCATTTCTATTTTATTTGTTACGTTTATAGAAAATAATCACCATGCTATAAAACCATCTTTATGAATAATAGAATCATTTAAAATTTTGAATAAAACATTATGTATATGAACAATTATAAAAAAACGCCGAAATCGGCGCTTTTTTTATATTATCTAAGTTGAGCTAAACAATCATACAGGTTCCGAGACTAACGGCTCCACTTTGACTGCTGCGACTTTGAATTCTGGGATTTTTGCATGTGGATCCGTCGCTGTTGTCGTCAACCTATTGACTGGTGACTCAACAAAATGGAACGGAATAAAAATAACCCCTTTCTGCATTCGCTTGGTCACAAACGCAGCGATTTCAATTTCCCCACGTCGGGTTGATACGCGTAGCATCTGACCGTTATTGATGCCGAGTGCTTCTGCATCTGCGACACTGATCATTGCTCTTGGCCCGGCAAGGTTATTCAGCCCTTGAGTTTTACGCGTCATGGTACCAGTGTGGAATTGCTCCAATACTCGACCCGTGGTTAGAACAAGTGGGTATTCCTCATCAGGAAGTTCAGCGGCATAACGGAATGGAATCGCCTCCATCTGCCCTCGCCCACGAGTAAACTGGGTTCGGTGCATGATGCGCGTTCCTTCAGGATTGTTTTTGTTACTTGGCCACTGCACACCATCAATCGTAATGTTTTCCCAACGTAGGCCACCGTATTGTGGAGTTACTCGTGCAATTTCATTGGTAATTTCTGAAACATGTTTGTAGTGCCAGTCACTGCCCATCGCAACCGCAATTGATTGGATGATCCGCCAATCTTCTCTCGCCTCACCAGGTGGATTTACAGCGGGGTTAACACGCTGAACGCGGCGCTCTGTATTAGTAAAGTGGCCAGATTTTTCTGCAAACGAGCAAGATGGTAAAACAACATCCGCATATTGCGCCGTTTCAGTCAGGAAGATATCTTGCACCACCAAGAAATCTAATGCTTCCAATCCTTCAATGACGTGAGCTTGGTTAGGATCACTCAATACTGGGTTTTCACCCATCACGTACAAACCACGAACATCACGCTTGCACGCCGCATCGATGATTTCAGTTAAAGTTAGACCTGATTCGGCAGGCAAGTCAGGCGCATCCCACTCCATCGCAAACTTTTGGCGAATAAGTGGGTTATACACTTTCTGATAACCCGGATAGTTATTTGGCAATGCCCCCATATCACACGCGCCCTGTACATTGGATTGACCGCGAAGTGGGTTAATACCACCACCTTCAATACCAATGTTGCCACACAGCAATTGCAGATTTGCAATCGAACGCACGTTGTCATGCCCCGTGGTATGTTGGGTTATGCCCATGGAGTAATACACGGCGGTGCGCTCGGCGGTACCTATCATGCGCGCCATGGCAAAAATATCTTCGGCTTTAACGCCAGTCACCAACTCGACTTTTTCCAATGAATAATTCGGTGACATCACTTCTTGCAGCAAGGTATCAAAGCCATCAACACGCTCTTCGATATAATCTTGGTCGTACCAACCATTTTTGATGATCTGTTGCATTACACCGTTGAGCAGCATCACATCCGTACCGGGTCTGTGCGCCATATAAAGCTCGGCATGATCTGCAATATCAATCCGTTTAGGGTCTGCAACGATCAAACGCGCACCATGATGACGCACTGCTTGTTTAATATGTGAACCGATGATGGGATGAGCGGCAGTCGTATCTGACCCAATGATAAAAATGACATCCGAATGTTTGATGCTTGGAATATCATTGGTCATCGCTCCACTACCTAATGACGCTTCTAATCCTGTTACGGTAGATGCGTGACATAGACGTGCGCAGTGGTCAACGTTATTGGTGCCAAGTTCACGACGAATAAATTTCTGGAACGCATAGTTGTCTTCATTTGTCGTTTTGGCTGATGAAAAACCGGCTAATGCATTGCCGCCGAAACCTTGTTTAATTGCAGTAAACTTTTCTGCAATCAAACCAATCGCCTCATCCCAACTGGCTGGTTGCAACCAACCATCTTTTCGAATTAGCGGCGTGGTGAGACGAGCATCACTACCAATAAAGTCAAAACCAAAGCGCCCTTTCACACACAGCATGCCTTCATTAACTGGTGAGTCTGCGCCTTTCACATAACGAATTCGATTATCTTGATCATCCACATACATGGTGAGTTTGCAGCCCACACCACAATAGGTACATATCGTATCGACGGCTTTTAAGTGTTCTATACGACCTTGCGCTCTGTCGCGCGCATCGGTAATTGCCCCCGTTGGACAAACCTGTACACACGCACCACATTGAACACAGTTGGAGTCACCCATTAAGGTCCCATTGGCGCCAAAGTTAGGACGACATTCCGGACGAGATGCTGGGCGACCATTTTTATCGGTCATAAAGCTTAAGATGCCATGCACCGATTGATCGCGACAAGCCTGAACACACTGCCCACAGCTGATGCAGCGGTTAGCGTCAAATACGATAAACTCTGAGCTGCGGTCAATTTCAAACTTCTGACGTGTTTCTTTACTGCGATGCGCTTGCCAATACTCGTTGGACTGAATTTCAACTGCGTGATTGAAACTTTGCTCAGCGCCGTATTCCGTGGAATAGTCACGCAAATCACAGGCAGTATTCGCTTGGCAACCACACTCTAAACAGCGGGCCGCTTCTGCCATGGCTTCTTCATTATCAAAACCAAGCTCAACCTCAGCAAAGCTTTGCGCTCTTTGCTCTGGCGTAAGCTCAGGCATAATTTTGCGTTTGATTTTCTGAATGTTTTCAAATTGGATAGGATCAAGCTGCTTTAGCTTTTTCTCTTTGCGCGCATTGAAAGGTGTGACTGGAATATTTTCCATGTCACCATTAAAGAATCGGTCGATGGCACCAGCCACAATACGGCCATCACCGACAGCTTCTACTGCGGTAGCTGGACCACGACGAAAATCACCAATGCTAAAGATGTTTCCGACACCACTGTGCATGGTATCTGGGTTAACGTCTGCGGTATTCCACCGAGTCAGTGGGATCTCTAATGCTTCATTCTTCATAAAGCTGAGATCAGGCTTTTGTGAAACTGCAGCAATGACGGTATCAAACGCTTCAGTAAAAAATTCACCAGTGGCCTGAGGGCTACGGCGACCAGACGCGTCCGCAGGACCAAGCTTCATGCGTTCTAAACGCACCTTTTTTACTCGGCCATGTTCGTCTGCAATGTTTTCGACAGGATTAGTCAAGAAGTGGAACTTCACACCTTCGTGTTCCGCTTCTTCAATCTCGTAATCTTCAGCGGGCATCTCATCGCGCGTACGACGATAGATCAATGTCGTATCTGCACCATCTCTGACAGCGGTTCTGGCACAGTCGATTGCTGTGTTACCACCACCAATAATGGCCACTTTCTTACCTGTGACATAGTGATGTTCGGTCACATAGTCTTTTAGGTAATCCACACCAAGATAGCAACCTTCTAAATCACTACCGGTATAGTGCATTTCAACCGCTTTTGAAGCGCCGACAGCAAGACAAACGGCATCGTAATCTTCACTCAAACTAGACAGTGTAAAATCGACACCCAGCTTTTTGTTACACTCAACAGTCATGCCATTGCGGCACATCAGTTCAATTTCTTTATCAAGAATGCTTTTCGGCAAACGATACTCAGGAATACCGTAGCGTAGCCAACCGCCTGCTTCTGGCATCGACTCAAATACCGTGACATTGTAACCTTCGTTAGATAGATAATAACCTGCCGTCAAGCCACCCGGTCCGCTACCGATAACAGCGATTCGCTTCCCTTTATCGGCTTTTTTCGGTGGGATATAACTCTCTTGCATCGCGAGATCAGCATCAGCGGCATGACGTTTTAGCTGACGAATGGCGATGGAGTCATCCACTAAACCTCGCCGACATTCAGACTCGCAAAATGCAGGGCAAACACGACCAATAGAAAGCGGCATCGGCAAGGTACGCTTAATGACTTCTATCGCTTTCTGATGATCGTTTTGAGCAATGTGATAAAGATAAGACTGAATATCAACGCCAGCCGGACACGCGGTTTTACACGGCGCTTCGCAGTCAGCATAGTGGTCAGTCATGATACGATTCAACGCTTTTCGCCTGCGCTCACTCAAGGCTTCTGATTGTGTAATGACACTCAAGCCACTGTAGACTTGCAGCTCACACGAACGTTGGATGCCCCCGCTTTCCACTTCGACAACACATAAATCACACGGCACTTTATCGGCCGTTTTATTTAGTCCACACAACGACGGTATTTCAACACCACAGACCTTGGCCGCTTCCAGTAACGTCTGGCCTTCTTCGATGATTCTGTATTTACCATCTATAACTATCTGAACCATTTCTTCCTCGCAAACTGGTCGGAACAGCACACGCGCAAACGTTGTCAGTTATTGTTTTGTCGTTATATGTTACTAACAACACCAAACATGCACCGTTCTTTAGAGTTACACCCTTATAACCATAGTAAAATAAGGGAAATTTACGTGTGACATTACCCTCAGTATCCATAACTTGTCTAGGGTTAAATTTGCGATTATGTCGTGTCGGACAAAGTTAGTGATAAAGAAATCACCACATATATGAACACACTGGAAGCTAAACCATTAACAAAATATGTTTGCTTTGAAGATCTCGCTCAGGGAAGCGTTTTGTGATTCTAGAATGGAATGTGCAAACTATTTGATTAAATAAATACCAATCTTTCTCCACTCCCCCACTAGATCATAAACCAAACCTTTTGTGCGGCAACGGTCACTATTTCTTCATCAATTTGGGCAAAGTGCCACCATCATGCCAACACTTATCAGATCTTTATACTCGGAGAACTCATAATGAAAACGACGTCGGTAGCTATAGTAATAAGTGTATTATTTCTCTCAGCTTGTGGCAGCTCAGACAAACTCACTGTATTTGATGGGCTTACCTATACAGCACAAAATGATGGAGGATTTAACGATCCAATAAGACTTTATCCCTTACAAACCACTCAAATTAGTCTAGATGGGCAACTCACCTACAATATCGGGGATATCTGCTATGTCGATAAAAATCGCTCCCCAATGACTTCAATATGTTTTACGGAAGAAGAAAGTAATAAAGTCCTCGACTCAAAAGTCATTAAACATTCGTATAGTGTTTCAAATGAATCGGCTAAATCCTCAAGCTCCCTTCCAGACATTAGGAACTTGGCATCAAGTCTTAGTAATGCCATAGATCGAGCAACATTAGCCATCGCCACATGTTCGGATAGTCAGTGCTTGGCTTCTGTGACTAAAGATGAATCCATCAAAGATGCTTCTACGCAATTCAGAAATGCCTTAAACCAAAAAAATGTCACGGTTTATAACTGGAGCGACACGATTGCAGGCTCAGCTTCTGCCGCAAATGACAACATCAAAGCAAGCAGTAAATCCTCTGATAACGGTTTTACTGTTGTTTCTGGCTTTGATGTTTACAACTTACAACTTAAATGCATCCATAAAGATCGTATAAAATCTAAAAAGTCACATTATCTAAAAGTGGTTACCAAACTAAAGTCAGCTGAAAGTATCTCCTTTGTAAACACCCAATCTAAGCTAGCTCAGTTCAATGCGACTATCGATGCAGCAAAACTAAGAAACAAAACGCCAGCTTACTTGCAAGAGCTTGCTAAACTTGAGCTGGCAGTTGGGTCTGCAAGTACGTTATCAACCATGGGCAGCTATGAGACTAACGGACCGAGCATTGTCGAAAAACCAACCACAACTAAATCAGTCTATTTCGCTGTTCTTACCGATTTGGATGATTTAAAAGACTATTACCCTGCCTGCTCCGAAGAAAAATAAGACCCAAATCTGTGCCCGTATAATCGGGCACCATTTTTATCATTGAATATTGCCTCACTCACTCCTGCTTTATGTGACTCAGTCCAATTCCCACAAAAACTTTCCAGTCATTTTGGAAAAAGCGATATTCTAGCGCGTGTTGTCGCGTGCTCTGGCTCGTATACGTTTCCACAATAATAAGGTTAATAAATGAAAAATATCGTATATATCGCAACCAGCTTGGATGGCTATATCGCTGGCGAAAACAATCAAATGGACTGGCTGCATGACGTACCAAACCCTGATGGTTCGGATTTTGGCTTTGCAGACTTTATGAATAGTGTCGATGCACTGATCATGGGAAGAAATACCTTTCAGATGGTATTAAGCTTTGGTGTTGCGTGGCCTTACAACAAGCCGGTGTTTTTATTAACTAATACGCTAAAAACAGTACCTGAAGGTTATGAAGACAAAGTCTTTTTAATCAACGGCGAATTAAAGACCGTTGTCGACCGTTTGAACCAGCAAGGTTACCAATCCCTATATATTGATGGTGGAAAAACGGTTCAAAGCTTCCTTAAGGAAGATTTGATTGATGAAATGATCATTACCACTATTCCCACCATCCTTGGTAAAGGTATTCCTTTGTTTGGCGAGCTAGCTGCTCCACTGAAATTCAAACATGTTCACACAGAACGACTCGCCGACCACTTGGTTAAAAACCACTACATCCGCTTACGATAAATGAAAAAGCCGGATTAAAACAATCGACGTTTTAATCCGGCTTTTTCGAGTATTCGTGTTGAAATTTCTTCGACCGACAATGATGATGTGTTGATGTACGGAATCGCTTCTCGGCGAAACAACGCTTCTACACTAGCAAGTTCATGTTCACACTGCTCTGTGCTTGCGTAATCGCTTCCAGCCAAACGGTTTTCACGTATTTCCGTTAAACGCTCTGCATCAATAGTCAGGCCAAAGAGTTTGTATCGATGAATCTCAAATTCAGGCAATAACTTAAGCGCCCTTAAATCATCATCGATAAACGGGTAGTTAACCACACGTAAGCCAAATTGCATTGCCATATATAAGCTTGTTGGCGTTTTTCCGCTGCGGGACACACCTAGTAAAATAATATCGGCCTCTTCAATCCCTTTTAGCGACACCCCATCATCATGCGCCAAGGTGTATTCGATGGCGGCAATACGGTCAAAATACGTATCCGTGTCCTTTCCTACACTTCGAGAACGCTGAAGCTTAGGTTTCGGCTCCATCTGGATGTCGTCTTGAACGCGTTGAACTAAGCTTTCCAACACATCGTAAAAGTGAGCAGGAGCAGCCATAAGTTGTTCCCGAATATCTGGAACAACAATCGAAAAAAACACTAAGGGCTTTATTCCCGTCTTTTGAAATGAAGCCTCAATTTCTTTCAGCAGCTCAGACAACTTGTCTACACTTTCGATAAATGGAAAGGTTTTCTCGTTTGCCACAAAAGGAAACTGCCCGAGAACAACGTGACCAAGTGTCTCACATGTGATTGCTGTTCCATCAGAAACATAGAACACATCACGACTTTGAATATCCATTTGCATTTTTTATTTAATTTATAAAATTATTTTGAGTAGGATGGCAACCATAATATCGATAATAAAACCCGGCATTCAATTGCGTCCCCCACAGGTTTGAAAAATAGTTCTCTATTTTTTTAATCTTTAACGTAAACGTTTGCCTTTATCCCTACAGCTGCAATGTTTCTGGAGAAAGACATGCAAAAGAACACCCTCTGGTTCAATAGCCTATCAATGGAAGATGTCGATAAAGTCGGCGGCAAAAACGCTTCTCTTGGTGAAATGGTATCTAACCTTGCTAACGCAGGCGTTTCTGTTCCCAATGGTTTTGCGACCACTTCCTATGCGTTTAATCAATTCCTCGATTACGAAGGATTAGACAATCGCATTCACCAATTGCTTGATGAACTGGACGTTGATGATGTGGAAGCTCTGCGTAAGACAGGTGCCATCATCCGTCAGTGGGTTTTAGAGGCCCCCTTCCCTGCGGATCTTGAGCAAGATATCCGTGACAACTACCAAACACTTATTGAAGGTAATGAAGCTCTTTCTGTGGCGGTTCGCTCATCCGCAACAGCGGAAGATTTACCCGATGCCTCTTTTGCTGGTCAGCAAGAGACGTTTCTCAACGTCACAGGCATTGATGCAGTCTTAGAAGCGACCAAACACGTATACGCATCTCTATTTAATGACCGCGCTATTTCTTATCGCGTCCACCAAGGTTTTGATCATCGTGGTATCGCCTTGTCAGCAGGTATTCAGCGTATGGTACGCTCTGACAAAGCGGCCTCTGGTGTCATGTTCACCATCGATACTGAATCCGGGTTTGATCAGGTCGTCTTCATCACCTCTGCGTGGGGTTTGGGTGAAATGGTGGTGCAAGGTGCAGTTAACCCCGATGAATTCTATGTCCATAAACCGCTTCTTGAAGCAGGCCACAACCCTATTTTGAAAAAGACATTTGGCTCAAAGCTAACCAAAATGATCTATTCAGACCGCCAAGAAATTGGTAAGCAAGTGGAGATTGTCGACACTGTAGCCGATGAGCAAAACCAGTTCTCGATTACAGAAGACGAAATCAAAGAGCTGGCAAAACAAGCAGTGATCATCGAGAAGCACTACCAACGCCCGATGGATATTGAATGGGCAAAAGACGGTATCGACGGCAAGCTTTATATTGTGCAAGCTCGCCCTGAAACAGTCTGCTCCCAGTCGGAACAAAATGTCATCGAACGTTATGAGCTCAATAACAAAGCTGAAGTCCTGATTGAAGGCCGAGCCATTGGTCAGCGTATTGGCAGCGGCGTTGTCAGACTGGTTGACTCATTAGATCAAATGTCGTTAGTACAAGAAGGTGATGTTCTTGTCACCGACATGACCGACCCTGACTGGGAACCTGTCATGAAAAAGGCTTCTGCCATTGTCACAAATCGTGGCGGGCGAACTTGTCATGCCGCTATCATTGCGCGTGAACTGGGCATCCCAGCCATCGTGGGCTGCGGCCATGCTACCTCAAGTTTGAAAGATGGCTCGGTTGTCACGATTTCTTGCGCTGAAGGTGAAACAGGTTACGTTTATCAAGGCAAACTGGATTTCGATATCCGCCGTTCATCGGTTGAAGAACTGCCTGTACTTCCAACCAAAGTCATGATGAATGTGGGTAACCCAGATCGTGCTTTTGATTTTGCCCAAATTCCAAACGAAGGGGTTGGTTTGGCTCGACTGGAATTTATCATCAATAAGATGATAGGTATTCATCCCAAAGCGCTGCTCAACTATGCTGAGCAAAGCGAAGAGCTTCAGGCTGAAATTGCCAAACGCATTCGTGGTTACAAAGACCCTATCGACTTCTACGTAAGTAAACTGACCGAAGGCATCGCAACTATTGCGGCAGCTTTTTGGCCTAAGCGTGTCATCGTTCGTATGTCTGATTTTAAATCAAATGAATACAGCAATTTGGTTGGCGGACAAAGTTACGAGCCTCACGAAGAAAACCCAATGCTGGGTTTCCGCGGCGCTTCTCGCTACATTTCACCAGTATTCGAAGACTGTTTTGAGCTGGAAACACAAGCGATGAAACGTGTTCGAAATGAAATGGGCCTGAAAAACGTTGAAGTGATGATCCCATTTGTTCGCACCCCTAGTGAAGCGGCATCTGTCATTGATCTGCTTGCGAAGTTTGGTTTACGTCGTGGCGACCAAGGTTTGAAAGTCATCATGATGTGCGAGCTGCCTTCCAATGCCGTATTAGCCGATGAGTTCCTTAAGTATTTTGATGGTTTCTCCATTGGGTCGAATGACATGACACAACTAACACTAGGGCTTGATAGGGACTCAGGTGATGTCGCTCACCTCTTTGATGAACGCAACCCCGCCGTGAAAGCGATGCTCAAAATGGCCATCGATGCAGCAACCAAAGCTGGTAAATACGTAGGGATCTGCGGCCAAGGGCCATCGGATCACGAGGATTTAGCAGAATGGCTGATGGAACAAGGCATCAGCTCGGTATCTCTCAACCCTGACACAGTGATTGATACTTGGCTGCAGCTTGGGAAGAAGCAGTAAGCTGATACTAAAAAAGCGCCAATTACGGCGCTTTTTTCATATTATGCCGAGTGCAGCTCAAAGCACCTTTAAACGCCTAACCTTATTATAACTATTCGCAAACTCTTCACCTTTTCCCTTCCTTACAAGCATCAGCACTAACGTCAACTTCGTTAATTAGATCTAAACGGACGTTTGTTTTTATTTGATTTCATTTAATCGGTGCCATTAATAGACTTACTTTTATCGTGGTTAAACAGCAACCAGCCGAAATGAAAAAATGTAATCCATCTTATGGTCGGGTATACCTTGTTGGGGCCGGAACAGGCGATGCATCGCTCCTAACACTCAAAGCTTTTCGTCTGCTAAATCATGTCGATGTTGTGCTTTATGACCATCTGGTTTCGGAAGAAATATTAGATTGCATTCCACGCAAAACTCGAAAAATCTTTGTAGGTAAACGTTACGGTAAATGCTCGAACACGCAAACAGAAATTAACGAAAGAATCAAAGACTATGCGCTTACTGGTATGACAGTGTGTCGCTTAAAAGCGGGCGACCCTTTCATATTTGGTCGCGGCGGTGAAGAAGCAATTTATCTGAGACAGTACGGAATCAACTATGAGGTTGTTCCAGGCATCACGGCTGCGCTTGGGTGCTGCGCTTATGCTGGAATACCTACCACCCATAGACTCATTTCCAGAGGCGTAACCTTAATAACGGGACACCATTGCAATGATGGTAGCGAACCGAACTGGAGCGCGCTAGCCGCCATCAATCACACCATGATTTTCTACATGGGAATTCATAAAACAAAATCAATTGCAGACAACCTCATTGCTCATGGCGTCACACCAGATAAGCCCTGCGCTATCATCAGCAATGGAACGCGAGAAAACCAAAGCACAATTATTACCACTCTAGCCGGACTTTATGAAATTTGTAAAACGCAAAACCCTGCACTACCAGCAATCATAGTGGTAGGAGACGTCGTTTCTTTGTCTGAATCACTCGAATGGTTTAAGCCCGCCGCCAAGTTTTATTGTGCGCACAAGGTTCACTAGTTTCTAAAGTAACGAGATAAGAAAATGCCTAAGTTTTTAACCACCCAGCAAATGGAAATAGCAATCGAAACGCTACGTCAGCGATACAAAGTAATGGCACCAGTTTATCAAGAATACGCAGGTCGCTTTGCCCATACCGCAAACTTGGATTACCAAGAGTTGACGCAGTATGGTGAATTGGTTTGGAAAGAGAAAAGTCATTTTTCACCAAAAGAAATCGTATTTCCTATTACTGAAACCCTATTCTGGTTTAACGCCGATGAGCTAAAAGAATCGAGCATCGATGCCCGCCCTGTGCTCCTCTTTCTCCGTGCTTGTGATATCAACGCGCTCAAAAGCCTTGATTACATGTTTTTGAAAAATGGTGGTCATGAAGACTTTTACTACAAACGTCTTCGTCAAAAGCTCAAATTGGTACTCATTGAATGCAGCGAAAGTTTCGAGAACTGCTTTTGCGTCTCTATGGGTAGCAACAAAACCGATAATTTTGCTGCTTCGGTTCTTTTTAGTGAGCAAGGTGCAACTATCACAATAAAAGACCCAGAACTCACTTCGTACTTTTCTGGCGGCAGCGACGTCGAACACAACGTAAGCTTCGCCACGTCTAACTATGTTAAAGTGAAGACTCCAGATTCAGTTTGTGATAACCCAGCAAAAATACGCGAGATCTTACTCTGTCATCCCGCTTGGTCAGAATACAATTCGCGCTGCATTGGTTGTGGTCGCTGTACCTCGTCCTGCCCATCTTGTGCCTGTTTCAACGTATTTGATGTGGTTTATAACCAAGAAGGCAAAGTGGGTGAACGCCGCCGTCAGCATGCTAGCTGCATGATTGACGGGTTTTCAGATATGGCAGGTGGTCATAGTTTTCGTCACAAGACCAGCGAACGCTTACGTTACCGCGCATTGCACAAAGTAAACGACTTTAAGTCTCGCCAAGGTGAACACCATATGTGTGTTGGATGTGGACGCTGTGACGATCGATGCCCTCACTACATCTCATTTAGCAACATCATTAATAAGATGACCGCCATTGTAGAGGAGGCACTCTAATGTGCGATTGTGAAAACAAAATGCTGCCACAAAGTTACCCGATCATCCACATAGAAAAACACACCGAGCTGGAATGGAACTATCGTGTTGCGTGCGATTTTCCAGTGCATTACGGCCAGTTTGTTGAGCTAGGTTTATCACTCGTGGGCGAAGCACCTATTTCTGTCTCTGATTACGGCTTAGGTTACGTCGATTTGCTGGTCCGTAACGTTGGAAAAGTCACAGGTGAATTGTTCAAATTAAACGCCAGTGATCGCGTAATGATGCGTGGCGCAATGGGTAATGGTTATCCGATGGAAGCTTATCAAAACAAACACCTCATTATCGTTGCAGGAGGCACTGGTGTTGCTCCCGTAAAAGGACTTATCAGTTACTTTCACAACAATTCTAATGACGTGAAGAAAATGTCACTGATTCTCGGATTCAAAAACGAAGATGCCGTGCTCTACAAAAATGATTTGCTGAATTGGTCTTACTCCAACCACGTCATTGTTACGTTGGACGACGGAGGGAGTGACTATTTTTACGAAAGTGGTTTAGTCACGGAACATATCGATAAGCTCGATTTGACCGATAAAGAAAACATCTGCGTTATCGTTGTTGGCCCTCCAATTATGATCAAGTTCGTAGTGCAAGATTTTGTTACCAAAGGCATACAAGAGCAACAAATATGGGTCGACTACGAACGCCGTATGGCTTGTGCCGTAGGTAAATGTGGTCATTGCAGAATTGGCGACAAATACGTGTGCTTAGATGGTCCGGTTTTTCGTTACGACCATGCTAGAACCATGATTGATTAGGAGGAAGCAAAGATGACACTGGACGTAGATATTATTAAGATGCGCGCCGATGGTGACTATCGCCTATCAAAGGTTCGAGGCGAATGTATGATTAGCGTACGTATTCCCGGCGGTATCATGCCTGCTTATTTATTGGGAACAGCACAAGCAATAGCAGAAAAATGGGGTAACGGCATTATTCACCTCACCACACGACAAAAACTGGCGATGCCGGGTATTCGTTATGAAGATATTCCTGAAGTCAACAAAGCACTCGCTCCCTTCATCAAAGACATTACCGTCGATACGTGTGGCATTGATGTAGAAGATATCCAAGCAGGCTATCAATCCTTAGGTGGACGTAATATTGTTGCGTGTCAAGGCAGTCGGATCTGCCAAAAAGCCAACACCGATACCACAGGGTTGGCACAGCGCATGGAACATCATGTTTACCCAAGTAAGTACCACCTCAAGATAGTCATGGCTGGCTGCCCAAACGACTGTGCTAAAGCCAATATGGCTGATTTTGGCATCTTGGGTATTGCCAAAATTAATTTCGAAAGCAATCGTTGTATTGGTTGTGGCGCCTGCGTCAAAGCTTGCGCGCACCACGCGGTGGATTGCCTATCGCTCAAAGATGGTAAAGCAGTGAAAGAAGAGAGTAAATGCATTGGCTGCGGCGAATGTGTGCTTGCTTGCCCTACCCTAGCTTGGCATCGAGACCCAAAACAACTTTATATGGTCAAACTGGGTGGTCGAACTTCAAAGAAAACCCCGCGTGTTGGAAAAATATTTCTAAACTGGGTAACGGAAGAGGTTCTACATCCTGTTATCGACAACCTGTTCGAGTTTGAAAAGGAAATGTTGGACGGTAAGCCTGTTTATCTTCACATGGGGCACTTAATTGATAAAGGCGGCTACTTACGCTTTAAAGAACGGGTCCTAGATGGTGTAAGCCTAAACCCAGAAGCGAAAGTTGCTGAGCGTATGTATTGGGCTGAGGACGAATACGTGGCGAATATGTACGTAAAATAAAATTCGGATAGTTAGGGGCGTAAGCCCCAACTGAGCACACTACCAACGACGCCAAACGATCTGACGCTTAAATCATTTGCTCTATCGTTTGCGAACGCGTCATGCCCTTGCTATTTGAACTCGCTGGCCAATGTTGCCAGCGTCTACGCATTTTATCTATCGTACATTGAGGTACACCATGTACGTTAGGGTAGCTTCCTGTACATTCCACAACCTTTAATTTGATACCCAACTGTCGGGACAAGTGGATGTAAGACTCCATCTCCCACAGCCGAACAAACGTATTCGAAACAACGACGCTCTGCCCTTGATGTAGAGCCTTTTCCGTCATCGTTAAACACCAAGCATGAGCTTGCGGTAAACAGTTCGCATCAAACCGATATGTACCTTGCTCATCCACAAAGTACATATCCGCTTCAAAATGCTGTGCATCCAGCGTTCGTGCCAGCGTGCTCTTCCCCGAGCCTGGTAGACCACGGATAAGTGTTAGAGTCTGCGCCATAAAAAATAGTCGCTAAGAATAAAGAACGGATATTACCTTAAAATCGAAAAAATATGCTATCGACATCTCACTCTGATTGAGTTAAGTTCGGATGTATAGACGTCCATAAAGCTTAGGGAGAAAGCTGTGCCTATTAAGATCCCCGATCAATTACCTGCTTCTGATGTATTACGAGAGGAAAATATTTTCGTAATGCCCGAATCTCGTGCCTCTACACAGGAAATTCGACCGCTTAAGGTTTTGATCTTAAATCTTATGCCGAAGAAAATTGAAACGGAAACGCAATTCTTACGTCTACTTTCTAATAGTCCGCTGCAAGTCGATATTGAATTACTGCGGATTGATAACCGTCCGAGTAAAAACACACCAACAGAACATTTGGACAACTTCTATCGCCAATTTGAAATGGTAAAAGGACGTAATTTCGATGGTCTCATTATTACAGGAGCACCATTGGGTTTAGTGCAGTTTGAGGATGTGATTTATTGGGACCACCTTAAAACCATCATGAACTGGGCCAAAGACCATGTAACTTCAACCCTTTACGTATGTTGGGCCGCTCAGGCGGGATTAAAGTTATTGTACGACTTGCCTAAACGTACTCGTAAAGAAAAATTGTCCGGCGTATACCATCATGAAATCCATCACCCTTACCATCCCATCTTACGTGGATTTGATGATACGTTTTTAGCACCTCATTCGCGCTATGCTGATTTTTCTCATGAGTATTTAGAAGAACATACAGATCTCGATATTCTTGCAACTTCAGACGTAGCTGGCGTATATCTCGCCTCAACAAAAGACAAGCGTAATGTCTTTGTGACGGGTCACCCCGAATACGATTCCCACACGCTGCACAATGAGTACATTCGTGATTTAGGTGAAGGGATGGAACCGGCAATTCCGGTCAACTACTACCCAAACAACAACCCGGACAACAAACCAAATGCAAGTTGGCGTAGTCATGGTCATTTGTTATTTGCGAATTGGCTCAACTACTGTGTTTACCAGCAAACACCTTACGATCTCGATCATTTCAGTGAAGCAAATTTCACTAAAGATGACTAATTCCTAAACCTTCTTTTAATTCAGCAATCCTCATTACAACTTGAGGATTGCTGAATTTATTTCTAACAGCCTTCAAGCACTCTAGCGATAAATGGATTTAGTAGACTGTCGAACGATAAGCTCAATAGGTGGAAGTTTGGCATTATGCTGCGCGCCGCTCAGTAGGTTAAGAATGGATTCAGCACAAACACGGCCAACTTCTTCTACAGGCTGGCGCATTGTAGTCAGTGCGGGGGTGAAATAACAGGAAACAGGAAGGTCATCAAACCCAATCACAGAAATATCTTCAGGAACGCGATACCCATGATCATGAAGTGCTTTGATTGCACCGTAAGCCGTTTGATCATTGGCTGCAAAAATTGCACTGAAATGCTTTTTAGAATCAATCAGGTTTTTTGTTAACTCATAGCCACACTCACTGCTGAAATCACCCTGCTTAATGAGTTGGGGTTGAACCTTAATTCCCGCTTCTTGTAACGCTTTTTTGTAGCCGACAAATCTCGCAACCGCATCCGGCTGGTTCAATAATCCTTTAATATGAGCAATATTAAGATGCCCTTGCTGGAGTAAATGTAACGTTGCCATATAACCACCAAGCACGTTATCTACGTTGATGCAGCGGACTTGTTCAGCTATGACATTATAACCAACGGCAACTACAGGAATTTTCATCGCGTAATCTAGGATCTGCTTTTCAGTTAGACTGCCCGTCACAATGATGACGCCATCGACATTGCTTTTCTGTAGATACTCCAGAGCATGAGACTCCAGCTTATTTTTCCAATGTCCGGTTGCAATAACCAACGCATAACCTTGCTCATTCAACACCTTTTCCATGTCATTCAAGATGCGGCTTGTATGAGGACTTTCTGGGTTTTGTACCAATACGCCAATGGTCATCGAACGTGTGTTCGTGCCCTGATTCATGTGGTAGTTGGGCTTGTAGTCGAGCGCTTTGATCGCTTCCTCTATCGCCACTGTTTTCTCTTCTGAAATAAATGTTGTGCGATTAAGAAAGCGAGAAACCGTACTCGGAGAAACACCAGCGAGTTTAGCCACATCATAAATAGAGGGAGAGCGTTTTTTCTTTTTCATAATGACCGATAGACAAGCTAGTGACAGAAATATATTTAACTAGAACAAATACAGCAATGCACATTGCAAAGAAATGAGACGTAAATGATTCGCCAGTACGCAAGTACGTACTGGCTTTGATATCTCTCAATTAAAAAGTGGCAAGTGAATTTTCACTCAACGCATCAAACAGATGAATTGCATCTAAATCTAGGTATAACGTTAGTGATGTCACATCCACTTCTGCAGCTTGCGTTTCCACCATTAGAGGCTGACCTGCAATTTCAGTTTTAAGCAGAATGCTTGCACCAAGCAGCTCTTTATCTTTAATTGTAACCGGCAGTGGCAACACGCGAGCATGATCCACTTGTTCTGCACGAAGGTGAATGTCCGTCGGGCGAACACCAAAATGCAGAGCAAGATTTTTTGATGCATGAGCTTTGAAGCGTTCCGGCAAAGGTATACGGACGTCACCTAGTTCCACTTCCCAATCACCTTCTTCACCCACCAGCTTCGCATCCAACATATTCATAGACGGGTTACCGATAAACTGCGCGACAAACTTATTTGCCGGACGCTGAAAAACTTCCGTCGGTGTCCCCACCTGAGCCACATAACCGTCTTTTAGAATCACAATGCGATCCGCCAGTGTCATCGCCTCTATCTGATCATGTGTCACGTAGATGGTGGTGGTTTTCAACTCACGGTGCAGTTGTTTTATCTCTTCACGCATCACACCACGCAGCTTAGCATCAAGGTTGGATAATGGTTCATCAAATAAAAATACTTTTGGTGTACGAACCATTGCGCGTCCCATCGCCACACGTTGACGTTGACCACCAGACAGCTCTTTCGGCTTACGTTCCAACAGCGCATCCAGCTCCAGCATTTTTGCTGCCTTACGTACCTCAACGTCAATTTGGTCTTTTGCCATACCTTTTAACTTCAATGCAAAAGCAATGTTCTCGTAAACTGTCATATGGGGGTACAGAGCATAACTTTGAAACACCATCGCAAGATCACGATCTTTAGCGTCAATTTTATTCATTAGGTTGTCGCCCACATAGATCTCGCCAGACGTAATGCTTTCCAAGCCGGCAAGCATACGCAGAGTTGTGGACTTTCCACAGCCTGATGGACCAAGAAAAACCACGAATTCGCCATCTTGCACAATGAAGTCAAAATGCTTTACTACCTCGACATCATCATAAGATTTTTTAATATTCCTGAACTCAACTTTTGCCATTATTGGTTCTCCTCTCTGCGTTCAAGCAACATGTTCCGGTATGCAATCGCACTTTGTTTTAGCGTTCGTGTTTGAGTTTGGTAATCGACATGAATGATGCCAAAGCGTTGCTTATAACCGTATGCCCATTCAAAATTATCCATTAGGCTCCATGCAAAATAGCCATTCACATTAACACCAGCCTTGATCGCCCTATCCAACGCTTCAAGATGCGTCTGAAAATACTGTGCACGTTGGCTATCATTTACTTCTCCATCGATACAGCTATCTTCGCCAGCGGCCCCATTTTCTGTAATGTAGAGCGGAGGTAGATTGTCATAACGATCATTGAGGCGGATCAGTAAGTCAGTCAAAGCTTGTGGGTAGATTTCCCACCCAATGAATGTGTGCTCAGCATTCGTTTGAGGAACATCTTCTATGGCTCCATTGGCATCGAACCGAACCACACAACGGGTATAGAAGTTAATGCCAATAAAATCTAAATCGGTACGAATAATATCGAGGTCACCTTCCAGTATCATTGGCATATTATTGGCCTGCCGTTTTAACACTATTTCCGGATACGATCCTTTCAGGACCGGATCCATAAACCAGTGATAGCCCTCCGCATCGCTGTAGACTGCGGCTTCTAAATCAGCTTCAGTATCCGGGTAAGCGGGTGTGGCGTTGAATACACAACCATGCATCGCATTAGGTGCATTTCTGCGCATGTGAGGAATAGCTAAGCCATGAGCAAGCATCAGATGATGAGCGGCTAAAAATCCTTCTCGTTCCCCTTTGATACCCGGGGCATGAATTCCCCATCGGTACCCTAAATATGAAGAACAAAATGGTTCATTTAAGGTCGCATATGAGTCAATTTTGTCACCAAAATAGCCACTAACTACGTTGGCGTATTGTTCAAATTTATAGGCGGTTTCTCGATTTAACCACCCACCTTTATCTTCTAAGTATTGAGGCAGGTCCCAATGGTAAAGCGTTACGAAGACTTTCAAGCCACGAGCATGGCACTCATCAATGATTTGTTCGTAAAACTTCAAGCCTTCTTGATTCACTTTTCCATCTTCAGGAATGATGCGTGGCCATGCCATCGACAAACGATATGCATCCACCCCCAACCCTTGAATCATCTCGATATCTTGGTTCCATAAATGAAAATGATCACACGCAACATCGCCATTGTCTGCATTATCGACCGCTCCAGGCTGATTGCAGAACGTGTCCCAAATGGAAGGCGTTCGTCCACCAAGCTGCGCTCCACCTTCAATCTGATAAGACGAGGTGGCAACGCCAAATAAGAATTCTGGACTACGTAGTTTGGAGTCTGTAGGGAGTTGGAATTTATTCATTGTTATATAGACCTTTTAACCTTTAACAGCGCCTGACGTCAGGCCGCTGATCATTTGTTTGGATGCAAATAGATAAGTCACGACAAGAGGGAGAATCGAAATGGTTGTCCCCAACATTACTGCTCCCCATGGTGTATTTGGAATGCCCTGCACGCTTCGCAGTGCCTGAGTAATCACATAGTTTTCTGGGGTTGTTAGCACCACTAACGGCTGCATAAACATGTTCCAGAAGAAGACGAACTGCACAATAGCAAGCGTTGCCAGAGCTGGTTTCATCAGCGGAAGCACCACGCTCCAGTAGGTTCTGAACTCACCCGCACCATCGAGCTTCGCCGCTTCTAATAGCTCTTTAGGGATAGAAGCCACCACGTGCTGACGCATCAAGAAAATACCAAATGGCGTGGTGGTGAACGGGAGCCATACCGCGAGATGGTTATCGAGCAAGCCGAGGAACTTCACAATCATAAAGTAAGGAATCAAGCTCAATACTGGCGGAATCATCATCGAGCCAACCAACATACCAAACAGCACGTTTTTGCCTTTGAACTTGTACACCGCAAAGGCATAGCCACCCATGCTACAAAACAGCAGTGAAATCGTAGTGCCTAGGAACGCGATGTAGATGGAGTTAAACATTGCCTGCCAGAAAGGCATGATTTCCAGTAGTTTTGCGTAGTTGACCGCTAAGCTGTCGCCAATGGCAAAGCTAATCCCAGAGCCAAAGATTTCGGTACGATCACGAGTTGATAGCAACGCCGACCAAATAAACGGGAATACCGTCATGATGGCAGAAACAATCAGGATTGAGCCGAGCATCACCATCAATACTTTGGTGAAGATCTCGATGCTGCGATCGCTAAGACGCCAACGCTGCGCCGCAGGTAAAGTGTTAGTACGCATCTTATTGCTCCCCTAGACCTTTCTTACCGAAGAAGAAGAATTGAACCACTGTACAGCCTGCAATCAAGGTAAAGAGCAGCCATGAAATTGCTGACGCTGTACCCATTTCTAACCATTCCCAACCCACTTTGTAGAGGTACATAGAGATGGTTAAGCCAGACTGACCCGTACCACCCGTACCGCGCGTTAGAACGAAGGGTTCTTCGAACAACTGCAAGTTACCGATGATGGTCATGGTGACCGCAAAGAAGATGAATGGACGAATCATTGGCAGCGAAATACTCCAGAATCGACGCCATGCGTTTGCACCGTCCATGCGTGCCGCTTCTAAGATGTCTTTAGGAATCGTCATCAAACCAGTGGTGTAAAGCACGATGTTGAAACCGGTATATTTCCAGAACACCATGATGGCGATGGAAGGCTTAACCATGGTCGCGTCATCTAACCAACGGATTGGCTGGAAGTCGTTCACCCAAGAGAATGCCCAACCAAACAAGGTGCAGTCTGCCAGTGCCATCAAGCTTTGGTTGATGATGCCCGAATTTGGCGAGTACATGTTGAAGAAGATAAGCGACGCTGCCACCGTAGAGGTGATAAACGGTAGAAAGTAAGCCGATGTCAGCCAATGACGAAAACGGTCTCCCAGTGACACCAAAATGTACGCCACAGGTAAAGCAACTAAGTGCTGAGCCACGCCCGATGTAATGGCTAGCCAAAGCGTGTTCTTCAATGAGCGCCACAGCCATGGGTCTGTCAGTGCAATGTGGTAGTTTTCGACCCCCACATAATCCATCGCCCCCAACCCCTCGACTGGGTTCCACTCATGAAAAGAAAGAAAAATAGAAAACAGTAACGGAAAAATTCCGAACACTGAAAAGATGATCAAAAACGGCAGTAGGAATCCATACGGTGTAAGCGCTTTCAAATCTAAATAAGAAAAAATGCGCTTACGCTCAGGATCTGCCGTAACCTTACTCGCAGTGTGATTCATAATAACAACCTCTTATTAGGAGGGCGTAATGCCCTCCCTGCTTACCAAATAGCTGAGTGCTTATAAGTTGCGAGTACGACGTTTAATCATGCGCTCTGCTTCTTTCAATGCAGTCTTAATGTCTTTGCCTTCGTCCAACACTTCCATCAGCGCATTTTCTAAGATGATAGAGCGTGCCACGTGATCACCTTTAGCTGGCGCTACTGGCTTGATGTTCTTTGCCACCTCAGCAAACAACAAACGCGCTTGCTGGCCACCTAAGAACTCGATTTTCTCTTCGAACATTGGGTCATCGTAAGTGGTTGTGTTGGCAGGGAATGCGGCAATGGTTTCAAAGTGCTTAAGTTGGATATCGCGCTTAGTTGTCATGTATTCGATCAGCTTCCAAGCTTCATCTTGGTGCTTAGATTGGGTAGGAATCGATAGAAATGAACCGCCCCAGCTACCGTAAATGCCATTTGGAAGATTAGAAACACCCCAACTACCCGCTGTTTCTGGTGCAATCCAGTTGTTTAGGTGACCAAGTAGCCAAGCACCTGAAAGCTGAGTCGCAAATGTGCCGTTACGGAAACCTTCATACCATTCGTTTGACCACGCAAGAATACGACCGTCCAAACCTTTGTCGCGGATCTCTTTCGCCACTTCAAACGCATGAACAAAGCGCTCAGAGGTCACAACAGGATTGCCATCTTTATCGAAGTACAGACCTTCACCTTCAGGAACGGTGGTAAAAATGATTGCTTGTGCCACATCCGCAGCAGAAGCAATCAACTGAACATTTTGCTGTTTAAGCTTTTCACCAGCGGCGATATAAGAATCCCAATCTTTGATCGCTTGATTGACATCGATACCTGCTTTTTCGAAAACATCTGCACGGTAGTACATCACGCCAGGACCTAGATCAACGGGCATGCCGTAAACATCACCATCCGCGCCTTTTCCCTGCATCCACGCATATGCAGCAAAGCTTTCTGCGTATTTATCTGCCCCATACTTTTCAGACAGATTGACCAGACCACCCGACGCTACAAATGGGCCTATTTTTTCCACATCAACAACAATCACATCACCCGCACCAGAGCCCGTCGCCAAGTTGGTTGTTAACTTGGTATGGTGGTCACCATGGTTGTTCATTAGGTAATCCACCTTGATGCCTGTTTCTTTCTCGAAGTCTGGTAGCAACACTTTCAAGCTACTATCAAAATCAGGAAAGCCATCAAAGCGAATTTTGGTATCATCAGCCGCATTCACCGTTGCAACAACACCCAAAGCAGTAGTCATGGCAAGCGTCAAAGTTTTCAGTTTCATGTTATTGTCCTTAATTATCGTTTTATAGAGTATGGAGTTCCTTGACAGAACTTCTTGGCACTAAATTAGGTGACAGTTTGAAGTTCACATCTCGTTGGTTTTTATTGAGAATTTGAATCACTAGCCGGACAGCTTCCGCACTCATTTGCTCAATAGGAAAGTTAATGGTGGTTAAGGCAGGTGTAAGGTAACGCGCGAACAGGATGTCGTCGAAACCCACTAGTGAGATGCTATCTGGCACTGATATACCATCAGCTTTTAAAACCTCATAAGCCCCAAATGCCATGTGATCATTGCAAGCAAATACGGCTGTAAAAACGCTTTCACGTTTCAGCAATTTATGCATTGCCCTGCTCCCTGACTCTTCAGTAAAGCCGGCCTCGGACACCAACGCTTCGTCATACAAGATTTCCGCCTCTTCAAGAGCCTTGCGATAACCTTGTAGACGCCCCCGAGCGTCAGATCTGTCCAGAGGTCCGGTAATGCACGCTATGTTACGATGCCCCATTCGCAACAAATATTCAGTTGCCATTCGGCCACCAAATTCGTTATCGATCTCGATGCAATTGTGCGCTATTTCCGGGATATACCGGTTCACCAGAACCAACGGAGTTCCCCTTTCACCTAGGTCAATCAAATAGTCGTCAGAAAGGCTTTGTGTATGCAAAATCATGGCATCCACTCGACGACTTAATAAAAACTCAACCGATTCACGCTGGCTTTGCTCGGTATTTGAACCTGCGGTTACCACAACGTGGTAGCCCATACGGCGCAAACGTTCTTCAATACTGTGCAAAATTCCTGAATAAAATGGCCCACCCAATTCAGGAACGATGATGCCAATACTGCCCGTACGGCTCGAAGCTAAAGCTTGCGCAATGGAATTCGGGCGATAACCCAGCGCTTGAATCGCTTTTTCGACTTTAAGCTTTTTGTCATGGTTCACGCGGCACGTACCATTGATGACTCTAGAAACGGTCGCTTGAGAAACACCTGCATATTCAGATACATCTTTAATTGTTGTCACAAGACACCTCATCTCAAGCCTCACACTGCAAGTTTCAACTGTTTCGAAACCGCTTTCATGAGCCGGATTATTGAGGATTCATAACTAGTTTAGCGTGAGTAATATCACACTGGATTTGAGGGTAAATTGAGTAATTTGATAAAAAATGAAGCGACTTACAGTTTTGCTCATGCTCATGAAACTGTTTCATAGCGACAGCTCGAGCAAGTTTTTAAGGAAATAAAAAGCCTCTACTAAGGAGGGCCAAAAGAGTCAGAATGTATAGAAACATCATTACTATTTAGCTTTCGGCACAAGATGAGTAGTGGTAAAAAAGGTACAAAATCCATCAGATTTTGTACCTTATTGAAGTGAAACTTTGCTAACGTAGTTGGCTGTCTTTACTCGCTCGACGATTAAAAAGAGTTAAAGCCTTTTCACGAGCATCTTCTTTTTCCTGACACTCAATACATAGCTCGACGCCCGGTATGATTTTTCTTCGAGCACTTGGAATACGCTCACTACATTCCAAACAAAATTCCGTGTCATTATGTTCTTGGTTTAAATGTGCACGAGCACGTTTGATTGCATCAATAACAGTGGCATCGATTTGATCTTGAACGCCACCATCTTTTGTAAATCCATTCGCCATCATGGCCTCCACATATAATGAATGACTGGACGCACATTATGGATTACAACCTATTTGGTGATAATAACTAAAAATTTGAATCACTATTACAATAGAGTAAAAATAATCATAGTTAACCCATAGGCTTACGCTTAGTGCTCTTCTCTCCAAGTCGCTGTCTGTTTGAATACACATTCGGGCAAACATCCATTTCAAGTAAAATACAGCGCCCCATTTTTTCTTTTTACATCATATTGATAACTCACTCGCATTGCCTTTCGGCAAAACTCCCATTGTTACTTGAACACCATAAACTAGCCTCAGCAGAATATTTGGGGGTTACGATGAAAAAATGGACATCACTAATACTGGCATCGACGCTAGTCGGTTGTGTGACGGTAGAAACAACTGATTCACCAGAAATTGTTTCCAATCCCAAAGAAAAAGCCGAAGCACGCATCGCCTTAGGTATGGGTTACCTAGAACAAGGTAATATGGTGAAGGCAAGAGAAAACCTTGAAAAAGCCTTAAAACATTACCCTGGTTACTATCGCGCTCAACTCTCTTTGGCGCATTACTACGAAAAAGTTGGCGAAGATGAATCAGCAAACTCGCTATACAAAAAGTCCTTAAGACAGAACCCCAGCAACGGTAATGTGCTGAACAACTACGGTACGTTCTTGTGCAAACAAGGGGAGTACGAACAAGCGGACCGCTACTTTAATCGCGCTATCGAGCAGCCATACTACTACCTCATTTCTGCTAGCTACGAAAATGCAGCATTCTGCGCACTCAAAGCAGGAGAAACTGAGAAAGCCAAAAACTACTTTACTCGTACTCTCGATCACGATCCAAACCGTGTTCGCTCTATTCTTTATCTAGCGAAGTTGGAAATCGATGCGGGCAGTTACAAAGAAGCGCGAATTCGTTTAATGCAGTTCCATCAACGTTATGGCGTACAAAAAGCATCGCTCGGATTGCTCGCAGAGTTGGAGCAAAAAGCAGGAAATGAAGCTTTGGAGAAAAAATATCGTAAGCAGTTGGCTGCTTTAAGTTAATCATCAATACCCACATGCATTCTGACTCTTATTAAAGGGTCGGAATGTGTGACAAACAACAGAGTTCTTATTTCTTTCCAGCGACCACCACGTGATTGATCTCTTTATTCTTTTACTTCCTCCCTTTTAAATATAATTCCATATCTATTCTTAAACTTAGGTACATAAATCAATAAGGGAATTATATGTTAGTCAAAGCTAGGAACCTTTCTTATTCTCTCAACCTTGCCACAGTTTTCGTATTACTTATCTCGGGCTGTGCAGGAGTTGAAAACGCATCAGAGCCAGAACCAAAGTCATTCGATCAAATTAAGCAGAGTGAATTACAGTACTACGACCCTCAACAAAGCATTGGCCTCGCTCTTTCCGGTGGAGGAACACGATCTGCGTCATTTCATATTGGCGTTTTAGCTGGGCTTAATCAGATATCTCATCTTGAAAATATCGATATCATCTCCTCTGTATCTGGCGGTTCATACGCAGCCTACTGGTATTTCTCAAAACTGTATTATCAAAGTCTTTATGATACCAATGACTCGCCAAATGACTTATTCAGTTTTTGTTATTCAAACCCAGAGGTTTTAGATGAAGGGGATATCAAATGCACAAACGATGCGACTAAGGAACGCCGCTTCCAACGCCATTTATCCAATAATTCATTAATTCTCAAAAAACACGCATTAGGCTCCCAAGAAGATAACGATATACATTTTGGCCACTTCATCCCTATAGCACTTCGTACAATAGTTGAAGCCCCCACAAGTAATGTTCTCGAATTTTTTGGTAGTGACAATAACTTGTACTCAGCACGAGACTATTATCGAGAAGGGCTAGAGCGCACCTATGGCCTATACCCTGCGCCCACAAACACTAAAGGATTTATGAAAGAAAGCTTTTTGGGAGAAGACGATTCACTTTATCGCTCTCAAACTGGGCATAAATACCGGGCGGAAAGTCTGTATTTACTAGAATTTCAGAAACAGCTTTATTCTGAGCCGAATCAAAATAACACCCCTCCACTATGGGTTATCAACACAACCGTGGCTCCTTCTAATGATTTTAGGTTTACTAGGCTCTATACCAACCCATATAAAACAGAACCTTTCAGCAATAGTATTTATGAGATAACACCTTTTTCGGTCGGTTCTGGTACGACTGGGTATTTGTCTATCTCAGATGCAAACAAAATGCATTGCCAACTGATGGGAGATGGAAATCATTGCTTACGCACAATTTCTGATTATGTTGCCCTTTCTGGAGCTGCTGTTGATGTGACACCTTATACCGGCTTCGGCGGTACAATCGGGCTAACCTTAGCAAGCATTTTAGGAATTGAATTGGGAGATTATTCTCTTAACCCAACCGAGTATTCTCAACCAGCGTATCTTTCAGATGGCGGTCATTCCGACAATTTAGGGGCATATTCTCTTATTAAGCGCGGTGTTAAAAAGATCATCATCTCTGACGCAGAAAAGGACAGTAAGGGAGAAGCGGAAGGATTACGACGACTAGCCAAACAGCTTATGGGGGAAGGTAAAAAAATCGTTTTCTACCACGGAAAAGATAAGAAACCAATCGAAGAGCTCAATAGTTGCCTTTACTCGGACGATTCTCAATGCATGACGATAGCATACGACGAACGACCAGATTCAAAACGTAAAGCTCGTGATTGGGAACTAGAACCCGTACTTAGAGCAAACGTACAAGCCTCCGACGGTACTATACTGCACCAGATTTATTACATTAAGTTGCGAGCGCTAGATCGATACCGTCAAGAAGCCCAGCAGTTAGGATACGTACCCTACTCCAACGGAACCACTTACCTAATTAGCAATGAAAATGATACTGACCGCTTTCCCCACGTTTCAACTATGGATATTAACTTCAGTCCGACTCAATATTTTGCCTATTTCAACACAGGACGTTTTTACGGAAAAGTGTTAAAAAACTATTTAGAAGAGTACTAACACGGTGTGATTTATAAGGGAGGATTCCTCCCTTTTTAACGATTTAAGCAAGCTATTTATCAAGCTGGTACTGGACTACAGATCTCAACTAAAAAGCCATTAATGTCATGTACATAAGCTGTTGTTTGCCCCCATGGCATTTCTTGTACGGGTTGAACAAGTTGGGCGCCCGCAGCTAAAGCTCGTTCCAGAGCTTCTGAAACATTTTCTGTTTCGAATGCAATTTCAAAAGTAGGTGCTGAGGCACATGGAGGTACGGCTCCTTTCCCCAGACTTTTCATCAGCTCAAGTGAACAAAAAGATAATGTAACTTCGCCAGTATCCAGCTCACCATAGTCGCCTTCTTCAAGGACCATTGCTCTTTTCAGTTGGAAAGCTTGCTCATAAAACTCTATCGTTTTTAAAACACTGTCTACATAGAGTATGGTGTATTTAAGTTTCATCTTGTTTTCACCTCCTGTTTGCCTGAACATTCAGTGTACTCAACTAGTTAAATATTTATTGAATCTTC
Source organism: Vibrio sp. TRT 17S01 (assembly GCF_050113695.1). Classification (NCBI taxonomy): domain Bacteria; kingdom Pseudomonadati; phylum Pseudomonadota; class Gammaproteobacteria; order Vibrionales; family Vibrionaceae; genus Vibrio; species Vibrio sp. TRT 17S01. The sequence continues at coordinate 640,228 of NZ_JBNJOG010000001.1, read as the reverse complement.
ACGACAAATTTGACATCAAATGAGGCTATTTTTTTCGTTTCGTGTAATGCGTCTGGCGACGCTTACGAACGCGTTGGGCACGTTGAATTTTGCGGTATTCGAGAAACAAAATACGGATGAAGCCAATAAGCCCCAGAATAAACAGGCCGGCAAATAAGAAAAGAAAACTGTCACAAATCCAAGCAGGTTCGCAAGGCATATAGATCTCAAATTCCATATGCCCTCCTTTATCAATTCCCTAATAACAAAAGCTTAGCACTTAACCTTTAACCACTGTTTGCGCTGCTCGGCGGTTTTGAACGTCCATGCCATAAATCGACTGATTTTTTGACCTTGACTCATCTCAACAACAACGGCTTCCACAGCACCACATTTCTCTAAGTTCTTACGAAGCCAGCGAACATTCTCTTTCTTTGAGATCAACGTCGTGAACCACAATACTTGCTCAGCAAACTGTTTACTTTCAAACGCCATGTTCTTAATGAAAGCCGCCTCACCACCCGGGCACCATAACTCAGCATTTTGACCACCGAAATTAAGACTAGTCGATTTTTCTTTCGACTGAGCCTGACCACGCTTTGATTTGTTTGCTTTTAAGTTGTTATTTTTTCGCAGCGTACCTTGCTGGGCTTCTTCCATTGACTTATGGAATGGCGGATTACATGTTGTTACATCGAAGAATTCGTCGGGTTGAATGATCCCTTTGAAAAAATGACGACTGTCGTTTTGCAATCGACACTCAACCTTGCCATTAAGTCCTTTGTTACTCGCAGCAATCGCATTTGCAGCTTTGATCGATTTAGGGTCAACGTCGCTACCAACGTATTGCCAGCCATATTCTGTTGTCGCCACGATAGGATAAATGCAATTGGCACCGACACCGACATCTAGCGCTCGTAGTCGGTTATGCTTAATCCCTTTGCACTCTTTATTCACAAGCTCTGCTAAACGATGAATGTAATCTGCGCGTCCGGGAATCGGCGGACATAGATATCCTTGAGGGATATCCCAAAACTCAATGTCATAGTGATGGGTTAACAACGCCTTGTTCAATAATTTCACCGCCAGAGGATCTGAAAAGTTAATACTCTTTTCCCCTTTGGGATTTCGGATCACATGCTTACTTAGTTCAGGCAGCGCTTTGATTAACTCATCAAAATCGTAACGGCCAACATGTGGGTTGCGCGCATGTAGCCCTGCTTTTCCCTTCACTTGGGTAAACTTCATTGTCAATTTTGTAGCTTGAGAAGCAGTACCCTTTTTTTGCGTTGCAGGCTTGGTTTTGGCGTTGTTGTTAGTATTCTTCATTATTTTTCTTTCGTTTCCAGATAAATCATAAACAAACGAGCATCGAGCTCAAGTTGGTGATAATCCGGCTCCATATGACAACAGAGCTGATAAAAGGCTTTGTTGTGTTCTTTCTCTTTCAGATGTGCTAACTCATGCACCACGAGCATTCGTAACAATGGCTCAGGCGCATTGCGAAACATATTAGCGATACGAATTTCATTTTTGGCTTTAATTTTGTTCCCATGAACACGGGATGCATAGGTGTGAAGCCCTAACGCATTATTGATCAGATGAATTTTTCCGTCGTACACCACTTTGCTCAGCGGCGCCGTTTTCTTCATATAGCGATTTTTGATCTCAATAGCGTATTCAAACAGCGCTTTTTCACTTTTGATGGTGTGATTTTGCGGGTAGCGTTTTTCAAACCAAGCTTCAAGACGACCACTGTCTACCAATTGCTCGACTTGAGAAACAATGTGCTCAGGGTAACCTTGAATGTATCGAAGTGCAGGATGCATAGCGTGCGGGTGTCAGTTGAAAGGGCGTCAGTTTACCTGAATCACGCTTGCCATTCACTGTCTTTTCGTTACACTCCCCGGCTAAAAGCTAGAGGATCAACCAATGAAAAGACTGGTACTGTACGTAAAAGATAAATGTCCACACTGTAAAGATGCGCAGCGCTATCTTGACTCTAAAGGTTATAAATACCGTCTAACAAATGCGAAAATGCAACGTGGTCGCAAAGAATTAGATGCGATTGGAGCTCGCTCACTACCTGTATTGAAGATTGGTGATCGTTACATGGTTGGCTGGAATCCAAATAACTTTGAGAAGATATACAACGGAAAATAGGGTCTACACATAGCGTTTTACAAATTCGATAAACGTCCGATCTGCGATCGACAGATAACCGTCTTTTCTCCATGCTAAAGCAAGGTCAAAAACTACAGGGGTAGTAAATGGCACCCCTACTACATCCGGTTCATTGTTCGCCACCAAATCCAGCAAAGCTGTAATCGCAAATTCATGCTTCACAATACTTAAAATCATCGGCAGCAAATTACTTTCAAAGGAGAGCTGCAAGTCACTGTTGTTTTGAACAGCCATCTGCTCTAAAAAGTCCCGGTGGAAATAACCGGGTTTAAACATCACCAGCTCTTGACCAAAAAAAGTCTTAAAGTCGACTGTATCTTGCTGAGCAAGCTCGTGCTCTTTGCCCACGACTGCAACCATCTCGGCAGACAACAAATGATCCGATTCCAAATCGTCTGTGACATCATCACCAACGATAACCGCAATATCCAGTTCTCCCTCAAACAACATTTTCTTTAGTGAACGCGTTCCGGCATCAACTAAAGTGAGCTTTAAGTTGGGATAGCGCGACTTAAATGCCATTAAGATTTCTGGAAAAAAGTAAGACCCCATCATACTTGGAGCCCCGAGCCGAACTTCTCCTTTTTCTAACCCTTTAAGCTCGTCCATCGCCAGTTTTGCATCGTCAATTTGTTGGATGATCCGCTTGGCATGCTCGTATAACAGCTCACCTTCATTGGTTAACGTGACTTTTCTGTCTTCGCGTTTGAATAACTCAAAGCCTAATTGCTGTTCAAATTTTTTAATCGATATGCTCAGCGCTGGCTGGGCAATATGCAGTGCTTTTGCTGCGTGGGTAAAGTTACAGTGCTCAGCGACTGCGACAAAGTGGTTGAGGTGTTTCGAGTCCATTTAACTAGATCAAAAATATATCATAATCATATTTTTAATATATTTTATATATTCCATGCTTGCTGATAATTTGATCACGTTCCTCACTTAAGGTGCTCCTATGATCGAATCCGGCTCTAAAGCCTACAAGAAAATTACACTCAGTTTAGCGCTGGGCTCATTTTTGGTCTTTTGTAATCTCTATCTTTTACAGCCTATGTTACCGCTGCTAGCAAAGCACTTTGTCGTGTCTGAAACTCAGATTAATTGGGTATTTGCTGCTACGACATTGACACTGGCGGTATCCCTTGTCCCTTGGGCGGTTTGCTCGGAAATATATGGACGCCGAAACGTCATGTTGATAGGGCTATATGCCTTGCCAGCAATTGGCTTGTGTATGTCACTCACTGATTCGTTAATTATGCTGGTTTTATTTCGCGCATTACTTGGCCTTGCCTTAGCGGCTTTTGCTTCGGTCGCGGTAGCATATATGGCAGAAGAATTATCTGAAAAAGCATTTTCCCTCGCCATTGGTGGTTATATAGCGGCAAACTCACTGGGTGGGATTAGTGGTCGAATTGCTGGTGGAACGTTGGCTGACTTATTGAGTTGGGAAGCTGCCGTATTGATTATGGCTACTCTCACGTTGCTTTGCGCCGTGTGCGTACAACTATGGCTGCCGAAACAAAAAAACTTTAAGCCACAAAAAGGCATGCTTCGGTTCCACAATCGTGCACTAGTTAAACATCTGCAAAACCAAAAGCTATGGTTCGCTATGTTAATTGGCGGCCTTAACTTCGCACTCTTTGTCAACTTGTATACTGTCATGGGTTTTCGCCTTGTAAGTGCTCCCCATTCCTTACCAATCGCGCTAGCTTCACTCATTTTCCTTTGTTATTTAGCCGGCACCGTAAGCTCTAAACTATCCGGCTCATGGTTACTACGCCACGGAGCTGTTTCAGGCATGTTGCTTGGTAGCATCATTAGCATGATGGGAATGTGGTTGGCTTACATTGATCAACTTCCTTTTATGTTAGCTGGGCTCTTATTAGTCAGCTTTGGCGCTTTTTTTACCCATACTCTGGCTTACGGATGGGTCAGCCGAAAAGCAGTTCAAGGCAAAGCCACCGCGACCGCTCTTTATTTGGTGCATTACTATATTGGCGGAAGCTTAGGTGGATTTTTCTTAATCTATCTGTGGCAACATGGCGGATGGGCTGAAGTCATTGCTGGAGGCATGATGTTATATTTGCTGATGTTTGGGCTCATCCTCAAGCTAAAACGAACTCACCAGCGCGACCAAATAAAAACACAGCCTGAAGCAATGTAATTTGTTATTCTCTGCTCAGATAACTATTTGAACACAGAAGCACAATGTCAAACACTCGCTCAACACAACATACAGAAACCATCGCTCAACAGGTCAATCAATGGCTAAATGATGTCGTCATTGGACTTAACCTATGTCCTTTTGCCGCAAAGCCTCAACGCAACAAACAGATTAAAATCTTTGTTAGCCATGCCACTTCTGAAGAAGATTTACTACAAGATATCCTAGAGCAATTCCAAGAATTAGAAACAACCCCCGTCAGTGAACTTGAAACCACTCTTGTTGCCGTGCCAGAAATGCTGCAAGACTTTTGGGATTACAATCTATTTATTGATTGGATTGAGGCGCTGATCCGCCAAGAAGGTTGGGAAGGCACTTTCCAACTCGCAACATTCCACCCTGATTACTGCTTTGCAGATGCAAACCCTGACGATGATGAAAACCTAACGAATCGTGCACCTTATCCAGTGTTTCATTTGATACGAGAAGAGAGCATGGAGAAGGTACTCAAGCATTACCCAAATCCTGAAGCAATTCCGGACACCAACATTGCTCGCGTACAGTCTCTCACGGCTGAAGAACGTAAAAAACTGTTTCCTTATTTGTTTGTTTAACACCCTTAGCTCTACAAAGGCTCTTAGGAGCCTTTTACTTTGTCACTACCGGCTCTATCTGAAAGCACTTATACACCACACAATTTCTTCCTCGTTGCTTAGCTTGGTACATGCATTCATCCGCAATTAAGATAAGTTGGTCGATCAAGCTTCTATTTTCATCTTCACTGGTATTCATTGCAAAATCAAAATCCACCGCACCAATTGAGATAGTAACAGGCTTATCGTCTAGCATGATTTTGTTCACGCATTGACATAATTCTTGTGTAAAGTGATGCCGCTGTTCAATCGTTCCTCCCGGAATCCAAATCAGAAACTCTTCACCACCAAAACGAGCGGCAACACCTTGCTCAGTTAGCTGTTCATTGAGCAACATCGCAACCTGCTGCAAGATCTCATCACCTTTCTGGTGACCATAAGTATCATTAACTTTCTTAAAGTGGTCGATATCCGCAACGGCTAATGTCCCCTTCCCGCCATACGTCCTCATATGCTCAATATCGCGCTTGAGTGTTCTAAATATACTACGGCGATTCGGTAGCATGGTCAGTGAATCAAAATTAGCCTGAAACTCTAGCTTCTCATTGAGTTTCTTTAGCTCTCGCTCTTGATTGCGGCGGATCAACTCTACCTCAATCCAAGACGCCATCAATTTAAGGATATCGAGGTCAAATTGATCAAATTTTCCCGGGTAAGGTTTAGCAGAAGAAAAGTTCAGCGTTCCAAAAACTTCGTCATCTACAAATATTGGAATGCCGATATAGGATTCAAGACCAAAGGTTTTATAAGCCGGATGGCGGGCATAGTATTCACTTTCTCCCATGTGTTCTATCGCAACAGGACCGTATGAGCGGCAAGTGATTTCACAGTAAGTATCATTAAAGTCAAATGAGTCACCGGGATTTAAGTCTACTTCTTCTGGCGTGACACAATTTAAAATCGTGTAGGTGTTACCTTCGATTTTCGAGAGTATTGCAATATCTAAGTTATATCCCTCTAACCCCATCATGAGCAATTGAGTAACTTGGATATCAAATCCTTTTTGGTAATCGTTCGTAATTTGGTACAACCCACGAATGACCCGTTCACTGTTGTTTGTTTGCATATTGTTTCCAGTGATTCACATTGTGATTGAACTCAGGCATCTCAATTCATGCCGTCCTGTTATTGCTGCACGATATCCCTATCGTTATCCAACATTTTTTCACTCTCACATAGCGACACTAACGATGCTTTGTTAGTATTGCGCGATACTAATTAAAGGCGGACTAAGCTCATGCATTTATCAAAACTGACTCAAGAAACATTCGACCACCTTTACCGCGACATTACTGAATTTCGTAGTACTTTCGATTTACCTGTCGCTTCTCCTGAAAGCTTAGACGAAAAAGCCGATACTCTGCATACTTCTTTGATTATTGAAGAATTGACAGAGCTTGCTGAAGCAGATTGTAAGACTGAACAAGCTGACGCTATTGTCGATAGCGTGTACGTATTGATGGGCCGTCTTGTGCATCTCGGACACAGTAAAGTAGAAGATAATCAATCAATTAGCTATCTCATCGATTTGCTACTTAACGTTGCCGTAAACCGTGGCATTGACTTCCTACCATGTTGGGATGAAGTCCATTCAAGCAACATGAGTAAAGTATGTCGCAATGAAAAAGAGTATGCGGACACCGAAGCTCACTATGCAGAACAAGGTATTAAGCTAATGGCGGTACAAAAAGGCGATTACATTATCGCGAAGTGTGCAGAAGATTTTGTATCAGAAGCAAAAACCATTCGCCAAGGAAAGGTATTGAAGTCGGTTTACTATCGTCCTGCTGATTTAGCAAAACTCGCTCAATAAGCACCTCCCCCGATCCAAGACCGTGAGTATTAGAATTGCTTATGGTCTTGGGTATAACTATGCAAATACTCTCCTTCCATATAAATCAGAATTCCGCTATCGTGCTAACACAGAATAACGTATTTTATTAAAAATACGGCCTAACAAGGGCCACTCAGAACTAAAATACATGTGGTGTTATTTGTAATGATTTTTTCAGTAAGCTTGTGTTAGTTACAGTAAGGTTCAAGAATCTAATATATGGATATTTTCATAGCTAGACAGCCAATTTTTGATAGAGACAGTAATGTTTACGGTTATGAATTATTGTTTCGAGACGGAAATTCAAACTCATTCCCCGACATTTCATCGCAAGTCGCAACCGAAAGTGTCGTCAAAGTAGTGTCTTCAGACTACCTCAACCTCATTGCGCAAGAAAAATATGCATTTATCAACTTCTGCAATGAATCTCTCTCTACCGCCAACATTGAATGCTTAAACTCAAATAATGTCATTGTAGAAGTTGTCGAAACCGTAGAGCCTAATTCAGCAAATTTGCAAACTGTTATTGATGTCAAAGAGAAAGGCTATAGAGTCGCATTGGATGACTTTAGCTTTCATAACAGCTGGCAAAAGTTCCTTCCGCATATCGCTATGTTAAAAGTGGATATTAGGCAGGCCACGACCAAACGAATCAACATAGCCCTATCAATCAAAGAGCGCTATCCAGATTTATTATTGGTCGCAGAAAAGGTGGAAACTAAAAAGGAATACCTGCGACTTCATGAGCTTGGGTTTGACTTATTTCAAGGATATTTCTTTGCAAAGCCTGAAGTTATTAAGTCAGAGAAAGTTTCAAATAAAATTGCCAACCTACTGAATATAGTTGCAATATTATCTGAAGAAAATTACAAAACAGATGAGATAGAGGAACTATTTAAAAATGATGCGGTTCTAATTATTAATCTGCTTTCTTTTGTTAATTCAAGCTACTTCAATAAGCGCGGTAACATTACTTCAGTTAAAGGGGCTATCTCGTTCCTCGGTAAAGATGAACTTCTAAAGTTCGTGAGCGTGGCTCTATCGCGTAGTAGTGCGTCTAAACCAACGGAGTTATCTAACTTAGCCCTGATCCGAGCTAAATTCTGTGAACACATGGCGCTTAAACAGCCCAAAAATCAATTAGCTAGTGCGACGGCTTTTTTAGTCGGGTTATTTTCTCTAGCAGACTCCATCTTAGATACGCCAATTAACGTAGTTATTGATCGACTGGCATTACCGAGAATAATGAAAGATGCCATCGTGACCAAAACAAACAATTACGGAAAACTACTGGAGACGGTACAACAATTGGAGGAAGCAAACTGGACCATGGCTGAGATGAGCTTGCGTGAATTAGGACTCACCATTGGTGATGCGGCGACCTGTTATAAAGAGTCCATAAAGTGGGTCGACTCCATTAACTACTAAGCAATAATTATTCATTTTTGAATGTATCAACAGGCTTATTAATGGCCAGATTAAGCCAATGCACAGCAGTGCTTGGCTTAATCAAAAAGAAGCACTGCGGCTCCATCAACAGATACTCGCCTGACGGGCGTTTTAAACACTTCGGTTAGTGTCGCTTCATTTAGCACATCTTCACATACACCAACTTCTTTCAACACTCCTTTGTCCAATAGGAGCGCTTTGTCCGCATACTTCAAAGTACGATTTAAATCATGGTTTGACATCACCACACTTAATCCCATCTCCGCAATACGATGGATAAGCTTATACAATAAGACTTCTTGGCCTATATCTAATGGCGCTGCTGGCTCATCCAATACTAATAATTTGGCGTATGGATTGAGCGCTGGCCACACTTGCAAACAAATCGCGGCCAAGCGGACACGTTGCCATTCACCACCCGATAAATAATGAATCGAACGATGCAGTTTATCTTGCAGTTCCAATAACGAGGTTAACTCTAGAACGGCTTGCTTGACCTTTTGTTCTTCAATATCACAATGAGCTGGAATAGACAGCGATAGGTATTGCACAACATCGAGATTGAAAGCTGGCCTACCCGATTGACTAAGAAACGCACGAACTTGAGCCAGTTGCTCAAAAGACGCTTGCCCCACTTCACAACCATCAATGCTCGCCGAACCTTTGTGGTCGAGTAAGCCACATAGCGCACTCAATAGTGTACTTTTCCCGCTGCCATTCGGACCAATCACATGTAGAACTTCTCCAGCTTGCACGTCAAAGGAGAGCGGCAGCAAACGAGAGCCAACGGACAGGCTATTAACGCGTATCATGATTTTTAATTAACATCCAAATAAAAATAGGAGCACCAATTGAAGTCGTTACCACTCCCAGCGGCAATTCCGCAGAATTTAACGCTGTACGGGCAACAATATCGGCAAACACAACCAAGGTCGCCCCAGCTAACGCAGACATTGGCAAAAGGTATTTGTTTTCTGTCCCTAAAGCTAAACGCAATAAATGAGGAACAACTAAACCAACAAACCCAATAACTCCACCTATCGCGACCGAGCCACCGACTAGAACAGAAACGGCCAGAATCAACTTCCAACGAATGGCATCAATATTTATACCCAACTGCTGAGCGTGCAATTCACCCATCATCAACTTATCGAGTACTTGTCCTTGCAGGCAAAGCCAAATAAAGAATGGCAGGATGATGAGTGTCAACCAATGTTGGTACCAACTGGCTCCTCCAATTCCCCCCATCAGCCAATACATTAACTGCCTTAAACTGAGTTCATCACTGAAATAAAACGCCCAAGTAACGACTGCGCCAGTAAGAATGCCGAGCGCCACCCCAACTAATAGCAAGCGTGTGGTACTCAAACGCATCATTTTTGCCATTGAGACCAATAACAAAGTAAACAACAATGCGCCAAAGACCGACGCCAACATAAAACCGACCGGCGTCGCCAATGTTGGAATAAAGAAAAGTACCAACACCATAAAGACGCTAGCCCCTCCTGAAATACCTAATACGCCCGGCTCCGCCAACACGTTTCCCAGTAATACTTGCAATACGGCGCCTGACAACGCCAATGACGCACCAATCGCAATCGCTGCAAGTAATCGAGGCAAACGCAACTGTCCAATTAGCTGTTGTTCAAGATCAGTCATGGATGAAAATAGGGAAACAAATACGTCTCCAACCATCAAATAAACGAGGCAAAATAGAATGAGAGTTGCAGACATAAACATGGCAAAACGCATCCAACGTTGATGCTTTCTTGCCAAAAGTTGAGAAAATTCCATAGCCAAAGAATGGTAAAATTGAATAGCTCAAGCGTAACACAGACTTGAGAAATGAACGGATAAAATAATGGCTTAACCTAAATGAAATAATGTTCATGCAGGTTAAGCCATAACATAGTATGAGATATCAGTCGTAAACGACTTGATCGTCCTCGTAGCGAATCTTCACCGGACAAACCATTAACGCAGCGCGTTGGCCAATGGTCACACGGCGATTAGGAAACACAATAGCCTCGCCTTCATTTTTTGCCATCAGTGGTTTGTCACCATCATGGCCAAAAACTTCACCATGCTTAAATGCCGTAAAGTTTTCAACTTCATCATCAAAAAGGAAATCAAAATCGTCGTGAACACGAACAATGGTACGGCTCACACGGTAGGTCACGGGTTTACGTGGTAAATGTTCTGCTTTCGAATCAGAAATCAAATCTCGCATGGCCAAATCACATGCGACTAATTTCTCCAGTTCATTTTCGCCAATGCGAGCAACCCGCCCCAACTCAACCGTCAGTGCTTGTGCTGCAAAGTTCTCCGCGCTATACCAGCTAAAGGTACTGGATGGTGCATTAGAAAATAGAACCGCTTCAATATGGCTACTTTCAATAAACTCCATCAGAGCTTTTGAACGAACAGGATGGCGAGACTTAGGGCTTACCACAAAGGAATAGTGCTTTGACAAACGAATCGCACAATGAAGATCCAGATGCCAGCGTGTTGATTCTTCTGTTCCTTCATAAAACTGGGAGACCAAAGACTTCAGATTAACAGCGATCTCAAGCTCTTTTGAAGGCGATTGAGGTTTCTCATCAAACAGTCGATTCAGATTCTGCTCTATAAATCGAGTGTGAGCATTTGTCGCCTCTGGATGAGCGATGATAAACAAACAACGATGCTTAATAGATTGGAAACCCGTTTGGATATCTTCGATGATTTTATCAACCAGCTCCATCGGTGCGGTTTCATCACCGTGAATACCGCAGGAAAATATGATGTTTTTCGATTCAGAGGTTAGATTGGCTGGAATCACCTCCAACACACCTCTTTGATGCAGTTTGAAGGTGGTGCCCGCTGCGACAGTGAGCTCACCTGCTGGCATCTCTTGTTGAAGATCTAGGCTGTCTAACAGAAAAGATTGGCGAAAGAGGGACTTCGTCATGCGCTACTCCTTTATTGCACAGCAGGTATGTTAATGAATTGTACAGACAATTTTTGTTGCTACGATCTCACTTATTGATAGAAATCGTGTGCTTCATCGTAATTATAAAAAATGAATCAGTGAATCTCATTATGTAAACCGACTTCACTAAGCCGAAATCACTGACACAGACAAGCCGAGCAACAGCTCGGCTTTATTTGCAAGAATATCACAAATTTATCTGAATTATCATTGATCTAGTAATGCTTCAAACTCATCAATTTTTGCTTTGACGGTATCAATACTTTGCTGCCAAAACTCACTGCCGGAAAGATCCATTCCTAGGTGTTTTTTCACCACATCTTCAGCCATCATTGAGCCAGTATCACGTAATAAATCCACATAATCCGCGTAAAAACGTTCTGCTTTCTCTGCTCTTTGGCTATAAACGCCAATGCTAAATAGATACCCAAAGAGATAGGGATAGTTGTAAAAGCTCACTTCGGAAATACTGAAATGTAACTTACTCGCCCAGAAATAAGGGTCGGGCTGAGACATAGACTCGCCATACCACGCTTTCCACGTGTTGCTCATCAATTGACATAGTTGTGAGGCATCCAAATCCCCCTGCTCTCTTTGTTCATAAAAAGCCTTTTCAAACTCGAATCGAACCGGGATGTTCACCATCAACGCATAACAAGAAGAAAGTTCTTCCCATAGCATCTCCAGTTTTTCCTCTTTACTCTTCGCTTGATTAAGCATGTGATCACGCACAACATTTTCAGCGAAAATAGAAGCAGTTTCTGCCAACGTCATCGGATAGCGTGTTTGGCATATTGGCATATCACGCATCACCCAGTTGTGGAATGCATGACCGAGTTCGTGTGCTAAAGTGAGCAAGTCGGAACGGCTCCCCCCCCATGTCATAAAGACTAATGGAGAACGAGTCGCGGCAAACTTGGTACAATAGGCTCCCAAGCGTCGATTTGGCGTTGGAGCAGCATCAATCCAACCTTTTTCAATCATCACATCAACAAAATCCGCCATGTCTTGGCTTACTTCTGCAAAAGCGGCTTTGATAAGCGCAATTGCTTCATCAAAATCGTACACCTTCGCTTCTTTGCCAGCAGACGGCATACCCGCTAAGTGATTCCACGGTTTCATTTCATCTAGCCCGTGCACTTTTGCCATGAGTTGACCCGCTTTCTGCCCAACATGGCGATTTTCCTTGGTCGTACGAATCATCGCATCAAGCGTCGCTTCTTCTATCCGGCTTTCGTGCAAACTTGGGTCTAAGAAGTGAACTTTTTTCTTTGAAGAACGTTTTTGGTATTCCGTTAAACGCCAACCCGCAAGAGCGTTCAGCACTGAAGCAAATGTCTGTTCATGTGTTGCCATGGCTTTTTGAATACCACGCCATGTCGGCTCTTGTTGGGAAAATTCAGTCCCATAAAGCACGCTCGCCGCTTGTGAAAAACCAACGCTCTCAACAGTGCCATCTTGCTGTTCTACGTTGACTTGTAATATGCCGGTTAAGTTGTCATACATCCGTCCCCACGCATCGCGCCCATCAACCTGCATTGCTGATAACAATTGTTCTTCAGCAACCGTCAGTTGTGTTTCCGCTTGTTGACGTAAACATTCGATCTGAAAAGCTTGTCCCGAAACATCACCACTATCATGGTTAAGTATTTCTTCGATCACATCATCTTCTGCATGTGATAGCACGTCTTCAAACGGCGTGAATGACTGATTCAGTTCCGAAGAGAGTTTTGCAACGCGCCCTATCAACGCTTTTGCATCTTGTGCGGTTGCATCAACGGAGGCATGACAGTTCGCAAATGTATTAATGGTTGAAAGCAACTTGCCAGCTGCTTCTCTAGTGAGGATCGCATTTTGAATAACTCCAACAGCACGCCTATTGCTGACTTGTTGGTTGAGTAATTGAATGCACTGTTTGATCAACGCTATGTCTTGTTCGATTTTTTCATCACACAGTTCGTTGTAAGCAACAGTTAAATTCCAACTTGGCGCAGTCATGATTCGTCCTTATTCGATTGGCCTACCAACGGTAATCACCCGCTGATATGGCTTGTCACATTGAATGACTTGAAGATGGGTAAGAGACTGATACCCAATTTGTAATGAAGAATACAGCTGAGGATTCTTCCAGTCGAGCTGTAAGATTGAAGCTAGAATCATTCGGATAGTACCACCATGGCACACCACCAATGTATCTTCCTCGAAAGTACCCACTCTTTCCATCCAAGCGGTACTCACTCTGGTATAAAAATGTTGTAATGATTCGGCGTTTGGTAAGGTATTCTCAGCTGGATTTTGCCAAAAGTCCTCCAGCTGCGACCACTCAGATTGCAGTTCATCAAACGGTTTGCCATCAAAAGCACCAAAATCCATCTCCTGAAAACAAGGGACAATTTCGAGCTCTGCATTAACAGCTTTGCTATATAAAGTTGCTAATTCTGCACACCGGCTTAAAGGAGACGTGATCACTTTACTCACACGGATCTCATGCTCAAGCAAATCACACAATTTACGCTGCGTCTCGAAAACGACGGGAACATCACTTCGGCCATTTAACGCTGGCAGACTATCGACCTTGGCATGGCGTAGCAAATAGATGTTAACAATATCGCTCATAGCGATCCTTTTAATGCCAAGGGCAATCCGGCTGCAACGAAGGTGACATCATCAGCGATTTTTGCAATGGCTTGGTTCATCCAACCTGCATTATCGACAAATAAACGCGTTTCTTCTCCCATGGGGATCACACCGAGCCCAACTTCATTAGACACCAACACCACATCTGCATGGCACGCGTTCAGAGCATTGGTTAACGCTTTCACTGCTTGTTCAATATCTTGCTCATCTTGGCGATGGTAAATCACGTTGTTGAGCCACAACGTTAAACAATCAACCAAAACTAGGTCATGTTCAGTAAATTGGGTAAGTAAAGGCGGTAGTGCAAGCGGACATTCATGCTCCTGCCATTGATCATCTCGAGAGAATTGATGATGAGCAATACGACGGCGCATTTCATCGTCCATCGGCTGCGCGGTTGCAACATAGTGCCGGGCTTTCGAGTTTTGAGTTGCACTTTTCATCACCAAGGATTCGGCAAAACTGGATTTACCTGAGCGTGCGCCTCCCAACACTAGACGGATAGACATCTTACTACCTCGCTACTAACGCCAATATCACGACATAACATAACAACTCCATGATTTGTTGAGCCGCGCCCAGACAATCACCCGTAAATCCACCAATGCGACGCAGTAGCCATACTTTAAGTAAGTAACGGAACACGACACCAGTCAATAACAAGGCGAATGCAATAGAAAGTGGCAGTAATAAACTAACGAGTACACCTGTTATAACCAAGACCGTCAGCTCAAGAGAGCTTTGTCGGCTTGCGAGTGGTTTGCTTTTACTGTTTTCACTGTCACTCACGTATGGCATATCAAAAATTAAAGTCGCTGCAACAGCTCTGCTTAAGGTGTAAGCCGCTATCCAGATAACAAATAAGTCTGTCATTTTGGCAAGCTCACTCAGCAAGATGAACTTGGTCAACAGCGCCATCACCAGCGCTGCAGCACCGTAAGTACCAATACGACTGTCTTTCATAATGGTCAAACGGCGTTCTAACGTCATCCCACCGCCAATGCCGTCTGCCATATCCGTCAGTCCATCTTCATGAAAGGCACCGGTTAATAGCAAGCTAATGACCATTGTCAGAACAATGGCCGCATTTTCCGGCAATATCATTGCCAGCACGGCATAGCATAGCGCGCAAATCAAACCAAGTATGACACCAACCAACGCGAAGTATCGTCCGGCTTGGTTCATTCGCTCTTCGCTGTAAGGGGTACGCTTAGGGATCGGTAAACGTGAGAAAAACCCCAGAGCAAGGAAGAAAAGATCCAACTGATAACGCACTTTGCTTTGCATTAAACCGTAACTCCAGCATCATCGAAGCTTGCCATGGTCGAGTAAAACTCCGCTGCTGCCAGAACTAATGGCAATGCTAAAACGGCCCCTGTGCCTTCCCCTAATCTCAATCCAAGCTTAAGCAAAGGCTCTGCTTTCATTTCTTCGAGCATGAGTTGATGCCCGGATTCATCCGATTGATGAGCAAATATCATGAACTCACGACATGCTGGTTCAATAAAACAGGCAGCATACGCGGCAGCTGTCACGATGAAACCATCGACAATAACCGGTACTTTCTTCTCGTAGGCCGCTAAGAATGCGCCCACCATTTGAACAATTTCGTAACCTCCCACTTGTTCAAGGATGTCTAATACATCTGCATCTTCACACCTCGCAACACCTTGACTCACCAAGGTCCGTTTTTTTGCTAACTGCTCTTGATTAATGCCGGTACCACGACCTACGCATTTGTCCACATGATTACGTGAAAGCGCTGCCAAAATTGCTGCTGCGCTGCTGGTATTTCCGATCCCCATTTCACCAAACATGACAATATTGCAGCCATCTGCCGTGACTTTTTCTACGATTTCTCTCCCGTATGAAAGCCCTAATGTCACTTGTTCGCGGCTCATCGCCGCTTCTTTTGCAAAGTTGTTCGTGCGAGCCCCCAAACGTTGAACCACAAAGTTAGGGTTCTCGCTTTCCACTGGAATCAGGATGCCACAGTCTACTATTTTCAAATCAACCTTGTTGCTACGACAAAAACAGTTGATGGCGGCCCCTCCAGCCAAGAAGTTTTGCACCATTTGCTGAGTAACCGCACTTGGCGCGATACTCACTCCCTCGTCGGCGATACCATGATCACCAGCGAAAACAATAACGGTTGGCTTTTGGATGTTAATTTTAGTGACAACGTCACCGCATGTATTGCTTTGAATTAAAGCTAGCTGATGAGCCAGCTTCTCCAACTGACCTAATGCGCCTAGTGGTTTGGTTTTTTGATTAATACGAGCCCAAATGGCTTCAGAATAAATTTGATTTAACATGATGTAAGTTACTTAGGACGAGCGACAGAAAATGTGTTATTTAGCGAGGCATATTCACCGCCACCAAGACGTGACAATGGATTCACTTTTAAAGCGTCGATTTTTAATCGTTCAGATTCATTATCAATCACCGATGGATCAATATATACCTGCTCGATTTGAGCGAACACTAGGCTTTGCGGCGTTTCACCAATTTCTTTGACTTCATATAACTTGCAGCCAAATGCGATCGGCGCTTCCTTTAAGCGAGGCAGTTCAAAGCCGTCAAAGTCGACTAAATCTAAATTATTTAACTCAACCTCAGAGACACCATGCTCAAGCGTTGCCGATGTATTCGTGACCACTTCTGCAGAATCAACCGTAGCAATATGAACAACTAAACGACCTGTTTCCAGCACATTTCTAGTGGTGTCTTTCACCTCTCCTTTCGGCTTCTTACCTACCGAAAACATCAGTAACGGTGGGTTACTGGCGATGGGTGTGAAGTATGAAAACGGAGCCAAATTATAGTTGGAACCCGCGGATTCCGTCATAACCCACGCGATTGGGCGAGGAATCACTGTTTGAGTCATTAAATGATAAATTTGAGTTGGAGCTAAAGTACTCAAGTCAATTTTCATATTGCATCCCTTTTTGCAACGAGGTCATCCATTTGTGGCAGTCTATCTTGAAATCAATGATTTAACTAGATAGCACACTGCCGCTTTCTCATAAAGGGTCAATGGCCTGCGAACTATTGTGTATTTTGACAATATTTCTATCTGAAACTAATCTTATTTATGGGTTAACTCTGGCATAGAGAATGCATTATTCAGGTTGTTACTCATCTATCGTTTGAGAAAAGCAAGGAGACCGTTATGTTTGCCAATCAAAAAACGAGAAAATCGAAAAATCCTGGTCAAAATAAAAAGAACTCGAAAAAAATTCCCCTATCCTTAACTTAAACCCAAAGCGCAAATCGGCCTCTCATGAGGCCGTTGTTGTTTCATGGCATTTTGACTTACCTTACATTTTATCTCTCAGATTTACCGCAATAGCAGACATTGACTTCAATCAAGCGTATGTTGAGTCCATGTTGCTTATGTGGATTTACAAATGGGAGGCAATATGTCGATTCATGACGACAATGCGACCGTCATCGTTGCAGGTGGCTCAGGTCTAGTAGGAAACGAACTCATGAAGATATTGCTTGATGATGATCCCATTGGTCATATCTATGCACTTGTCCGCAAGCCATTGCCGTACTTCCATCCAAAGCTTGAACAAATCCAGCACTCTGATTTGCAAATTGTCGACTGGTCAGAAGATAAAAAGGTGCCCAAATTTGGCTTCATTTGCTTGGGGACAACCATGAAGCAAGCGGGGTCGAAGGCCGAGTTGGAACGCATCGATTACGAACTGGTTTGTAGTGTCGCGCAAGAAATGAAGGTACTCGGCGTTAGCCACCTTGCTGTGGTATCAAGTTATGGGGCTTCTCTTCGCTCATTTTCACACTATCTTCGTACTAAAGGAAAAATGGAAGAAGCGCTGCGACAAATGGAGTTTGAACACTTAGTGTTTGTTCGCCCAGGCCCATTAAAAGGGCTTAGAGATGAACCTCGTACTGATGAAGCCATTGTTCAAGGTATATTAAAAGTGTTTTCTCCAGTGATGATTGGCCCTCTTGCCAAGCTCATTCCGATATCAGCTACCGATGTTGCTCGCTCAATGTTATTTAGCCTATTTCGTCACAGCTCACGTAAAGTAGAAACGTTAAACAGCGTCGACATGAAAAACATGCTTAATTTATACCAATAATCAGAACATTAATTTATCAAAAAGCACAATTACCCGCCTAAATAACTAAACGCTCTTATTCATTCCATTCTTTTATTTTCCCCTGCTCTTAGTTGGGGTTATCTTGCGCACATTACCTCTTCCATATGCATTAAGTACATTAATGCAACATCACAAAATTATAAGGAAAATGATATGTCAGTTGCGGTTATCGCTTCCTTAGCTGGGTTTGTTGGCATCCTCTTTATTCTGTTTTGGCAACAAAATAAAGGCCACACACTTTCCCGCTTGGTTCTCACTGGTTTAATCTTCGGCAGTGCTTTTGGTCTTGTTTTACAGTTCATTTTTGGTGAAGGCAGCCCTGTAATTAAAGAAACTCTTGAGTGGGTTAATATTGCTGGTCGCGGTTACGTCGGCCTACTGAAAATGGTCATCATGCCACTTGTTTTGGTATCGATGATTGCTTCGGTCGTTAAGCTAGAAAAAGGAGGCTCTCTCGGTAAAATTTCTGGCCTGACGATTTCTGTTCTCTTAGTGACTACCGCAATTTCTGCTCTTGTCGGTATTACTGTGAGTCAAGCATTCGGTTTAAGCGCTGAAGGCTTAACAGAGGGGGCTCGTGAAACTGCTCGTATCGCAGTTTTAGAGAGCCGTGCAAGCCATGTTAATGATTTGAGTATTCCTCAAATGCTAATTAGCTTCATTCCAACTAACCCGTTTGCCGATCTAACTGGTGCACGTTCAACATCTATCATTGCAGTGGTTATTTTTGGTGTGCTCACTGGCATCGCGGCACGTAAAGTCATGATCGAAAAAGAAGAGCTCGAAGCACCAATTCGTACGTTTGTTGAAGCGATTCAATCGATTGTGATGCGCCTTGTAAAAATGATCATGGCTCTCACTCCATACGGTATCGCGGCATTGATGGCGAAAGTGGTCGCGACATCAAGTGCGAGTGACATCCTTAACCTACTTGGTTTTATTGTCGCTTCATACGTCGCTATTCTCATCATGTTTGTAATTCATGGAGTATTGGTGTCATTTGTTGGCGTCAATCCAAAAGAGTACTTCCAAAAAATCTGGCCAGTACTGACTTTCGCATTCACTTCTCGTAGTTCAGCAGCGACGATCCCTTTGAATGTTGAAGCGCAGATAACAAAGTTAAATGTGCCACCAGCGATCGCCAACTTGTCTGCTTCATTTGGTGCAACAATTGGTCAAAATGGCTGTGCTGGTATTTACCCTGCGATGCTTGCAGTCATGGTAGCCCCAACTGTAGGCATTAACCCAATGGACATTAACTTCATTTTGTCTTTGGTTGCGATTATTACCATTAGTTCGTTTGGTATTGCTGGTGTCGGTGGCGGTGCAACGTTTGCGGCTCTGATCGTACTACCTGCAATGGGATTACCCGTCACCATTGCTGCGCTGCTTATCTCTATCGAACCACTGATCGATATGGCTCGCACTGCATTGAATGTATCTGGTGCAATGACAGCTGGTACGGTAGCCAGCCGTCTGCTCAAGCAGAAAACAACCGATCCAGCACTAGAGGCAAAGCAGGCTTAAATGCCCTCTTTTCAAATGGCCGACATAAGTCGGCCATTTTTTTAATCATTCAACGACATATCAGCGCTTGTTCATTGCTATGTCGATGTTGCAATGGTCTAATACCTAGGTAAATTTTTGATACTCGGTAACCAAACAATGCAGCAAGATCGCCAGCCTACCTTCTTTTTCTTCGGTTATGAAAGCACAATTGTAACGCATTGTATTTAATACAAATAAATATAAGCGCTTAGAAATTAAGACGCAATTAAGACGCACATTTGTTTAATCGCACCGTTTAAAAACAAAGAAGGCAGACGTTTAGTCTGCCTTCTATCTTTAGTGCTTAGTGTCTGTCATACAGTCAAATAACCTTTTTAATACCCAAGAAAAATAAGCTATTTGCTCAGCCTTCCTTACTTGAGCTTCATCGTTATTAACTATCAGATCGTTATGTAAGTCTGACGCCATATCACTTACATGATTTAATCCCATCTGAATGTCGTCATATTGAAACTCTAGTTTTGTACCACTCATAAAAACTCCGTTTAACCTAGCCAAATAAATCAATCGAGTCATTCTGTTTTTGTTAAAATTATCATTAGTCACTATGATTCTATAAAGTGAATGAACTTTCGATTGAGCGTTTATATTCAACTCAACACAGTCAGTTGGCAATAGCGAGACGAAAAGCAGTCTCTTTTTTCAGTAAAATAGGTCAATTTTGGCCTGCTAAGTGTGTTGTATGTCGAAAAACTCTTTAGCGCGAGCTATCAAAAAACGTAGAGATTTCGCAGGGTTAACGCAGAATGAAGCGGCAAAGGCTTGTCATCTAGCCTTAAAAACATACCAACGTATAGAGCGAGGAGAAACTGACATACGATGGAGTCAGTATCAATCTATCATCAAAGGACTCAAAACGACCGAGCTCGATTTATTGCTCGATCGCATGGAGTATGAGAATCCGAATGAGTCTGATGTTTTTAGTGCCACTAGACTGTTGCCTCAGAAATTGAGACGAATATTTATTGATCTATTCGTAGAGCTACGCAATGAGCTTGACCGTAAATAATTAAATTTACACTAGCGTTACGCGTCACGCTTTCCCCTCAAAGCTTGCATAAACTGTTTTTTTGCCCTCTTGGTGGTGGTGCCTTAGGAACCCGAAAAATTTTTATTTCGCGCGGGTTGCCCTCGTTTGCAAGCAAAGCGCTCCAGAAAGGACCCATTCCTTTACAATCCAAACATGCGCCACTAGACTCATATTGATTACTCACTTACTAAGGGAGGAATCATGTTTAGAGATATGTTTTTACTTCCTGAACTTCTCAGAAGCTCAATATTCTGATACCTAGCATAAGGGAGTAAGTTAAAAGGATAGATTATAAGTGTGACCAACAGCTCGACGTGGATTGAGCCACTACCGAGTGTTAGCCTAGCGTGAGGCGAAGCTGCCGAAATTTTGAAAAGTCGAGGAGCATAGGGCATGTATCGCATTGCTCATGTGAGACGTGAGATATATGTAGAAGTAGCCTCTTCCTGCCTTTGCTAATAAGGCCCAAGTCTTTTGTTTAGACTTGGGCTTTTTTCGTTAGACATTCGAGTTTTAAAGTTCCAATCGGTTACATACATCTAAATTGATCATGAATGAATCTTGGGGCTTTCGTTCAGGAACAAGCTTAATGGCCAGTTCTTTTATTCTGTCATTATGTAGCTGAAATAATTTCTCAGCATCCTCTTTAGTGTCATCAGTATTAAAATAATCAACTAGAGCTATTCTCGAAATATCATAAGCCAGCCGTTCTTCTCCATTACTCAAATAAAAACGGATGCTTTCAGTTCGCACTTCCCAATGCCATTCTTCTTCTATTTCCCACATACTATCACCTTGATTTCACGTAAACATACTCAACACCCCCACTCTGCCGCGAGCCAGATTGTCGGTCAAGGTGCAAGCGCACACTAAGCTGCTTCAATAGAGTACTAGCCCAACTATTCGACAGACCGCACCTTTTTGCTATCTGCTCTGAAGTTACCCTCTCTTTGTCTCTAATAGAACCCAACACTCTCAGCTGGGTCTTACTTAACTTTACAGCTGCCACCTGATGAGGATTTTGACGCGCAGCAGTTATAAGAGCCTCATTTACAGGCTCATTTGGGTATAAAAACGACATCTAATTATCATCCGCTTAGATTTATAAAGAATTGAAGCTATCGAATTGATCTAAATAGCCTTTTGAATGATCTCGGATTCTATCGAGACAGGTCTGAAACAGGTTCGCCAGCAGTTTTTTAGCCAATCATGATAAGTTTCAACCGCTTCTTTCTTCTTCAGATCGATATGAGTATGAATATAAACCAAATCCAGATTACCCTTTGCGTGATTAAGCAACGCCTCACTCACCAAATAATCAATCCCAAGATCAGCCCACACAGAACGAGCACGCTTACGCAAATCATGCCCACTCCAGCCATCAGCAACAGAACGAACCCACTCATTTGCTAGCGCACCATAGGCAGCTGACTTCTGACGCAAACTAACAGGAAAGACAAAATCCCCTTTATATCCTAGGTCTAATTGCCACTCCTTGTATGAATACAGCAACTCAACCATTGAATCAGACAAAGGATAGATCATCTCCACCTTACTCTTTGCATCACTAGCAGGGATCGTCCAACGCTTCAAAGTAAAACTAATATTGGACCAACGAGCCTTACGCGTCTCCCCTATTCGAGAACCATGCCCTAGCATCATCATCACCAGCAAACGAGTATGAGGTTCAGCCTGCTCAAGACGCTCAAGCACATCTGGCACACGATCAGTAGACAAACGACATTCACGCACCTGCGCTTTAGTAATAGAAAAGTTCTGCGGAAAAAACTGCTTAAACTTAACCTCAGCAATAGGATTAATCGTCAAATGCTTCAGCTCCCTTGCGGTTGCATAAGCCGATTTCAACAGGTTAAACATCGCCTTCACATAGCTAACCGAATACCCCTCCTCAAACATCGGCTGAATCAACTCATCATCAATAGTATGAGAATCCAAACTCATCACAGGTTCCCCATGAAAAATAGACAACAAATGTCGATCCGCCATACTCTTGATATTAGCTAAGCGCTCCTTAGAAGACCGTTTCAGCTTTACCTGACGTTTAACATGCCAATCCAGCAACTGATCAACCGTCTCAAACTTCCGGAATGAAACCACATTCTCTCGCTCAATCTGAACCGTTGCCTCACTGACCAACCGCTTCACATCCTTGCAATTAGTTGTTGGGTAACGCCCAATACGATGAGGATATTGCCGACCATTCTTATATTGCATCAACCACCATGTACCACCCGTGCGCTTAGCATTAAAGCGTAAGTACAAAGAGCGCTGCACATCCTTCAACTGTCGAACATGGGAATAATCACGCAAATAAATCTCAACTTGTTTATCAGAAAGCCTTAGCTCCACCGTCCTAGGCTGAACAACATTTCGATTAAACCGAATTGCCATACCTACTCCTCACCATTCATTGTTGCACGAATCTCCATCGTCTTTACCTGACGACCCCGACCAGAAAACACAACCGAATCAATCGAACTCGTACTTGCAAACGGCTTAGGAAAAGACTCATCCAAAACCACAATACCCTCAGCAAAAGTAGCAGGATTAGCCGGGGCAGAAATCGAAATACCACGCCCTTCACGCTGCATCTTTCTAAGGGAAGCAGTCGCAGTCTGTTTTGCCTCAGCCTCACTATTGCAATCTTTAGCAAGAGACTTAAACGGTGCCGAACCCACCTGCACCTCATGACGCTGGCCATCATCCGTCGAAACATAAAAAGCCTTCACACCGTTAAACTCATTTCGACCATCAAGATCCATCGTCACCTGAATCAAAGACGCCCCATCACCATCAGATACACGTGACAACGTAATGGTTTCAATAGCATTGCCAGTTGCAGATTTAGCCTCTCCTTTTGGCGCAACAACAAACACCCCATCCACTGGCTTAGCCACTGCATCGTACAAATTTGCAAGGCGACGCAAAAACGGGCCCGTACTTTCATCCGTACGATCAACATGCTCGATTTTAATTTTTTGTAATCGAGGATGGATAAAAACCGAATAGCCATGTTCCAACACACAATCGGAAACAACTTGATGAAGCGTAGTATTCGACCAACTCGCAGATTTCGCCTCACGGTATCCCGTCGAATCCTTAATATTGAACGGCGCAACACTCAGAACCAAACGAACCTCGCGCGGCGAAAGCGTTGCTTTGCGACTGCTAATCTGAAACGTATCTCGATACACATCCCCTAAAGACACCTTGTAACTTTCACCTTTAGGAGGAAGACTATCCACCTTGTCAGATTTAAGAACAAGCACCAGATTATCGCCTTCGGTGCCATTCCCATCCGTCAATTGCCACGACTTTAAATAAGCATGCATCAAATCGGCCTGCTTCCCTTCTAATAAAATGTTCAATCCCAGATCCTCGTTACACGTCTAGAACGTTCGCCTTTAGTCACTTCGGGTATAACCACAAAGCAATCTTCAGTAAAAACCGCATCACGGACATGAGGATTGAGCGCATAAAACGCACGCTCAATATCATCATTATCCTGTTGAGTCTTTTTAAACAAAAAATCCACAACAACCTCACCGCGTTTTGCTTGTACGCGCATCACGGTCCTCCATAAACTGAATACTCACCTCAGTTTTCATTGCTCGCCCATCGTGAATGAGATTCGAACGAGTTTCCGAAATCTGTTTAATCACCCAACGCCCAAGATTAAAACCGCGACCATCACTAACCTGCTGCGAAGAATCAACCAACCCAATAAGCTCATTCACAGACTGACTGGCACTAGTTTTCAACCAACTGGCACTAATATCGATGGTTTGAAGCGGCAACCCCGTATCTTCAAGATCTGCTCCATCAACCAATGACACTTCAGAATAACGGCCAGAAATAACACGCTTGAACTTTGATATTGGCGTCCCTCCGCCAACATCAAAGACAAACTCACCAACAACCAAGTGGTGCATAAATACCTCTCTACGCATCAATCGAAGACACAGACAAAGATTCACTTACAGACAAGCCTGCCATCTGAAGTGATTCCTCAAGTTGACGCTTAACTTCAAGCGCGATCTGCTGAGCATCCATACCAGGGGCAGCATGAATTTGAATCGGAGCATCGACTTTTACAGGTGGCATCGACCGAGCAATCGCCTCCTTACGTTGATTCTCTGCGATCGTCTCTCTAACCTCAGACGACGGTGTAAGGCGATGATTCTCACCTAATGCCTTATCACTAAACCAACCAGCCAACATCTCGCCGCCCATATCACCCAAGAGTGAACCAGCGATACCACCGACAACGGTCCCGACTCCCGGTAAGATCAACGTACCAAGTGCAGCCCCTAGACTGGCCCCACCTAAACCACCTAATAAACCGCCACCTTCAGTGATCGCACCTTTTGTATCACCATCCGCCAATGCACTTGCAATATTGCCTGCAGAAATTGCCATAGAAAGAGGGCGTAATACTTTGGAAAGCCCAGATTTACCGAGCGTGTCAGCGACATCACCCGTCACATCAATAGCATCCTGCGCCATCGCAACGGTAGGAGTCATCGCCAGCGCTCCGGCACCAAGTGAAAGTGGAAGCGCGCCTTTTCTTCCAGTGAAAGCACCAGAGGCAAAGTTATACGCCCTAGCCAAAGGATTTCGAGATCGCACCCGACGGCGACGGGAACGACCACCTCTCGCACTACCGCCCGAACCACCTGCACCGCCACCACTATTCATCAATGTACGGTTTAGCCGGCTAAACTGCTTTTCAGCAAATTGTGCGGCTCTGCCACTTTGTTGTGTTTCTTTATTCAATCCTTTACGGAACAGACGAGACTTATCCAGCGTATTGCCAAAAATAAGAGAAGCGGCCTTGCCAGCTAAAATAGCCCCTTTCAGGCCAATAAAAGCCGCTGCACCAATACCAACGACAGCTGTTAACTCCTGATTCGCTTCAGCAAAATCACCCAGCCACATCACCGCATCACCTAAAGGCTCCAAAACCCAATTCAACGCGGGGAGAACGGCAGTACCAACAATGACGCTTAACCGATTTAACCCATTGATAAAACGCTGTATCCCATTTTCTGAAGTAGAAATGCGACTATTGAACTCATCTTGCAAACTTTTTGTATGAATAGATTGCTCTTGATTGGCGAGCTTGAGCGTCTTTTGGAACAACCCCATATTTTCAGCGAGTGAAGCAACAGCACCTTTTGCCTCTTCACCAAAAATCTGAGTGAGTAAAGCACTCTGCTCTTCTAATGGAGCGGCTTTGATAGCCTCCAACACCTCGATGAGGGTCCCTGACGCATCTTGCTGCATTGACGCAGCGAGGTCTGACGAACTAAACCCAATCGCCGACAGCGCACTTTTTTGCGAACTCGTTGCAGCATCGCCAAGCGTTAACCGACCAGAGATATTCTTCAGTGCAGTGGCCGTGCGTTCTTCACCCATACCAGTAGACAACATCGCAGCTGACAGAGCGGCAGATTCATTTACTGAAAAACCAGCAAGCTTTGCACTTGCACCTTGGCGTGACATCACACCTGCAATATCACGAGCCTTAGCATTCGAATTGTTCGAAAGGTAATTCGCAAGCCCTGCCAGCCCCATCGCGCCAGATTGATCCAATCCAAGCGCGGATTTAAAGGTTGCCAGTGTTTCCCCTGCATCACCCGCCCCCATATCAAACGCTACACCCATTGCGGCCGAATCGAGAACAAACGACTTAAGTTCATCGATGTTCTTAATGCCACTCTGACCACCTGCAGCCAGCATGGCATTAATGGAGTTTGAATTGAGGCCACCACCATCTTTATTGGCCTGAGTTTTCAGCGACCAAGAACGAAGCTGAGCAGCCTCTTCCGGAGACATGTCGACAACCTTCTTTACATCAGCAAAAGAAGACTCATTTTTTACCGCAGTCCAGACAGACGCCCCCAAGGGAGCCGCTGCCATTGCCAAAGAAGTGGCTTGCCCACCTAACTCACCTAACTTTGCGTTACGGTTATCAATGCGAGACTGTATAGCCTGCATCTGCTTTAAGTGAGCATTTTGCCTTTGGATAGCTGCGGTCGCTTTATCAGATCGCTGCTCTAACCGCCGCTGCTCATCCCCTAGTCGCTTGGTGTTCAGCCCTGCACTTTTTAGAGTTGCCCCCAAATCACGCAGCTTATCTCGCTGCTTACCTTGCTGATCAGTCAGCTTGGTAACACGTTGCGTTGCTTTTTTATAAGCCGCATTCAGGTCAGTGGTTTTAACCTTGCTTTCGTGAATCTCACTATTTAAAGCGCTTAACCGAAGCTCAGTTTCCTTAACCTTTAACTTAAGTTTTTCAGCACCTTCACCAGAGGTTTTATTTAGCTGCGTATTCAACCGCTTTAGATCAGACTGCGTTTCACTATAAGCGGCACGCAGTTGATTGGTGTGGGCTTTTTGTTCATCTAACTGCTTAGAGAACTTAGCAACTGAATCACCCGCCGATCGGGTTTGCTCCTTGAGCTTACCCATTCGCTTTATAGCAGCCTGATACCCTTCAACTTGCTTTAACTTGCCATTAATCGAGGCAATTTCAGTGCGCTGCTCTACAATCGCTTGAGTTAAGCGCTCCGTCGCAGAAGTCGTTGCAACAATGTCTTTCGCGCCACGCACACTCGCATCGAGTATAAAGCTAATTTTCTCAGCCACGTTTCGCTCCCAACTTTTCCAGAATCAGCTCGTAACGACGCACCGCAGCATCCTGAGGCCACTGCATAAGCTCAGATTCAGAAGTATTTCGGTGCATCGGAATTAAATCGATCAGAGACTCAACGTCTTTTGGCCAAAGAATCCCGCCGACGGTAGAAAAAAAGCGCCCACCTGCGGTTTTAGCGCTAGGTAGTCATTGAGAGAAAGGTATTCAAAATCCTGCTTTGAAAGCCCGGTAACAACGCGGAACATAAAGTCCTCGCGCTCTTGCGAATCTTCAATTTTTGCCAGCTCTTGCGAATGGATCACATTGGGGACGGTAAATTTGATATGAGAAATGTGCTCTTCAACTTCATTGGTAAACGGATGAAGTAAGTCGAAGCAAAAGTCCTCACCACCCAACGGGTGACCCTTTACTTGATCGCTCGGCGTTAAGATAAACTCACAAATATCACTGTAGAGCTGAATAAAATCTGGTGACTTTAATGTATTGAATTTTTCTTCGGTAACATTGGTGCAAGTCAGGATGACTTGTTTGCGCTGCTCAAATTCCTGTGTGTCGGTTAACTCGGTGAGTTCAATATGTGGCAAGCTTTTAAACGCAGCGACTGAAATCACTTTAAACTTAATTTTACGCAGCTCATCAAACTTCAATTGAGCTTCATCAATCGCCTTTTGCAGCTCATCCAGCTTTTCTTCTGGCGTTTCGTTATCGCACTCCTTTAGCTGTTTTCGCAAGCTAGCCAATAAGCTTTCTAGCGCCTTACTTTCCTCAGAATTCCAGCTAAAAAAACGAAGTAAACTATGGTCTTTCATTATCCACATCCAATAAAAAAGCCTCTCACTGAAAATCAATGAGAGGCAGGTTGAGAAGTCGCGTTAAAATTGAAAAAACTAAGCTTAGGTAATCCCAGCTTCACCCATCAGGTCAGTACCAAACACCACACATTTGCCTGTTTCTGAATTAATGTCGTGAACAACCACTCCGGTATCGCGTAGGGTGTAAGCCTTACAAACACCTTCAATCGTTACCGAGGGCTTTTCACCCATCTTCTTGGCGTCAGGTTTCACACTGTTAATAATGGTATAAAGAGAATGCTCTTCTTTATAAGCAACCCCTTCTGTGGTCTTGCCTTGTTCTAGAAGGTTGAGCTGCCCCGGCTTGGTCATGTACTTCCCGAGCGTCTGGGCAATTTTTAGGTGATCGCCATTCACCTTCATAGACCAGCTCAGCTTATTCAGGCGAACAGCATCTTCGGTCTCCACAAAAGAGCCTTCTGTGCCCACCATCTTGTATGAGATTTCTGGAGCATTAAACTCGTTGATCTCATTCATTAACGGCAAGCCTTCCAGCAGCGCCGATAAGCGCAAACGGATACGATCAGCCATTTACGACCTCCTCTAACCATGATTCAATCAAGCCGTTATCAACGCTCATTTCATAAACCATATGTTCGTTTGGTGAATAACGGCCATAATTCACACACAAAAACCAACGGCCCGAGTTGTAGTTTTCAAGGCTATTCTTGCTTGGGTGTAAAAACGCTTTGAAAACAGGAATCACACCCTCAGCAACCAGACTTTGCCCCCAGTTGTTTAAGCGATCGACCACCTGAGTCATAAACGCTTCCGTTAGCAATTTACCCATTAATGGCTGACTTGTTTCCTCAAGCTTACGCGCCATCAAATCTTCCAAACCAACGTGAGCAATAAAACGACCTGTATTGGTCCGGTTACCAATAATCGAATAGCCACCCATTCGGGTTCGAGCAATAGTGACAACACCATGTTTATTTAAAAAGTTGGCCTGCGTTGTCTTGTCACCAATTTTGTACGAGACAGTTCGGCTCGGTTCATCGCAAAGCACACCCAAGTTTTGCGGGCTCTCATAACCTTCCACTGCGGCCATAGCGGCAACCAGTGCAATCGATGCAGGCATAAGCACCTGTGCGCCGTCATACTTTTTAAGGAACCAAGGGTCGATAATACTTAGCTTGTCTTCCCCTGTACCTTCGGCGCCAAATTCCGCCGCAAACTCAGCGGCAGCCATATCGTTTGTATTCGGTCCATCCAAAACGGGACGACAACGAATATCGCGGCCAATTAAAGAAAGAGATTGACCAACCGCCTTGGAACCAAAGCCCGGCGCCGCGACAATAGTTGGCGTTTCAGGACATGCTTTAATGGTCTGCAAACCCGTCAGCGCGCCTGTTGCCGAGTCCACGCCACCAATCACATTCGTTTCTGTGTTCGCAGGCGTCGTTGTGTCTTCTGCTACAACCGTGACATACAAAATACACTTCACGTATTCCAGCAAATAACGCACAACATTAGGCAACGTACCACTACGATCGCCGACACTATCCAGCATCAACATGGCATGACTGTAGTTCCACAAACGAACAGGCTCGTCATAAGCAATCGAGGCATTTTTATTACTGGCTGTTCCGGTCAAATGAACCACATTCAGTGCCAGGGGCCCCATACTTGGCAACGGCTCAATGGTGTTAACTTCCACACCATTCAGCTCAAAATCTTGAATAGGAGTAAGCGTTGTCATAATTACTTATCTCCTTTACTAGTTTGTGTTGTTTTTACCAAAGCTTCAGGTTGGCCGACTTTGCCATTAAGCAGCAGCATGGTTGCCTGAGAAGGTAAAAGAGGAATGGTTTTTTCTTCTGGGCGCACCCAGCGGTGTTCCCAACGAAACGGAATCAGAATCGGGTAATTCTTTTTCTTGTCTTCCGTCTTACTCTTGGTGTCTGGCATTTGTCAGCTCCAATTAAAAAAGCCGACACAAAGGTCGGCTGGTTGTATTAACGGGTATAAAAAAACCTGCTAGAAAGCAGGCTTGTTATTCGGTCGGAGGCGTTGGCCAAGGGTTTTCAGTTTGGATCTTCAATCTCGCAGCTATCGCTTGCTTTTCAAGCTCATCGGCTTCAGAAAGATGCTCTATCGTGCCGCTCACCCGCTTAATTTGCGCTTCATCCATTAGTGGCCGCACGATTAAGTCATATTGATAACGGCGGGTATCATCAACTTGGTTGTACTCAGCAATGTATTTGTCGCTTAGGTTAGTAACCCAGCTGTCAACACTCCATTCATCCCACGGCGTTTTTGGTTTAAGCAACGTGCACTCACTGGTCACTAGAGATTTATCAGCAAACTCTTTAGGTTCGCGAGTTTGTTTATTGTAGGCCGTTACTTTTACGTAGCGAACCTTTTTAATCCATTTACCATCTGAATAGTGGCGAACGGGTTCATTGCTCGCGTTCAAATAAGCCCAGTATTCATTTTCCTGCAGTTGCTCCTGAGGATGACTTTGAGGCACGCAATATGGTGGAATAACGAAACGTGATGGTTGCTTTATGTCTTTCGTAGCATCGCGCGTACCTAGCAACTCCCCAGTAACATGCGAAGTAACATACAGCATTAATGACTCACTCATGCAGACTCTCCATGGATGATGTAGAAGTTGAGAAATGAAGAGTTGACTTCCGTATGCTCACCTGTACGTGCTACTAATGAAGAGTCAAATCCTACACTACGATAATATGTTCCTGTACCAATGTTACTAAGTGAATCCAACTTTCTATAACCTTCCACTCCAGCTTTCCCATAAAAGGCACCATTTAAAAAGAAGTTATCTCTTTCAAATATTGCTGAATTCGTAACACTGGAAAAAATACCATCAATCTTTTGCATTTGGTCCACCACCGTCGAACCAGCGGCACCAAATGGCCCCGCAACTGCAATGTGTGGCATTAGCGTATAATTAGGAACTGTAAACCTCAGCCCATCCGCGCTAATGCCATAATTACAAGCATTCTCTTCTGGTTTCGCATCAATTTGGTCCTGAGGAACTAAGTTGGCTGCATTCTGAATTTTTTTCCATATTTTGGGGTAATCAGCGACAGCATAGTCACTACCATCACACAAAAAAGCCATATCAAGATGGGCTCCAACAATGGAATAAGGCAGTGGAACACCAATGAGTATTGAAAGTTCTGCATATTGAGAGTGGGGCTTGGGCTCATTCTTATGAACCTCAATAGCTTCATTCAAATCCCTATCAGTAGCTAACACCACCGACGGGTCGATTGTGTAACTAATAACATCTGCATTAGACGTTTGAAAACGCAGACGATATATAAAGCTTTTGGCCTCTCCCGGCTTGTAGCTCTTAAAGTCACCTTCCACCCTGCGGTAAGCGTATATTTCACCCTTATCAGTGATCGCAGCAAGACCCCAAATTTGATAACCCTGCCCATTGATATGGTGGTCCGCTGGAATATCAATCTGAACAATAAATTCACCGGGATTGTTGGCGTCTTCTTTCACAGAACAAGGGAAAAGACCATCAGCACC
Source organism: Vibrio sp. TRT 17S01 (assembly GCF_050113695.1). Classification (NCBI taxonomy): domain Bacteria; kingdom Pseudomonadati; phylum Pseudomonadota; class Gammaproteobacteria; order Vibrionales; family Vibrionaceae; genus Vibrio; species Vibrio sp. TRT 17S01. The sequence continues at coordinate 608,588 of NZ_JBNJOG010000001.1, read as the reverse complement.
ATAGTCACTGACCATAGCATTAACGTTAACAGGTGATTGATCGTTAGGTAACAACCCGCCATCAATCTTCATATGTGTAATATCAACCTTGGTTTTTTGCGCCTTGGCCGCAGCTTCAGCAGCGATCCCCGTCAGCGTAATATAACCTTGAGTATCTAACTCATTCAGTTGTTGTGGAGTCAATTGAGTCATGTTGCGGCTCTCGAATCACTGTAAATATAGACTTCGCTCATTACGCCAATACGCGTAGAAACGACTCGCTCTTGATCTTCAAAAATAAATGGCTTGCTATCACTAATCACTCCCGTCTCGGCTAAGCAGCCAACACGAATGCCAACCACAGCAGATCGAACTAGGTCCATTGAAGTGCTGTCACGTTCACTTTTGTAACTGGTAACACGTTGAGACAGTCGATGCTGTAACTCTACAGTCAATGCACCCTTTTCAACTTCAGCTTGCACGTCAAGTGAGTACGGTTTGGCACCGCGGCGAATTTCAGAAGAAAATCCAAGTGCGCCTAACGCACTTTTCAACCCACCCCGGGTACCCGCTTTACTATGGATACCAAAAGCATTGTCTGTCGTATCGCGCTGCTGTTTAGAGGTATCTCCCGGTTGCCAGTCAAGCACAGCTCGCTCGCCAGCCAATAAAGCTACAAACTCATCCGGGGTTTTCTGTGGGTTCTTTAAATCAGGAAAAGGATTAGGGAGATCGTCAAACACACGATGCCAACCATATTCCAAAGACTCTTCAATAAGCGTTCGGCTTTCTGGCTGCACGCTAATGAATTCATTCGGATCGGATTTCAATCGTCACCCCCGTACAATATGGCGCTTCATCCCAAGCGCATTCTACGTCTGCAACTGGCTTTAATACCTTTGCTCGCTTCGCGCCTAATTGATAGAAGATATGTGCCACTTCTTCTCGGTCAATCGTCGATTCCAAGCGATGCATTTTTTTCGCAAAATCCCATCCAGACTGTTCCGCAGTGGCTTGAGTAATGTGATGGTTCGGGTCGCCACCAGTATAAACAACCACATGAACTTCATATTCTTTTAATGTCGCTGCTTTTGTCGAAATCTCGTCCGACTCTTGTGCAATGTCATCACGCTCAAGGTAGGCTTTAACACGCGTTAAAAGTGCCGCACTAGGTATACCATTTTCAGACTCACGGCTTAAAATCGCCGTTGTCACTTTGCCAGAGTTCGGCTCAACCATTCGAGGTTCGGCATCTTTAACAGGATTACTGATTGTCTCTGTCGGAAATTCATACCGCATAATAACAACGTTATCTTCCTGCTCGACCGTGATTTTTGGTCGCTCATCAAGCGTAAGCGCATGAAACTTATAACCAAGACGCGTCCCGGTTGTATGAAACTGGTAGGGGGCTAGGTCGAAGCGACGAAGTAGATCTTCATTCGATTCCATCACAGCCGGAATGGGAGGGTAAACAGACGTATCCTCAGGTTCCAGCGTCTGCCGCTTTAAGCGATACTGCAGCGCCAACAAATCAACCATCTCCGTTTCAGACACATACTTTCTGAACATCTGTAACGAAGCATGGCTTTGTTTACGGATATCCGCGATGTATTTCAGTATCAAAGCTTGAGTAACTTGTGCTAACAACTCACCATCATTTTCCAGTGTTTCACGCAGTTGTATCGCCTTTTGAGCATCCCCTTTTGCACAGTATTCAACGGCATAGTTAATATAGTCAGCCAGTGTTTTTTCATAATCAGGAATTTGAAAAACCGAAGGTAATGCATTCATAACTTAACACTCGTTTCAAATGGTTTTCCTTGCCAATCCCCCGATACCTTAATCAAAAAACCAGTATCACCGGCTATCGCCTGACATTGTGTAACAACATAATCCGTCGCCCCACACGCTGGGTTTGTCAGCGCTTCAATAGACAGGTTTTGGATAACCATCGCTTCCGAAGGAGATTGGTTCTTACCGATCCGCTCCACCGCCCTATTGCCGAATTCACGGCGCTTAACGCGGCTAGAAACCTGAGTAGTAAGAATTCGTTTAAATCGGCAGGCCAACGCAGCCAATCCATAGACTGTTCGCCCCGTATCAGGGTCAACACTTATCATTTTTTGGCCTCACTCGTTGGTCGCCCTTCATCATCAACGTGGTGATGAAGCTTCACACTGTAACCGTCCACATTGATGTCACCGCCAGTAACGGCCATAGAACCAGCAAACGTTGCTGGACCTCCACTTGCACCCGCAGAGATAGCGAAACCACCCTGATGGTTAAACATGCCCGTGCTGGTAATATCCCCCGTTGAGACAGTATCTCCAGTGCGATTAGTATTGCCCGTATGTTCCTGATTCCCGTTATGGGTAAGGTCGGCATTTAACTCCATCCCACCGGGATAAGTGCAAACAAGAGATCCTGCTTCAAGGTCGTAAAGCTCAGTCATTCCATTCCCGTAATCAGTCATCACCTGATTAGCCTCAATGGTAGGAGGAGCAAATGAGTTAGAGCACAATCCCATCAAAGCAACACCATTACTAAGGTTGTCACCACTGCCAAGGTTAATTAGAACGCACTGTTCCCCCACAGTAGGACGGCGATAATGACGAACCTTTCCGGCTGCATGAACAAAAAATGGAATCTGTTTTGGGTTGTTTTTCCCTGTGCGGATATCCACAGTAGTATCGCCTGCCGCAGTCACCGTCCCTAAACGAATAATGTTTGCGAGTCGGCGGTTTGCTTCCGCTAACTCTTCTTTTAACCCAACAACTGCCAGCTCAAGCTCACGAACTCTGCGTAGAATCTCCATAAGTTAGCTCCGTACCACCTAGCTCTAACAGCTCCTCTTCAACGGAGCCCATATAAAACTTTTGCTTCACCGTAACAGTCCGAGCAAACACGCCAAGCTCATGAGAAAACTTACTTGGCATATTGGCAACAACAACCGCGGGTTCACTTCGATGGTCCCCTTCAAGGTTCATTCGGTTAATCTCGCGCTCAATGCGTGACGCCGCATCCAACGCTTCCAAATCAAAATTCTCGACTGACGTTGGCACCTCGACTAAAAAACGCAGTTCCACTTCATGTTGATTGCGTCCGTCGTTCGCATATGCGGTAAGCTCTTCAAGCTCTCCAGCTTGATAGCTGATGATTGTTTGAGTAAGTTCAGTAGCAGATCGTTTGTAAACCGAGTCAATAGTAAGATTTAGCCGGTCCTGCAATCTGCCACATACATAAAGCACCCACTCGCTAGGGTTGCGTATATAAAGCTCGGAATTCACGGACAAAAAACTCCTCAAATTTACGATTAATATCAGGCAAATAGTTGTTTATGATCGCCTCAGTATCTTCAGAAATATTCTCCGTAACCAGCTCCACCGAACGACCTTTCCCCGTTCGCCGAAAAACCAGCAACTCATCGCTTTCCATAGGAGAAATAAAGGCACCTTCGTAAAAGTTATCGCCTACTTCGACACCCTCTTTTCGTTGAATAGGCTTACCTAATCGATGCACACCGATCTCATTAACACCAATCCACAACTTCGACATCCTGCCGTTCTTGTATGACCGAAAGCGACTTCTTAAAGCCTTACCATCGATTTTTAGTTCATAACCGAGCTCAGCCATCGAGATGCCCCTTAGCCATTGACTGGTTCGCGATACCGCCCGATTAACCAACTTCGGAAAGTCTTTACCTAACGCACTGTATTTCTCAAGGAAATCACCATCAATAATGGCCTTATTACTTAGGATATTCTGACCAACCATCATTACCCCCTGACGTTTGTTGCGCCATGGTGTACTCAAGTGCGATTTGACTGTCGGAGCCTGCATCTCTCAATGGCTCTTCATACACAAGCAGATATCGTTTCCCTTGGTAATCCAATAAACAACTTTCAGGTAAAACGTCACTTGAAATGAGACGATGAACAATATGATTGCCTTGCGCACTTGTGCGAATATAACCAATAATCTCTCGCCGATCGCCTTCCGGCGTAGTCACGATATGGGTACTACCAAAGCAATCCGCGATAGACGCCCGGAGCAAACTCCGGGCAGAATCAAAAAGGCTGCTCATATTAAGCGCCAGCAACAAGTTCAGTGATAACCTCACCCGTTAAAAGAACGCCACCATCGACAAAAACACCTACGGGTTGAGCAACCTCTCCCGCTGTCGTTGGTTTAGTTTTGGTAAACACTTCGCCTTCTAAGTACGCGGGCTCACAAGCAAACGACGGGGCATCCCCTTCTTTAATTGGGCCATCATAAAAGCCTGCATGCGTACAAGTGACCATGTGACCAGCGGTAGCATTAAAGCTTGGAATAACCACTAAAGCACCGACCAAAATCGGCACGTCTTTTTTAAAACCAGCCGCAGGTGCGACTACTGCAATTTTTTTACCTGGTGCAGTCTGCATAAGAATGTCTCTCTGAAACGAATGGATACAACAAAGGAGAGCCGAAGCCCTCCTTTATGTCATAAGTAAAGTGAATTTAAGTTTAAGCGAATGTCGCCGCCGCAATACCGCGGCGATCCAGCACCTTAGACGTAATGTCATAAGTAATGCGGAACTTCGCACCATCACTTGTCCAGCCGTCACCCGTTTCCAACCACGGGTCTTGTTGACCGTCAAGGAAACCCATCACCACAGTATCGAAGTCTTTCGTAGTCAAACCAATCGCACCGTTAATACCAGCAACACGAGCGGTCTCAATCACTTTGTTAAACTTCTTATATGCTGGGTTAAAGCTGTCTGGTTTGCTGGCTGTATTCAACACGGCTTCTAACATGGATGCATGATCTGGGTTTGCGATCAGGAATTCACCACGCAAGTCTAGTGCATCACCACCACCATCTTTTGAACCGTCAAAAGGAACAGAGGTTGCTGTAGCAAAGACTTTATGTAGGGCCATAATTAATGCCTGATAATCACCTTTGGCGATACCTTCTTTTAAGTTGCCCCATTTACCTGCACTTGGAGGTGGTAAGAAAACATCTTTACCGTCGCCCATTTTCCCGCTGAGAATTGCGTTAAACATCAACTTATCAGATAGGCGATAACCTGCTTGCATGAACTTACGCGGCACTTTAGCAATCAGGCCAATTTCATCATTGATGATCGCCTGACGTGTAAACTGAATTGCACGACCAAAAGTTGCGAGCTGAATACGCTCACCACTACCTTTGAGCATGGCAGCTTTGTATTCACCATCTTCACCAATCGCCATTAGATCAGGCGAGTCATTCACCATCACCAATTCAGTTTCGCGAAAATCGCTCAGGTTTTCAGTGTTTGCCAGCTCTTTCCATAACGGTGCTCGTACCTTGGTTTCATCACGCATTACGGTGCGGATGCCTTCCGTGATAATGTCGCCAAAATCACCGGAATTAAACGCACGGTTAACCAGTTCGTTCTTAGTCATTGCAGAACCAACGTTAACACCCAGTGATGCACGCGCCATATTGAGCAGCGACTCATGACCAAAGCTGTTATCTTTTTCCAGCTTTGCCACGCCTGCACGTGCATTCAATGCGTTCTGCAGTTCGTCTTTTACGTGGTCGCCATTACCAACTCGGACATGAGTTGGAGTAATACCGTTTGTCCCACCATCAGCACTTTGCTGACCAAGAATATTCATCAAGCTTTGCGATGCATTTTCCATAGTGAAATTCGGGTCACTGAGTACTTGATTTGTTTGCTCTTCACTAAGGTTGAGCGTATTGCAGAGATTCTGTAGGTTCTCCCGGTCGTTATTCATATTGTTAAGAATACGAGAGGAAGCCATTTCAACCGTGCATTCCATGTCTTCTAGCATGGCATTCATGAGCTTATCGTTGACACCATGCTTATTGCACAATTTACGAATAGCTTGTTGACGTTGGTTCTCTGCCTTTACGGCATTCATAAGTTCATTTGGTTTCGGCATGTCGCTTACCTGTTCAGATGGATTCGATTCTGGTTGAGAGTTATCGGCAGGTGCCGTTTGGTTTGAAAGATCAGGCTCGGTGCTACTCTCTGGCTTACCAAGCGTGATGCAATTTAAAAGAGATTCAGGCGCATTTTTAAATTTGGCTATTTCAGAAGCGTCTTTTTCGTTGAAACAGTTAGTCAGATCGACAGGGTCAATCACCTTGTCAATCAAACCCCATTCAAATGCTTCCTGCGCGGTGAACCAAGTTTCTTGAGCCATCGCAGAGAGAACATCCTCTATAGGCTTTCCGCTTCTCTCGACATAGGCATTGGAAACGGTAACTTTCGCATTTTTAACCTGAGTTAATGCGCTCTCAATCTCATCTTCTTCACCCCATGCGCCAATGCTAGGGTTGTGAATCATGAACGTTGAGTTTTCCGGCATATGAATTTCGTCACATGCCATAAGCATGTACGTTGCAATTGATGCAGCTAGACCATCAACAACGCCTATTGTTTTACCCTTGTGAGCCTTAATTGCGTTGTACATTGCCAAGCCTTCATAAACACTTCCACCATAGCTTTGGACTCGCATTACCAAATCTTTGTCACCAATTTGCTGGAGCGCTTTCACCACATCAATGGCATAGATGTCCCACCCGCCAATTTCACCGTGAATATAAAGCTGAGCAGGTTTGTCAGAAGCATCATTTTTTAATGTATACCAACTCTTAGTTGGCGCAGCCGCTTGTTTAGGCATTGAAGGTTCCCTCACCTTTGGCGTTGGTTTGAATTTTTTCTACAAGGTTGTGTGCAGGATCAGAGGTACTAACAATACCGTCAGCATTCATCTGTTCGCGTTCTGCCTTAATTTCCTTGCGTGTAGTTAGTGGGTTGATATTGCGCTCTCGCTGAGAGTGGCTGAGTGAAACAAGACCTAGACGGGTTCCTTTTTCAATACCGACCATTTCCTTCGCGGGGTCAATCCATGGCATAACTGGTGCTTGGTAAATCGCATTGAGAACACTAATTGGATCAACATCGGTCGGAATGCGCAACTCACCATTCAGAATCGCCATCGTTAATGCTTGTCGATACTGAGGACGGGTCCAATTGAGTACAAACTTACGTTGCAGAACACGATAACGCCCAAATGAATCGACCAGCTCTTGGCGCTTTGAGGCATAGCTACCACCATCGTAATCACGAGTTGCAGAAGAGTTATTTACTCCAGCTGCTCCGCTAATGAGCCTTTGTTGGCTACTACGAAAAGGGGAGCTCATTGCTTCCTTGCGGTTTGATTCAACAATCCCAGCATCTTCGCCTCGTCCAAGTTCGAATGAGTTACCCATACCAAGAAAGATATCGTCGCTCCTTTCAAAATCCGATTCAGGAGTGCTTACATCACGTTTAACAAAGTAAGCAAAGCGAGAAGCAATCTCAGCACTAACCATTTCTGAATGGTCATAGCTTTCTAACCGACCAATAAGATCCAGTGCCGAATGTAAAAGTGAAATACCACGGTTCTGATGCAATCTGCGTGTAAACTTAAGGTGGCACATAAACCCTGCACTCACCTCTACAAATTCAAAACCCTTTGAGTTGCGCTGAATTAAGTAGCTAACCGCCTGCCCTAGTTGATTACGCTTAATCCCTTCAATTATTCCACCTTCTTCCTCCGTAATATGGCGGGGAATATAGTCAGGTTCGAACGGTTGGATAGCAAAGGGAGTGCTGCTTGGATATTCAATCTGAGCATGCTTGCCCAAATACATACGCCCAAACACCTCACCATCTCGCAACCATGTTCGACACGCCAACCATTCAGTCTCACTTCTAGACGTTTCTGCATCAATGTTCTGGTTGAGCGAATGCTGCTCATGCCAACGAGAAATCTCTTGTGCAAAATCAATATGCACATTGCCATCACGATCGAGCGGCTGAGGCTCAACCATAATGCCGTTGGGTCCAACAACATTGGCACATAACTCATCGAGAATCGCAGTAACAAACGGATTGTTTTCGTCTCCATCTCTCGCTCGTTCTGCAATGGCTTTCGCGCCTTTATTAATTTGGTTGGCATTGCCTTTGGAGAAACTACGTCGTTGCTTCGTTTTAGGGTCAGCAGGAAGAGCTGCTCGATAACGGTTTAGTAAACTGCGATCATAAAGCCGTTTTAATCCATTTTCTGGACTAAACACCGCCACTACGCGATCTACAAAATTAAAAGAGCTATTCAAGGTAAACCCTCCGCACTACACTGCGTTTTTCGTTTGCGATCAGATTTTGCAAACGCTCAATCTCTTTCCGGACTGTAGCTAAGCTCGCGAGAGTTAGCTTTTCACCTTCAGCCGTTGTTACTTCTTGCTGCATTAAAATTTTGCGTTCAGCTTCGATGTACCAAGCTAAACGCTCTCGGTTTGTAGGTATTATTGTCATCCGAAAATGCCTTTTGAATGGTTGTAACGACGCTTAGGTTTACGCTCAAACTCGGGCTTAACATCAGCATCAACGACATTACTATTTAGTTGCCACTCTGCAGCCCAATGAGGAGGTTTAGACCAATCAATGTTGTCACCACCTAAGTAGTGCATCCCCGCTTCAGCATACGAGCAGAGATCTAACGTTTCATTAGAAGTGTTGGCGGGACATTCCCAATTGCCTTTATCATTAATAAACTCGGCAGTAAGCTCTTCGTACCAATCACGATCCGCCCACTTGGGTAAATGAAAATAGCGAGAGCCAAACTCTAAACGGGAATAACTGGCCGCAACACGATTTTTTAGCCGGTTGGTATGCAGCAGTAAAAGTGGCACTTCACCGTGAGCCAGTTTGCTGCGCTTATCTGGGTAGGTTTCTTTAACCAGCTTATCAATGTCTTTACTCGCTCCTTTCACCACCCTAAATAAGTGAGCAAGGTTCTTTGGTTTTAAGCTGTTGTAAAACTGATATGCCTGATCGGTAACAGAGGTTTTCTTTCCGTCTTTTTCACCAGAGCTTCCCCCTGAGTCACAAACAGTAAGAACAGGTTTCATAACCCGACCCGAACCATCAGAAAGTGGGTAAGTTTTTTTAATAACTTGTTCGGTCAACAACTCCCAATCTTCCGCATATACTGCGGGATTAAGTCGCTCATTATTGCGGTTTGGGTTGGTGACAATTTCAAAACGGTCGATAACCCAACGTTGTAACCCTTCGCCATAAACCTTAGCTTGCACAACGAAACGCGCGTTCTTTTTGCCGCCTTGTACATCGATACTCATAATCAAGAATCGACCACCCTCTGGAATAAAAGCGCGCGGGTAATCTACAGCCTTTTCCATCAGTTCATGAGCGCCAATATCATTGCTTTCAGTTTGAAGAATATACGGACGGCCCACATCAACGTTGTAAAAAGACATCAACTTGTTTTCATCACCCGTTGTTTCAAACTGCCGCTGCGCAGCAAGATAACGAATAACAAGGCTCTCCCAGCTTTGATACGTAGCGACAACGCCCTCAAACCAAAACGTTGCCCACTTGGATTGTCTGATCTTGCTTTCGTCGGTGACTTCTTCACCATACTGGTCAATTGCCCCTTCCCGGAACCATTGCCCTTGTAAATTTTTCTCTTGTTTCTGCTCTTCGCTAACAACATGTGTACAGCGTGGACACTTCACGTGCGCCGTTTTGGCAATTTCAATGTCGTTACCGAGCGAATCATCCCAATGCAGGGTTTCAAACACTGGCATAAACCAGTGTTCACAATCATCACACCACCAATAAAAACAACGACGATCCCCTTGATTGTAGATTTCCGCAATGCCTCCACAAGGTTGTGCCTCATGTGGGCCAAGTTGTTCCTCAGGTACAGGATTGCGAACCAAACGCCCCGGAGAACTTTCAGCCATTGCCATTCCTGACGACTTAGCATTTTGCACACGCTTTAGCATCAGAGAGAACTTGTCCCCCTCCTGCCCCACGCCATCATCATCACGATCATAGTCCGAGCAAGCCGCGTAACGATAAGTTTCAGCGGATAAGCTGGTTTCAGTGGCTGAATCCAAATTTAGATTCATTCCATTTAAAAAATGTTTATAAGTAAGGGTGTCGTCTGACTTTCGTCCTGTTCTTAACTTAGCGATCCCTTCTGTTGCAGAAAAACATCGAGCCAAATCTTTCTTCGACATGCTCTCTGCTTTCTTTTTAGTGGAATAAATCAGCAACATGTCACCGGGGGCTTGTGTCACTGTGTAGTTTATCCAGCCTTCCACTAAACCTTTTGTTTTTCCGCTTCGCGCAGGCCCCATTAACCCAAGCGCTTCATAAATTCTGCGAGCAAGTGTATTGAGTGGCTCTCGCATATAAGGAACTTGGCTAGAGAGAAACTTGGTAACGTCCGTTCCGTCAGAGATCCACAAACCATCATCAGCCGCTTCAACAGGCGTTTTGGTTTCTGGGCGACACAAGTGCGCCAATTTTCTGCGAATCGCCGCAGCATCAGCAAACTTCACGCCTAAGCAGTCATCAAACTTGTTCAAACTCATTTGCTACTGCCTCTAAATCAAAATTAAACAGCCTTTCCAAATCTTCTAATTGCTGAGGCGTAATGTTAGCGATAGCCGTTTCAACACGAACGATTGCAGTATTCTTAAAACTCTTAATCGCTGCGATACAACGGCCTAGTTCACCTTCATAATCAGCAACATCCACCACTTCTTCGGTGTCTTTCATAAACTTGAGTTTCTCAGCTTGAGCTTGGATATAAGCTCTAAATTCAGCTGCCGTTTTAAACCCCATCAGATCGGGGGCATCAGACTCTTTTCGTGGCGCTTGAACTAAATAAGGAATAACTTGAACAATGTCATAAAGGGGCGTTTGCCCTTTATAGGCAACGGGCTCTATACCCGCCGCTTTTAGTTTTTTTCGGATTGTTGAACGGTGATAGCCAAAAGCCTCTAGCTCCGTTAGGTTCCAGAGGCGCTTCTCATTATTCATAATGACCCCTGATAAACGTAAATCGTTATTCCCGACTCTCCGAGTGGTCACGCCCTTGCTCGCCTTAGGCTGACGTTGCCATTAATGAGGGGATTTCGCCCTTAGCTTGTGCCTTTTTGATTCTGAGCCCGCGCTCACACGTAAGGAGTAACAGCATTAAACTGTTCATGGTCGTAGCTAACACGCTCAGACAGCGAGGCACCAACGCGATAGGAAATAGGGGTTATCGTGTAACAACGGTAGCGTTGTTAATTTGAAAACGATATTCACCGGGTTTAAATAAATCGGCGTAAACACCAGAAGAAAGTGCCGCACCACAATTTAACCAAGTTTGACTGTCAGCACCCGTAGCGACTTGAAGTTGCGCACTACCAGTACCAGAAATTTCTATTTGAACATTGCCACCTTTATGTACAAATGGCTTTTCATGATCATGTTGCTTCATGCCAACACCTTTTAAACGTCTTCACCTAACAATTGGTCAAAGTGCTTCTTCACGCTCTTTGCCTTTAGCTTGGTGCAAATGTAAGCCCCTGCTTTATTCGCAAGCATCGCCTCAATCGTCTTGTTTACGGTCAAGCGCTTTACTTCTAGCCCATGCTTTTTCGCCAATTCGACAAATGAGGGTTCTTCTTCATTGGTAAAAACAACCAACTTATAATTGCCAACATGCAGGGCATCTGGATACCGCTCAGACGCATACGCTTGCCATTGACTACTTTCTATATACGCATAAACCTGATGCAACATTACTGCTCCTCCCACACGGCTTCTGTGTAATTAAGAAGTGTGGCCGTCATACCAATTGGTTGAATAGCACTTTGAACAGCACCTTCCGCCTTATTGGTTAGCGGTAAATCAACGATCAAGTTACCCGCTTCTCTGTCACCACCAGTCCAAACTTTCAACCCCCACATCAAACCATCGCCCATCGGGATAGAAGTAGTGCCACCATAAGGGCCAGCTACACGGTCAAAACTAAGCACTTCGGTGCCATCTCGTGTACTGGTTGCAGTATTTGAGGAAATAACCCCGTTGACACGCTTATACCAAACCGGAGCAGACGGTAGTTTAAATGGATCAGAAGAACTTACTGGATTTCCAAGCCATCCATACTGAAGTCCATTGAAAGAAGCAACACGCGTCGTCAAAGGATCGTAATTAGGGTTGGAATCACCAAACAAGTACCCTGTACTAAACCCGATGACATTAATCTCAACTTCAAAATCACCGCTTAACTCAATAGTTTCACTTAGCTGCCAATACTGTGCTATGCCGTCTAATCGGGCATACCATGTTTTTTCAGTAGATGGCGACAGCACACCATCAAGAACGCCAGTAATAACACGAGAGAGAACAGGCTGAATAAGCATAAGCAACTCGGAAAGGGTCACCGCCGTAAGCACAAATACCAATGACCGAAGTCTCATGGTGCTCGACGACACCATATATAAACGCACTTTTTTGCTCTTGGCGGTGGTAGAAAAATAAGAAAGTCAGTATAGGAAGTGGCTAGCCGGGATTAATCTGGTGATAGTCAATACAGTCATTCAACTGCTCGATATAAAGCATCAGATTAGTCACAGAGCGATCGGGATAATAAACACCCCCTTCAGCCTCATACCATTCAAGCTCAGGCGGTACAGGTTTACACATCACCGTCGGAATTGGATTCGACGTCAATGCGCACCCGCCCAGAACTAGCACCGAAGCGCTCAGTATGCTTAGCTTTAGCATCTTGCTTAATCGCATTGTACTTTTGCTCCTGTTGTTGCAGTTGCTTTGCTCGTTGATGTCTTTCCCACATATCGCTGGCTTTAAGAACCAAACGACTTACTAACGGAAGAGACTTCAACACTGCTATTAAACCGCTCATTTTGGTTTCAACCGTTTGTGAAATTTCGGGTCGTTGAAATCAATGTTTTGAGCATAGCCTTTGTTCGTTGCGGCCAGTTCGAGTAAATCAATAACCCATTCGGGCAACCAACTCAGTCGTTCTGGCTTAATGAACTGGCGAAGTATCGCCCAACCGTATCCAACTACGCAGATATACGCTGCAATGACTTTTCCATCATCACCAAGCAAAGCAATCAACGCATCAAATGCTGATGCATCAGGACTGCCGATACTCGCAATGGCTAAGCCAGAGAACAGCGCCAATACCAAAGCAATCATTAGCTTCATTGGCATTCTCCATTAAAAAAGCAGCCAATTGGCTGCCGTTACAAGATTCCTAAGTATTCAAAATGAGGCCCGTCATAACTGCCCCTTTGATGTTCATCTTTGCTGGAGCCGTTTTGATTCCAGTCACCACCCCAACGGATACGAATACCGATGATTTTTGCCGCTTTAAACATGGCATCTGCAACTAACTGGCACTTATCCCATGCCAATTCACCATTAAGCAAAGGGACCAGATCGACTGCATGGCAAAAACCATCACTTTGAATTAGATGCTTACTATTAAGAGTCCAAGTTTTCTTCGGCTTGCCATAGTAAAGCTGACGCTGACGCTCAGTCGTGCGCACCGTTTCACTCACAGAGATATCAACCTCTTCAAGAAACGTAATAGCAAGAGCGACGCATGCTGCCATTTCGGGTTTTAACTTATGTAAACGAGTAAGGCTTCGTTTGCCTAAATAGAATTGAGGCATTACTTTCTCTCCAAAGCTCTTAGGCGCTGATCTATTTCTCGCTTGTCAGCGTTATATTCCTTTCGGAATGCATCACTTCTTTCTGCGGCCTCTTGGATATCTACCCTAAGGTTGAGCATATCGGCTTGAAGCATAGCAAGAGAGACTTGATTACTGCTCACAGTGCCACCAATCCAAAGTAAGAGTGCAGCGATAACTGCCGAAGCAACAGTGACCAAAATCTTTGTTTGGTTTGAGTCCTGTTGTACTGGAATATGTTTTTCACCGCATGGATTTGACATAGATAGCGCCCACAAAAAAGCACCCAGCTTTCAACTAAGAAAGGGGTGCCTTCACAAATAAAATCACAGATAAAAGAAAACCCCGCCGAGTGGGCGAGGTTTTGCATCGTGGAAATATTGCTCCATTTAGGGGTGATTGTCAACACTCACCCACTAGATATGCCCTATATGTAATCTAATTCACTAATATAAAATTGATTGCAACTAACTACACCTGTATAAAAAATCAGTAATATATAAACCAAAGAACTAGATCGGAGCTTCTTTTTATGAATAAACTGACACTTGTTAGCATGTTAGCCATAACACTCTCGTACAATGTTACTGGAGCGCAAATTGAGGATAATAGCTGGTATCGCGACGCCAAAAATTACCAAAAATATTGGGTGCTAAGTGAAAACAGTAGCTTTCAAGGGAGAATGCAAAAAATCCAGACAGGCGAAAGCGCGGACCCTTTCATAGAGTTTAGACTTGTTACATCTAGTGAATACTGCAAAGACAAATCGGAAAATTTTTACCTAGACAAAACGTTTCAAGTAAATAACCGAGATATCCTTTTTAGAAGTATCTGCTATAAAAATCGATATTTAAACGCCTACCCGGTTAGCAAAGAAGGCAGCGAATATATCTTGAATCAGTTTTATAGATACAAGGGCAATAAAGTTACGTTTGTAATCCCATATAAAAGCTCTCCAGATAAAGTATTTCATTTCCAGAAAAAGAACTTCAAAGAATATTACAACGCTATAAATGAGTCACTCAAAGAACGTATTGACTAAGCTTAAACCTTATAAGAAAAACGCCCTTCAATGGGCGTTATCATATATCACTTAAGCTGCCGCTTCCTCCTCTTGCTCTATCCGTTCCATTAACGCAAGCATTGCTGCATTACGCTTACCGGAAAGCCAATACGTGACCTTTTCAAGCACTGAGTGATATCGCTTAAACATTGAATAGGTGCAAGCAAAGCGCCCCGAACAAACCACCGCAAAGCGCGTTTCCATATTCCACGGAATACGGCCTTCCTTGCAGTGAGTACAGTTGCGCTTTTGCCGACGTGCCGTTGTATACAAGCCCGACCCATTACATGTTGGACATACGCGACCCAAAGGAGAAATAGCCTCTTCAATCGCAGCATGAACTAACGCATTCAACGCGTGTTCACTTTTTTGCCCACGCCAAGTAATGGTTAACGTATTTAATTCAGCCACAATGGCTTGCTCTAACATTTTGCGAGAGTGTTGATGATTGTGCATCTCCACGAACAACACCAAAAAACCAACAGGCGATTCACTCCAAGTAACACCGACCATTGCAAGCTGCTCTTCAACACTAAATAGCCCCTTACCGCCGCCATTATGCATTTGCTCGTAGTTAAGCCCTTTTAAGTTAAACTTTGCCAATAACGTTTCTGGTCGCATTTATGCTGCCTCCAATAGTCTTTTTCTAAAGTTGACACCTAACTCATCCGACACGCCTCTTTTAAAAGGAATTTTCGGTGTGTAATGCATATGGTGAGGAGTCCACAATACAAACGCAGATGGAAAGTTAACGCCCCGCTTTTGAGTTACTCCATCTATATCAAGAAAGTTATATCTTCCATCCGGCTCATAAACGGCTGTGGCTTTTCCGTCAACCAGTTCACGCCACCAACCAGTTGCTGGCTCGTATGGCAACAGCATCATCCCACTTCGGCCTTGCTGTGCTTGTTTGTACGCTTGTTGAATAAATAACTGCTTGAGATCAAACGGCGGGTTACACCACCAATCATTTTCCCATTCAAGGTTTAACGCATCGAACCCGACGATCTTTGCTAGCGGGTTAAAATCATTATTTGTGAAACCTACACCGCGGCTATCATAGTTACCTGCGCGTTGCTCTAGCCACTCGATAGAAGTGTAAAAGCGATTCACTTTTGCGGTAGCTGGCTCTGCGGCCACATCAAGCATAAACGGCTTACCGTAAAGTGCTGTCCCATCTTCGAAGCAATCCCACGTTGCTCCCCAACGGTTTTTCTCTTCAGCTTTTGAGGTTGAATGTACAAGAATTGCCATTACACGTTCTCCCTAGCCTTTCTGTTCTTCTCACGGAAACTTTCCCAGACAAAAGTGACCCACTCTCCATCTTCTAGAAGGCGCTCAACGACTCTTACCCCTAACAACTTAACAAGATCATCATGTTCGAGATTTGTTAATACGCCTGTAGGCAAATCATTGGCCCAGCGATTATCAATAATCGTGCTCAGCATGATGTTTTCATGGTCATTCATGCGCTGAACGCCGACCTCATCGAGAACCAATAAATCAATCTCGCTCAGTACTTCGATGAATTTTGCCTCGGTCATAACGCTGCCGGGGTTGTATTTATCGCGGATCTTCATCATCAGATCCGCAACCGTTGTAACAATGACCGATCGCCCTCTTGCCAGTAAATTATTCCCGATAGCGCAAGCAAGGTGGTTCTTCCCTGTACCCGTAGTGCCACAATAAACAAAACTGCGACAATGGGGCTTCTCAAGGTAGTCACTCAACCAGCGATGTGCATGATTGTAGGCGACGCGCTGGCCGGAGCATTCCGTGATGTAATTATCCAACTTGCAACGAGTGTGTTTTTTGCCGATTCCACTTCGCCCAAGAGCTTGTTGAACTTTGGTGCGTTGATGTTGGTTGTACACATCTCGACTGATTTCATCTGCCGACTGCTTACGAATCTGCTCCATCTGCTCAGCCGTGTAAGGCTTAATGTGCGCAGGAATACGGGCTTGAAGTCTTGATAAAGTATTCATGAGTCCCCCTTGCTTTGCGGCAACTGATACGCTGAGACATCCATTCCATCACGATAACTCTCCCCCACTTGTGCCGTCGTTCCAGCACTAGACCGAGACTGTCCGTAGGTTGCACTTTTCAACTCAAACAACCCTGTCCAATCGTTGTCGATTGATTGGCTGACAATTTTTTCTTGCATCGCATGATTATTTCCGGAAAGGGAAATCAGCTTTGTCATTGCAGCGCGTTCACTGCGTTCTGACTTGTACGGTTTCTTGAGGATCGTTTTTCGATAACCCAGCCATTCGAGCCAAGCACTCGCATTGAGATTCTTTTCAAAGTTTTCCTCTCCGACAAAACTCAGAAATTTTTTACGACTTTGCCCCCCTTCTTTTGAAGTAGTCTCTGGTAGTCTCTGTGTAATCTCTGTTTTAGTTTGGCTGTTTCCGCCATCACTGCTTGGCGGATTCGTGCAATCTAGCGTGTCGGTTTCCGCCATACTAGTTTGGCGCATTCCGCCAAACTGGTTTGGCGCTTCTGTGCAAACTGGCGTTTCTTGGTTTTCGCTCTCTTTTTGGCTGAGTATTGAAAGCAATTTTTGATCGTTAATTCGGTAAAAAACACGGCACGGAACACCCTGTTTTTTCTCTTCCAAAATACCAAAAGACTTAAGTTTTTTACGCGCGGTTTCTTGCTCACGACGCGTCATACCTGTTTCAGCTTCCCACTCTTCCTGAGTCTTATAGAAGTAGCCTGAACTATTCGTTCTACGGCTCCAATAAAGCGCTTGGCTAAGGAAAAGCGCACCAGTGATACCAAGCCCCAATTCAACAAAAGGACGGTGGAACGCAATGGGGCGATCGAGCAATTCTACGAGGTTCATGCCGCAACCTCCTTCTCAGCATCAAGCAAAACTGCATCAACGTTTTTATGGATAACCTCGAATTCAATAACCCATACATAAGGGTTTTCATGCCAGTTTCGGTAGATTGAATCCCACACTGTCGCAAATCCATTTCTATACTCAGCATTTAGCTTTCCACCAAGGCTAACCCATCCCGACTCTTCCGAGCCAAAAGGGCTGAACCAAACTGTATTTTTTACACCCTCGCACTTCGCTTGCTCTTCAGTAATGTCCTGCACTCGCTCAATACGAACGTCTGTTACCTTGAGAGTTAAGCGACTTGCACGGCGCGGCATGTGAATTGACGGACGCCAACGATAACCCCGCACCTCATGGTCTTTTTCATTTGCTATCGCTTCTAGCTCACTAGCCATATATCGGTATTCTGATACTTCAAAGCTACTTGCTGAAACTTCTTTGTAGTCGTCATAACCTAGTGCGGCAAATGTCTCACGCACATAAATTAAGTCACCAATCTGCGCAGGGCATTTTGACGATTTGGACCTGATACAGTTGTTCATTGTTTCACGCAAGTTACAACCAATGCCGTACGCCCAATCACCAACTGTGAACCCCACACGCTCAGAGAAAGATAGATTTTTCGCAGGACGACGAGTAACGGTTTTGCGCCCATCAAGCAACGCTTTAACCATTTCGGTATTAAAAATCATTGGGACGACTTTCATACTGCCACCCCCGCTTTGATCGACGCGAAAATGTCTGCCGCTTGCTGGCGAGACACAACAAAACGTGAGTGGCCATTGCACGCCACCCACACCTTACAGCCGTGGTAAATAATTAAAGTAAGACTCATTGCACAAAGTTCTCCATGTTGTTGCGTGTCATGTGATGGTCAGTCACTACGCAGCTTCTTTTTGGTTCATTAACGATTCAAGGTATCTAAGGATTGGTTTATGAGAAGCCTCTGCTTCTTGCACCTCGCGGTAGGCATCACGCAGTTGGTCAATACTGGCGTTTTCACCTAACGAAATAACAGATCGAAATGCTTCAGAAGTTTCTTTGCTGTGGTCATGCAAAAGCTGGTCACGGTTCGCCGTTTCGGAATTTGCGCCAATCTTAGAAACAGAAAATCCTAGCGGGTTAAGGAATTGGTTTAACATCGCTAAGGCGCGTTGTACTGGCATTGCAGCAATGATTGAGGGTAATAAATCTAAAATGGTTGCTTTCGCTTCCATGCTGGAACGCTCGTTATAACGAAAGAAGTTTTGAGCATTGTTTTTGTCGTCAATGCCCGGAACTTTCAGTAGTTCTTTGCGTTGTGCGTCTACTTCAAACTTGAGGTTAAAACGGTGGTAAAGGCTAGCAACTTTACGAGCAATGTATTCTTTGCTCACTTCAGTTCGCCATCCTTCTACAGCGTTACGCGTAACGCTTTTTAAACTAAGTATCATGGTTTTTCCTTACTGGTTGTTTGTACAGAACACTCACAATCACGCTGCCTTGCGGTATTTTTGTAACCTATATTTAAAGTCTGTTGATGTTTGATGGGCCCGAGGATTTAACTTTTTTCGCTCAATTCCAGTGAGAGCATGAGCTTGTTCCATCCGTCCTGTATCTGCGGGGAAGAATGCTTGATTCTCCCACTTCCGAACAGCTTGAGCAGAAACACCAAATAGTTCAGCCATTTGGGTGTAACTGCCATTGAAATATTTTGTAAGAACCATTCTTACGATGTTTTTCATATTGCCTCCAATTGCAACTATTGGTTTCTTAATTAAAACACAACTGATAAGACAATGAAAGCAATTTAAAATAACCTATGGTTATTTCAAAGGTTTAAAAATGAACTACAACGATATGCAAGCTAAAAAAACATTCGCAGACAAGCTTAATGAAGCTTGCACTCGTAATGGCATACCTTTCAGAGGTAGGGCTAAGTACATACAAGACCGATTGAGTAGTAAGATCTCAATTACCGCTATCAGAAAATGGTTGGTAGGCGATGCTCTACCAGAAACCAAACGTATAGGCGAACTTGCTGTTATCGTTAATGCTAGTGTTGAAGAGCTGCTAGGTGATGAGGTAAATGAATCTCTTGAAGTAAGAGTGAATGCGGCGGAATATGGGCAAGTAGTCCCTTCACTATTGCGATTTGAAGTGCCTATTTTATCTTGGGTCCAAGCAGGCGCTTTCTGTAGCTCTGAATCTCAAATCATGCCCCAAGATTGTGACACTATCCTTTGTCCTAATCGTTCAGCTTCAGCCAGAACATTTGCATTGCGTGTAGTTGGTGACTCAATGACTGCACCTTATGGCAAGAGTTACCCAGAAGGAACTATTATCTATGTTGACCCAGAGAAAGAACCATTACCAGGCAAACGCGTGATCGCTCGAACTGATCAAGGACATACGTTTAAAGAGCTGGCAATTAATGAATTTGGTGAGCAATACTTAAAAGCCCTCAATCCCCATCACCAACCGATCTTTGGTGAGGGAATTGAAATTTGCGGTGTTGTTGTTGGTAGTTATATGGGGGAGTAATCAAGCTGGATTGAATACAATTAAAATTCCAACTTGATCATCAATCGTACCGCCAACAACGTAATTCTGCATTCTCTCCTCAAAGCTTCCTCCTTCCATTAATGATTGAAATGAACGCATAATCAGATCTCCATGCGCTTCTTTCCCACTCTTGATATCAATGGAATTTAAAATGGCAGAAAACACCAAGATTCCGTCCGCAATGTTCTTTTCAGATCCGTTTGGTTGGATACTCAAAAATATAGTGTGAATTTTTCCTGTACCTTTATTCAAAGCACCAGTTACAGAAATTGCTGGTCTCGGTGAGTATTGAAACGTATCTCTAACATCACCCTCTTGAATTTCAAATTCATAAGGTGGCTCCATCCACCTAGGCAACTGATTTTCTTGCCTAAACATATCGACATACGTTGAAAATTCACCCGGTTCAATTCCCAAATCTTTTTCTTCTTGGTTATTCACGACTTGTTGATCAAGCTCTTGAATCATTTCTTTTTCATTAGGCTGGAATGCAATTGCTAATGCGTAAATAACAAAAACTATCCCAATGAAATACTTTCTATTTAACGGGCCTCCTATTCCATGTTTTTCTCTTGAACGATCTGTGTACGCCCAAAATGGCGGTATGGCAATTATTGTGGCAATTAATAGAACTAAACCATTCTTATACTCACCTCCAACAAAAAAACCAAAAGCATTTACAGCAACAAATGCTGCAAGGATCCAACCGACAATCTTCATGTACTTCCTTATTCTCCTTCATTAAAGATAGGCATCAGTGTACATAGCCATTAATTTCAAAACCTCAGCTCACGTCATTTTTTACTATTTTTACAACCACAGGTTATTGACAATTAGAAACCACTGGTTATAGTAACTGTAAGTTTCAATTAACGACTTACAACCAACCGACCTGACCAATCGGTATTTCGAGAACTTTGTGTAATGAGAACTTATCTATGAAGACATTAAACGTAAATGAAACGCATCAGTTGTTGAATAACCTTCAACTGCTAAACACGGTAAGCCGGCAGTTTGACAACCTAACTTGTAGCCTACAAAAAGACGACCCTGTACGTATCGCTGCAAACGCCATTGTTGAAGGGGCTGAAGAGTTCAAAGATTTACAACTGCAGATCGACCCAAGCGCTTTTGAAAAGGCTCAAGGCTTATTTGGGGAGTTAGTACAACTGCAAGCCACGATAGACGCCCGAGTAAATACCCATTAGTTAGAAAGAGAAAGCCCCCATCGGTGACCAAACCAACAGGGGCATTCTTTGTGCAATGAGACTTTTACGCCTCGGAATCAAGTATATACAGAGCTGACCTCTCTGACAAGCGTATGCCTGATTACGAGCACTCACCCCTAAATAAGGAATGTGCAATGAGTACTGTTATTTTTCGTAACTCTCAGGAAGAGTTTATTCATAAACATGTTTCTCAAATCCTGAGTTCTGACGGCTACGAGCCAATCGAAGTAAACCGCGGGGCTGATTTCGCTGTTGAAACCTACCGCAACACCGCGTCATTCGGTGGCGCAAGGGGGGGGCAAATGCTTCGAGTTTTGTCTTGCAAAAGCAAAGCAGCTTCTCTCCCCTGCCAAAAAGAAAGCGGCCAAAAACAAGCGTGCCAAGGGTAAAGCGGCATGAGCGACGACTTAGAGCACAAAAGAAAGCTTGCAGCTAAACGCGCTAAGAAGTGCCGCAAAGCTAAAAAGCAAAGTGGAAACCATGAGGTGAGAGGGTTATCCCTTCATCCAACGGTAAAGGCAAAGCTGGATGAGGTACGCAAGTTCTATGCATTTCCAACGGAACCTTATACCGAAGTTGAAGCGATAGAGGCTTGCATTCTTCGTGCTCATAAGCAAATGGAGCAAATCAAAACCGAACTTGGTACATGCAGTAAATGTGGGGAGGCTCTACCCGAAGGTTGTGCGAAGTTGCGTGAAGGCGGTTTGTTTAAAGGTGATGCGCAGTGCTGGCACACAACAAACCGAGTCAGAATTTATTCACCCGGGAGTTAACACATGGGACTTTTAATATACGCCCTCACTTGCCTTGTGTTCTACGGCCTATATTGCTGGAGAAACCGCGATGCAAAGTAAAAAACAAAGCTTGTTAGAGAGCATCTGCAACGTTGTGGTTGGTTATGTTCTTGCCTTACTTAGTCAGCTGATCATTTTTCCGTATTTCGGTGTTTATGTTTCGCTGCAAGACAACCTGTTGATTGGTGCGTTCTTTACGGTTGTATCAATTATTCGTAGCTACGCACTGCGCCGTTTGTTTAATCACAAGCTAAACCGCAACCCAATTATGGATATGGAGGTCAGGTGATGGGAAATGCTAAAGGAAAAACAGGTTTTGAAAAATCTGACATCGGCGAAATGATGCACCTTGCCAACTGCGCATTAGATGCTGGGTTTAAACAAATAAAAATCGATGCTAGTGACGCTCTTGAGCTATGTAAGTTGGCCTATCAGTCGCTTGAGCAGTCGGAAGAAATAGAATCGTGTCCACGTTGCGAAAGTAACGATGTAGGTGCATCACAAGGAAAGGCTTATTGCTACTGTTGCAAGCTTCAAAGTGGCGAGCATGCGACTAACGAAGATGCGATTACTGCTTGGAA
The DNA here is from genome assembly GCF_050113695.1 of Vibrio sp. TRT 17S01. Classification (NCBI taxonomy): domain Bacteria; kingdom Pseudomonadati; phylum Pseudomonadota; class Gammaproteobacteria; order Vibrionales; family Vibrionaceae; genus Vibrio; species Vibrio sp. TRT 17S01. Next base: position 585,983 of record NZ_JBNJOG010000001.1, on the reverse strand, counting down.
CAAGCACGCAAAATCACCAGAGCTGAAGCGGCTACGCAAAGAGCGTGATGATTTAGCTATGGCGTTAAGGGAAATGTTGATTGCTACACAAGACATCCAAGACAAGGAGCTGGTTGGAGAGTTTTTATTGGGCGTCAGAAGTAACTACATCGAGCTACTTTCAAAACTAAACAGCAAGGTGTGAGCATGAAAATAAAACTAACAACGGATCTGCCGATCGCGGATAAACACGGAGCCAAGAAAGGTCGTGTATTTGAGGTTATTGGCGAAGGTGAAGGACGCCAGAAACTCTACTACTTCATCGGTGACACTGGTGAAAAATGCGGTGCGTTTGCGCGTAGTGAGTGCGTAGTTGTTGAAGGTAAACATAATGGCTAAACGTGTAAGCAATAAAAAAGCAAAGCAAATGATTTGTGATGTGGTTTTGCAAGGGCGCAAGGCTATTTGGTATGGCGAAGAATCTGAAGTTTACGCAGCACAGAGTGCTGAACAAATAGAGAAGTACTTTGGCACCGACTCTCTAGAGGAAATGCGGGAAGGTTTAAAGAAGGGCGAGAGTAAAGATTTTGTCATTAGCCGCAACTGGCGCTATTGGTGGACGCCCTGTATCTGTGAAAAAGAATGGGGAAATGGCAAGTACATAACTCGTGGCGTTCCTGTTCGAAATAAAAAAGGCGAGCTAATCGAACATTACGAAGCTTTACCTTTGATCTGTGGTGTTTATGGTGACTCGGAAACGGTTGCACAAGTAACCACGTCATATAACTAACCTAAAAGGCTGTGCGTTAACAAATCCTATCTTTTAATAGCCAATAGAGGCGTTAGGTGTCGTTAAATAGCAAGCGCATGGCCTTTTCTTTTAACACTGTTGGAGATTTACCGTGGAACGGATTAACCACCCTTCCCCAGCTGAGCTTGAGTTGTTAGCCAAAGTGAAAGATTCAAAGCGCCCTATGGCAATGGACGAGTTCTTTCAGGCTTTAGAGCTTAGCTATAAATACGATCTTCCTACGGAAGAATCAAAACAAACCGTAGCCAACTGACCACTGGCTTCATTTTACTAACTTAAAAGGAAATACGTGCAATGAGCATAGAATTATTCGCAATAAATCTGTTCAACCTTGTGAAGAACGAAAACGATGAGCTGATCATCGAAATGCCAACCACTGAGTGTGGTATTAACGCTAAGTCTGAGCATTTGGTGTCAGATATTCACCGCACCATCAGCGAAAAAACCAATAAGGGCTTTGGTTATTTTAAGGAAGAGAGTGATTTTCGCACATGCTCTGAACTTACTCTTTCCTCCAAATCAGCTTCGTTTGCTGACTTTGCTCAAGGTCAAGCGAACCGGCTCCTATCCGAATTATGCAAATATCCTTTTTCTGATACTGGTTTACTCGTGTTCGCTTACTACCGCTCTCTGGCGACTGAGTACTTGACGGTATCTATTATCCCATTTATCGACGGTATGACGGTGGACCAAGGGCTTCACATTCAACCGACTAACTATATTGATGTTTCGAAGATCACTATCGCGGCTCGTATCGACTTTACTGCTCACAGCAATTGTCTCTCATCTGATCGTTATATCTCTTTCTTACGTGGCCGCTCTGGCCGTGGCGTGAGTGACTTCTTCTTTGATTTCCTTGAAATCGAAAGCGGGCTTGACCCTAAGTCTGAGAATCTGGTCCTTAAGCAGGCTGTTGAAGACTTTATTTCTAGTAGTAGCAATGAACCAGACGAAGCCTACAACATTCGTAAATCGGTTAAAGAATTTGCTTTTAACGCTGCGAATTCCGGCGAAGAGATTACCGTAGTGGATTTGTCTTGTGACATGCCTGCGGTTAACGGTACTGACTTCGCTTCTTATGTTGAAGAAAACGGTTATGAGCTTTCTGATAGTTTCCCTGCTAATAAAGCGATTGCTAAAGGTTTGGTAGAGTTCAAAGGTGCCGGCGGCGGTTTGAAGATATCTTTCGACCGCCAGCTATTTAGTGAGCGAGTTTTCTATGACCCAGAAACAGACACGCTAACCATTAAGGGAACACCGCCGAACCTTCGCGATCAGTTAATACGAGGTAACGCATGAGCAATCACCTACAAGGCAATTGGTTCATTAGCGTATTTCGACTACGCACTATGTTGACTGTAGATTTGGTCAAGATTGCTAACTCTACCAACTACCGAGAATCAACACGAAGAAATGCGTGGCTTGAACTAGACAACCGCAGAAACACAATTTAATCACCTTGGCCGTTTGACCAGCGGCCTATTTATTACAAACTAAACGAGAAACTGTGCAATGAAGATTGAAAAACTAGTAGTAGAACGCGATGAAATGGGTTTTTGGACTCATCCTAACCTACCTAATTTTGGCGAAGTCGTATCTAAAGCCACGCTTGAAGCTTTCGAAGCAGAGAACGACATTGCCGTAGAAATCGTGGCAATGGAAAATGAAGCAGATGAACAGATCATCAATGAATGGATTGAGGATGGTGAAAGCTGCATCAAGTGGGAACCGACACCGCCATCACGTAGCTCTTTTATCCTATCAATCCACGATACAGAAGATGGCCCTTATGTTTGGTGGGCTGTTCCCAATACAAAACACATCATGCTTGATGTTGAATGCATGGGGAAAGGTAGCAAGGCTGCGCTTACTTCACTTGGTGCCGTAGCATTTAACCCAAGCAACGGTGAGCTTGGGGCAGATTTTGAGGAAGTTATCAATCTGAATAGCTCTGCTTACTATGGCGACATCGATGCTTCAACGGTGATTTGGTGGTTACAGCAAAGTGAAGAAGCTCGCTACATTTACCAAAAAGACACGCCAAAATCATCACTGAAAGATGCTCTGACAGAGTTCAATCAATGGCTCGCTGATATTGGGGATCCAAATGATATCTGCGTATGGGGCAATGGGAAGGAGTTTGATAACGTTATTGTTCAAAATGCGTTTAAGGCATGCCGAATTAAACCTAACTTCATCCACTGGAATGATCTCGACGTTCGCACCATCGTGAAGATGGGGAAAGAGATCCTTAATATCGACCCAAAATCAACGCTAGAACGTGATGGGGTTCATCACTCTGCACTTGCTGATGCGAAGTTTCAAGCGCGCTATGTCAGTGAAATCTGGCAAGCTTTTAACTAGTAAATTCTAATTCTAGCCGCCTGACCAGCGGCTTTCTTCAGAGCTTTAAATAGAGAATTGTGCAATGACTTATTCAAATTTCAATACGTCTCCAATGAACTTTAGTTACACTCCACCTTCTTTTTCAGTTGAGAGCGCCCCCACAACTGATGAGGCTGTTTATGATGAGAAACGTTATCCAGAGTCATCCGACAAGGTGATGTGTCACAAAGAGGTGCTGGAGTTTTTTAATAAGAACCGTACTACGATCATCGCTTGGCGCAAAAATCGAAACTTCCCAGAGCCAATAAGTAAATCTCCCCTGCGCTGGTTAAGAACAGCGGTGATGGAATGGGTAGAACATGAGGGTGGTTTTAAGGCGAGCAGTTAGCTCGCTTTTTCTTTATCGTGCTCGAGTTCTTTTTTAACTTGCTCAAACAGGGCATCAGCAAACATTTCGTAAGCGGCTTTTTGCTCTGGTAGCCAATCGTGCTTGTTGTAGATTGCCATCACGCCAACTAGTTCATGCCCTAGCATTTTTTCTGTTACGTGTGGCATAACACCAAGAGCTGAGCATGTTGTTGATATGCTTCGTCGAAAGTCGTGCGTTCTCCAATGCGGCAGGGTTAATAGAGCTCTTTGTCTTCTAATGTATCTGTTTGCCGCTGAAATCGTGATGGGACTATGAAGCGATGCGCCGGGAAACAGGTAATCCTCATAAATATTCATCAGCCTTTCTAACATGGGTTTGATGTGTTTAGGAATGGGCCTACGGATGGTGTTTCTCATTTTGCTTAGCTCTGGCGGCACCGTCCAAATGTCGTTAACCATATCGAAATGTTCACGCCTAGCTAAGCGCAGCTCAGATAGCCGGTTACCCCAAAGCAAGGTAATTAGGTGCAGGTTTTTGGTAGATGTACCTGCCTTGCTGCGCTCAATTGTGATCCAGATTTTAGCAAGCTCTGGCAACGTTAGAACGCGATCTCCATCTTTCGGTGTCTCTCCAACGTCTTTCTGGCGAATTTTCTCAAAGTGGGTTCCGTCTATTATAAACTTTGACTTGCAGAAGTTAAGACAGGCGCGCATTTTTGAAAATGCTGAGTTTGCGGTCTTTGGGTTCTTTTTGGCTATTTCATCGAACCAACGCATCCAATCACGGGCGGGGATTTTTTCTACATCGGTATCAGGAAAAGCATCGTAAAAATAGTTGTTTGCTACTGATCTATAAAGAACCTGAGTACCTTCTTTTTGGGTTGAGACTTTGTGTTCAAACCAATAATCCAAACAGTCTTTCAAGGTTACAAAGTCGGTTTCTCCGGTGATCGCAATCTCTGGGTTTCTGCCTTCTTCTTTTAGCTCTAGCATCCTTTTGTGGATTTGCCTTGCATTCTTAAGGCTGATTATCGGATACTTCCCGATACGGATGCGTTTGTTTTTACCATTGAACCTGCAACGATATTGGAAGGTGATGTTTGCTTTAGGCGATATCTTCGCAATTAGCCCTTCACCGTCATTCAGTTCTGCTGGGCCGCTATACTCTGCTTGCTTAGCAATAGCCTTTAGCTGCTTATCTGTGATGCTCAATTTGTATACCTTAGAAATTAGGACGCAGCACTTACAGAATTTAGACACATATTTAGACGCAAGTGCAAATGTAAAACATGCAAAAACAATAAAATTCAACTCAAAAGATAGCACAACTGACAGGGCTAATCGACTGATACACAAGGCTTGATTTGAAGAATTTCGAAAAGACTAACAAAACAATGAACAACAACGAACAACCTACATTCTTCTTCTTCGACTATGAGACATGGGGAACCAGCCCAGCGAAAGATCGTCCAAGTCAGTTTGCTGGCGTACGCACCGATATGGATTTTAATATCATAGGCGAACCCTTGGTTATTTATTGCCAGCTTCCTTCTGATTACCTCCCATCCCCTGAAGCGGCACTAATTACCGGGATCACACCTCAAACCGCGATGCAAAACGGACTGCCAGAGCCTGAGTTTATTGCCAAGATACACGCTGAACTTGCCACACCTAATACCATTAGCCTTGGTTACAACAGTATTCGCTTTGATGATGAAGTGACACGTTATACCTGCTACCGCAATTTTCTTGATCCGTATGCATGGAGCTGGCAAAACGGAAACTCGCGTTGGGACTTATTAGACGTAATGCGCGCGTGTCATGCACTTCGTCCGGAAGGCATCGAATGGCCTGAAAATGATGAAGGTTATACCAGTTTTAAGTTGGAACACTTATCTGTTGCCAATGGTATCGAACACGAGAATGCGCACGATGCAATGGCTGATGTCATCGCGACCATAGAAATGGCGAAGAAGCTGAAAGCCGCCCAGCCAAAGCTATTCGATTACTTCCTCAACATGCGCCATAAACGCAAGCTGAATGAGTTAGTGGATATCGTAAACATGACACCACTGATGCATGTCTCCGGGATGCTTGGGCGTGAATGCAATTACACCAGTTGGGTGGTTCCCGTTGCTTGGCACCCAACTAACCAAAATGCCGTCATTGTGGTCGATTTGGCAAAAGATCCAACCCCATTACTTGAGCTTGACTCTGAGCAGCTGCAACAACGCCTATACACGAAACATGCTGATTTAGCCGCAGATGAGCTACCCGTTCCCATTAAGCTCGTGCACCTGAATAAATGCCCAATCCTTGCACCTGCAAAAACACTTACTGCTGAAAATGCAGAAATCATTGGGATTGATCGTGAGAAGTGTCTGCAGAACCTCGCCTTACTTCGCCAGCACCCAGAGATCAGAGAAAAGCTGATCGGTTTGTATAACATCGAACGCGAATATAAAAAGAGTAACGACGTAGACACAATGCTCTACGATGGCTTTTTCTCTCCAGCCGATAAAGCCGCCATGGATATTATTCGCGAAACGGAAGTAAACAACCTAGCGGCATTAGACATCTCGTTTAATGATAAGCGTATTGAACCTCTATTATTCCGCTACCGCGCTCGACATTATCCATGGACGCTCAGTGAATCAGAACAACAACGCTGGGCATCTCATAGCCGAGATTATTTCGAAAGTCGTATTGAAGATTACATGTTGAATCTGGAAAACTTAGTTCACGAATATGAAAGTGCTCAAAAGAAGATCGCTATTTTAAAATCCGTTTATCAATACGTTGAGAAGCTTATTTCGTAATGTTCTGATACTTACTCTCAATCGTTTATACCTTGTTCAACAGAAGATATGGCTAAAACAATTTTACAGTATGCAGTGTCAATGGGTCTTATCCTACTCTGCTTACTGGCTGGAATTAACATTCAGCACTTACTCGATATTTCGATTCCCGGCAGTATTATTGGCATGCTGATCCTATTTGGGCTCATGGCTAGTGGTTTGGTTTCTGTTGACTGGGTCCGCCCTTCTGCCACCCTGTTCATCCGTTACATGATTTTGCTGTTTGTTCCTATCAGTGTTGGATTAATGGAACACTTTGACATGCTTATCGCCAATGCCTTGCCGATTTTAGCCAGTGCTGTCGGTGGCACCTTAATTGTTCTTGTTGTTTTAGGGTTGATGCTCGATAGATTACTGAAGAAGGGGAACAAATAATGTGGTTACCAGTCACGATCATTGTGTTCTTTTTTGCACGTTGGGTAAGTAGGAAATGTAACTCTCCGTTAATGAATCCATTGCTCATCAGTATTGCAATACTTATCCCCGTCTTGATGTACCTAAAAGTACCGTTTGAAAGCTACTACGCGGATAATGAGTGGATTAGCTTTCTACTCCAACCTGCTGTTGTTGCATTGGCTTACCCGCTGTACGAACAACTCCCGCAGATTAAGTCTAACTGGCGAATCATCATGTTAGCGTGTGGCGTTGGCAGCATCATGTCAATGTTAACTGCAAGTATGATTGCCGTTTATATGCAGGCAGATATGTCACTGATCGCCAGCTTACTCGGAAAATCTGTCACGACTCCAATCGCGATGGAAGTCTCCAGCCACCTTGGCGGAGAGCCTGCCATAGCAGCCATTTTAGTGTTAATTGTCGGCCTGTTCGGAGCTATTCTTGCCTACCCAATATACAACATGCTAGGGATTACCCACCCTATCGCGAAAGGTTTAACCATGGGCACGGTTTCACACGCTCTTGGCACTGCAACATGTGCCGAAAAAGATGGCCAAGATGCTGCTTTTAGCTCACTCGCGTTAGTTGTGTGTGGCGTCATCACTTCAATTCTGGCACCGACGTTCTTCACACTAGCACTGTGGATGGCAAGCTAAGTCATTCACCACCAAAATGGCTTAGCTCGTTTTTAGGTTCGATGCATATCACGATTGAATGGCATGTAATCGATAACATGTGTGACATCACTCTAACTATGAAATCATATATATCGTTACAGCAATTAATGTGACAAAAATCTCAGCAATGTTCTCTTGATGTCATAGAATGAGATCCAATGTAATCACAAGGACTCACTATGAATAGCCGCATCGAACAAGCATTAGCGGAAACACCAAAAGCGATTGCCGACTACCTTGGCCCGATTGTTTTAGCCGACGACTTTGACGCGACTTTGTCTACCGAACAGTTTTCTAAGTTACGTGAGCTTACTGGTTTAGACGACGCTGAAATGCGTGTTGCTCTTCTCCCCTTTGCTGCCGCCTACTCCTATGCGCCAATTTCTAATTTCTATGTTGGTGCAATCGTGCGTGGCCTCTCTGGTCGCCTTTATTTTGGTGCAAATGTTGAAATATCTGGCGCACAATTAGGCCAGACCGTTCATGCTGAACAATCTGCCATCAGCCATGCATGGATGAAAGGTGAAACTGGTATTTCAGACATCACCATCAACTTCAGCCCATGTGGTCATTGCCGTCAGTTTATGAACGAATTGACCACGGCAAAAGAGCTAGTCGTTCAATTACCACAGCGTGATGAAATGACATTACAAGAATATTTACCTGAATCATTTGGTCCAGCCGACCTTGGTATTGAGTCGGGACTTATGTCTTCCGTTAATCATGGCAAAGAATCGGAAGAACAAGATGAGTTAGTGTCACTTGCCCTCGCTTCATTAAATAAGAGCCATGCTCCGTATACACATAACTTGAGTGGCGTCGCACTGAAATCACGTTACGGGAAGGTGTATTCCGGTGCTTACGCTGAGAATGCCGCCTTTAACCCAAGCTTACCTCCACTACAAGTCGCGATGATCCAATTGTTACTGGATGGCAAGCAGCTAACTGATATTGAATCAGCAGCGTTAGCAGAAATGGCAGACGGTAGCATCAGCCACCTAGCAGACACGCAAGCTACGCTGGAAGCGATTAATCCAGACATTCCCGTAAGCTATCTCGCTATATAAGTAAGAAGAAAGGCGCTGAATACTGCGCCTTTCTTTTATTTGAAGTGTTTCTATCACGGATTAATCGTCGTAAAACGGCGTCGCATCCACTTCAAGATAGCTTGGAGAAATCGCACTCTCAATCTTCAGTTTCGAGTGTTTTAAGTCCACATACGCCACTTCGCAAAAACGCTGGTATTTTCGAGTGTAAAAACACTTTACTTCAGGCTTGAGCGGCTCAGACTCATTCGATGTCCATACAATACCCACTCGTCCATCGCTTAACTCAACGATAGAGCCAACCGGGTACATGCCTATGCAGTTTATGAATTTATACACAAGCTCTCGATCCAGATGGAAAGGCGTTAGGCTTAACAGGATTTTAAATGCTGCAGCAGAGCTCATTCCCAGTTTATAGCAACGATCAGCAGTCAGCGCGTCATAGATATCAACAATACAGCTCATTCTGCCGTGTTGAGGGATTTGTTCCTCTTTTAAACCATTCGGATAGCCAGTCCCATCGAGTTTCTCGTGATGCATTAAACACACATCCCGACTCACATCGCTTAAGCCTTGAATAGGAGAAATGAGATCTTTAGCAAACACTTGGTGAAGTTTCATGTGCTCAAATTCATCTGGCGTGAGTTTTGCGGGCTTGTGTAGCACCTCGTCTTTCACTTTCACCTTGCCGACATCATGAATGATGCCCCCAATTGCCATTTGCTTCAGGGTTTCTTTGGGCATACCAAGGTGCTTACCGAAGGTCACCAATAAGCATGAAACATTCACTGAATGTTCGAGTAGGTAACTGTCTTTTTGTCTTAATGCAGAAACGCATTGCAGCGCATCTGAATCAACCAGCGCCGCTTCAATTAAATCGTCTGCCCAATCTTCTATTTCTGCAACTTCGACAATCTTGCCTTCAAAGGTATGATTCAGAAGTTTCTGAGCAAGATCCTTTGCTTCTTTAATTATTTTCTTGGCTTTTTTTTGCTGGCCAAAGCGGCTTCGTTTTACCCTTTTTGTCGGCGTATCTTCTGGTAAAGCGACTTCCGCTTCTGGTTCAACATCATTGATTGGCTTAAATGTTAAGCCTTTCGCAGACAATTGCTGATCAACCCACGCATATTTGATTCCGTTTTTCTTCAGTTGCTGGATTGCTTTGTCTGACGACACCCTACCAGCGTTGGCCAAGTTGACACGTTTACTATCTTCTAATGCAGTCACAAACATACCGACATTCAGGTCGGCAATTGCGATTTTTATTGATTGTTCTGGATCGTATTGCATGAATATAGCCGATTAATACTAAGGTTTAGTAAAGTGTAACAAATAATATCACTCTACTATTAATAGATTTACTAATTTAATCTGCTGCTTGATGCATAAGTCAACAATATCATCATTTGGTACCGCCACAATGTACAACAATTCACAAAAGTATCATTAAGTAATAACTAAATTAATTCATTTGTGATACAACAGTGGGTATTCGTGCACATTTTCAATAACCACAAAATATGCACGCCATTTAGGGTACGGTAAGAAAATGAAACACTTAACCTAATCTTAAATGCTTCAACAATACCTCTTGATCAAGTTCTCCATGCCAGTTTTCGTAATCTAACCCTTGTTCCAGTATATATTCTGTCACTAGGTTTCTAATCGCTTCTATTAGTGCGTCAGCATTCCATGGTTTTTCGAAATAGTGATTAATACCAGCACGGTTAATTGCATTAATCGTATCAGTGTGCGTCGCCTGCCCTGTGAGTAATATTTTCCTTGTTGCAGGAAAACGCGTGTCTTGGCTAATTTCCGTCAGCAGTTCGACTCCAGTTTTACCCGGCATGACATGATCAGAAACAACCACTGCGATGTGCTCACCGTCTGCATCGAGATCATCCATAAGTTCCAGTACTTCATCAGCTGATTCACAATCTTCGATATTTAACCAACTAAGCAACGGCTCAAGATCTTGTAGCACTGCACTGAGCACTTCACGCTGGTCGTCGACACAAATTACATTAAGCTTCTCCATATCGTTCCTCTATTGGTAACTTAATTCTGAAAATAGTGTGTGTATCATCACTCTTCACCACAATGCTTCCACCATACCCTGACACAATCCGCCTCACGATCGATAGACCCAAACCCAAGCCAAACGATAACCCTCCTTTTTTGGTTGTAAAGTTGGGCTGGAAGATCTTTCTTCGAGTGGCTTCGTCGATTTCGGGCCCATTATTTGCAATGGTAATCAACAATCTTGACTTGCTGACCCGAGTTCGAATATCTATCTCAGGATTCGGGGTTTCACACATCGCATCACATGCGTTTTTAATAATATTGACCCATATTTGGACCAATTCAGTTTGGGAGCCAACAAATGCAGGAAGATCTGCAGGACGAAAGCGAACAGCGACTCGCCTGAGATCACTTTGAAGCAAAGCTAACGCCTTTTGTAGCGTGTCGTTAATACTAAGCGATTCATCTTGATTTACGTCCGTTCGCCCCAGTTGTTTCACTGATTTTACGATGCCTACGGTGTGCTTTGATGCCAAACGTAAGTCATGTAAATCACGTCCCATCTGCCAGTATCGAATGGTATCTTCCGGCTGATTCAACCAGCGAGAAGAGACCTCTCCTTCGGGCAAGGCTTTCGCTAATGATTTAGCAACTGAACGAGAAAAACCGTATTCCTTTTCTAACATTCGGGCTCTCTTTCTAGCCTCTGATGAAGACATTTTTTGGCCTTGCATCAAGCCCACATCAAAAAATTCACTCGCTTCAGGATGCACTTCCTCAAGCAGTTGCATGATAACGCTTTCCAGTCGTTCAGCTTTACTGTTGACCACCCCAATGGCGTTATTCAATTCATGAGCAATTCCCGCTGCTAGCTGCCCTAATGTCGTCATTTGTTCAGCAATACTAAGTTTCTGAAGTGCTCGCTCTTTTGCTAAAGCTTCTTGAGTAGCGCGGCGCTGGCGACGAGAAAGTTCATTGACGATTACCGGAGTAAATTGTGCGGTTAAAGGACCAAAATTTTTCGGCTTGTAGGCTTGTGTATGTCGGTCAACCCACGCTAGTTCTAAGTCAGTTTTGGCAATCACAGTAGAAGACGCGGTCCATGTTCCGGAGAAAAAGCTATGAACGCCAATAAAAGCACCACTACTTGCTGAGAAGACTTTAGTTGGTGGTTCCGACAGCTCTTTAAAGTATCCTTCTAGTTCACCAGAGATCACATAAAACAACTTATCATTGTAACCGTCTTGCTCAATCAGCGTGGTGCCCGCTTGCACCGTGAGCTGGCGACTAGGATCGCTAAAATAACGCAGTTTTAGTGCTTGGAAATCTTCTGCATTCATCGTTTACCCGATATGTCCAACGGAGTGTAATACCCAAACCAATACGAAACTCAGTAACACACCGACCGCACCCAATACCACACCAACGCGAGCCATCTGATTACTCTGCACATGCCCCGTCGCATGGGCCAGTGCATTTGGCGGTGTACTGATAGGTAATGACATGCCGAGTGAGGCCGCAAAGGTCACCACTAGAATAAGCGTCACTTCGCCGCCTAATGGCGTTAGTGACGTCATTGATGCACCTAATGCTGCCATGATCGGCATCAGTAAGTTTGCTGTCGCCGTATGGGACATGAAGTTAGCCATTAACAAACATAGGAAAGCTGCACCAAATAACACCAAGTAAGGAGAGAAATCACCAAATGGAATGCTGTGTACAACCAATTTCGCTAGGCCTGTTTTGTCTAATGCTAGACCTAAGGCAATACCACCAGAAACTAGCCACAGGACATCCCAAGAGATTTTTTTGAGGTCTTCTTTATTGATGATCCCTGTAATAGAGAACACCGCAACAGGGATCAAAGCTACTGTATATGAATTCATACCGTGCGATGAGCCCATCAGCCACAGTAATATGGTTAGACCAAATGTGATATAGACAACTATCGCCTTTGGCGTTTTGAGAAACTTGCCTTTAATTGACAGCTCAATCCTTTGCTGCTCAGCTTTGTACAAGCTATTGATCAAAAACCACGCTAACGCCATCATCACAACGACAAAAGGCACACCAAATGCCATCCATTCGCCAAAAGAGATATACGCATCTCCCACTAAATACTTAAGAGCAATCGCATTTGGTGGTGTGCCGATTGGAGTTCCGATACCCCCAATATTTGCCGCGACAGGAATACATAACGCAAACGCGATACGACCAGGGTCCTTTGGCCCAAACACGGCGATGACTGGAGTTAGAATTGACAACATCATTGCTGTGGTTGCGGTATTTGACATGAACATTGAGAAAATAGCGGTGATCAACATTAAGCCAAGCATGACAAATTTGGGGTCTTGACCAAATGGTTTGAGTAACACACGTGCTAAGTTGACATCTAAACGATACTTTGTTGCCGCCATCGCCAAAAAGAAGCCCCCTAGAAAAAGCATAATAATGGGGCTGGCAAAGGTTGCCATGATTTCGTTGTATTTCAGCAACTCACCAAAATGCGGCTGCCCTTCCTCAAGACGAAAAAGTACGATTCCCTTATTCGAGAGCATTAATAACTCAAGAACGATGATGACAACCGACGTGGCATAGATTGGGATCGGTTCAAACACCCAACATAAAGCTGCCAATAAGAATATGGCGATAACTCGTTGTTGAATAATGGTGATGCCCTCAAATGGAAATGCAGACAATGGCATCAACAGAACAATGAGAGGAATGATGATTGGGACAATATACTTACTAGACAAACGCATGATACGACAACTCTTCCTGAGACAGACATAAGGCGATTGAACTGATTCGCAGTTCTGTCACCTACCCGGCATCTTCTCGCTACCTCAAAAGAGGGATATGGCGTTAGATCAATGAATTAGGTTTCACTATCAAATAGGTATAAAAAATGTGCTTTGCCTCTAAGTTTTCTTGGCAATAAAAAATGCATTCACCAATTGCGCAAACGTTTGCTTTTCAAAAAATTATCAGTATGATCCCGGCAACTCTCTTATTTCCATTACTTTTTTGAGGTATCCCATGTTTGGTTCTGCTACCCGTGAAAGTGCTACTCGCGTTTTGTTACTTGGCTCTGGTGAGCTGGGTAAAGAAGTAGCCATTGAATGTCAGCGTCTTGGCTTAGAAGTTATCGCATGTGACCGCTACGCTGATGCACCTGCAATGCAAGTCGCGCACCGCAGCCACGTGTTGGATATGCTCGACGGCGATGCACTGCAACGTATTATTGAGTTGGAAAAGCCTGATTATGTCGTTCCTGAAATTGAAGCGATCGCCACAGACAAGCTGGTAGAGCTAGAAAAAACTGGCTTAAACGTAGTCCCAACGGCAAAAGCCACTAAGCTGACAATGAACCGTGAAGGTATCCGCCGTTTAGCTGCCGAAGAACTCGAATTGACTACCTCTCCTTATCAATTTGCAGATAGCTATGAAGAATTTGTCGCCGCTGTAGCAGCCGTTGGTACACCATGTGTTTGTAAGCCCGTGATGAGCTCTTCTGGCAAAGGGCAAAGCGTCATTAAAGCCCCAGAAGATATTGAAAAAGCATGGGAATACGCACAAGAAGGCGGCCGAACGGGTGCAGGTCGTGTGATCGTTGAAGGTTTTATCGACTTTGATTACGAAATTACACTGCTCACCGTCCGTGCAGTTGATGGCGTTCATTTCTGTGCACCTATCGGCCACCGTCAAGAAGATGGGGATTATCGTGAATCTTGGCAGCCTCAAGTGATGTCTGATGTTGCATTGAAAGCCGCAGAATACACGGCAGAGAAAATCGTAAACGCATTAGGTGGCTACGGTATTTTTGGTGTAGAGCTGTTTGTTAAAGGTGACAAAGTTATTTTTAATGAAGTATCACCTCGCCCACATGACACAGGCTTAGTCACTTTGATGTCACAAGACATGTCTGAATTCGCCCTTCACGTTCGTGCTTTCACGGGTATGCCGATTGCGGGTATCACTCAGTTTGGTCCAGCAGCTTCTGCGGTTATCCTTGGGCAAGGAACCTCTTCCAACATTCGTTTCGAAGGCCTTGAACAAGCCCTAACCTCACCAAACACTCAGCTCCGTCTATTTGGCAAACCAGACATTGATGGACGTCGACGCTTAGGGGTCGCAATCACTCGTAGAGATAGCATGGAGCAGGCGATTGAAGACGCTATTGATAGCGCAGGGAAAGTGAAAGTCCTCTACTAAAATCGCGACTAAATGAAAAACGCTTGCCAATGGCAAGCGTTTTTTCGTGCTTAAGCACTTTCGATTAAAAAGACTTCTTCCGCAAATCGGCTCAACCCTTTTTTAGCAATTTTAGGATGTGTTTCATCCGCATCATCACGAAACAGCTGTGTAATTTTATAACCACTAAACAAATTCTCTACCTCAGTTTTCGTGACTGAAAACGGAGGTCCCGCCATCTCCTCTTGCGGATAATCTAATGTTATCAGCAAAATCCGTCCACCTGGTTTAAGTAGCCTTTTCAGTCGCTCAACATACTCAAGGCGCATTTCTAGCGGTAAAGCAATTAAAGCAGCTCTGTCATAGATGATATCGACCGGCTGCACTGGTGCAGTAAAATAATCACCGGTATAAATCGACAATTCATCAAACTGATACAGCTCATGTTGGTTCGCTACAGGTGTTACCGTCGGGGTATAAAAATGCTCGGCAAAAAACGCGCGCACTGCGATTTGGCTTAACTCTACACCTTGAACCTCATAATGCTTTGTCGCGAGCCACACGAGATCTTCTGATTTACCACATAAAGGAACAAAGACGGCGTCTTCTCGCTGTGGCTTAGTATGATGCCAATAGTTGATGAGCAGTGGGTTCACATCGTCGAGGTGAAATCCAATTTGGTTGGCGGCCCACTTGTTATGCCAAAATTCGGGGTCTCTCATCGTTTTATTCTCGTATTTTTTGAATGACTTTACCCGGTCTAGCCTAAACCAATTCAACGCCGAGATGAAGCTGTCAAAATAATTCATCTTGGGTTCAGAATCGTTATTTATACTCTGTTACGACTTAACGATGAACCTTAAAAAAGAAAACCACTCTAATCCTATGTATTTGAGACGCGGTTCATAGTTTACGAATTGTTCGATTTTGAGGGATTGGAAGTCCGATTTTCAACCCCATAAAGAAAACAGAGACTCAGATTTGTTGGCAACGATTTCCTTTAAGTTTCCTTTTTTAAGCCACTACAAATCTAAGGAGAGTGAATGAGCTTATTCTTGCGTACTACGGCATTAATGCTTTTAGTATTGAGCCGAGCACCTGCATTCGCCGCTATTCCCATGGCGCCAAGTAGTGACGGCAACCGGGCAACCAATCAAAATGAAGTGTGTTCTAAGGCATTTAAACACAACCTCAGCGGCCTTTATGGCATTCAATCGATCAATTCAACACCTCTACAGCCTTACTCGGACTTTGATGTTCTCTACAGCAAAGCACATCAGGCTCAGTTTGAGTTAGAAACCATCTGTAAAAGTACGGCTCTACTGACCAACACCGATGCATACTTTGCTGGCGTAAAATCTTCTCATCGCGCTAAAGAAAAAATCGCCTTGGAGTTAGATAATAAACCAGAAAGAATTACTGACTTAGCGCGCGCAACGATTGTTGCTGATGATGTAGCAGGAGTAATGGAAGCGTACGAAGTTCTCAATCGAGAAACGACCATTGTGAAAGTCAAAAACCGTTTTAAGAAGCCTGCCGCATCTGGTTATCGCGATTTAAACGTATTGGTTCAGCTACCAAAAACTCAGCTGATTGCAGAGGTTCAAATTCATTTGAAGGCCATTGCTGATGTAAAAAGTGGCCCTGAACATGACCTATATGAAAGGATCCAAAAGCTTGAACGCTCTGCTTCACTGCAAGAACGTGCGTTATCTGAGATTGAACTGGCACAGATTAAAAACATGCGCCGAGAGTCACGCGAGCTGTATCAAAATGCATGGCAACCCTACATAACAACGCATTTATCCGCCGCTTAGAAAACCAAACCATGATAATAAAACCAGCGTAAGCCACGCTGGTTTTTTATTGCCCATGATCTTCATTCGCCCACTATAGTTAAGTTATCGTCGTAAAGTAGTGAGGCGAAAATGGTCAACAAACGCCTGTTAGTTGTTGTCACGTTAACATTTGGGTTTGCTCTAAGTAGCCATGCTCAAGTTGAATACGGTCCGTTACAAACTTATTCACAATCCCCTTTTCAAACCAATGCTTTATCCCCCCAGCTGCGCTCTGGGTTCTCATTACCTATTGATGAAAAAGAACTGTTTATTACCGGAACAATCGCCAGCATCTGGGCCGTCACAGAAACGTACGAGCTGGATTACTACCAAAACCAAATCGCACTGGGAGGGACATGGCAATTGAACGCAAAGTGGCAATTGGCACTTAATTATCGCTGGAACTACGCAGGCAATAACCATCTGGATGGATTAACCACCGCATTCCATGGCGCCTTTGGCTTAGATCAAAATGGCCGCAAAGATGTGGATGAAAATCGCTTTGTGATCAGCATTCCTGAATACGACATTGACGAAGCTAATTTTCGAGGCAAAACATTAAGTAATGCGCTCACGCTCTACGCTCAATACCAACTCATTGAAAAGGCTCATCATGGCGCATCACTTGGCTTATCTTGGTATTTCAACAATGCCGATCAAAGTATTCTGAGCACTAGCAAGTTTCAACAAGCCTTACAAATAAACTATGGCTATATAAGAAATCAACATCGTTTGGATGCCATTGTTAGCTTTACCTGCCGTCATTCTTCGGATGTTCTAGGCAGCTTTCCGACAAAAGAAACCACACTGTCAACAGGCTTAAGTTATCGATATCGATTTTGGCAAGATCACCAACTCATTGGTCAGTTGATGGTGTATGAAGGTATATCGGAAGGACGAGACGAGTTTTCAAAACCCGCAACGGAATTTACATTAGGTTACCGCTATCAGTTTGAACACTCAGCAGTAGAACTTACAGCAACGGAAAACATGTTTAATGCAGACAACAGCACCGATATCGCGTTTTCTCTTGGATATCGGTACCGTTTTTAATGGTCTACACCGCTAGCACACGAGCGACAGCAGCTTGGATCTGAGCATCACTTGCGTCACAAGGCAGGGTAAATGACACATATTGATCACCACGACCAAATGAGCGATCGACTTCTGCTAAGCAATGCATTTGGTAGCCATCCAAAATAAATGACAGTTCGATTTCTTTTTTATTGATGAAACCACTATTGCGGAATTCAATTTCTTGATAGCAGCCAGATTTAGATGAAAACGAGCCACCACGAAGGTATCCTTTTTCGACATCAGCTTTCACCATAGCAAGCCCTGCCTGTTCAATTGCCGCAATGACTTTTCCAGCAACAGGAAGTGGTTTCACTTCAACAAAATCACGATCTTTAGGGTCGATGGCGAAATCAATATCTAAGGTTGTTTCCAACCAAACATGACATTGGTTTTTAAGTGCATTTAACGCCGTAATCGGTGTTTCATCGTCTAACTTTAACTCAAAAGCAACTTGCTTATTCTCACCGGGTTGAATCACAAATGGTTGAGTTGCTTGCAATTGGCCGAGTAAAAAGTCTTGGTAGCTACTGCCACTATCAGATTCCACTTTCATTTCCGTACACAACTTAAGTTTGATTGCATCGACTTGTTGTTCAACATCTCCACCTTGAATGTGCACATGGCCCTTCAACGTGTCACCTTGATAAACGGACATGCTTTCCAAAATGGTATCAACCTTTGCTGCTCCTATCCCTAAAGACGCTTTCAATTTACCAAACATTGTGAATCCTTATACTTCCTTTTTAGTTCAATATCGATTTACACGTCTATCATAATGAATGCAAGAGATTTACTACCATCGCTTCATTTACGCCAATTTTCGCTACTCAATTTGGCCCTACCGCACAAAAGCTCTATTTAAACTTGCAAATTGTCGGCAACTTAACAAACATTTGTATAGTCAATTAAATCGAGAGATAGAATGAGTAACTCACCGCTTTATTTGCAAATTAAGCAGTATATTTCAAACAAAATTGAATCTGGTCAGTGGCCTATCGGTCATCGTATTACTACCGAATTAGAACTCACTAAGCAGTTCCAAGTAAGTCGTATGACGGTGAACAAAGCTATCCGAGATCTTGTTGCCGAAGGAAAATTGCAGCGCAGACCACGCGCTGGCACTTTTGTTTGTGCTCCAGACGATAAAGCCGAATCGCCTTTGCTTGATATACGTAATATTGCAGAAGAAGTAGCTCAACGAGGTAAGTCATATCACAGCCAAGTTGTTAAACATATGGCGATCAAAGCGAATGAAACAACAGCAATAAAGCTAGGTGTGATGTTAGGCAGCCAAGTGTTCTATAGTGAGATTATTCACTTCGAAGATAAGACCCCTATTCAGCTTGAACTACGTTGGGTAAACGCCGCTTACGCACCTGACTACATGAAGCAAGACTTTTCAACTACCACACCAAACCAATATCTTTCGCAAAATTGTCCGCTCAGCGCCATAGAACATACTGTGGAAGCAATTGTGGCTGATGAGCACGTCCGCACCTCGCTTAAACTGTCAGCCAACGAACCATGTCTATTGCTTAACCGCCGTACATGGAGTGAAGATAAGCTTGTGAGCTCTGCATTGCTTTATCATCCCGGTACTCGATACAAATTAAGTTCTAAAGTCCTCCTACAGTAAAGCATATTCTTCTATTTATTGATCACATTTCCGCAACATTCACCTTGATCAATTAACGGCTCCATACCATTATTTGTATATACATTTAAGAGCCGAGACCATCATGAGTAAGCCCGACGATTTCGCATTAACCAACGCACGCCTAGTCACAATGGCAGACGGACAGCAAGGATATGCCGTAAGTGCGCCTCAAACCATTCTTGTCCGTGATGGAAAGATTGCTGATATCACAACGGGTAATGCTGAAAATGCACTGGCTTCGTATGACTGTGAACAACGCATTGTGACTCCCGGTTTCATTGACTGTCATACACACCTCATTTATGCAGGAAGCCGTGCAAATGAGTTTGAAATGCGCCTGCAGGGCATTCCTTATCAAGAAATCGCTCGTCAAGGAGGTGGAATTCTTTCTACTGTTAAAGCCACGCGATTAGCAACGCAAGATGAATTGGTTGAGCTTGCACTGCCCAGATTAGATGGCCTTATCCGAAGTGGCGTCACCACCATTGAAGTCAAATCTGGGTATGGATTAAGTGTAAAAGATGAAATTAAGATGCTCAGAGCAGCAAAGGCATTGCAAGATCATCGTGCCATTCATATTTCAACCACGCTCTTAGCAGCACATGCCCTGCCACCAGAATATCAAGGCAAAGCCGATCGCTATATTGATCTGGTGTGTCATGAAATCATCCCGCAGGTTGCAGAAGAAAAGCTCGCCTGTAGCGTAGATGTATTTTGCGAATCGATTGGCTTCGATTTACCCCAAACCGAACGAGTTTTTCAAACAGCGATAGCCTATGGCCTAAATATCAAAGGTCATACTGAGCAGCTATCTAATCTCGGCGGCAGTGAACTCACCGCAAAATATGGCGGATTGTCGGTTGATCATATTGAATATTTAGATAACAAGGGTGTCCAAGCACTGAGCAATTCCAACACCGTTGCCACCCTACTTCCCGGTGCGTTCTACTTCCTCAAAGAAACTCAGCTACCTCCTATTGATGCGCTAAGGGAACATAACATTCCTATTGCACTGGCGACCGATCTCAATCCAGGCACCTCACCTTTTGCAGATTTGACTATGATGATGAATATGGGCTGCACATTATTTGGCCTTACCCCTGAAGAAACATTAAGGGGGGTAACATGCCACGCAGCGCAAGCCCTCGGTTTGGAAACATCCCGAGGAAGAATCCAACCCGGTTATGATGCAGACCTAGCCATTTGGAACGTTTCTCACCCAGCAGAACTTAGCTATCAGGTGGGTATCCCTCAGCTTTCTGCTCGGCTGGTGAAGGGAGAATTACGTCATGTCTAATTCCATCAATATCAATCAAGATTTTCATTGGCAAGGCCGTCACGACCCCGAAGATGGCAATGACGGAAAACGCGTCCACCATGTAATTAAACAGCTTCGCTATCAAGAACTACAACCTTACCGCAATGGCGTCAGTATACTTGGCTTTGCCTGTGACGCAGGTGTTGCCCGAAACAAAGGCCGTATTGGCGCAAAAAAAGCGCCAGATTTGATTCGGCGCGCATTGGCAAATATGGCATGGCACAACGATTCCACTCTGATTGATTTGGGTAACATCGTCTGTGAAGATGATTTACTTGAGAGTAGCCAATCAAGTTGTGCCGATGTGATTGCTCAGGCATTGCACTCAACTCCAGTGATTACATTGGGTGGTGGTCATGAGGTGGCTTGGGCTTCTTTTCAAGGGCTAGCCCGATATTTCAAATTCTTAAACCCTGCTAAGCCTCCAAAAATTGGCATCATTAATTTTGATGCCCACTTCGACTTGCGTGCTTTTGAAAGCACACACGCAGAAGTGAAACCCAGCTCGGGAACCCCTTTTAATCAGATTTACGATTTCTGCCAGAAGAATGAATGGCCGTTTCATTATGCCTGTCTCGGTGTAAGCCGAGCGAGCAATACACAAGCGCTATTTAACCGAGCTGATGAGCTAAATGTTTGGTATGTGGAAGATAAGGATCTAGCGCATTTAAACCATATTTATCACCTCACGCAGCTGCAACACTTTATCGACAACTGCGATTTTCTCTATCTCACCATCGATCTTGATGTCTTCCCTGCGGCCACGGCCCCTGGAGTCAGCGCTCCAGCCGCTCGTGGTGTAAGTATGGATACACTTGCCCCCTTTCTTGATCGCATTTTGCACTACAAAGACAAGCTGGTCATTGCTGATATTGCCGAATACAACCCAACTTATGATGTTGACAGCCAAACTGCACGACTCGCCGCTCGTTTGTGTTGGGACATCGCAAACGCCTTTGCAGAAAAGAAAACCTTATAACAATCCAATAAAACAGATACGTGAAACACAAGGAGTCTAAAATGACGGAACGCCAAGTAGAAGATAAACGTCTCGATACCGAACGCGTGATTCGTGCCCCTCATGGCAGTAAATTGAGAGCGAAATCTTGGCTAACAGAAGCACCTCTTCGCATGCTGATGAACAACCTCGATCCTGATGTTGCTGAACACCCACATTCACTTGTGGTGTACGGTGGCATTGGCCGTGCTGCCCGCAACTGGGAGTGCTATGACAAGATCGTCGAAGTGCTAGAAAGACTTGAAGACGACCAAACGCTACTTGTTCAGTCAGGAAAACCCGTTGGTGTCTTCCCAACGCATGCAAACGCTCCTCGTGTTTTGATTGCAAACTCAAACCTTGTCCCTCATTGGGCAAATTGGGAGCACTTTAATGAGCTCGATAAGCAAGGTTTGATGATGTATGGTCAAATGACCGCAGGAAGCTGGATTTACATTGGCTCACAAGGCATCGTACAAGGCACCTATGAAACCTTTGTAGCTGTGGCTAAACAGCATTTCGACGGTGTTGCAAATGGCAAATGGATCCTGACTGGCGGACTTGGCGGTATGGGAGGAGCACAACCTCTTGCTGCAACCATGGCTGGCTTTTCAATGATCGCTGTGGAATGTGATGAAAGCCGTATCGATTACCGTCTACGTACAGGTTATGTAGATAAAAAAGCCACAACACTTGATGACGCACTTGCTATCATCAAAGCCTCAGAGACACCCGTTTCGGTTGGCTTGTTAGGTAATGCAGCTGATGTTTTCCCTGAGTTAGTAGAACGTAACATCATACCCGATGTCGTGACCGATCAAACCTCTGCGCATGACCCTTTAAACGGCTATCTACCCATTGGTTGGTCAATGGAACATGCTGCCCAAGTACGATTGCAAGATGAAGCTAAGGTAATCAAAGCAGCAAAAGCCTCAATGGCGATCCAAGTACAAGCCATGCTTGACTTACAAGAACGCGGTGCAGCAACGCTAGACTACGGCAACAACATCCGTCAAATGGCGCTAGAAGAAGGCGTGGAAAACGCATTTAATTTCCCGGGATTTGTGCCAGCTTACATTCGACCTCTTTTTTGCGAGGGTATTGGGCCATTCCGCTGGGCAGCACTCTCTGGTGACCCTGAAGACATTTACAAAACCGACCAAAAAGTAAAAGAACTCATCCCTGACAACCCCCACCTACACAACTGGCTAGACATGGCTCGTGAACGTATCCAATTCCAAGGTTTGCCTGCACGTATTTGTTGGGTTGGCTTAAAAGATCGTGAACGTCTTGGTCAAGCATTTAATGAGATGGTCAAAAATGGTGAACTGAAAGCGCCCGTTGTGATCGGTCGTGATCACCTTGATTCAGGCTCCGTTGCTAGCCCTAACCGAGAAACTGAAGGCATGCTGGATGGCTCTGATGCTGTGTCTGATTGGCCATTATTGAATGCTCTGCTCAATACAGCTGGCGGTGCTACTTGGGTTTCTCTGCACCATGGCGGTGGTGTAGGTATGGGATTCTCACAACATTCAGGTATGGTGATTTGCTGCGATGGTAGCGATGATGCATCTCAACGTATTGCTCGCGTGCTACACAATGACCCAGCGACTGGTGTGATGCGCCACGCTGATGCAGGTTACGACATTGCCAAACAATGTGCTGCTGAACAACAACTTGATTTACCGATGCTCAATCAAGAACTGCAAAAGCTTAAATGAAGGAGATGGCAATGTTGAACTTAACCTTAACCCCAGGCTCACTGGGTTTAAAGCACCTACGTCAAATTAGTCGTTCTCCTGTGAACTTGTCACTTGATGCAAGTGCTATTCCCGCCATCGAAGAAAGCACGCGTGTTGTTGAACAAGTCATCGCTGAAGAACGTACGGTTTACGGCATCAACACAGGCTTTGGCTTATTAGCGAATACTAAGATCGCACCGGAAGATTTAGAGGTTCTGCAAAAAAGCATCGTACTCTCGCACGCGGCGGGTATTGGTAAATTGATGTCAGATGAAACCGTTCGCTTAATGATGATTCTAAAAATCAACAGCTTAGCTCGCGGCTTTTCAGGCATTCGTCTACAAGTGATTCAAGCGCTGATTGATCTCGTCAATTCACAGGTTTACCCATGCGTCCCTCAAAAAGGCTCCGTTGGCGCTTCTGGTGACTTAGCCCCTCTAGCCCATATGAGTACGGTTTTACTTGGTGAAGGTCAAGCTCGCCACAATGGTAAGGTGATTCCTGGTCTTGAAGCACTCAAAATTGCCGGTCTAGAACCGATCACACTCGCACCTAAAGAAGGCTTAGCGCTATTAAACGGGACTCAAGCCTCCACCGCCTTTGCGTTAGAAGGACTCTTCGCTGCAGAAGATCTGTTTGCTTCTGCTACCGTGTGTGGTGCGATGACGGTTGAAGCAGCGCTAGGCAGCAGACGACCTTTTGACCCTCGTATTCATCGTGTACGTGGTCACCGTGGACAAATGGATTCTGCTGCGGCCTACCGTCATCTATTGGACAACACTAGTGAGATTGGAGAATCGCATACAAGCTGCGAGAAAGTACAAGACCCTTACTCGCTGCGCTGCCAACCTCAAGTAATGGGCGCTTGCTTACAACAAATTCGAAATGCAGCGGACATTCTTGAAGTGGAAGCAAACTCTGTATCAGACAATCCCTTAGTTTTTGCAGATGATGGCGACATCATTTCTGGAGGTAATTTCCACGCTGAACCTGTCGCAATGGCCGCGGATAACTTGGCATTAGCGATTGCAGAAATTGGTAGCTTATCTGAGCGCCGCATGGCGTTACTTATTGATAGTGCTCTATCGAAACTCCCCCCATTCTTGGTTGATAACGGCGGTGTTAACTCGGGCTTTATGATTGCTCAGGTGACATCGGCAGCTCTTGCCAGTGAGAATAAAACACTTGCTCATCCAGCGTCTGTCGATAGCCTCCCGACTTCTGCAAACCAAGAAGATCATGTATCCATGGCAACCTTTGCGGGTAGAAGGTTACGTGATATGGGTGAAAATACACGTGGCATATTGGCCGTTGAATATTTAGCGGCGGCGCAAGGGTTAGACTTCCGAACGCCAAATAAGTCCTCTACTCGTGTAGAAGAAGCAAAGCAAATCTTGCGTGAAAAAGTACCTTTTTATGATAAAGATCGCTACTTTGCTCCTGACATTGAGCAAGCCAATACACTGTTAAAATTAGCGGTACACAACCACTTAATACCTACCAATATTTTGCCAAGCTTTTAGTTTAAAGGGTTCCCAACGGAACCCTTTTTCTTACCTATGTCAGAATTTTGCAATTGCTCCACTGGATGGACCATTAAACGGTGGAACTCATATATAATTCATCGCAGTTTTGGCTATATAGCGTACATTATGTTTTTAACACCTTACTTTTCGAATCAAGAGCACCAATTTCAATTCACTCGCCAACAAGCAAGTCATTTTGCAAAAAAAGTAGCGGGTGACTTCAACCCTATCCACGACGAAGACAACAAACGCTTTTGTGTTCCTGGTGATTTATTGTTTGCAGTATTGCTAAGCAAAGAAGGCATCAGCCAAAAAATGCGCTTCGATTTTTCTGGCATGGTTGGCGATGGCATTGCATTGAACATCGAAAATAAGTGTGAAAAAGAAGCCGCTGTTGTTGATACCAATGGTAAAGAATACCTACACATGAAACGTGAGGGCGCAGTAAGCCACAACGCTGACTTTATCGAACATGTTGTTACAAAGTATGTGCAGTTTTCTGGCATGAACTTCCCACACATCATGGTTCCACTGATGGAAGAGCAACAAATGATGATCAATTGTCAGCGTCCGTTAGTGATTTATGAAAGCATGGAAGTTGAATTTGAACGCCTAGATCTGACTCATCCAGAAGTCGAGTTTAGCGGTGCAACTTTTAACGTGGACGGAAAACGTGGTGTTGTTACCCTTAACTTTGAGTTTAAGGAAAACGGTGAAGTTGTTGGCAAAGGCATGAAACGCATGGTTGCAAGTGGCCTGAAACCATATAACCAAGAGAATATCGATGATTTAGTAAACCGCTTTAATGAACGTAAAGACGGTTTTCTAGCGCAATTTGAAGCTGCTGCGTAAACACCATACTATTTGAGTCAAAGTACAAACTCTCTTTAATAAAGCCACCAATTTATTTGGTGGCTTTATCGTTTTTGCTCTAAGCGATCTTTACCGGTACACGCTGGCAAACTAAAAATCTAAACATAAGCAGCCATACTAACCAAATATTAAAGGCACCACCCCCGCTATCGGCACTATTGTTGACACTAGAGGATTCAGAACTCGGAACTTCGCTTGATTCATTTAAACGAAAATTCCTTAGGTATACCGTGTCTTGACCGTCGCTGATTGAATCATTTTTATAATACTCAAATTTCAAGGTGTTATTTTCATTATGAAACTGAATTGTTCGGCTTTCTTCTATCTCACCAGATAAGGAGTCCAATAATTTCCCATTTAATGAAACATTGAGCTTATCAAAATACCTTTCCGATGAGATTTGAATATCTAGACTTAAAGTTCCTTTAGATAAACCAGTGATCACCAGTTCTGATAATTCATTATTTGACACGTCACCTGACTGTAGCCCATTTGAAATCTTTTCCCAAGGGTTGTCATTCAGATATATTGATATATTTCTATTATTCGGTAATAAATTAAGTAATTCATCGTCTGCTTTATTTCTATAATTAATACTTACAACTGAAGGTAATGTAACGATATTTTTTCCAGTATTAACTCGCGCGTTTACTTGATAGCTTAAATCCCCAACACTCCACGACGTACTATTTACCGTCACAGAACACCATTCTTGCGGAAGAACCAATGCTTGATAACATCCATTTTCTAGAATGTTCGCGTCTCCACTCCCTTCAACGACAACATTAAACGAGTCAAAGTAAATCGTTTCTTGGGTATTATTCTGATAGTCGAGTGTATAAGAAACTGCTCCTAAGCTTTTATAGCCAAGCTCAATATCTTGCGGGTAGATAACTCCTGAGGTGTGCTCTTCAATCCATTTAGAAAAATACGAAATGTCTGTGTACACACCATACGTATTGATATCCCCACATTGATAGCTTCCCCAACTGACAATACCGAGTTGCTTGTATACCCCTTTTTCTGCATACACGATAGGCCCACCACTATCTCCTCTGCATGAGTCGTATCCATTAATTTCAGGCCTCCCAGCACAGAAATTGTCTGCGCCAACATTCGCAAAAACAGGGTTTGCTGCACATGTTGAATCACTTTTATAGTTCACGTTAACCTGCATTAAGCCATCACTACGAGTGTTACTTCCTGTTGGGCTTTGAGTCCCCCAACCGATTACGGTTAATAATGAATCCTCAACCATTTCTTGAGACTTATTCGCCGGAGCTAACACAACGCTCGGAGCTTCAATGGAAAGCACTTGCCGTTCTAGCTCTATGATTGCGATATCATTACGTAATGAACGGGCTTCATAAGCCTCATGGATTCGGAATTTTTTAGCCGCAAGTCTGATACCTTCATCTGCTTCCTTACTGAGCGTGTGAATGCCAACCACGAGCTCGATGTCATCTTTTGTCACTTTTGTTAAACAGTGGGCCGCTGTAATAACATATTTTTGTTTATATAATGTTCCAGCACAAAACTGCCCGAATAAAGCACTGCTGTTTTTTGCCACGATCGCCACCATATATGGCCAATCATCAACTTTTGAAAGTTTACCATTAATAATTCTGGGCTCCACGACTGTCAATGACCATGAATAAAACGGAATGAATAAACAATACAAGACTAACCAATTAAGTTTACGCATAATGGTACCCTCTTAACCATATTAAATATGATATATGCACAACTGACTATTATTAATTATTTTTTATTATTATTTCTTATTAACAAACATTATTCCATTGCGTTCAAATTTGTTTGTTTCAATATGAATTAATAAGTAAAAATTAAATGTTCAATTGAATTATCGACTGTGCTTATTGTTTCTTTAGGGAAAAATGAAAGAAGTACTATATGAAAGCATTAAGCTTAATTAACAATAATTATTGCTGGGCGATCAGATTATTCAAAAATTCTAAGTATTAAAAACCCGCATAAGCGGGTTTTTGTTCAAGGTTAGTTTAATCGACGTCGCGCCAAGAGTAATAAACTCATTAAGTAGATTAGGCCAAGAGAACCACCGCCACTACTATCACCACCACTCTGTGAAGAAGAATCTTCAGAACTCGTTGAAGAATTAAACGCTATATTTGTGAGAAAGACACCATCTTCACCTTGATCAATCGAGCCATCTTTTACGTATTCCAATTTCAATCGGTTGGAATCAGAATGGAAAGTAACAACAATAGGGGTTTCGTACTCACCACTTGTGGACTCCACTAAATTACCGTTGATATAGGCTTTGAAATAATCAACGTACTCAGTTGATACTTTCAAATCAAACGTCATTTCACCACTTGGAATACCATCAATAAGAATCATAGATGTCTCGTTTGCACCAATATAGCCAGAACGGATACCACTTGAGTACGGAAGCCATTCATGATCGTTACTGTAAACCCCGTCGTTTGGTACGTTTACTGCGTTGACTAGGGTTGATGAAGCTTGATTGGCCACTTCAAAAGCAAGTGTCAGGTATACGTCCTTATACCCATTTTGTTCATAAGAAACATATAAGCTTTCTTCATACGAACCATAGTTGCCCGGAGTAATCAGAACGGTCACATTACAAGTTTCGCCAGAGTTTAGCGTACCTTTGACACTGCAAGTGTTGTTGGTTATTGAACTAACTTGACTAACACTAAAATTGTATTGATTAAATGTAATCGGGTTATCAGAGTAGTTTGCCAACGTGTAAGTATGTGAGAATGCACTATGCGGTAGTATCCCGAGATCTTGACTCGGTTTGTAACTTAAACTGGAAGTATTTCTCTCAATCCAATCAGTGTAGTAACTTAAGTTTGTGTATACACCATACTTATTTGCTTCTCCGCAACGTGCACTCCCCCAACTCACGATCCCCAGTTGAACCCCTGAGTTTTTCACAATAAGTGGACCACCACTGTCACCGCGGCAGGAATCATACCCTTCTTGAGGTAGTCCGGCACAAAAGCTAACGCTATCTTTACTGCTCGAAACACCATGAACCTCAAAGCATTTTTGTTGATCGACTAACTGAATATCCACTTGTTGTAATTGGTTTGGTCTTACATGAATCCCTTCCGGCTCTGTGGTTCCCCAACCTGCAACCGTCAACCATGTATCAGCTGGTGTATTATTTCGAGTACTTGAAGCTGCTAAAGTTACTGGCGTTGCTTCATGAGACTCAAGCTCGCGGGATAGCTCGACGATAGCAATATCATTATCTAACCAATATGATGAATAGCTCCCATGAACATAAATACTGTTTACACTAACGCGAGCCCCACCTGAATTTAGATCATCGGTATTTACCAACACTTCAATTTGCTGTGCATCAACGCCATCAACACAATGTGCCGCAGTCAAAATGTAGCGTTTACCAATAAAGCTACCGCCACAAAATTGCCCATCAAAGTTATTCTTGCCAGCTTCAACTAATGCCACCATATACGGCCAGTCATAGGATGAAGCTGGCGTTCCATCAATAATTCTTGGAGCAACATCCGTCGCCAAAGCCAGACTCGGTATTGTTAAACAGCTCATCGCCATCAGCGTGGCTAGATTATTTCTCATGACAACCATTCCTTTGTTTGTAACATTCTGATTGGTAAATGTTATTCATCTAAATGGAGAGAAACAATCGAACAACAAAAGTTTAGTGATATACAGGTCGGGGCAAGGTTTTAAATGCGACGCAGTTCATATCGAGAGTGACATGTATTCCAAGTTAATTTGCAATAACGCCGTTAATAGAAATAAAAACACCCGCATAAAGCGGGTGTTTTCCATTTTGTTTGTATTAGGCTTGACGACGTCGGAATAAAAGCCCTAGACCGAAAAGTGTCAATAAGCCAAACGAACCACCACCGCTATCAGATGGCGTTGCTTGGCTACTGTGTCGCATTGAGTGAATGGTAACTTTGTCGCTATTCATTGCATTTGAGCCATCTTTTACATAAAAGACTTCAAGCTTATTGCCGCTGATATTGCTTAAAGGCAATTCAAGTGTTTGTCTATCAACTCCCGTCATGCGCTTGATGAAACCACCATTTACAAAAATGAACGCATCATCATACCCAGGCTCACTTGAAACTGAAATGTCGACAGTTAAGCTACCTTGAGGAATTCCCGTAATAATTAGGGCTGATTCTTGGCGATCACCGATCGCAGCAGAACTCAACTCGCTCCCTTCTACTCGCCACTCAAAACCGTTACTAAAGACATTTGCCTTAGGTATGGAAACCGCATTCGCGAGTCCTGAAGAAGCGACTTGACGGCCTTCAAAGTAAACTCTTGATTTGATTGGAGCCCAACCTTGGTCATTATTCATCACCAATTCAGCATGAGATTGTCCATAATCACTGATGGTGTAGTTAATTGTTACGGAGCAGCTAGAGCCTGATGCAATTGGTTGATCGCAGGTAGAAGAAACGATGCTTCCTCCTGTCACCGTTGGTGAACTGAGGGTAATACTATTCCCTGTGTTATTTTCATAAACAAAACTATATTCATAACTACCCAGAGCCTGAACATCTGCCCAGTTTATTTGGTCATAGCTGAAACCACTGGTTTTTTCTGCAATCCAATCGGCAAAATGGCTCACGTTAGCGTACACACCATACTGACCTGCTACAGCACATCCTTCACCCCAGCTAACGATACCCAACTGTTTGGCCACGCCACCATCATTCACAATGATCGGGCCACCACTGTCACCTTGACAAGAGTCTTTCCCACCTTGCTCAAGGCCGGCGCAAAATGCATTCACTTCAATCGAGGCATAATCATCACCCGCCCCTGTACATGCGTCTTGATTGATCAACTCAACATCAACTTGGTGTAGTTTTGAAGGCCCATCGAAAGCCGGCGATGGATCCATATCTCCCCACCCCATAACAGTCAGGGCTTGACCTGGAGCAAGAGCGTCTCTCAACGTCGACTCCGCGAGAGTAACCGCAGTTCCACCTGCAACATCTCTTTCTAATTCAAGAATAGCAATATCATTTTGCAATGCGCTGCTTTCATCGTAATCTTCATGCAAATAAATACGTTTAATTGCATATCGATCCGCATCTGTCGCAGACGCTAAATCTTGTTTACCGATGATCACTTCAATGTCTTGTGCCAAAGTATTGGTAAGACAGTGAGTGGCTGTCATTACATAACGCTCTCCGATATAACTCGCACCACAAAACTGGCCTTCTCCACCACTTTTACTCGCTTTAACTAACGCTGTTACAAACGGCCATTGGCCTGCCGGAGATTCCGTACCACCAATAATTCTTGGGGTTACATCTGACGCACTAGAAGAAAAAGACAGGCCCAAACAGCCTGCTGCCAACAAAACGGGAATTTTGTTTTCCATACATGGATTCCTTGTTAATAATAATTATTCCCGAAAATAATATTGACTCAATTTATAAAACACAATGTTATAGGACGTAATTTCATTCATCCGAATGATATGAAATTCAATTATGTGACACTTATCATTAACTGGTCAGACCCACCGCCTAACCTTATGTTTATATTGTAAATAATCATGTCCAAATAACCGCTCAAGCATCCGCTCCTCCGGTTGAATCTGAAAGCGATTCATGTACAGAACAAAGAATACTGGGCCCAATAAACAGAGGACATTTTGCAACCAAATGGCAAAACCAATAAGCAAAATCACTAAGGCTAAATACATTGGGTTTCGCGTATAAGCGAAGATACCTGAATCAACAACAGCAGACGCTGTTTCAATTTTCACCGGATTAACCGTCGTCCTAGCTTTTCGAAACTCATACACACCAGACAAGCCAACAAACCCAGCTAAAATTACTGCAATAAATAAAACCCACCCTGCATACTGAACTGTTACATGCATGCTATAAAACTCCCGAGCAAGCCGATACATCAACACCAACATAACGACAAAAAGTGCCACTGGTGGCACTTTTAATTCTAGTACCTTCATATTCCTCCTCCTGCAAAAAGCCCGGCAATTCGCCGGGCTATATTTTTAAACTAACTGAAGCAAAGCTTGCAACGGATGTTTGGTGATTAAGTTTTCAAAACGTTTGACTTGGCTTCGACATGAATATCCGGTGATCAAACAGCGCTCTTTGGGCAATTTGGCCAAGCTTGGTTGCCAACTCAAGCCATAGATGTCTTTTGACATCTCTAGCTTATCTACCTCGTGGCCAAACGTTCCTGCCATACCACAGCAGCCAACAGGGACAGTAACCAATTTGGCACCAAAGTGAGAGAAAATCGCACCCCATTCTTTCTCAGCGTTGGGGAGCTTCGTCTTCTCAGTACAGTGAGCCAGTAGATACCATTCATCAGATTTAGGTTCTGTACTTTGTTCAAATTCACCCAATTTCGGCTCTAGCCATTCATGAACGGTTAAAACCTCAAAATCGCCGCGTTTATCACCAAGGATCTCTTGGTATTCATCGCGATAACACAGAACCAATGCGGGGTCGACACCAACAAGTGGAATGCTTAGGTCGGCAACCTGCCCAAGAAACATGGCTGTGGTCTGCGCATTTTTAGCGAAACGTTGCAAAAAGCCTTTAATATGTTGTGCCTTACCATTTGGCTTAAATGGCAATAGAACTGGTATTTTTCCAAGCTTAATAGCCAGTTTAGCAAAATCCTCGACCACACTCGCATCATAGAAACTAGTAAAAGGGTCCTGAACAATCAATACCCGTTGTGCCTTGTCTTCTTTCGACATCGCGGCCAACGTCTGCAAATCAAACTCTTCAAGATCCGTGAGCCTTTGCTTTAACGTAGGGACTGACATCAATGGCGCATCAATGTAACCAACCGTTGATGCTGTCAATTGCTGAACCCATTTCTGCTTAAGCACGCCATTGACCACTTGGGGTGCTTTAGCCATCAATGGCAACATGGTTTCAATGTTAGCCACCAAATAATCCTTCATTGGTCGCTGGTATCTTGAGTAGTAAATATTTAGGAATCGAGAGCGAAAGCTCGGAACATCCACTTTAATCGGACATTGACTCGCACACGCTTTGCACGCTAAACAACCATTCATGGCTTCATACACTTCATGAGAAAAATCATATTCATGCCGTTTGTTGAGCGAATTTCTCACTCGTTCTATCAACGTTTTGATGGAAGCGGTTGAATCTAGAGCCTGTTTTTCTAAATCGAGAATATCGACGCCTTGTTCGGTCAGTTGGCGCAACCATTCACGAACAATACCAGCCCTTCCTTTTGGTGAATGGCGACGATCGGCCGTTACCTTCATAGAAGGACACATCGGCGATGAGGTGTCGTAGTTAAAGCACAGACCATTGCCATTACATTCCATCGCCTGCTTAAAACTGTCTCTAACCTGAACGTCTATTTGTCGATCAAAGTAACCACGTTTTGTATCTGACACTTTGACGAGTTCAGCATCACTGTTTAACGGCGTACAAATTTTACCCGGATTCATTTTATTGTGAGGGTCAAAGGCAGCTTTTACTCGTCGAAGCTCAGTAAATAGCTCTTGCCCAAAGAACTCAGGTCCATACTCAGAACGGAACCCTTTACCATGTTCGCCCCACATCAGGCCACCATATTTGGCAACAAGCTTGACCACTTCATCAGAAACGTCATGCATCAAACGTTCTTGCTTGGGATCACACAGATCCAGCGCTGGCCTAACGTGAAGCACACCCGCATCCACATGCCCAAACATGCCATAATTAAGTGCTTTCGAATCAAGCAGCTGACGAAATTCAGCGATAAAGTCCGCCAGATTTTCGGGAGGTACACACGTATCTTCCGCAAAAGCAACAGGCTTAGCACGGCCTTTAGCAGCACCAAGTAGACCAACCGCCTTCTTACGCATGTTGTAAATACGTCCAATTGAGGCTAAGTCACTACAAACTTGATAACCAATAATCCCGGCCTCTCCCGCCTGCATCATCGCATCTAATTTGTCGCAAAGCGCCTGCACTTGGCGATTGACTTCTGCTTCATCTTGCCCAGCATATTCAACCATATTGATGCCGAGCATTTCTTTGCCTTCGACATCCGTCAATAAGTCGCTCACCGTATGCCAAACAATATCTTGCTTAGCGAGATTGAGTACTTTTGAATCGATGGTTTCAACTGATAAGGCATCGGCCGCCACCATAAACGGCGCATTCCGTAAAGCAGCATCAAAGCTGTTGTATTTCACATTGACTAGCGTACGCAGTTTAGGAATGGGGGTGAGATTTAGCTTCGCTTCGGTGATAAAGGCAAGTGAGCCTTCGGCGCCACACAACACTCTTGTGATATCAAATGCATCGTCTTCGGTGATGGCATTTTTTAAGTCATAACCTGTTAAAAACCGATTTAATGGTGGAAACTTAGCCGTAATTTGCGCGCGCTTATCGCGGCACACTTGTTCCGTCACTTTAAGGGCATGAAATGCGTACTCACCTTCTTCGGGTAAGCCATGACTCATATCGGATTCTAATATCGAACCATCCGCAAAAACCGCTTGTAGCGATAAAACATGATCTGACGTTTTGCCATATTTCAAAGAACCCTGCCCCGAAGCATCAGTATTGATCATGCCGCCGAGCGTTGCTCGGTTGCTGGTTGATAAATCCGGAGAGAAGAAAAAACCATAGGGCCTTACGGCATCATTGAGCTGATCTTTCACCACACCAGTTTGGACTCGGACCCAACCTTCGTCTGGGTTAACTTCCAGTACCTTGTTCATATGACGAGAAAGATCAACCACCACACCTTTGGTCAAAGACTGTCCGTTTGTTCCAGTACCACCACCTCGCGGTGAAAACGTGACTCGCTCATAAGCCGTGGCCGTGCTCAATTTGCCAATTAAAGCCACATCTTGCGTCGATTTAGGATGAACAACCGCTTGAGGAAGTTGTTGGTATACACTGTTGTCTGTTGCAACAGCTAAACGGCTAGAATATTGAGTTTCAATGTCGCCAGTAAAACCTGCATTGCGCAGCTCTTCCAAAAAATTTTGTACTACTGGGTCGACATCAGAATGGATATGAAGTCTTGGTAACATTTGCTTCCTGCCCTCTACTGCGCTGATCCGATCAGCTCAGGGTTCCTATTATTTAATAATCTTTTTGAATTTCGTCACTTTACAACATTTAAAAGGGTGATCAAAACAGAATCTCAGTGACAGAATGGAACTTCTCGCATTTCTTTCCCACACTTAAATATCATCAATTAGAGAAATAAGTGTGTTTTTATGAGTGATAACAAAATGAAGAAAAATAAAGTCGTAACTACTGAAGATATACTGCTTAAGCTTTGCCAATCTGTCTCAACCGTATTGAATTCTGCCACTGATTCAAATATTACCTATTCTGCCATGGTGCAGAAGATCACCAAAACCAGCTTGAAACCTGACTTTGGTTGCTTTGTTCTGTTTGATGGTGGCTTCTCTGGTCTCGTCGTAATTAACTTCACTTCCAAAGCCGCTCTTGAGGTTTACACCAACTATATGCGCAACATGGGTATGCCAGAAGAAGAGCTCGCAGTCTTACATACCTCAGATGAAGTTGGTGATGTACTTGGTGAGTTGATGAATCAAATCGTCGGTGATTTTACCAATAAAGTGCGTAAGCAACTGCAAACACACATCACTCAAAATCAACCTAAGATGTTGTCTCTAAACAAACAGGTGAACTTGTCGGTTGATACTAATCTTGATAGACCACAAGCGCGAAGAGTGACCTTCTCGACTGAAGGTAATAACATTTTCTATCTTGAACTTGCGATGGATAAAACGGAATTTATTCAGTTGGAAGAATTCGATGAAGCTCAGGATGAATGTCCTGATAGCATCTTTGAACAAACCCAGCAGCAGATGCAGTCTAAGAAGGAAACAAAGGCAGCAGCCAATGAAGGTGCATCCAATGACCTCCTAGATGAGCTAGGCATCTAACCTTTTGAAACGGACGGTACTGTTCATTCAGTGCCGTTTTTCCCGCTTATTTATTTCAACTTTATTTCAGAACACGTTAAAATAGTCGACTTTGCAAAATTAAAGAGCCTTGCTGTCGTCGATGGATAAACAAAAAGCCCTCAAGAAAATCGCTAAATGTCTTGAACTTGGTAACTCAGCAAATGTAAACGAAGCCGCTAACGCTATTAAGATGGCCCACCGTTTGATGTTGAAATATGGCCTCGATAAAGACGACATCGAATTCATCAAAATGGGCAAAACGCAGTCTTCTCATCTCCTACCTACCAGTATTAGTTCATTGCTGCTACGCATTATCCGTGGCATTAATACTAAGTTTGGTGTTGAGGCGGTATTGCTCAATCACAAAGGCCTTAAGCGTGTTGAATTTATTGGTGAAGCTGACAGAGCCATCTTTGCGGCATTCGCTTTTGACATCATTTATCGTGAAATGAATGAACAAACAGGTAAATTTCGCAACAGCTTTGCCGGAACTGGTACATCAAGCACCGAAGTGTCTCGTAGAGTAAACTCATTCGTATCAGGCTGGGTAGAAGGTGCATTAGAAAAGCTCCCCATCATCACACCAGATGAAGAATCCGCAAAAAAGATCGATAGCTATATCGACAAAGAGTTCCAAAACATCGACCGTGAAACCTTTAAACAACAGTTAAAAGAAGCGATGAAAAACATCACGGAAGATTATGAAGTAGGATTAAAAAAGGGCCGTACTGTGTCCGTAAGCCGTCCTATAAACGGTGCTCAAGCACCAAAAATGCTACGCTAAACAAGCCACTTTAGTTCTACTAGGTAAATATTCAGTCAAAAAATAGGTCTTAAGTTTGACATGGATGCCTCAAAAAGGTTTATTTGGCGCAATTTCGAGAACACATGGAGAACATTCTGTGAAAAAGATTACTTTAGCTCTTGCTGTCGCTATTGCTCTTTCGGGTTGTCAAGCAACACAACGTCAAAACGCAACGACAGGTGAAACGGAAACAAACTCAGCGACTAAAGGCGCGATCATTGGAGCGCTGACTGGTGTGGCCGTTGGCCTTGCGACGGGTGATGATGCCAAAGAGCGTCGTAAGCATGCTCTAATCGGTGCCGCAGGTGGTGCTGCCGTTGGTGGTGGTGTTGGTTACTACTTCGACCAACAAGAAGCGGCTTTACGTCAAGAGCTACTCAACTCTGGCGTACAAGTAGAGCGTGTTGGTGAAAACCAACTTATCCTTCGTATGGAAAATGGCATTGGTTTCCAAACAGCGTCATACCAACTTGATTCAAGCATTCACAACACGCTTCGCGGTGTCGCACGCATTCTGGTTGAATACCCTGACACTAGCCTTGTGATTGAAGGTCATACCGATAGCACTGGTAGCGACACTACAAACCAAGTTCTATCAGAACGCAGAGCCGAGTCTGTACGCACATACTTAGTGCAGCAAGGTGTTGCAGCTGGTCGTGCCATCGCTCGTGGTAACGGCGAGCGCTACCCACGCTGTTCAAACGACACAACATCTGGCCGTGCATGTAACCGTCGTGTAGAAATTCAAATTCTTCCGCTAAAATAATACTATTCAGAGTTAGCCTTCGGGCTAACTCTATCTTCCTGCTGACGTGTCATTCATATACTAGGGATTGGTATTCTTTTGAGAAGATTGACTCTTTTACTCACCATTCTTTCTAACTTCGCCTTTGCCTCATCTGTAGATGAGTTACTCCCTCTTGCTGAAAAAAACGACGCAGTTGCTCAATACGAATTGGCGGAATTATACCGTTTAGGCGAAAGTACAGCGCGCTCTTACCAAGAAGCATTTTACTGGTACCAACAAGCTGCTGAGCAAGGTCATGAGCTCGCAACCTTCGAACTTGCAAATCTATACTTTAAAGGGCTTGGAACAGAAGTCGATCAGACCGCTGGCCTTTATTGGTTAACAACATTAGCAGGCCAAGGGAACCGAAAGGCCCAAGTGGCAATTGCCACCATTTACGAAAATAGTAAAACTACACCTCATGCTCTTGAGATGGCAGAATTATGGTACCAAGTTGCAGCACCGTATGATGAGCAAGCAGAAGCGGCTTATGCACGAATTTTAGAGCGGAAGTTCAACCAAAGACGGGCAAAGCAAATTGCAGAGATAGACCAATTAGACGAAGCGTATGCTGAGCTAGATGTTAAAGCTTCTTCATCTGCATCACCTATGCTCACAAATAGCTCGGCTCTTATTGGTCTAGCATGCTCGTTATTATTGACGCTCGCTCTATCGTTGCTGCTTTGGCGCAAAAACAACAAATTGCAACAGCGCTTACACTTTGCGTCTAACCAATCTGACTCTCACTCAGAACAACTAGAAACGAAGATAAAAGAGCAAACAGCGACCATTCGCCAACAAAAAAGACAGCTGGAAACACTTTTTCATCAATTTAAAAAGCTTCAGTCATCCAAGCCGGCAACTAATCAGCCCTCACCTGAGCACAACAAGCTTTCCCTTGCTTGTGCCATGTTTGGTTTTAAAGCTAATCGGCTTCCTGATGAAAAAGCGATCAAAACACGCTTTAAGCAGTTATCAAAAATTTATCACCCCGATTTAAAAGGAAGTGAAGAAGAAATGAAACGGCTCAACAACGCACTGAAAATCATCCTGCATCACGTTAACAAATAGTTACAAGATTACACCTTTAGCAATAACATCAGTCACAGACTTTAATTTTTATTAAGTTAGCGCAATCGATCCCCCTCCCACTACAGGTAACAAACAGTTAACTTAAGCACGTTAGTTATGTCATACTTTGTGTCGAAAATAACGCCTGAACGAACAAAGGTGAGAACATATGTTTACCATTGAAGGCATTTGCGATTGGTGTAATAAACCAAGCCTGTTAAAAAAGCATGACTATGTTGATGGAAAAAGCCATCACTCCTGCAAAGAGTGTAATGATTTAGCTACTTTAGACGTAAGGCAATTTAATATTGCAGAGATCCAATTCAGAGAGCGTCAAGCACAAGCAACACTCTGAATAATCACCATGAAAAAAGCGCCTCATTGGCGCTTTTTGTATTTATAAATAGTTTTAGAGATAGAGACACTAAGCCGAAAACAAGCTTGCCTCATCATCATTGGTTGTTTTTCAACGCTTCTAGACGTTCTGCCTCTTCTTTGATCATTCGCTCAAGGATATGTGCATTCTCCATCACCCTTTGCTGCCCAATCGCGGCTCCCTTAGCGGTTAAGATCGGTGTCATCTTGATTGATTTTTTGCCTGTCGGTGTATTCAAAAATGCGATCAGTTCTTTCAATTCTTGCTCGGTATAAACACTCATATACAGCTCGGCAAAGCTGTCTTTTAAGCTATCGCCGCTCATGTATGTATTAAAAAATTCACGCATCGTACTTTCAAATGGCTTCAACTGAGGCTGGCTTTGCAACTGAACTTGCAGCATAGAGTCGATAGTCTCACTCATTAACTGATTCAGTTCCATCGCCTCAATAAGTTGGTAGGCGGCTTCTTTGTGTGGATTTGCTAATGATTGACTGGAAAAAACCATTAACGCGACTATCAGAGTCTTTTTCAAAAAATTCATGTCCCCTCCTCGATTTGGAAACAAACAAAAGTTAAAGGCGTTCAGTTGCACCTAATTTCTTAAAGAAGTCAGACATATCAACCGTGGCCAAATCTTTATATTCACCAGCATCATAGAAACGCCCTTTGCATGTTGGGCAGCTCTCAAACCAGATATGAGGTTGCTTCGGATCAACCAAACGTAGCATTTGGTTATTCGGGCATACCGGGCAATCGATACGATCGATAACATTAAATGCCTGCCCAATAGCTTCATCGCCAATATCAACCGTGTCAGCGAGAGGTTTCATTGCTTCAACTTCATAAATATCAATCCAAAGCCCCTTACACTCGGTGCATCGCTCAACATCACCCAAAGGAGTCTGCAATTGCTCAAAGTCAGAGCTACATTTTGGACATTTCATTCAACACCTCACCTAGCAGATTAACGTTATATAAATACAAAAATAAATTCACCAACAAAATACTACGACACGCAATTTATGAGGTTAAGCCACCCATTAAAAAACTTTTCACCATGTCGCATATCCGGCCTACATAGCCTTGCTACTAGGCTCTGTATCGAGCTACGCATATAACCCTACTTTAATTATGGTTATTCCGTATGAGATTCCACAACTTGTCCTTAATCACACTTACACTACTACTTTTGAACTAACCTCAAACTATATTGGGATAAATATAAGCACTAAGGCTAGGGATTAGGGAGTATCTGCAATGGAAGCCACACATATTCATACACAAGAGTCTTTCTCAGTTGATTTAAAGCACGCATTAATTTGGGTTGCTCGCGCGCTTGATTACGTGGGTATAGACGATGCCAATCATGGCCATCGAGTTGCCTACATTGCTTATGAGTGTGCAAAACAATTAGGGTGGGAAAAGAAGAAGCAAGAGTTCTGCTTTATGGCAGGATTACTCCATGACTGCGGTGTTTCTCAATCCGCCGAGCATAAAAACTTAGTTAGCGCTATGACCCCCAATGATGTTCAACGCCATTGTCGCATTGGGTATCAGTCCCTTAGCGAATGTGAGTTATTAATTCCCTTTGCTAACATCGTTCTTTATCATCACACGCCTTGGGCTGAACTAGAGTCCATCGAAGTCCCACCTTTTGAAAAAGATATAGCTGCGCTTATCTTTCTTGCAGACCGATTAGATTTCTTGAGAGCGCGTTTTCTAGCCGACCAAGATAGCGACCTGATCATCCTGAAAAAAAATGAAATCACAGGAATGTTAAATGAACAAAAAGGGAAATTATTCAGACCAGATCTAGTCGAAACACTTGCCATATTAATGAAGAAAGATGGGTTTTGGTACTCAATGGTACCTGAACACATAGAAAATATTCCCATTCTTTTCAAGCACTTAGACTGGTTACAAACCGATCTTTCTCTTACCAAGCTGGTCGCTCTTGGCCGTTTTATCGCAGGAATTGTAGATGCTAAAAGCCCTTTTACTTATCAACACTCACTTAAAGTGGCGGAGCTGTCAGAATACCTTGCAAACAAGATGCATCTACCCACAAGCACAGCCCAGATGCTCTACGTTTCAGGCTTGGTTCATGATATTGGGAAACTCAGAACGCCAGACGAAATTCTTCATAAGCCTGGAA
This sequence comes from Vibrio sp. TRT 17S01, assembly GCF_050113695.1. NCBI lineage: Bacteria > Pseudomonadati > Pseudomonadota > Gammaproteobacteria > Vibrionales > Vibrionaceae > Vibrio > Vibrio sp. TRT 17S01. The sequence goes on along the minus strand of NZ_JBNJOG010000001.1, from coordinate 545,072 downwards.
AATTGACCATGGCAGAATACGCTCACATTAAAAAGCATACTATTGACACCGAAATCGCACTCAATATGGTTTTTCCAGACTCAAAAATTGGTGATTGGGCCGTCAGTCACCATGAACGCCTTGATGGGAGCGGCTATCCATACAATAAAACGGAGGCCGAACTCGACCTACCCTCTCGCATCATTGCCATTGCCGATATTTTCCAAGCGTTATCACAACAACGTCCGTACCGAGAGAGACTCAACACCTCGGAAATCAACGCCATTATGCAACCAATGATTGATCAAAAAATGCTAGATCCAGATGTATATCAGTGCCTTAAAGACAACATTGAAGAGTGCTTTCATATTTCAGTTTCCGAAGATGCTCTGATATAACGGCATCGATATCTGTCATCTGCTGCTGACGGAGTTCCTTTGTACTCAACCAGCAATTTGCTTAAGGAGTTGCGCTATGTTTAGCCAAGTCATCGAAAAAATAAGCAATCTCAATAGCCTATCAATTGTTGCTTTGCTGACGATTATCGCCCTACCATTGATGGTTTTCACTTTTTTGAGTCAAGCTTGGGGATGGCTCGTGTACCTTGTTCTCTACCATATTTTTATGGTTATGCTTCTCACAAATCTTGGTACGACATTCCACCAAATACGCGCTTCTGCCCGAGATCTCTCAGAGGGTGACTTAACAGTTCGTATTCCCGTAGAGAATGCGCTTGGAATGCCTTTGTTCCAAACATTTAATCGTATCGGAGAAGACATTTCCCGAACCATTAATGCACTGGGTAAATCAACAAAAAAACTGCAAGAAGTTGCCGATACCGTTCAAACTGACTCAGAACAATCCAAGGTGGGAGCCCTCGGGCAGAAAAAAGACGTTGACCGCGCCAGTACGATTATTGATGAGCTGTCAGAGATTACGCAGCAAGTGACAAACTTCTGTGACTCTTCAGCGTCTTTAACAAAAGAAGTGAAGCAAGTGGCGGATAAAGGCACCAAAGACATGCTATCGCTAGAACGTGCATTAGACAACGCTAACCAACAAATTGATACGTCAAACCAACACTTTCAAGCCTTGGTTGAAGAAACGGACCAGATCAGCCAAGTGATGGAAACCATCAGTGGTATTGCCGAACAAACAAATTTATTGGCACTCAACGCCGCAATAGAAAGTGCCCGAGCCGGAGAACAAGGTCGCGGCTTTGCAGTCGTTGCCGATGAAGTTCGTAACCTTGCCATGAGGACACAAGAAGCCACTGAGGAAATAAGAAGCAAAATCAGCAACCTACAAACAAAAACTCAAGATGTGCAGCAAACCATGCAAGAAAACAAAACCAGCATGGAACACTCTTTAGGTATCGCCTCAGAAGCAGAAGATACGTTTAAATCTTTAAACCAACAAATCAGTGAGGTTCACCATTACAGCCAACAGATCGCTCAATCTTCTGAGCAACAATCAGTTCAAACCAAAGCGCTGGTCAACTGCTTGCATGAGATCGCCCTAGAATCAGAGAACAACGTAAAGTCCACGCAGGAAACCTTAATCGCCAGTATCACAGTGCGTAATTTATCTGGAGAAATCGATTCCCTGTTACATCGCTTCGCCATTAACGACTACCAGATACAACAAGAAGAACAACGTAGAGACAAGCTGATTGAGTGGAGTGACCAGCTCGATATCGGACTGGATGAAATAAACCGACAACATCAAACGCTCGTTCACCTCATTAACGAACTCTACCACCTATTACGTAACAATTACGGCCTCCCTTCCATTAAGCGTGTTGTCCAAGGCTTGATTGATTACACTGCGAATCACTTCAAATATGAAGAAACATTGTTTGAGCAAGTGGAGTATGCACGTACACAACAGCATATTGATAAACACAATGAACTGGTCGCACAAGTTTTAGAGTTTCAAAAACGTGTTGAACGTGGAGAAGATATCGGTGATGAGCTGATGCAGTTTCTCAAGAATTGGCTCAGCCAACATATTATGAAAGAAGATAAGGCATACGCCCAGAGCTTCCATGACGGTGGAGTTGATTAGCTTACTGTCCAGTAGATGTAAACCAATGAAGCCGCCTTTCTGGCGGCTTCATTGTCTGTGATAACTATGGTTTAAGTGCCATCACTTTAGTGATGTCATCAGCACTGTGGCGTTCAGGAACCTGTTCCCACTCTTCACCCCAACTGCGGTTAACGATTCTACCACGTTGTACCCCTTCTCTTGCTGCGACTTCATTCGCCCAACGTTGCAAATGTACGTAACTTTCAACATCGAGGAATTCCGCTGCATTGTAGAGTCGACCTAACACTAAATTGCCATACCAAGGCCAAATAGCGATATCTGCGATACTGTACTCATCGCCAGCAATATATTTCGTTTTCGCTAATTGTTTATCTAAAACATCAAGCTGACGCTTAGTTTCCATCGAAAAACGATTAATCGGGTACTCGAATTTTTCTGGCGCGTACGCATAAAAATGGCCAAAACCACCCCCTAAATATGGTGCAGAGCCTTGGAGCCAGAATAACCAATTCAAAACTTGAGTCCGAGCAAGGGTTTCTTGAGGTAATAAATGGCCAAACTTCTCTGCCAAATAAACCAGAATCGAGCCAGACTCAAATACGCGTACCGGTGTTTCACCAGAACCATCCACTAATGCCGGGATTTTTGAGTTTGGGTTTACATCAACGAAACCAGAACCAAACTGATCCCCTTCACCAATTCGGATTAAATGCGCATCATATTCAGCTTCTTTCACACCAAGCGCCAAAAGTTCTTCTAGCATGATGGTGATCTTCTGGCCGTTTGGCGTCCCCATCGAATAAAGCTGTAATGGGTGCTCGCCAACAGGTAATACTTTCTCGTGTCGCGCACCAGAATCCGGACGGTTAATGCTGGCCCATTCTCCGCCGTTCTCACTGTCCATCGTCCACACTTTCGGTGGGATATATTCGTTTGTCATTATTATTCCTTATTTATACCCAAGCTGAATACACTGTAGACTACCCTGTGATAGAACAGAAAATCTATATGCTTTCTCTCATTGTGGCAGTTTTTTCCGTCGCGACTTTAAAAATCCCAATCTTCATCTTCGGTAGCAACCGCCTGACCAATCACATAAGAAGAACCAGAGCCAGAGAAAAAGTCATGATTTTCATCCGCATTGGGTGATAAAGCAGACATAATCGCAGGGTTTACTTGACAAACCTCATCAGGAAACAGTGCTTCAAAGCCAAGATTCATCAATGCTTTATTGGCGTTGTAATGCAGAAATTGCTTTACTTCCTCCGTTAATCCAACCGGATCATACAATGTTTCCGTGTATTCACTTTCAACAGCATACAAATCAAACAACAGTGAAAAGGCGTAATTTTTCAATTCAATTTGTTCCGATTCACTTAGCTGTTTATAGCCTTGTTGGAATTTATAACCAATGTAATAACCATGCACCGCTTCATCACGAATAATAAGCCGAATTAAATCTGCTGTATTCGTCAGTTTTGCGCGACTCGACCAGTGCATAGGTAAATAGAACCCAGAATAGAAAAGAAAACTTTCAAGAAAGACACTGGCGATTTTTTTCTTTAGTGGCGAATCATCTACGCGGTATTCCCGCAGGATAAGTTGTGCTTTCTTTTGCAGATGAACGTTTTCTTCTGACCAGCGAAAGGCATCATTGATCTGCGGCGTCGTACACAATGTAGAAAACACCGAAGAGTAACTGCGTGCATGAACGGCTTCCATGAAGGCGATATTGGTTAATACAGCTTCTTCATGTGGCGTTACCGCATCAGGCATCAACGATGGCGCTCCAACAGTATTTTGAATCGTATCTAACAGTGTTAAGCCAGTAAAAACACGGATAGTTAATTCTTGTTCTTGCTCGGTTAATTGCTGCCAGCTGGTTATGTCGTTGGAGAGCGGTACTTTTTCCGGCAGCCAGAAGTTCACGGTCAAACGGTTCCAGATTTCAAGGTCTTTGTCATCTTGCAAACGATTCCAATTGACCGCCTGTACTAATTTAGGTGCTTGTGTATTTAACATATGCGTTCCTTATAAGCTGCAGGAAACACAGCCTTCAACTTGTGTACCTTCTAAGGCTTTTTGGCGTAATCGAATGTAATAAATGGTTTTAATACCCTTCTTCCATGCATAAATCTGCGCCTTGTTGATATCACGAGTGGTGGCGGTATCTGAGAAAAACAATGTCAGGGATAACCCTTGATCCACGTGTTGCGTCGCCACCGCATAGGTGTCGATAATCGCTTCAGGACCAATTTCATAAGCATCACGGTAATACGCCATGTTTTCATTCGTCATGTAAGGTGCGGGATAGTACACGCGTCCAATTTGGCCTTCTTTTCGGATCTCTATTTTTGAAGTAATCGGATGAATGGAAGACGTCGCATTGTTGATGTAACTGATCGACCCCGTCGGCGGAATGGCTTGTAAGTTTCGGTTATATAATCCGTACTGCATGACGGACGCTTGCAATTCTGCCCATTGGGTTTGGCTTGGGATATCAAACTGAAATTGCTCTAACAGCATTTCTACCTTTGGCGTTTTCGCAACAATCACATTATCGATATAGCGTTGGAAAAACTCCCCTGTCGCATATTTCGATGCTTCAAATCCGATAAAGGTTTGCGCTCGCTCTATGGCCAGCTGATTTGAAGCGCTCAAACAGTGATAAAGCACGGTTGCAAAATACACATTGGTAAAATCAAGCGCCTCATCACTGCCATAATGGATCTGTTCACGGGCAAGAAAACCATGCAAGTTCATCTGACCAAGTCCAACCGCATGGCTTTCATCATTCCCTCGCCGCACCGAAGGAACACTATCAATGGCACTCATTTCAGATACCGCATTTAACGCATAGATGGCACTCGTAACCGACTTAGCGACATTTTTCCCATCCATCACTTTAGCAATATTCAATGAACCGAGATTGCATGAAATATCGGCACCAAGATGCTTAAAGCTTAAGTCATCGTTAAACTCAGATGCCTCGTTAATTTGCAAGATCTCCGAGCACAAGTTCGACATAGAAATTCGGCCTTTTATCGGATTCATTCGATTGACCGTATCTTCAAACATGAGGTAGGGATAACCAGACTCAAATTGGATTTCAGCAATGGTTTGAAAAAACTGACGAGCGTTTATTTTTGTTTTGTGGATCCGAGCATCATCCACCAGCTCCGCATATCGATCCGTAACAGAAATTTCTGAAAACGGGACACCATAAACTCTTTCCACGTCATACGGTGAGAATAGGTACATGTCCTTATTTTGCTTAGCCAGTTCAAACGTAATATCAGGGACAACAATGCCAAGGCTTAGTGTCTTAATGCGAATTTTTTCATCCGCATTTTCACGCTTGGTATCGAGAAAACGAAGTATATCGGGGTGATGAGCATGCAAGTATACCGCCCCAGCCCCTTGCCTCGCCCCAAGCTGGTTTGCATAAGAAAAGCTGTCTTCTAACAGCTTCATCACAGGAATAACTCCTGAGGACTGGTTTTCAACTCCTTTAATTGGCGCTCCGTGCTCTCGCAAGTTAGTCAGCATTAATGCCACGCCACCGCCGCGTCGTGAAAGTTGAAGTGACGAGTTCAACGCACGGCCAATACTTTCCATATTGTCTTCTACACGTAATAGAAAACACGAAATAAGTTCACCACGGCTTTTCTTTCCCGCATTCGTAAACGTTGGCGTTGCTGGTTGAAAACGTCCGGAGATCATTTCCTCCATCAACAGCATTGCTTTATCTTCGTCACCTCTTGCTAAAAGCAAAGCCGTCATTACGACGCGATCTTCAAATCGCTCCAAATAACGTTTTCCATCCCGAGTTTTTAACGCATACGAAGCAAAAAATTTATAAGCCCCCATAAAGGTTGGGAAGCGGAATTTAAAGTCATACGCTTTTTGCCAAATAGCTTGCTTGAATTCCCAACGGTATTGTTCCAACACGTCAGCTTCGTAATAGTTTTCCTCTACTAAGTAAGTCAGCTTTTCTCGCAAATGGTGAAAGAAAACCGTATTTTGATTGATGTGTTGTAAGAAGTATTGACGAACCGATTGGCGGTCTGCATCAAACTGGACGTTACCTTGTGCATCGAGCAAATTTAGCATTGCATTCAGTGCGTGATAATCGAGTTGATTGTGTGTCTCTGTCATAGGGTTGACCAAAGTTTTCTTAAGCCATGGCGCACTCGGGTTACATCACTATCACATCCTGCCAGTTCAAAACGATACAAGATCGGCACCTGACATTTTTTGGCGATAATATCGCCTGAGTACGCGTAAAATTTTCCGAAATTACGATTGCCAGAGGCAATAACGCCTCGTAACAACTTTCGATTTTTTTCCAGATTCAGTAGTTTGATCACCGATTTAGGCACAGCCCCTCGCCCATAACCATCGGCGTACGTCGGGCAAATAAGCACAAATGGCACAGTAATGTCAGGGGTTGGATCATTGGGTTCAATCGGCAAACGCATAGCGGGTAACTCAAGTTTTTCAATAAAACGTTGCGTGTTACCCGACTGGCTGGAAAAGTAAACCAACTGGCTCATAACGTGTTGATCATATCCGGGCGAAAACCAGACCAATGACGCTCACCCACTACCACTACAGGTACTTCCCGATAACCCAGAGCTTGTACCTTTTCTAGTGCATGCGAGTCTTGAGTCAAATCGATGCTTTTGTAGCGAATATTCTTTGCGGTCATCGCTTTTTGCGTGGCGACACACTGAACACAAGCCGGTTTTGAGTAAATGATAACGTCCATTTTTCGCTCCTATTAAAACATTACCGCAATTCTCATTTGCGAATCATTATCATTCTTACATGGCATATTTAGTATTTACAAGATCTATTTTCACAACATGTAGTGTCACAAACTCAGATTAGCCATAATTATAATAGGGTTGAATACCAGATGATAATCATTATCATTAGCGTGACTTGATGGTTATGAGGATTTTCGGCTCATGGAAAATCAACACAATGCTATAGGTGAGTACTCCCCAAACAGTGAAAAGTGGCGTGGTATTACACTGACAATTTCTGCCGCAAAACGTATCCAATTCCTTTCATCAAATGGACAGATCTTGCGTCTCTCAACCAAAATTTCAGGCTGTACTGGTTACACATATGTCTTAGAGCAGCGAGAAGGTCCTGAAGAAGGAGACCTTGCGTTCGAGTCCTGTGGTGGCACCTTATTTGTCCCGGTGTCTTCAATGCCACTCCTCGATGGAACCAATGTCGATTACGTCCGCAATGGCTTAAACCAAATCTTTGTTTATCACAACCCAAACGTGAAAAACGAGTGTGGGTGTGGCGAAAGTTTCGGAGTTTAATGAATGAGTGATACCAATCAGTACGCAGAACTTGAGCAAACTTTCTCTCAGAAATACAAAGAAGGCTTCTATACGGATGTTGCGTCTGACACCTTAGAAAAAGGCATTAACGAAACAGTCATCCGAGCGATTTCAGCCAAACGAAACGAGCCAGATTGGATGTTGGAATTTAGGCTGCAAGCTTACCAACAATGGTTGACGATGACCGAGCCACGCTGGTTAAAAGCCGACTACCCCGAACTCGATTACCAAGATTACAGCTATTATTCAGCACCAAGTTGTGAGGCGTGTAATGACAAGCCAAGTGATGATGGGACAAACAACTATCTGACCGAAGAAGTAGAACATGCCTTTGATCAACTAGGAGTTCCCGTGCGTGAAGGAAAAAATGTTGCCGTTGATGCTATTTTTGATTCCGTCTCCGTCACCACAACGTATCGTGATGAGCTAAGCCAACATGGAATTATTTTTTGCTCCTTCAGTGATGCTATCCATGAACATCCTGATCTGGTACGGCAATATTTAGGTACAGTCGTCCCACCTGAAGATAATTTTTTTGCAGCGCTTAATGCGGCGGTTGCCTCTGATGGCACCTTCGTCTATATCCCACCAGGCGTACGCTGCCCGAGAGAATTATCAACTTATTTTCGTATCAATCAGGCCAAAACAGGCCAGTTCGAACGAACAATTTTGATTGCAGATGAAGGGTCTTATGTCAGTTATATCGAAGGATGTTCCGCTCCTGTTCGTGACAGTTACCAACTTCACGCCGCCGTTGTGGAAGTCATCATACACAAAGATGCAGAAGTAAAGTATTCAACGGTTCAGAATTGGTTTTCCGGGAAAAATGGCAGTCAGGGTGGCATTTTAAACTTCGTGACCAAGCGTGCACTTTGCCAAGGTGACAACAGCAAGATGTCTTGGACGCAGTCGGAGACTGGTTCAGCCATCACATGGAAATACCCTAGCGTTATTTTAAAAGGCGACAATGCTATCGGTGAGTTTTTCTCCGTTGCGTTAACAAACGGACAGCAGCGCGCCGATACTGGGACGAAAATGATCCATATTGGTAAAAACACCCGATCTACGATCATTTCTAAGGGTATCTCTGCTGGGCAAAGTGAAAATAGTTATCGTGGGTTGGTGAAAATACTTCCTACCGCCATCGGGGCGAGGAATTTCACTCAATGCGATTCCATGTTAATTGGTGCTCAATGTGGTGCTCACACTTTCCCATCAGTTGAAGTCGGTCATCCGAGTGCTCAAGTTGAGCATGAAGCGACAACCTCTCGTATTGGTGAAGACCAGCTCTTTTATTGCGTCCAACGAGGGATCGCTGAAGACGATGCTATCTCAATGATTGTCAATGGATTTTGTAAAGATGTTTTCTCAGAACTTCCACTCGAATTTGCCGTTGACGCTCAAAAACTTCTCTCTATCAGCCTCGAACACAGTGTCGGTTAATCAGTTATGTTAGAAATTAAGAATTTACACGTTCAAGTAGAAGACAACGCTATTTTAAAAGGCATCGACCTTGCCATACGTCCCGGTGAAGTACACGCCATCATGGGACCAAACGGCTCCGGTAAGAGTACACTTTCATCCACTCTTGCGGGCAAAGAAGATTACGAAACGACGTCGGGGGAAATCACTTTTAATCATAAAAATTTGCTTGAACTTGACCCCGCAGAGCGAGCTGGCGAAGGGGTTTTCCTCGCATTTCAATACCCTGTTGAAATTCCCGGTGTCAGTAACAAGCTTTTTTTGCAAACGGCGGTCAACGCAATCCGTGAATACCGCCAGCTACCTGAGCTTGATCGTTTTGAATTTGAAGATTTGGTGGAAGAAAAAGTCAGCCTGCTAAAAATGCCTAAGGATCTACTTGAACGTTCTGTCAATGAAGGGTTTTCGGGTGGAGAGAAGAAACGGAACGACATTTTACAGATGGCTTTATTGGAACCCAGCCTTTGCATACTCGATGAAACTGACTCCGGACTTGATATCGACGCACTAAAAGCCGTGTCAGATGGGGTTAATGCCTTACGCAATCAAGAGCGATCTTTTATTGTTGTCACTCACTACCAACGGATTCTTGATTACATCAAACCCGATTATGTCCATGTCATGGCTGATGGAAAAATCGTCAAATCCGGTGATCACACGCTGGCGAAAAAACTGGAGGAAAAAGGTTATGGCTGGATTATCGGTGAATAACGAACTGCATAAATTTCTTCCCTGTGTGCCAAATTCACTCTGGCATAAAGCGCATTGGAACGCCGCGCTGGCTTTTGGCTTTCCAACAAATAAAGAGGAAGATTGGAAATATACCTCTCTTGATGCTTTTAAAGCGCTTAAGCTTACGTTACCAGAAGAAACATACTTCCATGATGAACATGTTGCTGCATTGTGCGCCAAACATTGGCAGCAAGATGGTTATCGACTCGTCATTGTGAACGGTAAGCTTAGTATCCGTTTGTCTGACTGGATCCCCAAAGTCGATGTTCATTCTGTCGAGAAACATTTTGATGATTTGGCTTTCGCTCACGAACAAGCCATTCGCGCTGAAATATTCCAGACTTTAACCAATGCGACAGCGCAAGGTGGGTTAATTATCACAATCCCTGACAATGTCCAACTTGATAAACCCATTCATATTCTGCACTACCACAGTGGCAGTATCGGGGAAGTAAGTTCAGTTCGTCATCACCTCACGTTAGGCCAGCTCTCTTCCTGTCAAATAATTGAACATCATATCTCTGATCCGAACGCATGTGGGGTGACATTGTCACGTCTCACTAACGACATCGGCACTAATGCACACTTTGAGCATGTAAAACTCATAGAAGAAGGCGAAGAACAACATCACTTTGGACATAATGATATTCGAGTAGGCCGTGATGCAACGGCGTCTAGCCATGTCTTTATGTTGAGTGGCAAACTCATTCGTCATCATACAAGCTCATTGCTTTCAGCACCCGGTAGCCACATACAAATGAACAGCCTCGCCCTACCCTCAAATGGTGACCAGTTCGACAGCCGTACTTACCTTCACCACCATGCTGCACATTGCAGTAGCCAACAATTACATAAAGTCATTGCCAGAGATGAGGCAAGCGGTGTTTTTGACGGCATGATCTACGTCAGCCCCGATGCACTTAAAACCGATGGGCAAATGGACAACCATAATTTATTGCTAAATGATCACGCTCGGATAAACAGTCGACCAAAGTTAGAAATCTATGCTGATGACGTTAAATGCAGCCACGGTGCGACAACAGGACAAATCGATCCACAGCAAATCTTCTACTTACAGGCCAGAGGAATTCATAAAGCGCAGGCTGAAAAAATCATCACGCATGCATTTGCTATCGACGTGTGTGAAAAAATTTCTCACGTCGGTGTTAGGCAATATCTCTCCAACCTTGTAAATAAAAAATTGGAGGCGTGATGAGCCCAAACAACTGGCGACGTGATTTTCCAACTCTAAGTCAAGAAGTGTACGGCTTGCCCTTGGTGTATTTAGATAGTGCCGCAACCGCACAGACACCAAACCAAGTAATAGAGCGGATGCAACGTTTCTACCAATATGAATATGCCAATGTTCATCGCGGAGTACATGCTCTTAGTGCCAATGCCACCACAATGATGGAACACAGCCGAGCTGTCATTGCTGCATTTCTTAATGCCCCAGCCACTGAGAATTTGGTTTTTACGAAGGGCACTACAGAGGCCATAAATTTAATTGCCCACAGCTTTCTATTTAGCCAATGCCAACCCGGTGATGAAATCATCATCACTGAGGTGGAGCATCACTCAAATATTGTGCCTTGGCAGATCATCGCCAACCAATTGAGCATCCAGATAAAAATTTGGCCTGTGACGACCAATGGCGAACTCGACTTAGATCAGCTTCGAACGTTATTCACCTCGCGAACAAAACTGTTAACTATGGCCCATGTGTCGAACGTTCTTGGAAGCATCAATGACGTAAAAAGCGTAACAGAGTTAGCCCACCAGCATGATATCGCTGTCTTCATTGATGGTGCGCAAGCCGTTGTCCATCAGCAAGTGGATGTTCAGGAGATCGGCTGTGATTTCTACGCATTTTCTGGCCATAAGCTATACGGCCCTACTGGGGTTGGCGCTCTGTATATCGGAGGCAAATGGCTAAATACACTGCCTCCATGGGAAGGTGGCGGTGCGATGATCGATGATGTTCAATTGCCCGGTGGTACCACGTTTCTAAAAGCGCCTTGGCGATTCGAGGCAGGAACGCCCAATATTGCGGGCATCCTCGGCCTAGAAGCGGCCATTCATTATCTCAACGGCATAGGGTTTGAATCCATCTCATTTCATGATCAATCCATCACTGACTATGCCGTCGACGCCCTTTCAAAGGTGGAATCATTAGTCATTTATGGTAACCCAAGGCACCGGACCGGAATGGTTTCTTTTAACCTTGGTCACCATCATCCATTTGATGTTGGCAGTTTCCTTGATCGCTATGGCATTGCAATACGAACAGGCCATCTTTGTGCTCAACCATTAATGAGAGCTCTTGGAACATCGGCGGTGTGTCGTGCTTCTTTCGGACTTTACACCACTCAACAAGACGTTGACTTACTGGTCGATAAGCTCAAACACATTAAGCAATTATTAGGATAAACCATGACGCCCGATAAACTGGTCAAAAACTTTCAACGCTGTAAAAACTGGGAAGAGCGTTACTTGTATTTAATAGAGTTAGGGGAACGATATTGCCAATTACCTGAAGTACTTTGTATCAATGACAACAAGGTTAAAGGATGCCAAAGTGAGGTGTGGGTATCCATTCAAGTCAACAAAAACACCATCAGCCTAGCAGCAAATAGTGATGCAGCCATAGTCAGAGGGCTACTCGCGCTAGTGGTTATTGCGTATAACGATCAGACAATTGAAGAAGCGAGACAATTTGACATCAATGTCTGGTTTGAACAATTGGCATTGATGCAACATCTTACCCCGACACGAGCTCTTGGTTTAACAGCAATAATTAGGCAAATCCAACATCAGATAGTCTAATACGCCTCGATGGTTACTTTTTATCCTGGCAATACAATCAACCCTAAAGGTTCCAGTAGTTGCTCTTGTTGCCAGGAACAGATTTTTACGCCGGTTAAATCAATTTTCCTTGGGTCCAACCCTTCAAGCTCTGAATGACTCAAGTCGCACCCTTGCAGGTGAAAGTCACCCCAACTATCTGAAGAAAACACACTGCGGCTAAGATCTGAGTTTTTAAACGAGGCACCTTGTAGGTTTGCCCCAATCCAACGGTTTTCAAATAGCTCACACCCTTCTATACACTGCCGTTCAAAGTTGGTGTAAGACAGATTGCAACACGTAATATAAGCAGAACAAAAATATGCGTGATGGCTGATTTGATTCACAAACTGGGCTTTAAGAAAGCTTGCGCCTTTTAAGTCACACTCTCTAAACTCGATACCGAAGCAATTCGCTCCGGAAAAGTTCGCCATCGACAACTGACATCCCTTGAAACTCGCGTCACGTAAATCGGTATATTGAAAATGACATCCCTCGATGCTTCCTGAGTTGACAAAAGAACAGTTGATAAATTGGGCATCTCGTAAGTTTGCTCGGCTAAAATCACAGCAATAAAAACGACATTGAATAAAACATACGCCTTCTAAATCTTGGTGGGAAAAATCTTCTCTCTCATAGGTCTGCTTGTCGGTCTTCACATCGTCCTCCTTAAATGAACAAGCACAGACTACCTTCCAGCCATCAAACAAACAAGAAATATAATGCAAGAAAAATCAACAAGTTAAAACCACCTAAAATCCTTAATTTAAGGCATCAAACAACCCCATAAAGAGCCATAAAACTTCAACCACGAACGCGGCCACATCAAAATTAGTTTGCCGTAATACAAGGCGATATAGCGAGTCAAACCGTCACATCTACCATAACAACTGTTCTTATGGATACCAGTTACTTTCTCCCGGTTTTTAAAAAGTGCGCCCAATCTTTCCGATTGTTATTTATCGCACACGCAACAGCGCTAGAAACATCGTAACCAACGCGATGAAACGCCACATGCCACGTTCCTTGTTTGGTTTGTTCCAATATGGCGTAGCTGGCCATTGAAGAGTAGTTTTCCATTGAGTGTAAGTATGGTTCATCGTCAGTATAAGCCTGCAGCCCAACACTGCCCGGGTTAATCACCAGCTGCCCACTAGACAGTTCAACGCAGCGAGGAATATGCGTGTGGCCACAAAGAATAATTGGTGCTTTGTTTCCCGCCAAGCGGCGTAAAATTTCGTCATCACTTCTCAGTACCGGAAAGCCCTTTTGTGTCTCTTCCAGTAAGTATTCAAGATCGTCTGTTGGTGTGCCATGGCACGCGTATATCTCATCAGTAATATTGCAATCAAATGGAAGATCCTTCATCCATTCAAGTGGGGCTTGTCCTAAGTCTTCAAGAATGAATTGCAGAGTCGGATTCGCCGCAATATCTTCCTGTGTAGACTGATAGATCTGCCGATCTTGATTGCCAGAAATGGTGAGCGCATTCAGCTCAAGCAGACGCTCATACGTTTTACGCGGAGCGATTGGCCCATATAGGATATCGCCAAGGTTAACGAAGTCGGTAACTCCCAGTTGAAATGCATGTTGAATAACCGCTTCTAAAGCAAAGATATTACTGTGAATGTCTGAAACGACGGCAAGCTTGTGCATGACTCCTCCATGAGTGGTAACAATTGGTGAATTAAAGGATGAGTGCTAACTCCTGAACCTTGAATGCGATTTTAGTGATTGCTTAATCGATTGGATAAACTTTCTCAAAACGTTCTAACACTAGATCTGAGGTTTCATCAAACTGCCCACCAATTTCAGCGGCGTATTGGGTAAAGAAATTAATATGGGCCTCGCGCCACCACTCATAAGTTCCATCTCCTTCCCCTTCTGCCTCAGCAAATTCTCGACTCACTTGGTTAAACGGACAAATGCTGACCTCAACCAGCTTTACGATGCATATTGGTTCTTGCTGCCAGTTCAAGACCACAGTTAAACGACCAACCTCTGGAAAGGGTTCATTCTCAATGGTGTAGCCCTGCTTTAAACTGCATGATGCACGTTTGATGCCCTCATTGACCAAGCGAGCACATTCATTCGCGTTATATTCATCCGCACAAAAATATTCCGCAATTACTTGAGGCACCGCACTTCGCTCTTGTTCTGGTAATAATGAGAGGTATTTATCAAGATAGGCTTGCTGTTTATGATTCATTTTCTTCCTTAAAGTGACTGTATCTAAACTGAAATTTCAATCATTGCTGCGTACTCAGTATTCCATTGTCTCGACATTTTTCAAAGAGCAACACTCCACTCCTTCACGAGCGAAATTTTATAAACGGAAACACAATCGTCATCTTTCTCTCGTTTTTCTGTCATTTTTTGCCATCAACATACGTTGCCATCAACAACAAACTCAATTGCAGGATAAAAAAATGAGTAAGGAAACCTTTGACGCTACACGTTACAACCGAAGCAATAACAAGCCTTTTGAAGAAGTTTTAGAAGCGAGCTTATCTAGACGAAATGTGCTTAAAGGCAGTCTTGGTATGAGTGCCATGACGGCATTTGGTACTTTTGGCCTCTCTGGTTGCCAAGTTGAAGTACCAGGGAATGGTGGTACCGATTCTGGCACCAACAAATCCAGTGCGGTTTTAAACTTTGAATCTATTTCAGGTTCATTAACGGATGCTGTCAGCGTTCCCCCTGGTTACACTGCGCAAGTACTGGTCCCTTGGGGAACACCGCTGTCCTCTCAGGGTGTGGAGTGGAAAGCCGATGGTACGAATACCGCAGAAGAGCAAGCTCAGGCGCTAGGTATGCATCATGATGGCATGCATTTTTTCCCACTGGATAACAATCCAAATGATGGTCTACTTTGCATCAACCATGAGTATATTGATATTAATGCGCTTCACCCATCTGGCCCAACCGTCTCTGCGGGTTCAAGAACGGTTGTTGACGAAGTACGTAAAGAGATTAACGCACACGGCGTGAGTGTAGTTCGTATTCGTTTAGAAGATGGGATGTGGCAGCTAGTCGATACCGATCCACTTAATCGTAGATATACTGGTTCAACAGTCATGGATATTGTAGGGCCACTCGCCCATACCGAAGCACTTAAAACACGCTTTTCACCAGATGGCAGCCAAGCTCGTGGTACGTTAAACAACTGCGGCAACGGCTACACGCCATGGGGTACGTATCTAACTTGCGAAGAGAACTGGCCGGGCTACTTTGTTAACACAGGAACCCAAACTGAAGATCAGCAACGAATTGGGGTGGATGATGAAAAAACCCGTTACTTGTGGGAAACATTAGCAGGGCACAGTGAAGAACGTTTAGACGAATTTAGCCGCTTTAACGTCACACCAAATGGTGCAACAGCCATTGATGACTACCGAAACGAAGCCAATGGTCACGGCTATATTGTGGAAATCGACCCATATACGGCTAACTCAAGAGCTAAGAAGCGAACTGCACTTGGTCGATTCCGACACGAAGGATGTGCCTTCGGCAAACTAACAGCAGGTAAACCCGTCGTGTTCTATTCGGGTCACGACTCTCGTTTTGAATATCTCTATAAATTTGTCTCGGAACAAACTTGGGACGAAACGGATGAAAATCCAACAAACCGATTAAGTACTGGTGACAAATACATGGACAATGGCACACTCTATGTTGCCAGATTTAATGACGATGGTTCAGGAAACTGGCTACCACTTACTCTAGAAAGTGCAACAACCTCAGGTGGCACGCTTGCAGATTCATTTGGCTCGATCGCCGACATCATTTTAAACACAGCAGGTGCGGCGGACCTTGTTGGTGCTACACCAATGGATCGCCCTGAGTGGTGTACGGTAGATCCATTTACCGGCACGGTATACCTTACACTCACTAACAACACAAAACGTACTGAGGAAAATCCAGCCAACCCTCGACTTAAAAATAAATTTGGCCACGTGATTCGTTGGGATGAAGGGGAAACCGACACCGAATTTGATTGGGATATTTTTGTCTTTGGTTCGCCCGCAAATGGGGATGAGGAAACAAACCGTTCTGGGCTTACAGAACTCAATCAGTTTGCCAGCCCAGATGGCCTAGCTTTTGATAAACGGGGGATTTTGTGGATTCAGACTGACAACGGCGCTTCAGAAGTGACCAATTACACCAATGATCAAATGCTTGCTGTTGTTCCTTCGACGATGGTGGATACCGAAGGTAACGCCGATGTCATTAATGCTGAAAACCAAACTGATCTTCGCCGTTTCTTCGTTGGACCAAATGGCTGTGAGGTAACAGGCTTTGCCATCAGCCCCGATTACAAATCACTCTTTATCAACATTCAGCATCCGGGAAACTGGCCGTACAGTGATAATGCGGCAGAAGCCACACCAACCGGCACGACAGTTCGACCAAGAGCCGCTACCGTTGTGATCCGTCGTGATGACGGTGGAGAGATTGGCGTTTAACACCTACTAATATCCTATTACTAAGCCCACGAATGAGTGGGCTTTTCGCTCCATCAGCTACTCATTACTTTTATTCACACCTGATATTCAATAAGTCCCATCATCATTACAAATCACGTGTTCTATTGTGCTCACTTGTTTTAGCTGAACAAAAAGTTGGTGTGATTTTTGTCTATTGCTAAGCTTTATTGGTAGAGAACACTTGCTTATGTATTGATTTCCAATACCAAACTGAGGGCATTATGTTGTGAAATACCTAATTTTATTACTCAGTGTCATCGCGTTAATCCAAACCTCTACGGTACATGCAGAGACTTCCGATGCCTCTTCCTATCAACCAAAAGGAGCTGCGTGTGTGATCAGAGATGATTCTGGACAAGTGTTATTTGTCCAAAATTATCTTTCCGATACACTGTCCCTACCCGGCGGCTTCATTCAAAACGGTGAAGACTATCGTAGAGCAGCTGAGCGCGAAACGTTCGAAGAAACAGGGCTGAAGGTAAATGTTGGCAACCAGCTTGCGATTAACGACTACCGAGTTATCTATGCCTGCCAGACCGAGACTCAACACTCATATTTCTACCCCAACCTCAGTCAATATTATTATGGAAATGTCGTTCCTGTATTTAACGCACCACATTACGCCAAAGAGATACGGCAGGTTTTTCTGCTCCCACTAACAATAAAAGTACTTTCTGCATACCAATACCCTGATGACGTCGATTTGCTCATTCAGTGGTTAAAACAAACGCCAACGTCAAACTTCACTCAACAACAAAACCAAACGGTTGAGCCAAACTCTCTCATTCAAACTCAGCTCTCTTGGATCTCAGAGCTACAATCTCTCGCGCAAAACTTTGCCTTAATTAAGTCTGTATTGCACATATCTGTTTGGCTTAGTGACACTGTTATTGTCTTTATCACGCTCGCCATCGTTTTTGTCACTCTGCCATTAAAATACAGTGCAACCATGACATTTGCGCTGGTCCTTAGCTCCTATTCTGCCAATCTACTCACCCTTTTATTTGAAGTGCCAAGACCTTTTTATGTGGTGCCTTCATTACAAAATGCCGTCGCTGTTGGCTATGGCTTCCCAAGTATTAAGCTGGCGATTTCCTCGGCAATGGTTGGTATGTTGCTAAGCTGGTTAAATCACAATGGGCGTTGCAGTAAAATTGCCGCACTCATGAGTTGGCTTGTTGTGGTCATATTTGCAAGCCTTGCGATGGTATGGCTTGGTATACACTACCCCGCAGATGTCGTCGCTGGTTCAATATTAGGCGGTTTAGCTACAGTCATTTCTACGCTGCTATTTAATATGAACAATCATCACAACGAGCCTATTATTGAATCTCGCAGACTGTGGCTTTTTATGTTGTTCGTGTGCTTGTACGGCGTCTATGAAATGATTCAACCTTTTTATACTTACTTATGGTTTGCGGTTCTTGGCATACTCAGTTCACTGATTCTTAGCCAATTTGCACCGAGTATTACCGAGGAAGAATTGCATATCCACTGGCCTCGTGTGTTGATATCGTTCCTAGGGCTTGCCGCACTAATCGCAATCCCTCCAGTAATTACCAGTCCAACGGATTCAGCTGCATTCATTCTGCTCTCACATGCTTTTACCATATGGCTCTGCATTATTTGGCTGTTGGTCGCTTCGCCAGTATTGGCGAACCTTTTAAAAAGGTCACCTTAGAAGAAGCTTATCGGCAAATAGAAGTCGAGCTCAAATTGCTCAGATTCGTTGAGAAAGTGATTGTCGATATAACGCACGTACGCAGGTGTAGGCTGTTGCTTAAAGCCAGAATTAGGAAGCCAACGTTCTAATATCTGGCTGATCTGAGGCAGCAGCTCACCATATACTCCTGTTAGGCGGAAAACGGCATGGAGCCCACCGGGAATAGTCAGCTGGTTAACCATGCTCCTAACTTTAAGTGGGTGATCAATTTCAATACAAGCGACATAACGACAGCGTTCTAACTCAACCCAAGCGGGATTAGAGTGGTGCAAGCCATATTGTATCGACCAATCTCTTCCCTCTGCATTTGCCCACGCTTTAAGGATTTGCCACGCGTTTCGAATTGAGCGATTGTATCCCGTATGTCGGACATACGCGGCAAAACGCGGCGGAACTTCAATGATTTTTGGGGAAGGCAATTCCCGCTCCGCAACCCGAAGGTACCCTTGTGCCACTTCAGGATCATTTAAATACGGTTTGTGGGAAACTTGTAGATCATGCTTTCGCCACTCACCCGGCGACATGCTAAACGTTGCTTTGAAGGCTCGACTAAATGACGAGAGAGAGCTAAAGCCACATTTGTTTGCTATTTCCAATACGGGTGATTGTGCATCAAACATCAGCTGATTGGCCGCATATTCCATTCGAGTTCTTCGAATATACTGGTGAATAGACTCGCCAACTACTTTCTTAAACACTCGATGGAAATGTTGCTCAGAGTATGCTGCAACGCTTGCCAGCTCACTGGCAGGCAACTCTTGGCTGATGTCTTGGTGAATACGATAAAGAACATCATTAATTCTAGATATATGTTGTTGACTCATCCACATAAATCACATAAACGGACATATTCAAAAGCATAAATGGACAAATAATTTTTGACAACTCTTTGTACTATAAAGCGATAAAAAGGCAGTTTCAGAAAAATCGCCTACCCAATTAATTAAACTGAGCACAACATGGAAATAGCCAAATCATTACAACAAATTCAATCCTCATACATTCGAGAAATTCTTGCTGCTGCAAGTGATCCAAGCGTTATCTCTCTTGCTGGTGGGTTACCTGATGCACAAACATTTCCTATTGAGTTAATGAAGCCAACTTTAGCATCGCTTTCTGAGTTACCTGAAGTTTTCCAATATGGGGGAACACAAGGTTACGCACCGTTACTACAGCACTTACGCCTGCGCTTTCAGTTAACCCAAGATCATGACGTCATGGTCACTACTGGCTCACAGCAAGGACTCGATCTTATTGCCCGAGCTTACATAAACCCAGGCGATAAGGTTGTGATGGAAGCACCGAGTTATCTTGGTGCAATGCAGGTGTTTGGTTTAGTTCAGGCTGATATTCTCACTGTAGAACAAACAGAAGCAGGCCCAAATATCGAACAATTACAGGCATGTTTCGAGCAACATACGCCAAAGGTGTTCTATGCGGTACCAGATTTTCACAATCCAACCGGTGTTTGCTGGTCTCTTGAGACTCGTCAGCAAGTTGCCTCGCTCTGTCAACAATATAATGTTGCACTGATTGAAGATGCCCCCTACCGTGAGTTGCGCTTTGCGGGCGACGCACTGCCATTAGTCTCAGATTTTTGCCCTCAACACTCCATTGTGCTACGTTCATTTTCCAAGATTGCCTCACCCGGGCTCCGCATTGGTACGGTATCAGGTAAGAAAGACTACTTAGCTCCTTTAATTAAAATAAAACAAGGGGCAGATTTACACTCAAGTATTCCAATGCAGGCGTTACTTTTAGGGCTCTTAACTCACGAAAGCTTCCCTCAACATATGCAAGATATCTGTACGCTCTATAAAACGCGTTATCAGATATTGTATTCAGAACTCCGCGAAAAATTACCAGACGGTTGTTATCTGCAACCCATCAATGGCGGGATGTTTGTTTGGCTGTCATTACCACCGTGTGACACATTTTTCCTCGCTCAAACCATGCTTGAGAATGGCGTCGCAGTCGTACCAAGCCCTGTTTTTTATCCTCAAGAAAACGATGCCTCATCAGCGCTTAGGCTTAACTTCACCAATGCCTCACCACAACAGCTAAAACAAGCAGTAATACGCTTGGTAACCGCACTCAATCAAGTCATTAGTTAAGCAAAAGCCACCTCTATAAGGTGGCTTGGTAATTTTGGCTAAGAGTTGATGGGTTATTCCTCTCTCATCTGCCTTAAATTAACATTAAGTAAGGGAGCCGGCAGCTTTTCACTTGTTACGAATACATGCTCAGCTTTTTCATCAAAGGCTATCGCCTCTCCTTGTTTAAGTACAGGTAATGGAATACGTTCAGGCTGTGAATTCAGCGTACTTAACCAGTCTTGTTCTAGCGTATCTTTTTTAAAGATAAACGCATCACCATAGGTTAAAACCACAGCAGAAAGCCCATCTTCAGAAATATCCATACTGGTCGGTTTATTGGTATAGTTCGCCAAATCAATCAAACGATAAGATTGCTTTTCTGGCTTGGGAAGCGGAGTGATTTCACCAAGACGTTTAGCCACCATCCTCCAACTACGTTCAAACGTTAACGGCAGTTCGTAGAGCACTTGAGATTCTGTTCGCTTGCTTAATAATAAGATTTTGTTATTTACACTATCGATAGCAACCGCTTCACAATCACGAGGTCTATCTTCAAACGTAAAAGAAGAAGTCCAAGCAGGTTCAACAGCAATGCGTCCTCCTAACTCAACCTTGGATAAGTCAGGTTCTTCAATCACATTTAAAAAGCTTAAGGGACGTTGACTACCGTTATCGCCCACATCCGCAATCACAATATACGACTTTCCGTTGCGCTCGAATGTTGCAAGGTCTTCCCAATCGTCGTGAACCACCTTAATCATTTCCAGCGTTGCAATACGTTCACCTTGTGCATTAATTGCAAACAATTGAGGATAATTACCGTTGTCATTGTTTACCCAAATTACACCCGGATTCCGCTTCGATAGCGCGATACCGCTTAACTCTCCCATATTTTCTTGAGTAATATAATTGACAGAAATAAAGGGATACTTCGTCAGTTCATCTTCAAACTGAAAGCATGAAGATATTGTCGTAACAATAGGAAGCAGCAAAATGGCTTTGGTTAGCGTGCGAAATAAGGAAGGCATTTTTATAGTTGAGTTCGTATAATATTTAAGTACTGCACTTTAGCAAATTGCAACCATAGTACAACGTGAAAAACACTTTAAAGTACACCTCAAATCTTCATTCCCAATATTGAAGTCCAATATCAAAGCTAATCCATTATTTTGAGCAATTTAAGAGATCTCATCCCATTTTTATTTTGCTAACACTCTGCAATAAATCGGGCTTTTCTCGCTTGGGCAAGCGTACAACTTGTCTGCTCCATTAATTCGAAGAGTGTCATATTCGGTGTTGTTTGTATCAGGGTAATCAACTGCGCTTCTGTGGGTTCGTCACTCACTTTTACTTGACGTAATCCATCATCCACCTTAGTAATTAGAAATTGGCATGTATCAAAGTGCTCAGTTTTCATCTTACTAATCCATTTCTGAATTGATTCAATGTTTCCTGTCACTTGCCAGTTTCTTGAGCGGCGGATGCGTTTCAGCTCACAACCACTTTCTGAGGCCAATACTTTTGCCACTTTCACATACGCCCCTCCAATTCGATGAACGAGCGAAGGTAACGATATAGTCAAGGACGCTGTTGAAAATCTACTCTGTTTATCACTCAAAGGAAGCTCTCTTTGGAAACGTTCATTCACCCTATAATTAAAACGATATTTCAATTTCAAAATCAAATGATATATGATGCTTGCTCTTCTTAAAAATCAGTAATTATTATGATTTCACTAGATCTTGCACAGTTGGTTGGCCTGTTAAGCTTCATTTTGGGCGTTTGTACGTTTTATCAAAAAACGGATCGTACACTAAAGGTTATGATGCTAACACTCAACTTCAACCATATGGTGCATTATATGCTGCTAGACGCTCCAGTTGCAGCATTGAGCTCTTTTCTGTCTGGTCTAAGAACGTTCAGTTCTATAAAAACTAACTCACTGTATATCGCGGGATTATTCATAGTATTTGGCGTAACGATGGGGCTCTATATGGCAACAAGATGGACAGATATGTTAGCGATTATTGGGACAAGCATCGGTACTTACGCTCTGTTTCGGCTTGATGGAATAAAAATGCGCATTGCATTTCTTATTGGCGCTTGCTTTTGGTTGGCAAACAACCTCGTTTTAGGTTCTATCGGAGGCGTGCTACTTGAAGTAACGATGATTGCTGTTAACCTCAGTACCATCTATAGACTGAGTAAAAGTAAAATGAATCAAGTCTCTGAAGCTTAATAGTTACTGCTTGAGCTTACTTAAGAAAACCAGCAAACTCCTTGGCAGAAACTGGTTTGGAAAACAGATATCCTTGGAATTCATTACATCCTTCTAACCTTAGAATTTCCAGTTGCTCGTGAGTTTCCACCCCTTCAGCGACAACTTGTTTCTCTAAATTTCGCCCCATTTGAATGATCGTTCTCACTAACATTCGATCGGTTTTCTTTGTAACGCAATCATCAATAAAAGACTTATCAATTTTTAGTACATCAATGGGTAATCGCTTTAAATAGTTTAGTGATGAATAGGCAACACCAAAATCATCAATGGCTATAGTAACACCAAGTTCTCGCAACTTCTGACATGTCTCGGCAACTAGGGTCTTCCTCTGCATTAAAGTGGACTCTGTAATCTCAATCTGCAACAAGTGAGGAGGTAGTTGAATTTCAGAAATAACCGTTTTGACATATTGATATATATCATCATGAAGAAACTGAACGGTTGAAACATTCACAGAAATACATACATCGTGACCTTCTTTATGCCACTGATGAGCCTGCTGGCACGCCGTCTTAATCACCCAACGACCAATAGGAATAATCTGCGCTGTTTTTTCTGCAATCGCAATAAACTCCATCGGACTGATCACTCCCAAAAATGGATGAGTCCAGCGAATCAAAGCTTCCGCACCTAAGATCTTGTTCTGAATCACACAGACCTTGGGCTGGTACGCTAAAACAAACTGATTACTATTTATCGCGTCTTTCAGCTCTATTTCTATCTGATGCTGACGTATAGTTTCGTTGAGCAGTTCATCGTCATACCATTGCACCGTATTTGATCCAAACGTTTTTGCCTTGTAGAGGGCAATATCAGCATTTTTCCCCCATAGCCCTTTATTTCCTGAAGCGTCACTCAACACAGCAATGCCACTACTAAATGTTAAGGTATGAGAGGTATTTTCAACATCAAACATGCCATCATACTGCTCTCGTATAGAAGCTAAGATACGATCAGTTTTACCCCTGATGTCATGAGAAGATTCTAGGAGAATGATAAATTCATCTCCCGCAAGTCGGTATAGTTTTCCTCGTCCATCAAGCAGGCTCTGCAGTTTTCTGGTGAACGATATAAGTAATGAATCTCCATTGCTATACCCTAGGCTATCATTCACATTCTTGAACTCATTTAAACCAATTTGGATGACCGAATAGTCATTATCGCCGTCAGTATCTATCTCTTCTAAATCAGAATAGAAGGCTTTTCTATTGGGGATTTGGGTTAGGTGATCTGTAAACGCTGATTTTCTATAAAGCTTTGCTTGACGATAGTATTTTTGCTGAAAAAAACTCATTATGGTCGCGAACACCGTAATTGCGACAATCTCAATAGCGTCTTCAATAAATTCATCAAAATCTTCGCTAGGTAGTTCATACAAATAGCTAGCCACGAGTAAAAGGCAAGACATAATTGGCCAAAACGATCCGGGAAAGATGATGATGTAGCACAGAGGAAGGAAGATAAAACTCTCTTCGATTGCATCCAGCTCTAGCGGCTCTATGTAGCCTCCAACTAAGAGAATAGCCATTGAAAAGCACGCCGAAAGAGATTTCAGTTTATGCTGTTTGGCAAAAAGAGCCATAAGCATACTGATGGGGAATAAAATATAGATCCAGCGAACAAGTACGTGTTCTGTAATCAAAGTATGGGTAATCAGTATGACTGCAATTAGAAAACCCAAATAAAGCAAAGAGCGTACACTTGATAAAACATTATCTCCGCTCGATTTTTTTCCCATGCACACCCCAACAACACGTCGTACCGTTAAATGGATAATAACAAATTTATCATACAGAACAAGTATAAGTTATAGATAAAATATTTTTATAAATTAATAAGTATAGGCCTATTTATGAGAGTCAATGCACATTAAAAAAGCCTCACTATCGTGAGGCTTTTTATACTGAATAATATTTAACGCTATAACCCAATCTGTTCAGAAAGAACCTTTATCTGTTCTAAGTCCATTTGATGAACTCGAATCATCTGCTCAACTTGGCTCAATCTAGAGTTTGTTTCATCAAGTTTGTCACATGAATCTGATTTTGCATCCCAAGAGGTTCCCTCTAGGTAAACATCACACTCTTTTTTCAACGCTTTAATTTTAGGTAGAAGTGATTCTTGCTCTTTCTGCAATGATTCCAGTTCTTGTTTAACCTTAAGCTCTTTTTGAAACAACTCTCGGGAACGCTCAAACATTGTCGCTTGCATATCTGCTTGCCTGTTAAGCTTACTATTAGTCGTTGTGGCGCTCGCTAATTGCTTTTTCTGTTCTTCAAAGCTTGCTTCTAAAGATAAATTTACTTTTTCTAGCTCTTCAACCTGTTGCTGGAGCTTAGACAGTTCGTTTTGGTGCTTCTCGTTAGCCGTTTCAATCGCTTCTTGAAACTTTCGTTCAATTTCACTATCGACTTTCGCCGCTTTTTCTTCTACTTGTTGCACCAAGATTTGTTTGTTTTCCAGCAGCTCCTGATACTGTGACTCTAAACCTTGATAAGTACCTTGCCATTGAGAGGCCGTGATAGAAGAACCAATCAAACCACCAAGTGCTAACCCTAAAGCACCCGCTATCGCAATATAAAGGTATGTTTTTTTATCACGCTGCTCGATAACGACAACATCATCTTCCATATCGGTTTGCTTATTCACCTAACACTCCCAACATTTTCAATCAGCGTACTAATTCCGTTACCATTAGGGATACGGTGTACACAAGAAAACCAGATAATAGAGTAATCACCACCCATTTTTGTAGCTTTTCACTGGTGCGATACCGTATAAGCACAAAAGCAAGCGCAATTAATACAGCAATGGCGATTAACCTGGTCATACCCACTCCTTTGTCTTTCTCCATAAACTTAAGCACAAATAATAGCTTAAGCCCTCGAAGTTCCT
Organism: Vibrio sp. TRT 17S01; assembly: GCF_050113695.1. Classification (NCBI taxonomy): domain Bacteria; kingdom Pseudomonadati; phylum Pseudomonadota; class Gammaproteobacteria; order Vibrionales; family Vibrionaceae; genus Vibrio; species Vibrio sp. TRT 17S01. Next base: position 519,141 of record NZ_JBNJOG010000001.1, on the reverse strand, counting down.
CTTTATAGTTATACCATTAAATTGAAAGCCTTGGTCAGAAGTAAGTTGTTTTAATGAGCCTGTGTTGATTTATTGAGCAAACGCGACTTTTACTGATGACAAGGTTATTTGATTTCGTTAGTATCGCCGCTGCAAATTATCAATTTTAGATAATTGTTCCGATGAAGACTGCAGGAGAGTGGTTATTAACCAATTATTAACAATTGGTCAGATTAACCCGCCGAAGAAGTAAATCTTTCAGGTGCTTTATTCTGGTTATCCAGACCCAAAAGGGAAAAGCGAGGACTGTAGTTGGAGGAACCTCTGGAGAGAACCGTTAAATCGGTCGCCGAAGGAGCAAGCTTTGCGCAAGCAGAGTGAAACTCTCAGGCAAAAGGACAGAGGAGTGGAAAGTACTAACCCAGCTATTTGGTTTCATCACCTTGGCTTCGTGCGATCTTTGATCCGCACCCTTTCCCTCTTCTCCTTAAAAAGCGTTATTACTTAAGGGGAAATCATGGATAACCTTCAATCAATTTTAAAAACTATCGACAATTTTGTCTGGGGCCCGCCACTGCTGATTCTGCTTGTGGGTACTGGTGTTTATTTCACGTTTCGACTTGGATTACTTCAATTTCGTCACCTTCCAACAGCATTGAAAATGGTATTCAGCAAAGATGACACCCAAAAACAGGGTGACGTTTCTAGTTTTGCTGCACTTTGTACCGCGCTTTCTGCCACCATCGGAACCGGAAACATTGTTGGTGTTGCTACAGCCATCAAACTTGGAGGACCAGGTGCCTTATTCTGGATGTGGCTTGCTGCCCTTTTTGGTATGGCGACGAAATATGCTGAATGCCTATTAGCCGTAAAATATCGAAAAGTGGATGAGAAAGGACAAATGGTTGGCGGGCCGATGTACTACCTTCAATACGGTGTAGGTTCCAAAGCTTTAGCCATTATGTTTGCAGTATTTGCGCTTAGTGTTGCCTGCTTCGGTATCGGCACATTCCCTCAAGTGAATGCTATTTTAGATGCCTCAGAGATCTCATTTGGCGTTTCTCGCGAAATCTCAGCTGTGGTCTTAACCATATTAGTTGCATTTGTAACACTTGGTGGTATTCAATCAATCGCTAAAGTAGCAGGTAAAGTTGTTCCCGTAATGGCTGTGATCTACGTCGTTGCCTGTATGAGCGTTATCATCATGAACGCCGACCAACTGTTGAGTGCTATTGAACTGGTATTGGTTTCTGCTTTTACATCAACCGCAGCAACTGGTGGTTTCTTGGGCGCCAGTATTATGCTTGCTATCCAATCAGGCATTGCTCGTGGCGTGTTTTCTAATGAATCCGGACTCGGCAGTGCCCCTATGGCGGCGGCGGCGGCTAAAACTGACTCTTGTGTAAAACAAGGGCTGATTTCGATGACAGGTACGCTTTTCGATACCATTATCATATGCACAATGACAGGTTTAGCGTTAATACTGACTGGTGCATGGCAAAGTGATTTCGCTGGCGCAGCAATGACAACTCATGCTTTTGCCACTGGGTTAAACTCTCAAACCTTCGGGCCTATGCTGGTTTCTATCGGTTTAATGTTCTTTGCTTTCACGACGATTTTAGGCTGGAACTACTATGGCGAACGCTGTGTTGTGTTCTTACTGGGAACAAAAGCAGTCCTACCTTATAAAGTTATTTTCCTTTGCCTAGTTGCGTCAGGTGCATTCCTTCACTTAGATATGATTTGGATAATTGCTGATATCGTCAATGGGTTAATGGCGATTCCAAACCTGATTGGTCTAATTGCATTGCGTCACGTTGTCGTAGAAGAAACTAGACGCTTTTTCTCACCTGCTTCATTAGCTCAAAATATGAAGACAGTAAAAGCGTAAACAAAATCCAGAAAAGAAATAAAGCCAGAGTCATACTCTGGCTTTATTTTTATTGGCATCAAATAACATTGAGTCTTGGAAAGATTAATTCTTTCCCTCACCAGCATACAATCGGCCTGTTTAGCGTCATTGATAACTGGTTGATTACTTGAGCCACCATATAGAATTTAAATTACATGAAAAATCTAATAAAACTAATTTAGAGAACTAAAATGTTCTTATTCCGTACTAAAGAATGTAAAGTTTTTTCTCAAAAGAGCTTATAGTTTATTGATCGCTTGATCATTCATGCTGAATTCAAATTTAGCGTCTTGGTCGATTGTTTGAGGCAAGCTAATTTTAATAACAGGAATAGCAATACCAGTAACCTCATAAAAATCCTTTTGATATGACTGAGCTTCTAAACGCCCTGCATCTCCAGAACGATGTGTATAAAAGAAGCTCTGAATAGGTAGACTGCTACCAATGCCTTGCGGCCATGTTTTGATTCGGATTTCATTTTGAAGTGCAAAGCTCTCATCCCCTAGCAAGTGCATTGCTCTGATACCTTCATAAAAATTGGATGCCGTATTTCGAACACCCTCTTTTATGTTGAAACCACATTGAGTTTGTCTTTTATTCACCCCTTGTAAATTATAGGTTTGGGCATACCATTGCTCAGCGGTAAATACGCCCTGCTCATCACAAGAGAGGCTCGTTTCTGGATATGGCCTGTTTTTCCCACACCCCGAATCTTCACGTTGGTTAGTTGCAGCATCAACCGGATAGAAACAGAGATAATCGAGATCAACCTTGTCTCTTGGCCCACCAAATACTTGGTATACGGTGTAGCCACTTTTATAATTATAAGCGAGTCGACGGTATTTAGAATCCGTTCTCAAATAAGAAAAGGAAACACCCCCGCTTCTTTCTGAGTTTGGACTTGGGTTCCATATATAATAATCCCCTGGTACACCACCTCGAAAAGTAATCCCTGAACATAAAAATGCTGGCCTTCCTCGCCCGCCGCAATGTTGGTTGGTTTCATAATAATCTTTACTTAAAGCAGCAACGAGTGAGTCACCCTGACGTTGACTAATAAGATCTTGAGCAAAAACGGTAGCAGGTAGCAGCCATAAAAAAGAGATTATTATATTATTTGCTAATTTAGACATTGTTATTTCCTAAGCAATTACAGCGTATTAAAATCATAAAAATAAATATGACTTCATAAGTTTACTCACTGAATTAATAATAGGAAAACAGGTTTAATTTATACTGTTATTAATTTAATTAATACTTTCTAAAAGTAAACATTGATTAGCAAAAAACCAATTTATAAGTACCAATTAAAACATTAAACCAAAGTTTTAGTTGGTACACTATATATACAAATCAAAAAACATTTTCTTACATGTTAAGGCCGTTTATTTTTCTGTAAGAAGCTTAACTCCTAGCAACACCAGCACGGTTCCGGTCGTCCCTTCCATCCATTTGATGAAATTTGTATTGTTTAAAAGTGTTTTTGCATAGTTTATCGCACCAGAAAGCCCACATTGCCACACCATTGCGATCACAAAGTGAATGCCTGCCATTAAAAACGACTGACTAATTGGAGAATATTGAGAATCGATAAATTGTGGAAGAAAAGCTAAGTAAAACACTGCTGTTTTGGGGTTAAGGACATTAGATAAGAACCCTTCACGAAATGCCCGGCGTTTATTGAGTGATAATCTCTCCTCACGATCGACAATATGAGAATGATGTTGTTGGAAGACAGCTTTTAAACTCACTAAACCAAGCCAGATCAAATACCCTGCCCCAACTATTTTTACTAACGAGAATAATTCCGCCGATTGCGCCAATATTGCTGAAATACCAATTGCAGAAAACGTAGCATGAATAAACAAACCGCAGCAAATGCCCAAACTGGTTACCCAGCCATCCGCAATGCCCCCTCGTGATGTATTTCGTATCACCAGCGCCGTATCCAAGCCCGGAGTAAGCGTTAGGATAGTAATCGCAATAAGAAAGGCCTCAAAGTTTGCAATGAACATACATTCCCTGTGTAAAACATCAATGACAAAGCCAAAGTACCGTCATATCAAAAAAATGCCAACAAAAATCATTCTCATGACTTGGGCACAGAACACTTAATTGATAGACTTTCTACTCTTTTCTCTCGACGTCACGGATGGCAACCCCATGAGTGCATTCAAAAAACTAGTACAACATTCTCAAAAGATTTCTCACTTCAATCACCTTGCCGCCATTTGTGGCTGGGATCAGGCGGCAGTAATGCCTGCTGGTGGTAACCAAGCGCGATCAGAGGCAATGGCTGAGCTTTCTGTTCATATTCATAGCCTATTAACACAACCTCAACTTGCTGATTGGTTCGAACAAGCAGAAAGTGAGTCGTTATCCACTCAAGATAAAGCATCACTACGTGAACTAAAACGTCAGTGGCAGCAAGCTAACGTATTACCTGAAGAGCTCGTACAAGCAAAATCATTAGCAGGCTCTAAATGTGAACACGCTTGGCGTACTCAACGTACTGAAAACGATTGGCAGGGTTTCGAAAAGAACTGGGCTGAAGTTGTTAAGCTCTCCCAAGAAGAAGCTCAAATCCGAGCAGATGCAACGGGTTTGACTCCCTACGATTCAATGCTCGACATCTATGAGCCAGGCACAAACTCAACGTCCTTAGATTTGTTGTTTGACGATGTAAAAAGCTGGCTACCGGATCTCATCGATACTGTGCTCGAAAAGCAGAAATCTGAAACTTATCTTGCGCCTTCTGGGTTATTTGCCACACAAGAACAAAAAAACCTAGGTCTGGACGTAATGAAACTACTCCAGTTTGACTTCAACCACGGCCGTTTAGACGAAAGTGTTCATCCTTTCTGCGGCGGAGTTCCAACGGATGTGCGAATTACAACCCGCTACGACGAAAATGAGTTTGTTCAATCATTGATGGGCATCGTCCATGAAACGGGCCATGCTCGTTATGAACAAGGCTTACCTAAATATCTTGCAGGCACACCTGCCGGAGAAGCGCGCTCAATGGGTATTCATGAATCACAATCATTGTTCTTTGAGATGCAAGTTGGTCGTAGTGATGCTTTTATTGCACATTTATCTCGTTTGGCAGGGCAACATTTTGTTGATCATGAACCAAACCTGTTCTCCCAAGATAACTTTCAAAAGCTCTACACACGTGTCCAAAAAGACTTCATTCGCGTAGATGCCGATGAACTCACCTATCCTGCTCACGTCATTTTACGCTACGAGATAGAGCGTGATTTGATTAATGGAAAAATCAAGCACACCGATGTCCCTGAACTATGGGATACAAAAATGCAGCAATACCTTGGCTTATCAACTCAAGATAATTTCAAGAATGGTTGTATGCAGGATATTCACTGGACGGATGGCGCATTTGGTTACTTCCCAAGCTACACATTAGGCGCAATGTACGCGGCTCAATTTATGGGCGCGATGAAGCAAACGGTTGATGTAGATGGTGCAATTCACTCTGGTGATTTAACGCCTATATTTACTTGGTTATCCGATAATATATGGAGCAAAGGCAGTGTATTCACCACTGATGAGCTAGTGAAACAGGCAACAGGTGAAACATTGAATGCACAGCATTTTCGAAACCATCTGAGAAATCGCTATTTATAAACGAGAAAAGCAGAAGGTTTCCTTCTGCTTTTCTTTAAAACTCAATAGGATCTCATCAAATACCCCGCCCTTAAATCATTCCTTTTATTTATACGTACAGGCTCATTAATTACCTTAAGTTACTCAACTACTCACAAAGAGATCTATTCTGTACATAAGAAATAAGAAAAAATAAACTTTAGTTTAACCAAAAGGTTAAAAAAGCCATAAATTACCACAGAAATTTTACGGATAAGACGCTATATTTAACACAACAAACATTGCGATATTCAGCTACTTAGAATACATTACAGCATTTAATAAACTATAAGCATTTATAAAGGGAGTTTATAAATTATGCCAAAGCGTTTTACATGGACTTTACCTTTACTCTCTTTTTCCGTTATTGGTCAAACTTTGGTTGATTTAAAACCAACAGTACCGTTACCAAGCATCAGTAATAAAACACCAATAACTTTAGTCGCAGAAAAAGGGTTTTGGACCGATTATCTCAATGACAATATCGTCGCTGATTTTACGAAAGCGACAGGGGTACCCGTTGACGTCCGCTCAGTATCACTAGGGGAAATGTATCAATTACAAACCAGCTCAATGCAAAATGGGCAAGGCTTATTTGACGTTGTCACTATCGAAGCCGGCTGGGCAAAAGAGTGGGCATCCAACGGTTATACCGTACCTATTCGTGAGCTTGTGCAAAACTATGACCCACAGGCCGAAAAATACCTTTCAACCCTGACAAACAATTACTACCCTGCATTGCAAAGTATTCTGTCTTATAAGAATGAAATTCACAGCTTGCCTTATAATTCTTATGTTATGGGTAACCATTTTCGTCGTGACCTATTTGAGCACCCACAAGAGAAAGCAGACTTTAAGAAGAAATATGGCTACGAACTGATCCCACCGCAAACCTTTCAACAATTAAGAGATACCGCTGAATTTTTTACCCGCCCTAAAGGTACTCAACTTGCGGGAAAAACATTGCAGCATGATTTCTATGGCGTAGCGTTAATGTCTGGGAATAAGCCTCATATCAATGATGAGTTGTCGTCAATTTTATGGGGCATGGGCGGAAAGTGGTTTGTTCCTGAATATCAGGGAAACGATATTCAAGGTTTCCATGCCCGTTCACAATCCGAGCAAGCCAAAGCAGCCGCAAGCTACTACGTTGACCTAATGCAATACGCGATCCCTGCCGATGAAAATTTCGCTTTTTTTGAAGCAGCACAAGCTTTAAACCAAGGTAAAGTGGCGATGAGTCCATTCGCTTACAATAATATTTGGGCGATTTCAGGAAAAGTTAATCAAAATTTACCTGATGCAGAATTGGGTATTTCTACAGTTGCGGGGGGCAAGCCATATCATGGTGCTTATTCTTTTGCCGTAAGTTACGACAGTAAAAACCCAGAAGCAGCCTACTGGCTGCTGCGTTATGTCAGTAGCTTCGAAAGCCAGTTAGCTTATGCAAAAGGCGGTGGTAACCCTTGCCGATTGGACGTAGTCCGTTATCTCATGGATAGTTTAGATAAGAACTCGCCTCAATGGCAGGCTCTCGCGTCCAGTGAGTTGTCTGATCAGAGCTGGAAAGATCAAATAAACCGATATGGGCACTTTACCAGTACCGCTATGGGTTCTATCTACCCTAAGCTAATGGAAGCCGCTTATAGCATAGCAAGTGGCAATAATATTGATGCTACACTCCAAGCATTGACAACTCAGATCACGACATTACAGAACCTGTACGGCGAAGAGGCAATGTTGGCGGAGTGAAGGACTACGAATATCGCTCAATCAAAAAGCAACTGTACCTGTCCATTAGCGTTATAGGTATATTGACATTACTGACCGTTATGGTTGCTAACAACACCGCACAACAATTGAGCGATTCGTATCAACGCGCTGCGATTCAGTTTGTACCACTGAAAGAACAGGTTAGCCGACTTCAATCCAGCAGCGCCAACCTTAAATCAGAGCTTTTTGCCCTAAAGTCTGAGCAGAGAAGTATCAATACCCCGGTTCATATTCAGCGTCTTAAATATTCTTGGCAGCAAATTCGTGAACTGAACACTCAACTGCTCGCCTCTCCTCTTTTAGCACAACGTCGAGATGAGCTTGAAAGTGTGAATGACCGTATTCGCCAATACATTATCCATACCGATCACCTTGCCCAACTGTTCATCGCTCGAGCACAAATAAACAGTCATAAGCAAAGGGTGATACCAAGAGTACTGGCGCTTCTTGAGACAACAAAAAGTAAACTTCTACCCAAGCTTTTAGAGCTCAATCAAGATCTAGAAAAAAGCATTTCTTTAGACGGGCACGCATTCGCAACCACACACTCTCATCGCCATATTGAGGCAGAAAATACCATCGAAAGTGTTAGGACATTCCTCAATGTATACACAAGAGCCTTTCTTTTATCAGAGTTAATGGTGCAAGCCTCAACATCAGAAAACGTGAAAGAACTGAACAGACTTAAGCGTGAAGTCTTCCAGTTGAGTAACAGCATTGAAGAGCATGTATCTCAATTAGAAAATAAAGAGATTAGGAAAACTTCGAGGGAATGGTTATCTGATGCAAAAGCTCTTTATTCCGGTGCTATCTCCGTTTTCAACAATCAGTTAGCATATATTCGAACCGAGAAGGTTATAGAGACGCTCATTTCTCAGCAAGCGACAACCGCGGATGATCTTCTGGTCACTGGAGAACAAATTCGCGTTTATTTGCAAGACGTACTTGCTAAGGAAGCTGAAGTTGCAGAACGTAAACTTGAGCACAAAAAGCGAGTGCTCTGGGGTATCGCGATTTTCGGCATCATTCTCAGCCTTTCAATTGCCTATTTCTTTATTCAAAGACATGTTGTTGCACGTGTCACCAATATTCGAAACAATATCATCGAACTCTCTTACGGAAATACAGCCCTTGATATTGAGCGCCAATATCGAGATGAACTGGGTGACATGGAGGAAGCACTGGTGTTACTTCAAGGATATGTAAAACAAGTGCAAACCATGGCTAAGACCGACCCGTTAACCAAGCTCAACAACCGAAACCTATTTACTAGCACATTAAATCAATCCATCAATGAATGTAAAAATAAAACACAACCAATTGCATTGATGATCTTGGATATTGATTTTTTTAAGCAATATAACGACCTCTATGGCCATCCTGCTGGAGATCGAGTTATCGTGAAAATTGCAGATATTCTCACCACTCATTGCACTCGAAAAGGGGATTTTGTGGCGCGAATCGGTGGTGAAGAATTTGCTGTGATATTGCCCTATACAGGAAAAACCCAAGTTGAAGTAATTGCAGAACGAATTATGGAATCTGTCGCTCAACTAAAAGAAAACCATCAGGGTTCTACTATTTCTGAATATGTCACCTTATCAATTGGTATTAAGGTTGTTAATGCATTGGAAGATATCGACTCAGAAACCGCCTATATCCAAGCGGATCAGGCACTTTACCAAGCGAAGGAAACTCGAAACAGCATAAACATCGTGTAATAGGTTGCACACACCGCCTTTCCTACAAGCAACATACTCGTACAAAAAAGAGTGCCGCAGCACTCTTTTATATGTCACGTTAGTGGCGAGTTCTATAAACCTATAGGTTCATGATTTTTTCAAACTCTTCTTTTGAGTACTTTTTCTCGGTACTCTTAGTTAAGTCTGTCATCATTTTATAGCGGATCTCTGTTGCCATGGTTAAGGTACGTTGAAGCTGACCGTAGGAATAATCTGCTGCCATATCAAGCGCAGCCTGCTTGTCTTGTTGATATAACGATTTTAGTGTCATATCTAAGTTACTCACTTGCTGGTACAACTTGCTTTCCTCTTTATCCCACGTTGCTTTTAACATTGGTAGATACTTATCGGGATCTGCTGCCGCTAATGACGTTAGGCTGCGGAATTGCCAATAAGCAGAATCATCCGTGTAAGTATCGGAGCCAACCGTATAGGCGGTAGGATAATTATCTAATGAGCTATACAGTGGAATTAGCACCGATTCAGGAAGCACGCCAAAACTTTGCCAGATCAAACCTTGCAGTTCACGCGGCATTTCTGGTCGCAGTTGGATAATATGCGATTCCAATTGACGCTCGACACGAATTGGGCGTTGGCCCTCTTTTTCGAGCTCCGTTCCTTTGTATGTGGCACTAAGTAGTTCTGCCACATCATTGACGGTCACTTTCTCATCCGGTTTTAAGAACAGTGGATACTGCTCTTGGCGGGATGCTTGCTTGTGGCTGGCCGAAAGCATCTTTTGTCCTAACCATTCACGATCAATATTGTAGACATCTCCAACAACACCGAATGCTTTTGCAAAATTGAATGAAGCAGGGTCTACAGCATCTAACAGTTTATTCTGCTTAACAAAGTCCGCGATTTTCGGTGAATGCAGCACATCCGCACTACCAAGATCAACGCCATGAACGCGAAGGCCATTAGCAATCATTGCATAGCTATCATCAGGTACCTTTACCGCAATCCAATGATGCCCTGAACCTATTTCCATCAACCATGCTTCGTTAGGGTCAGCAATATATAAGCTGTTTCCCTCTCCTGCGCCAAATTCTTCAATATAACGACCAAGCAACTCTACCCCCTGCTTCGCCGTTTTGACTTGTGGCAAAATAAGTGAAGGAATGACCGCTTCGATCACACCTTTTTTGACTAAAGGATCTGCCTTTTGGGCTTTATCATTCACTTCCGCGCTGGTCGTCGCTGAGATTGCGACATTAAACTCGTTAATCCCACGCTCTTCATAATACTTACCGGCACTATCTACCGTATTTGCGTCCCAATCAGGGATTGCTGAGTAAGCATAAAATTCGGCAGGCATTGGCACCACCAACCCATTACCCAGCGTCCAATTGCCCGGCTCATTTTTCTGTGCAGGCCTGAAAGCTAAGTACTTATTCCAGTTGTTGATTCCAAAGTCCTCATTACGAGCAATCATGATACTGCCATCAGCGGTTGCTCCTTTACCAACAATAATGCCAGTACACGCAACAGCGCTACCACTAATCAGTGCAGCGACAGCCGCTGAAACAATTGTCACGGACCATGTTTTCATTCGTTGATCTCCATAAGGTGGTTTGCATAGCTATTCGGGAAAGTTGGTGTATTTGCTTACTCAGTCTTTCTTTTTTTATCTATTTAGTCATGCAGTGTATATCCCTTGAAAAACAATTAACTAACCATAGATCACACTATAATTTATAAAAAACACAGAAATATAAATAACAAAATGCGCAATATCACAGTGAATCACAAGGAAATGAATAATGGAAAATTTGTGAGAAATTTATGAGATTTTCATGAGATGGCTGTCATTTCTGCTTGTCATGATTAACCCGTCAGAACAACAAGCCTGAAGATAAAGGAAGACATCATGATCAAGAAAAAGACTCAACTCGGATTGATAACTGCAGCTCTCGCTACTGTTTGCTCGCCTACTTTTGCTGCTCAGTTAGATATCACTTTAACCAACGCCACCAAAGGGATCTACTTTACGCCGATCATTGCCGCAGCTCATGGTTCTGGTACTCAAATGTTCCGCACCGGAATAGCAGCAACACCAGAATTACAGGCAATGGCAGAAGGTGGTGATATTTCCGGGCTTGCAACATTGTTAGGCAACGCGGGTGCAACTCTCGTAGAAAACCCAGCTAGTGGCATTTTGAATCCAGCAGCTCAAACGCAGTTTTCAATTGATACAGGAAGTCACCAATACCTTTCTCTTTCTGCCATGTTGTTGCCAACAAACGATGGTTTCGTGGGCTTAGATAGCTGGAAAATCCCTTCAGCACCGGGCACATATACACTCACTCTCAACAGTTACGATGCAGGCACAGAAGCGAATGATGAACTTGCCTCAAGTATGCCAAATCCACCATTTATCACCTTCGGTTCAGGTGGCTCAGGAGTTGAAACCTCAATCACAAATAACACCGTTCACATCCACCCAGGAAACTTAGGGGATGCAGATGCAAATGGTGGACTTAGCGATCTTGATAATAGTGCTCATCGCTGGTTAAACCCTGTCGCTACTGTGACTATTGTCGTCAATTAAGGAGGCACTATGAAAGGCAAACTCCTTTTCATTGCCGGTGCTGTTGGCTTGCTCGCAGGCTGCCCGGATACAAGTAATAACAAAAGTCAAAATTACACTGTCACTGTGAAGAATGTTATGGCCAATCAGCCTCTTTCTCCTTTGGCTGTGCTATCTCATAACAACCAGTTTTCACTCTTTACCGTCGGAGAAAGTGCTTCCACCGAATTGGAATACCTTGCCGAAGGTGGTAGCAATGCAGAGCTTCTGGCGCTGTCGTCGAGTAGTCGAAACGTTCATCGTAGCGCCTCTGGCAATGGCGTGATTGTCCCCGGTGGTACAGACTCTGTGACCATCAAGGTTAATCCACATCGTGGGGGTTACCTGTCTGTTGCATCTATGCTGGTCAATACGAATGATGCTTTTGTTGCTAAAAATGCTTTTGATATCAAAAGTCTTTCGGTTGGAGAAAGCTACCAAATGACCATGAACGTTTGGGATGCTGGTACAGAAGGTAACGACGAGTCTGCGGCAACCATTCCCGGTCCAGCGGGCGGAGGTGAAGGTTTTAACGCTGCACGTAATGATGACGATGCCGTCACTTTCCATCCCGGCGTCGTGAGCCAGGACGACGGATTGATTGGTTCTGCTCTTTCTGCAAACCACCGTTTTCTTAACCCAGGCGCTGTCATCACAATAACGCGTAACAATTAAGCTTTAAGTTTGTAGATCACTGGCCAGGCCCTCTCGCTCTTTATCTGTCCGTGATATTGAGGTTGGTGATCTACTTTTTTCTTAATACCCTTGCTTCTCTATTTTCAAAGAGGAGTGAAAGAAACTGGCTTTATGTCCGGTCGATTGGTTGATGCATCCTCAAAAGGAATAGATTCATGCAGCAAACCAACGCATTGACTGCCGCCCACATATTGTTAGTTGAAGATGACGACGATTTAGCCGAATTGATGCAGTTGCATTTAAAGTTTCAGGGTCACACGGTGACGCGCAAAGAACACCTCAAGCATGCAATTGCCAGTTACGAAAAAGAAAAGTTCGATTTACTTGTGCTTGATAGAGGCTTACCAGATGGCGACGGCATCGACATCTGCCATTACTTAAGAGATAGGAATGACTGGACACCGGTTTTAATGCTGACAGCACGAGACAGTGAAATCGATAAAGTGGATGGACTGGAGGCTGGCGTGGATGATTACATTACCAAACCTTTTAGCGTTTTAGAATTTCAGGCCCGAGTGCGTAACGTGTTAAGGCGCATCCAAAGCCGTGATCTAGCTAAAGTCGAACCAACCTCCGACTCGCAACTGTTGTTTGGAACACTCAGTATTGATCCAACACATCACCATGTAGCGTTAGACAACCAATCCGTCCATCTTACTGCCAACGAATTTGCCTTGCTCCATTTTATGGCGAAGCGACCCGGTCGAGTTTATAGCAAAGACGAACTATTAAGCCATGTTTGGCAAACAGACCATTCAGGCTATCACCATACTGTGTGTAGCACAGTGAACCGCTTAAGAAACAAGCTAAAAAGCTCAACGATTGAGCATCATTATATTCAAACCGTATGGGGCGTTGGCTACAAGTTCCAGCCAGCATAAAAAGATGAGTTTTAAGACACGTTTATTTGTTTTTACCTGCTTATGGTTTTGCCTATCATCGGTGTTAATCGCCATGACTTATAGCTGGCAAAAAGAAACCATTGAGCAACGCGCTCAACAGAGTTTACACAAAGACCTTGCCATTCATATGCGTGACGATAATACGTTAATGATTGGCACTAACTACAACCCTGACGCCTTAAAATCTATCTTCCATACTCTGATGTTGATTGGCCCAGACTTTGAGATCTATTTTTTGGATGCTCAAGGTAAAATCACCACTCACGCTGCCCCTGAAGATGCCGTCCTGAGTCCAAGCGTAGATCTGATTCCTATTAGACGTTTCCTATTAGATGATCCTTTCCCGATACTGGGAGACGACCCCCGTAATCCCGGTGAACAAAAAGTCTTTTCCGTCGCTGCTATCGAAGAATTCGGTTCTGTGATTGGTTATTTGTATGTTGTCATTGGCAGCAGCAAGCACAGCGCCATTTTACAAGCGGAAGTTGATACGCCGTATGTTGCACTCATCATACTGTTTTTGGTCTCAATCATTGGTTTTGCGGGTACGGTTTATTGGTTAGTACAACGTAACTTATTACATCCAATAGAACACGTAACTCGTAAATTGCAGCAGCAAGCGGATCAAGACTTTCGCCTATCACCCGATTTCACACGGCAGGTACCAGAGCTGGTACCTATCGCTCACCAATACCACCTGATGGCAAAACACATCCAACAACAGTTTCTGCAGGCAGAGTACCAGAGCAATCAACAAACAGAATCCTTGTTGCAGCTGAGCCATGATCTAAAAACACCGCTTTCTAGTATTCTTGGTTACCTTGAAACGTGGCGGCTACAGCAAGATACGCCCGATCCGCTGATCGAAGTGGCTTACAGAAACAGTGAAAAGCTCTCTGCACATTTAAATCAGCTGCTCCAATCGGCAAAACGACCAACAAAATCTCTGTCATATCGTTATGAACGAGTTGATCTTTGCCATGTATTGCACGATGTTCAAGAAACGTTTGAAGGCCAGTTTCGCCGCAGAAACCTCACACTAGATACAAAAATAGATACTGAGTTGATCACCATAGGCGATCACATGTTGCTTGAACGTGCACTACACAACTTACTTGAAAACGCACTGCGGCATAGCCCAACGGAGTCGATTGTTACGTTAAGGGTCAGTTTGAAAGACAAAGACAACATCGAATTCGAACTGACCAACCCAGTTTGGCAGGATGCTCCGAGTGGGTCACTGGGCATTGGCAGCCGGATTGTTCAATCGATTTTAATGCTTCACCACAGCTACCTACAAACTTCGGCGAGTAAGACACTATACCGCCAGCGTTTTGTATTGCGTGCTGCACCATAATCGTTAAAAAATGAAGCAATAATTGGCTTAGTTAAACATCTATTACGCCTCGCCAACCATTTTGATTGGCGAGTTGCTTCAATACTGCTAACTCTTGTTTTGTCTGCTCTTCCAACCACAATCGAATATCTTCGATGACATCACTTTGAGTACGTGCATGACAGTAATAACGCCAGTCACTGTGTTGTATTTCTACCGCTTTCGGGCATTGTAAATACTCCCGCTTCAGCTCGGGTAAGATCAGTAATAAGTCCGTCACTGTCACTCCTTGTCCTGACAAGCACGCACTCAGGGCCAATTCTAAGCTGTAAAAACTGGTATTTCGGTTTGCTTTAGTAGAAAAATGTTTTGCGGTCTTAAGCCATACATTCCAATCATGGTGATCAAGCGAAGAATGAACTCTGGGTTTATTCAGAATGGCCTCTAATGAAGTATCATTCCCTAAGAGCTTCTCTGCCCCAACGGGTGCCATGTACTCTTCACGCATAAAGGTAATGTCAGGCTTGTTTTTATAGCGTTCCTTTAACCGAGTGGTAAAAATCAGCAAATCGTAATCGGGGCTGTTGACACTTTCTTCTTCATCAAACGTAGGCACAATGGCAATTTCATAGTCTGGGTAACGTTCATTCAACAAATGAACTTTGGGTAATAACGCTCGAGTGGCATAACTCAACGCAGCCTTAATCACTATTCTTTTGCTCTTAGGACCACGCCAAGATTCAATGAGAGCATCGAGTGACTGATAATTTTTTTGTAGCGCATGGAAAAGAGCTAATCCTTCCTCTGTCAGCTCAATAGCCCGATGTTTTCGTACCACTAGAGATGTCTTGAGCTCATCCTCCAACTGCTTTACCTGACGGCTAACGGCACTTTGCGTAACATTGAGTTCATCAGCGGCGAAGGTAAAGCTCATCTTGCGTGCAACTGCTTCAAACACTTTCAACGCATTGTGAGAGTAAGGAAGATTTGAGTAAGGTGCCATCATTCAATTCACATGAGTTTAAGGAATGCCAGATTGGCATAAAAGTCAATTGAACACCAGAGCAATACCCCTTAACGTTGCCGAATAATTCTTATGAGGCTGCTATGAAGAAAATCTTATCACTGGCATTTCCACTGATCATGTCACAGTTAATCGCAATGGCACTTGTTCTCACCGATGTGTGGATGATGTCTCGCCTTAGTGTCGCAGATCTTGCTGCTGGTGGTTTAGGCGCCTCAATTTACTCTTTTGTCTTCATCATCGCAGGAAGCACTGTTGGTTGTGTTGCAAACTTAATTGCGATTGCTTACGGGCAACGGTTGTCACGTCCTGAATACGGCAACCAACAAATACGGCTGGCAGTAAAAGGAGCCATATTACTTTCTGTAGCGCTGACAGTGGTTCTGACATTCGGGTTTGAATTTGCTCCTCAGTTACTCAAACAGGCCCATCAGCCTGACGAAGTCATCACACTTGCCATGCAATATGTCGATGCGTTGAAATGGACCATGCTCCCTGCTCTGCTCATGTTGGTCTTGCGCGGATTAACCAGCGTGTTGGGCGATGTAAGATCAATCATGATCATGTCTGCGGTAACTATCCTTCTTAACGTTCCTTTAAGCTATGTTTTAGCCTTCAATATGGGATTTGGGTTAACAGGCCTTGGGGCTGGCACTGCTCTGGCTACGCTACTGGTGACCATCGGTTATGGTATATGGATCTTCCGCCGTCCTGAATATCAAAAGTTTGCACCATGGTTACAGCTTGATGAATACTCGTTGTCGCTCATGAACCCATTACTTGCAATGGGCTTTCCCATTGCACTGGCTGCATTGTTAGAACATGGACTTATTTATGGCGGAACTTTGATGGCTGGAGCCATCAGCATCACCGCATTAGCGCTACACCAAATACTCTTACAATGCCTTAGCTTTACCTGGAACATTAACTTTGGCTTCTCTCAGGCAGCAGCAATATTAGTCGGGCAAGATTTTGGGGCCAATGATATGGCAGGGATCAAACGAACGGCGATGCGCAGTTTTACGCTAGTTAGCGGTATTAGTATCGTACTTGCTGGCGCTTTTATGTTGTGGCCAGAGTACATCGCACTATTTTTCGGCTTAGATGCAAGTACCTCTGTATTACTTGAATCTGTGTTATGGGTGGTCGCATTATCTTTTATCGTCGATGCTTGGCAGCTACTCGCGATCAATCTGCTACGTGGTATGAAGATTGTGGTTGGCCCAACCGTGATCACTGCCATTGGTTATTGGGGTTCTGGCCTCCCCGCTGCGTGGTGGTTCATGGAGCGTCATGAGCTAGCAGGTATTTGGGGCGGCATCGGTGTTGGTTTGGCAGCAACAGGCGTCCTCTTACTCATTATGTTAGTGCAACGTCTAAAAGCTCCCAGCTCACCTTTACCTCAACACTCCGCTGCCTAATCATTCAAACAGTAAAAAGCGCCTTAGAAATCAAGGCGCTTTTTTATTCTTCCCTTCTAAACCAATCGTGAAATCAGCTATAAAACCATCTGCATAAACACAAATCACAATATCTTTTTAATTATGATGAAGATCTGGTTTTGTATTTTTAAAACATCGTTTCTATTTAAATTATAAAATAAATCCATATTATTAGAACGGTAAATCAATTACACCCTTACTAACAATAAATGGAATGCATGGATATGAAACATAGAACCAATCTGTCCCTGATTAGCGCTTCTGTATTGGCTGCGTTAGCATCAGGCTCTGTGATGGCAAACAATGCCGATCCTAATGATGTATTAAATGAAAGTGCGGCCGCAGTTGATCTTGCAACTGAAGCAAAGCAAGCGTTTTATGACAGTTCAACATCCAACCTACACTCTTTCTTATACATTCGAGATCGTGAACAGAAAAACGCTGACGGTGTTTGGGAACCAAACATTGAAAACCAAACGCTACAACTCGCGTGGGATTATAAATCAGGCTACTTCAAAGACACCGTTGGTTTAGATATTTGGGCAAATACTAATATTCAGCTGGGTAATACCACTGGTATGTCTGAAATCCTGTACTACGACCACTCATGTGAAAACAACCCAGCTTACGATGGCAAAGGGTGTGAGAAATCTTACGCAGCCCTTTCTGTTGCCGCACTAAAAGCAAAATTCGGTGATGACGACATCGGCCTGGCACTTCGCGGTGGTTACACGCGCATTAACATTGGTACCATTCGCTCTAGCTGGGGTCTAAACCCACATGCGTATCGTGGCCTTGAAGCAAAAGCTCACTTTGGTGACCTAGTTGTCGGTTATGCGATTGCAGATCAGTTTAAAAATGACTGGCGCAAAGAATTCCTACCAATGACAACAAAATGGCACCAAAACCAAAAGTCAGGCGTTGATACAACAAACACGATCATCGATCATATCCAAACAGTTGGTGCAATCTACAAGTTTGATAACGGTCAAGTGGACCTAGGTTACGGCATTGGTAAAGACTACCGCCAAAACTGGCAAGCGCTTGGTAAGTACAACTTTGATCTAGGCGCAGCAAAGCTTGATCTTTCTGCCTTCTACCACGGCTCAGTGGCCGAAGAAACCGCTCTTACCGACGTTACAGATGCAAAAGCGCAAAGCTACTTAGCGCTAGGTGCAAAAGTGAAACATGGCGGCTTTACATGGATTGCAGGCGTAAGCAGCACGGATACTGACGGCCAAGAGCTCAACTACAACTTCCGCTTAACGCCATGGGCAAACTCCGACAACCGTAACTTCCAGCAAACAACATCTCAGCTAGATGATTACAACACTGATGGTACACGCGCGGTTAAACTTGCGTTGAACTATAACTTTGCTGATTGGGATCTACCTGAGCTAACGGCTGGTATTGGTGGTAACTACGGTACTAACGTACGCTCAAGCAAAACTGAAAAGGAGTACAACGGTACCATGCGTTCTTTTGACTGGAACGTTGGCTACAAATTCCTTGACGGTTCTCTAGAAGGTCTAAACATTCGCGCCTATCGCGGTAAGTTCCGTGGTGATGACATTGTTCATAAAGCCGACCGTAACGACCTGAAACTGCTTATTTCATACAGTGTTAAGCTAAAATAATCTTGCCATCTTAGATACTGTCATTTTTGCCCGGCTTCATCAGCCGGGCTTTTTTGTATCAGTTAGAGATAAAGTGAATACTGCTCAATATCTACTATCCATGATGCGCAGTCATAAAAAAACCTGCTGATATCAGCAGGTTTTTATGTTCATTCGATCATGAATCATTAACCGTGTGGGTATGCCTTGCAACCCAGCTTGGCTGAGATTCTTGCCGCCGCCGCGTGCAATTCCGCAATGTACTCTGTTTTCTTCTCTTCTGTAAAGCGAATGGTCGGCAGAGACACACTCATACCCGCCACCACATTATTAAAGCGATCATAAACCGGGACTGCTAGGCATCTCAGACCAACTTCTTGCTCTTCGTTATCTTCACCATAACCCGCTTCACGAACAGTGACTAACTCATCGATAAGTGACGCTACCGTCTCATGCGTTCGCTCTGTCGATTTAGTAAACTCCACATCTTGAAGAATACGTTTTACTTCCTCTCCTTCACGCTCAGCCAGCAACACTTTACCAATCGCAGTTGAATAAAGCGGGTTACGACGGCCTACACGCGACTGCATGCGTAAGTTGTACTTGGAGTCAATTTTGTGGATATAAATGATGTGGTCGCCATCCAGCGCACCTAAGTGCAATGCTTCCATTGTTAGATCAGAAATGCGGCGCATTTCGATGTCAGCAAGGTCAACCAAATCAACGTACTCTAAAGCAGTAGAACCTAGTTCAAATAGCTTCAGTGTTAAGGAGTAGTTTTCACTTTCTCCTTCCTGAGCAACGTAGCCTAGAGTTTTCATGGTCTGCAAAAAGCGATAAACCGTACTCTTTGACATCATCAGGCGCTGAGCCAGTTCACTAATACCAATGTCTTTTTGAGTACTAAGGGCTTGTAAGATTCCAAATGTTTTAAGTACAGAAGAGACGGATTCAGGTTGTTTCCCGTTAGTCATTATTATTTACCTATATCATATTGCAGCACGGTTTGGTGTTGTTGTGTTTGACTCGACTAAAGCACATAAAAAATATTATGCGCTTATTATTCCAAACCGTGCCCGAAATTTCTGTCAGCATATATTTCATACAATTTAAAATAATGTTCTACAAAAAAAAAGAGGTAATATTCATTTTTTTCGTTCGCCATCTCATAAATAGTGAGTGGTGTGATAACAACCAGTTGAATATTTAAAACTTTGAGAGAAAAGGAATTTACTGTTTGACTTTCACAATCAGCACGCCATTCGATTGTAAGATACTTAATACGCTATTAATTTTCGATTAAAAATAAGAATACTTTAGACGCTATTCTGTTTAATTTGCAAGCATTAACAAATACTAAAACTAAAGAACTAGAAATGATAATTACCGGAAATATATGAGATTTATTCTCAAATACATCGTCACATTTTTATTGAATAAAATAAGCCTCCTATTAAATAGGAGGCTTGTGTTGTCATTCGCCCCAATATTATGGCGCTATGCAATCTTTTTTATTGCGTCCTCCGGGGGCAGTTCTGCTACCGGTACGGCTGAGATCAACTCTTTGGTGTACTCTTGCTGAGGCTGATAGATAACCTGTTCCACATCGCCTTGTTCAACAATATGACCATGCTGAAGCACTAACACTCGGTCACAGAAGTACTTCACAGTTGCAATGTCATGCGTGATCAAAATAAAGGATGTTCCATAAGTGTTTTGGAACTCAATCAACAAATCCAACACCTGAGAGCGCAACGATACATCCAGCGCTGCTGTCGCTTCGTCCGCAATCACTACCTTAGGAATGGTGACCAAAGCACGTGCAATAACGATACGTTGGCGCTGACCACCCGAGAAGGCATGAGGATAACGACTTGAAAACTCAGGCGGTAATCCAACCCACTTCATGATATTACGCACGCGATCCTCACGCTCTTTGGCACTCATTTCAGTCCGAAGTTTGGTGAGTGGCTCTTCGATAATATCAAACACCGTCATTCGTGGGTTGAGTGATGACCACGGGTCTTGAAATATCAAACGTAAATCAGCAAACAGCGGATCGCGTTTTTGACGTTTGTAATCAGATAGCTCCAACTCAATACCAGATTGCTTGTCCATATATTGGATCGAGCCTTCTGACGCAGGAGACATACCTAGAATCGCACGACCCAGTGTACTTTTACCTGAACCCGACTCGCCCACAATACCCAAAGATTCCCCTGGGTACAGCACAAGATTGGCGTTATCTACAGCCGTCATAAACTGCTTTTTCTGGAACATTTTTGCCGGTTTTTCAAAAACCTTAGTAACGCCTTGTAAGTTAAGAATTGGACGCACTGCACCTTGTTTTTCCAACTCAAATGGCACTTTCACTTTTGATGGTTTTTCTAACGCACGCGTCGCTTCCATAAGCTTACGTGTGTATGGATGTTTAGGTGCTTCAAATATCTGACGTACATCGCCACATTCCACCAGCACGCCCTTCTCCATCACAGCAACGCGATCAGAGATTTGTGCAACCACACCTAAGTCATGGGTAATAAACAGAATCGCCATTCCGCATTGACGTTGCAACGCAGCAAACAGATCTAAAATCTCAGCTTGAGTTGTCACATCGAGTGCTGTTGTTGGCTCGTCAGCAATTAGAATATCGGGATTGGAAGCGATCGCCATGGCAATCACAACTCGTTGACGCTGGCCTCCCGAAAGTTCAAACGAATATTTATTGATTAAACTTTCTGGCTCTGGCATCTGTACCTGATGCAATAACTCCACAGCACGCTGATGAGCGCCATCCTTAGTGATGTCAGGATCCACCAAACACAGTACTTCTTTAATTTGGTCTCCAACCGTATGCACTGGGCTCAAAGCCGCCATTGGCTCCTGAGAAACCAGTGAAATGTTAAAGCAACGGATTGAACGCATTTCCTGACTACGCGGGTCAATTTGCGCAATATCGACAATTTGTCCTGTTTCATCTTGATATAGGATCTCGCCTGAATCAATGCGGCCCGGCTTCTCAAGAAGCTGCATGATCGCTGAAGACGTTACCGACTTACCTGACCCTGACTCACCAATGACAGAGAGGGTTTCACCACGGAAAAGATCAAAACTCACCCCTTTTACCGCGTGGAAATGCTCCGTACTGGTCGGGAAGCTCACATTCAGGTCTTTAACTTGTAGAATTTTATTGTTCATTATTTTGCTCCCTGATCATGGTATGGGTCACAAGCATCTCGCAGACCGTCGCCAACAAAGTTCATTGCCAGAATCACTACAACGACAGCCACGGCTGGGATAAGTAGCCAAGAAGCTTCAGCCAAAGCTCGAATGTTCTGTGCTTCTTGCAGTAAGACACCCCAACTTACCATTGGCGCTTGCAAGCCCAAGCCTAAGAAGCTCAGTGCCGTTTCACCCAAAATCATGGCTGGAATCGCAAGCGTCACAACCGCAATAATGTGGCTCAGGAAGTTAGGCACCATATAACGACGGATAATTTCAAACGGACTATTGCCATCAAGCCATGCTGCAGCCACATATTCTTCGCTGCGCAATGACATAAAGCGGCTTCGCACTACCCTTGCCATGTCCGGCCATGAAACAAGGCCAAGAATAATAGTGATCAAGAAATATTTTGTTAGAGAACTCCACTCCGCAGGCAGTGATGCCGAGAGCGCCATCCACAATGGCAATGTCGGGATAGACTTCATGAACTCGATACTACGCTGAATGAAGTTATCAACAGCGCCACCGAAGTAACCAGAAATACCACCAATCACAATCCCTAAAATAAATGTGGTAAATACCCCCATAAGACCCACAGACAATGAGATACGTGCGCCGTAAATAAGACGAGATAACATGTCACGACCCATTCGATCCGAACCAAGAACAAAGAATGGCTGTTTCGGGTTATCTGGCGTAATGAATTTACGATTCATTGGGATAAAACCAAGTAACTCGTACGTTTCTGTCTTACCAAAAAATGAGAAGTAAACTTTCTTGCTTTCATCAAGCGTATAGTGACGCTTTAACGTGCGCGGATCCGTTTTACTCTTGTAAAAATCAAGATGTGGGGCCCAGCGCCAACCCTCTTCGGTGGATTCAAATAAACTCACCGCTTGCGGTGGAGCATAGGTATAACGACGCCAGTTATCACTTGGATCGAATGGTGCAAAAAACTCAGCGAAAATGGCAATGAAGTAAATCCATACTAAGAACCACATGCTGTACCAAGCGAGTTTATGCTGACGTAACTTGAGGCCAATTAGCTGCCACTGGGTTGCCGTTGTTAGATCCAGTTGCTTTTTCTTACGACTGAACAGCCGATCAAATACATTTAATGTTGAAGCGGTCATGACTTAAAACTCCTTCGCTACGCCTACTCGAACTCGTGGGTCAACCCAGTAGAGCAGCAGGTCTGAAATCAAGGTACCGATAATGGTAAGAATCGACATAATCAGCAGAACATCGCCTGCGACATACATATCTTGAGCTCGCAAAGCAGACAGCATCAGTGGCCCAAGTGTTGGAATGTTCATGACCTGACTCACGATAATATCTGCACCAAGCAGTGCTGGGAGCATCCAACCGATGGTAGAAACAATCGGTAAGATAGCGATTCGAACTGGGTACTTCATGATCAATTTAGCTTCAGTTTGCCCTTTTGCTCGAGCTGTTTTCACATACGGCTTTTTAAGCTCATCAAGCAAGTTGGCACGCATAATACGAATGATCCCTGCCATACCAGCCGTGCCCACAACCAAAATGTAAATCCAACTACGAGAAGCAGCATCCATGAACTTTGCCCATGACATTGGCTGGTCCAGAAACTCTTCGGAATAAAGGCCGGACACCATAGTGTCAAAACTGTAGTAACCGATAAGTAGCGCTAGGATTGCAATAACGAAGTTAGGGGTTGCCATGCCAATGAAACCAAAGATGGTTGCGATGTAATCACCCCACGAATATTGACGTAGTGCCGAGTACATACCAATTGGAATTGCCACGAGGAACTGGAATAAGAACACCGCACCCGCTAACGCGACCGTTGGCCAAATACGTGGCTCAATGGTGTCCCATACGGGTTGGTTGTTGGTTAGAGAGATGCCCAGATCGCCAGTCATCAAGCCTAGCATCCAGTCAAAGTAGCGCTCTAGAAGTGGTTTATCCAAACCATACATCTCACGCAAGGTAAAAATCATCTGTGGGTCAACGGTTTGGCCCATTGATTGTAATTCTGCAATTTTTGAAGACGCGAAATCGCCCGGAGGCAAATCGATGACCGCAAAAATCACAATAGATACGGCGAAAACTGTCACCAACATGGACAACAACCGCTTACCTATAAACAGAAAAAAACTGCTCATTTTTGTTCCTTAATTCCAATCCTGCTTAGGAATAATCGCTCTTTAAAATTTGAGTTACTGAATGTGGTTTTCTGCTCTTGATGGGGCACCAATGAAACAGATTTAATACTCAGTCACTCTATTCATTTTTATTAGAACGCATGCGAGTTTATTTTTAAAACGCTTTTTCATTTTTATGATGACACGATCGACATAAATGCGCTGAAGCGTGATCAAGACCAAACTATTCATCTTGAAAACACATCGGGTTTCATTCATTTATTGATGATATTAAAAGTTCTTGTTACCAGAGATAGTTTTAAAGCAGTCACCTATCAGCTGGCATAAAAAAAGCCCCGCCAAAGTGGCGGGGCTTGAATTTGAGGTTAAAGGTTTACTGTTGCTTCCAAATCTGGCTCATTCGCATTGGTCCAGGCGTTGGGAATGTCCATGACTGAGGCATGTTTTCAGGTATATTGCGTAGTTTATTGTTGACCACAACACCCACTGGTAACGCTTCTACCGTACCAATTACATAGAAATTCTCTTGTGCAATATCGATGATTTCTTTCATGTATTTAAACTGCATTTCTTGCGAAGAGTTCTGTTCCACTTTCTTCCAAAGATCCAGCTGTTTCTTCACATGCGCTGGTGGTTCAACGGCAAACTCATTGTCCGGTTCATTCGCCCATAGGTAATAGCCTAGACCCCATGTTGATTCAGGACTAAACGGCATATAGTGACGCGCTTCATCAATAATACCTGCGCCACCATCACCAACAATTGGGATCATGTCGAAGTCATTGGTTAGGCGAAGGTTGATAACGTGGTTGATTTCCAACACACGGATATCAAGGAAGATACCCACGTCTTTCCATTGGTTTTTCACCAACTCAAGCGAATCAGCTAATACGCCTTTGTCGTTAACTTTCGACATTGCTTCAATGCGCAGACGCTCACCATTCTTCAGTAGTCGGTAACCTTCTTTGTCACGCTTAGTTAAACCAAGTGAGTCTAACAACTTGTTTGCTTTGTCTTGATCAAATTCCGTGTACTGCGTGGCCATTTCTTCATCATAGAATGGCGAAATTTCTAATGGCGCAGCTTGATAAGGCCCTACCGCACCGGAGAAAACCGTTTCGCTGATTTCTTCACGGTCAATCGCATGAGACAACGCAATACGGAAGTCTTTATTACTAAACAGTTCACGTTTTAGCGGGTCTTTTGCTGTCTGGTTCAGTGCAATAGCCAGCTCGGTACTGCGTGTATTAGGACGAAACTCGTAGGTGTAACCGCTCTTCTTCTCGTTTTCGATCAATAGTGAACGGTAGTTTGGTTTACCAATGTGACGGTGCTGATAATCAGCCTCACCATTCGCTGCACGCAGAACCATCTCTTCTTGGTCTTCACTGTAACGCCAGCGAACGCTATCTAAGTAAGGTAGCTGATTCCCTTTTGTATCCACTTGCCAGTAATACGGGTTACGCTCAAACTCAGCAAAGCTGGCATTTGGTCCTGGTGGTGTTTTCACTTTCCATGCCGTCAATACTGGGCGGTCAACATTGTTGTAGTGCTCGATAAAGTAATGCGCTTCACAACGTGTTGAAGAATACTGACGCCAAGAGTCAAAACCTGCTGCTTTCGCGTTTTCTTCTGCTTTCGGATTGTATTTCGGAAGGAATTGAGAACAGTAGTGTTTCGGAAATGCTGTAAAGCTTTCACTATCCACCGTCGCTAAGCTGCGAATAAACAAGCCATTTGGCTTCGCCAGCGTAATTTTTACTGTATGCTTATCAATCACTTCCGCTTTCGCCGCTTCGTGCGTTGGCAATGCTAACGGTCGGTTACCGGCATGGCCCGGGTCGCCAATCACGTCATTGATGTAATAAGCAATATCTTCTGCTGTAAACGGTGCACCGTCAGACCATTTAACACCTTTACGTAAGTTAATGGTGAATTCCGTATTTTCAGCATTTGCCGTAAAGCCAGTGGCTAAGTTCGGTACAACCTTAGAGTAGTGAACATCAAAATTGAATAGGTTGTCATACGCGATCGTACGGATGCGGTGACCATTATCGACCACTTTACCCACAAGATTCAGCGTACCACCATATTGGCCAACGGACTCAAATGGCTCAACAACTAGCGGGTTTTCAGGCAAACGCTCAGCCACAGGAGGCAACTGTCCTGCTTCTACTTGCTGTTTCAAAGCAGGCGCTTCACTGTACGTATTTGCCCATGCGGAAAAAGATACCGATGCGGCCACCGCAAGCGCTACCTTGCCTAGTAGAGGTAAGTTTTTGTTATTGTTCATCAGTCACTCCCTGATGTGATTCATGAGATTTAGGGTTAAATTTGGTTAATTAGCCGGATGTTTTCCAGCATGCACTTCCACCAGCAACACCGTTTCACCGGCGACAACGCGCCCTGTCACAGCGGGTACACTTGCATGGGGATGCATTAAATTGGTGTTCGGTGCACAAGGAAAAACGCACGTATCCGCTTTTCCTTCTAGCATTATCAGTTCACTAAATAATTCTTCAGACTCCACCCTCGCGGCCCTTGGTTGTTGGTGGCTAAACCAAGCATTCCAACAATTCACTGCATAGCCCGTCATCACAAAATCCAATGCTTGATCAGCTTTTATTTGATGAAGTCGGACTTCCGTGTCCTTGGTGAATCTTTGGGTTGTTTTCACTTCGCAACCATTAAAAGGCTGCCAAATGGAAACCAGGGCACCGTCAAAAGTGTAGCTATCGGTATTCTTGGTACGGCTAAACCATTGCTGAGTTTCTGGATGGCGGAAGGCAAAAATGTTGTCTCCTGCCCAACCTTGGTCAATCCAGCGACAGCTTTCTACACAAAGCCCATGATCTGAGCTGTAAGCAAATTTGCCGTACTTATCTTCACAATTTCGTAATTCATTCGCGCTAACACCATTGGTGATCAAATAGCTGCCACCACGTCTAACCAGTTGATGATGTTGGCCAATCGCCATTGGAGTCATGCTGTCCGATAATGGCTTCAATTTGGCTTGCCAGAATGGATGATCTTCACTTAGGGCTAATGCATTGAACGCTTTCAACGCCAACATTGGTGATGCGTAACTGGTATAGAATTCACTCGTAAGCAAATTGGGATAAGCGTAACCCGGCAGTAATTGCGCATTGCTGTCCCAAATGAGTTGCTTAGCCCACCACTGCATGGTTTGCTGCCAACAAGTTCGTGCAAGTGCGATATCTACATCACGATGGCCGCAGCGAGCAAGCTCAACCCAGAATGCGGCACCAGCAAAGCGATAATTTAATGATCGACCGTAGCAAAGAGGCTTACCGTCCTCGGCAAACCAGTATTGGTAGCTACGGGAAAACTCAACTGCACGATTTACTAAGCGCTGGCAAAGTTCTCCCTCGCCTTTTCTCCAACGCGCATACATCAAGCCATAAAGTTGAAAAGCAAACGGGTTGTAATAATCGATAACGCCGCCACGCCCGTCTTGGTACCAACCATCGGCTAGATAAAGCTCGTCAACAAACGCGAGATCACGTTGCAGCACTTGTTGATCTGTCTTTGCACCAACCAGTTCTAATGCCGTCAGAATAAGAATACGAAACCAACGCCAGTTATTCGGTGGTAGTTCTAGATCTTTTACCGTCAATAACCAGCGTGCTAATGCGTGTTTTTCGTTATCAGTTAACGGGTCCCAATAATATGCTTGGGCATCAATTATCGCCGTTGCGATAGACGCCATTTCCACCACTCTTTGATCGTAGTGGGTTGGCATTTGCCAATAGTGTTCGCTTTCAGGATCACACCCCTGAACAATCATTTCGCGAATTTGCTGTTGCACCGCGATGTCGCCAGCAGGGGCTAATCCCCACAATAAACGGCATACATGTTCAATCTTCGCAACAGGCTGCGGATAATGCGCGGCACTATTAAAGCGCGGGGTATCTTGAGCTGCCGACATCAATAGCGGGATCTGAAGCTCCGCTATGCGCTCCAGCATTGCCAATGTATTTGGCCGATCTGCAAATCCATACTCATTACTTGTTAGCTGTTTCAAACTCAGTGCCACAAGCCCGCTCTCTTAACAACAAATTCATCAATGAGTGAATTAGAACTCATAAGAATCAATTATTGAAACGCTTTTTTAGATTTATGATAAGAAGATCAAAACTACGTTTCATTTTTTTAATTCAACAAGCACCCAGCTCACAATTTCAGACAGAAAGAAACAATATAATTAAAACGCAATTTCATTTTTATAGGATAAGGTATGAATCTGGCTTTACTTCTGATGGATCAAACGCGTGCAGATATGCTCGGATGTTATGGACATGACATTGTCAACACACCCAATATGGATAAGATCGCCGCTGATGGTATGCGCTTCAATCAAGCATTTTGTGCATCGTCAGTCTGTACACCATCGAGAACGTCGCTTTTTACTGGAAAAATGCCATCGCATCACGGCGTCATGTGTAACTCAGACAAAGAAGGTGAGAAATGTGATGTCCCCGTCGAAGATGCAAATTTGATTTCAGAGTTCGAGGGCCATCAACATCTCTATATTGGCAAGTGGCACATTGGACATAAAAAATTACCCAGTGAGTATGGGTTTGTGGGTCACAACTTCGATGGTTATGCCTACCCCGGTAGCGGCGTTTATCAAAACCTTGCCTTTGATAGTGTTCCCCAAAATGGCAATCGTTACTTGGAGTGGCTTAATGAGAAGGGATTTGAAATCCCACACGTAACCGAGTGCACGTTTGGCAACAATCCTAATCTACAAATTCAAGAGTTTTACGCGCGACTCAATGCCCCTGTTGAAGCGTCTATCCCCTACTTTTTAGTCGATGAAGCGATCAGCCACATCAAACAGTGTCTTACTCAGCAACGTCCCTTTACGTTATGGCTCAATTTTTGGGGCCCACACACACCTTGCGTGATCCCTGAACCGTACTTTTCCATGTATCAACCTGAGCAGGTTACGTTGGATAAAAGCTTTTATG
This sequence comes from Vibrio sp. TRT 17S01, assembly GCF_050113695.1. Classification (NCBI taxonomy): domain Bacteria; kingdom Pseudomonadati; phylum Pseudomonadota; class Gammaproteobacteria; order Vibrionales; family Vibrionaceae; genus Vibrio; species Vibrio sp. TRT 17S01. Next base: position 490,124 of record NZ_JBNJOG010000001.1, on the reverse strand, counting down.
CGCCATTGAAAGGCAAGCCCGAGCATTACACCAATATCGCAAAAATGTGGGGCGTGTGGACATTGGATGAACAAGAATGGAAACAAATCATCTGTAAATACTGGGGTTACATCAGTCTAATTGACGATGCGATAGGCAAATTGATCGATTTTCTTGAGCAACAAAACCTTTATGACGAAATGTTTATGGTGGTCTCAGCTGATCATGGTGACGCCATGGGCGCACACCGTATGATTGAAAAAGGTGAGTTTATGTTCGATCAAACCTACCGCATTCCGCTAATCATTAAAGACCCCAAAAGCCCTTCTCCTAACTCAACAAACAATGAGCTCGTCTATCTACACGACGTCACGGCAACCTATGCGCACTTGGCATCAGGAAAAACACCCGAATCTTTTGACGGCCACTCACTATTGCCGCTGCTAAGAGACCAAGTGTACCAACCAAGAAAAGGAATTCTTGCCCAACAAAACGGGCATTTTACGCCATACCCTCAGCGAATGTGGCGCAATCAAGAATACAAATTGGTGTTCAACGCCAGTGGAAAGAGCGAACTGTATCACCTCACGCATGATCCTGAAGAAATGGAGAACCTGATTGACCACCCTGATTACCTCGACGTTAAGCAAACGCTATTAGCTGAGATGTATCAAGAAATGCAGCAATATCATGACCCACTATGCACTTGGTTCTATCGTATGATGGCGGTAATTTAACCCTATTAACAGGCGCTTTTAACCAGAGCGCCTGTTTAAAAACTTAGGGTAGAAAGCCGGTGAAACATTACGTCGGATGCAGTGGCCCATGGCATCGAGGTATGGGCGCAAGTAAGCAAAGAACTCGTAATATCCCTCACACAAATAATGTTTAGCCGTTAAAGAAAGTTCACCATTTGAATCAATCCGCTGCGCCGGACAAGCACCATGACACAGTGAGCGTTGGCTGCACCCTAAACAGTGCTGCTGGGTTCCAATAGGCTTGCGGTTCGAAAATTGCTGCTGAACCTTTGTTTCAATTAAGTCTGGATACTCTTGCTGGGTAAGATTGCCGACTTTAAACTCCGGATAAACAAAGTGATCGCAGCTGTATACATCACCATTGTGTTCCATCACTAAGTTGTCACCACACTGGGGCGCATGAACGCAAATCGACGATGGCATGCCAAGATGCATACCCAACGCGTTATCAAAGTGACTGACAAAAACCTGACCAATATCGTGTTTGCGCCACTCATCAAACACATCGATCATAAACTGGCCAAACTGCTTAGGTGAAACACTTCGGCTCGATACCCCTTCTCCCTTAACGGGTTCAACAATCGGGATAAACTGAATAAACTGCGCACCGAGTGCTTTCAAATGCTGATATACCCGCTTACCAAAATCACCATTATGATTTTGGATAACCGTCAGAATGTTGGTTTCTACTTGGTATTTTTGTAATACACGTAAACCTCGAATGACCTGTTGATAGGAGCCAAGCCCTCGACGCGTCTTACGGTAATGATCATGCAGCTCTTCATCACCATCAATACTGATGCCCACCAAAAACCGATGTTGCTTGAGAAACTGTGCCCACTCTTCATTTAATAGCACGCCGTTGGTTTGGATTGTATTGACTATCGCCATACCTGAACGTCGGTACTTATTCTGCAACGCAACCGCATGACGATAAAAATCAATACCACGCATAGTCGGTTCTCCCCCTTGCCAGCCAAAGGTCACTTCTCGACATCCTGCTGGCTGACTCTCAATGTAGTTTTTTACGTGAGCTTCTAGGGTTTCCAACGACATATCAAACCGCTTTGTTTCTGGGTAATACTCCGATTTATCCAGATAAAAGCAGTATTCACAATCGAGATTACACAAAGGCCCCACAGGCTTAGCAAGTATATGAAAAGGTCTTTTTGCTTTGACCCTTGCGGTTGGAATGATCAGTGATTGCATCGCTTAGTTCCGGCTTAATAGTTCGATTTTAATTTTATACAATTTAAATAAAACAGCTTTTCATTTTTTCAAACACCTTGACACAAAGCACATTTTTGAAATGCCATTTCAATATAATAGCATTCAAATAATTTGTATTACGAGCGCTCCGTTGAATGAAAAAGAAACCCAACTTGCTGTACGTATTCCCGGATCAATTTCGCTTAATGTCTTTGGGGATCTGGCAACAAGCACAGTACCAAACCTTATTAGCGGGCAAAGGTGACCCTGTTATCACGCCAAATCTTGATGCTTTTGCTCAACATGCCACTTTGTTACCAAATGCCGTTAGTAACTGCCCTGTGTGCAGCCCTCATCGTGGAAGTTTAATGACCGGACAATTCCCAGCTAAAAGTGGCGTTCCTTTAAACTGTAACTCCCAACGGGTTCAATCTGAGTTGCCACAAACGGCATTCTGCTTTACCGATGCACTGGCCCAAGCTGGATATGATGTAGGTTATATCGGTAAATGGCATTTAGATTTGCCCACGGCTAATGACCCAATCAATCCTGGGCGTTATGTCGATCCAAACCGTCCGGCATGGGACTCCTACACCGAGCCACAAAGAAGGCACGGTATTAACTATTGGTATGGCTACGGTACATTTGATCAACATTGTAACCCTCATTACTACGACACTTTAGGAAACCGTTACGAACCAAGAAAATGGTCGGCGGAGCATGAGGCGGATAAAGCGATCAGTTACCTCCAGAATCAGCAAAATCAACGCGACAGCAACAAACCTTTTGCCCTATTTGTCTCCATGAACCCGCCGCACAGTCCATATTCCAGCTTGCAAGATTGCCGAGAGGAAGACTGGCAACACTACCAACACCGTGATGCCGAGCAGCTATTAGTGCGAGACAATGCCGATGCGCACATGGACAAAGCAAACAGTGCCGCCTACTACTTTGCAAATGTCACGGGAGTCGATAAAGAATTCGGCCGCATTGTTGATACATTAAAAGAAATCGGAGAATGGGATAACACCGTCATTGTGTTTACCAGTGACCATGGTGAAACCTTATGTAGCCATGCTTTGGAAGATGCAAAAAACTGCATTTATAACGAAGCCTTTTCCGTCCCATTTTTGCTTAAAACGGCACAACAAAAAGAAAGCAAACATCATCCTGCTTTTCTTAGCAGCGCAGACATTATGCCCACCCTATTGGCGACAATGGGGTTACAAGGGACGTGGCCTGATGATATCGATGGCAGAGATTTGTCCTGCGCATTGTTAGACCCAGCGAATTTCACTAGTTTTCCTAACTGCGCCTTGTATCTACGCAACGTGGATGGCCCATCCGACCAACATGGCAAGGTAAATGACTACTTCCCAATTAGCCGTGGCATAAAAACGGCCAGCCATACTTTGGCTCTCGAAATCGATGGTAACTACCATTTAAGCCGAAGTTTATTATTTGATGATCAGCAAGATCCCTACCAAATGAATAATCTGCCTTTTCAGCCGGACTCACCCACGGTGCGTCGTTTGCTCAGAGCCTTGGCAGAAGAATTAGTTCGAACTGAAGACCCATGGGCGAGCCAACAAGTGCTTGGGCACCTACTCCCCTATGACCTGTTTAGCAATAAAGGATAATCAATGAGTGAGAATAAACACCCCAATGTCATTATTATGTACGCCGATGACTTGGGCTTTGGCGATTTAAGTTGTTATGGCGCCAATGACATCCCAACACCAAATCTAGACAAGCTGGCGGAGGAAGGCATCAAGTTCCACCAAGGTTATGCCACCGCAGCAACCTGCACCCCTTCTCGCTATAGCTTATTGACGGGGTCTTACCCATGGCGGAACCCAGATGCAGCCGTATTACCCGGAGATGCACCACAGATCATCGGTATCCATGATGAAACCATGCCTAAAATGTTCCAAAAAGTTGGCTACCGCACAGCGATCGTCGGCAAATGGCATTTGGGATTGGGCAACGGCGATTTGGATTTCAACCAAGAAATTCACGGTACACCGAACGATGTTGGTTTTGATGATTCCTTTATCATGGCGGCGACAAACGATCGCGTCCCGTGCGTGTATATCGACAATCGTCATGTGGAAAACTTAGACCCGAATGACCCCATTGACGTCACCTATGATTGGGACCAAGCTTTTGAGGGCGTTCCTACCGGCAGGCACAATCCTGAGTTGCTTGATGTCATGTACGATCACGGTCACGATGGCACCATTATCAATGGCGTTAGCCGCATTGGCCATATGCGTGGTGGGCAAGCTGCCATTTGGGATGATGAGACCATGGGCGAAGTCTTTGCCAATAAAGCCATCGATTTCATCGAACAAAACCAAGACAAGCCATTCTTCCTCTATTACGCTTTGCATCAACCTCATGTTCCGCGCATCCCTAACCCACGTTTTCGTGGCGTTACCCCGCATGGTGTTCGTGGTGATGTGATTGTGGAAATGGATTGGTGCATTGGCCAAGTGCTCGACAAGCTTGATGAGCTTAACCTTTCAAACGACACCATTGTTATTTTCTCAAGTGATAATGGCCCTGTACTGAATGATGGCTACAAAGATCTGGCTGTAGAGCAAAATGGTGAACATCAAATGGCGGGGCCACTCCGCGGCGGTAAATACAGCTTATTCGAAGGCGGCACGCGAGTTCCATTTATCGTTCGCTGGCCAAATGGTGCTGGCTCAGGAGAAAGCAATGCTCTGTTTAACCATGTCGATCTGTACCACTGTTTTGCTCAGCTTACCGGCTATTCACTTGGTGAAGATGAAGCGCCAGACAGTCTGCCACTGCTCGATGCACTTACAGGGAAGGATGCCCATGGCCGCGATAGCATGGTGTTGGAAGGCATGCAATACAAAAAGGTTTTTCGCGATCAGCGTTTTGCTTACATTCCACCGCATGATGATGACTTTGTCTGCCAATATACGGGCAACGAAAAAGGCAACATACCAAAACCTCAGTTGTTTGATCTGCACGATGACGTGGGCCAAGTGGTTAACTTAGCCAAAGAGATGCCAGAGAAAGTGGTTGAACTGCATGAAAAACTGCAAGATGTCATTACCAGCAAGCAAACACGTTAAAACACCTCAATACAAAAAAGCCCAGCATTTCTGCTGGGCTTTCTTTTTATGGTGTGATGATAAGCTGAGGTCCATTGCCGCTTTCGCGACTCGAGAAACTCACATCAGATTTACTGCTTGCTGAACCTTTATTTTCTAACACTAAGCCAAGGCTACCTGTGGTAATGAGATCGCTCACATCGACTTCTAACCATGAGCCTATTTGGTTCGGTGTAACTGTCACGATTGCGCCCGTTTTATTCACAGCAGGTAAGGTGTTCCAAGAAATATTACTCTCCTGCCAATCAGTATTCGACAGACGAGAGACAGTAATATCACGACTTGGGTCCGTGTTCACGTTGCGCACATGCAAGCGCAATGTCGCCTTGGATGTACTGGTCACATCTAATCCAGCAAGATCAAACTGCAGTACTGTTTTGCGGCTGTAACCCACACCGTCTTTTTTCACGACCAAATAGCTGTTATTGCCATAACTTTGCCCGGCGTACCTTCCGTCGCGAACAAACGCATCAAACTTGGTTGTGATGGTTTGCTGCTGCGAAGGTAAAGCTGGTGATGAAAAATCCACGGGTACACTTTTACCTAGCCAACGTTTTTCACCAGACGTTGCTACCGTTGTAGTTTGAGTTTGACCATTCTCGGTTAACGTTACCTTAACCAAGGTTCCTAACCCCGGTGTCGAAAGAGTAATTTCTGGCTCAGGTTTGGATTCATTAACAAGAACGACACTTGGCTTATCTACGGTAATTTCTTTACCACTACTCAGCACAAGGCTTCCCGCTTTGTGGAATACAATGCCTGTGATGTTAAGCGATGTATGCGTGACCGCTTGTAACGAACTGGTATTACTTAAGACTGTCACTGGTCGGTTAGCCGCGTAAGCTTGAGTATCACTGGCACTTTTTTCCGGTAACACAATGTACTGATAGGATGCGTTAGTCGGTTGCCAGCTGTGCCCTATTCGCAACATAAACACATCGTCTGAGACTACCTCATCTGGCTGCCCCTTGTTAATGTTACGCCAATTACCTTGCTTGGTGTCATTTTCCATATGACCATACCAAGATGCAGGGAATACATAACCGACACCGTCATGATGCACCCATGACGACCCCACCAGTTGACGGCTACCTTTTTGATACACTTGCCCATCCACGGTAACAGGGCCATTTAAACGCGTTTGGTTGACGGTCGTGTTCACATACTCCGAGCGGGTAGATTTAATCCCTGTCCCAAGGGCCACCAATTCATCTTTAAAGCTAAACCATGCCTTTTTCGCTTGAGTTGAGTATGCGTCCATGTCCATCACTGAAACACCATACTGCCCGTCCGAAACGCCACCAACAAACGAGGTTTGCATTTCAATGCGCCCCCAATCCGCTGGCTTGGTAGCAAACTGAGGAGACGTGACACCCGGAACTAAGCCCCAGTTCCAAACTGGGAAGAGGTTATGGTATTCATCTCCACGCTGCATAATGAAAGTGCTACCAAAACCAAGCCAGTTGCCCAGCAAGTTTTCACCATTCCCCGCTTCGGTTGGCTCAATACGGTTGGAGTTCATTTTAATGCCGATAAAGTGGTCTGCGCCCACCTTCGCTGCATAGTCAGAGCGCCAAAATTGTTTGTAACCTTGAAGGCCTGAATTCATACCTTGCAAGTGTTGTTTAAAGGCGAGCGCTTCTGATTGGCGAGTCGGTTTTAGTGCCGCAATGTAATCACTTTGCTTGATTAAGGTAGTCGGGTCTAACGTGCTGACTCGGCTGATACCTCGACCTCGACTGTTGTAATCAAGGGTGCCATGGCTATTGGCCCAGCGAACACCTTCAAGAAAGTAGTTCACCAGTACATCGATCTTGTCCGCGGCAAACTTCCACTGTAGATCACGCACTTGGTACGCCCAATAGGAGGCTGCGCCAAAGAACACTTCACCATAGCCACCAATATACAATTGCGGGCCATGCTGCTGGAAAGAGTAATCCGACTGAACACCTTCGTCTTCAGTCACCACGATGGTTTCTTCAATGCCATTCAAACCTCTTTCAACTTGCAAAGCATCCTGATTCAATAAACCACCAAATATGACGCCTTTTGACAAATCTGTTCTGTTCGCACCCGTTTTATAAGGCTCTGATGGCATGTCTGCAGCAATCAATCGGTTCAAATCCGTTGGCAGTTGATCACCCAACATTAACGCAGAGGGACCTAAGCGTAGCTGCTTGCCTATTTCATTCCACCACCAGTTTTTATTGGTTCGATCCGCAGAGTACCAATAATAAAGGGCTGAAATAGCGGCTTGAGCAGCATTCACATCGTTATTAAGAAATGCAGCGGAAGAAAGGATATGAATACGGTCTAAGTGAGCGCGAACTGGCGCTTCTTGTGTTGGGATCAGACTGTAGTCAATGTCTGCCCAACTACCATTGGCTTGCTGTGAAGTCAGATACTGCGCTGCAAGTTGGTCTATGTTTTCACCTTTGCTGGTTAACTTGTTTGACATGGATTCAGCAAAATCAGGCGCAACACGTTGCGATAATGTCGTAAGCTCGGTGGCCAGTGCTGGCTGACATATTAATAGTGCTGGGAGCACCCAACTTTTTGGAGTGATTTTAAATTTCATCTTATTTTTCTCTCGTAAGGTGTTTTAGGGGTACAGCGATGTGTTTTGCTTAAAACACACTCATTACACTACGATCGATAAAATGAAATTGCATTTCAGTTTTGTAAAAATATGATTTCAAGCCCAGTCTTGGCGATATTTTTCTTTATGCTAAGAAACTAGATGGTTATAAAAATCCTACAAATACAAAAGTTAAATCTATCAGTTAAACACTCATGGTGTCAGGTATACGCAACACATCCGACACCATGAGCTTTAGGAAAACCTCACAGCTTGCTGTTTGATATTCCTAGTTGTTCGCCGAATAAATAAAATCGGCTCTCATTGGCGTAAAAACGTCCAGTAAGATGGCTCCGTCTTCTAACGCAACAACGCCATGCTGACAATTTTTCTGCGCAAGGAACGAATCTCCCACGCTTAAGATACGCGTTTCTTCGCCTAAGATGACTTCAAAGCTACCGGCTAAAACATAGCTCAGTTGATCATGAGCAACATGACTATGAGGCACTCCTACCGCCCCTTTGGTAAAACGAACTTTGACCGCCATGATGTCATCATTCCAGTTCACCATACTCCGTTCAATGCCCGGCTCGACTTGCTCCCATGTCTGTTGCTTATCCATTGCAAAGGTCATGTTCTCTCCTTAACTCTCCATGATCGGTATTGTTGGTGTAAATAGAGTAAAAACCACTTTCGCCCAGTCGACCATTGTCTGCGTGCGTTTCGACGTTAAGTGGGTATTGATGCCCTTCTTGACTGAAGATAATCTCAACCACGGTTGCGCGGCCCGGTGTCGCAACGGACACACTGTAACCATGAGGTTCTGCTTCACAGGCAAGTACACAGGGTTCGTCCACGGTGATTTCAAGACCATTGCCCAAATCCAGCGAGGTCGGACGATAAAAGACGCACCCGATCCGCTCATGGTGTTGCACCGCCTGAACATCACGCTGATTAGCAATGATGTTTGCTTGAGGTGCGTTAGCGTACGCTTGTGTATCGCTGGCGGTCGCTCCCGGCAATATCGTGTATTGGTAACTGGCGTTATTGGGTTTTATTCCATGAGAAATGGTCAACTCAAACACCTCACCACTGACGGGTTCTTCACTTAAATGGTGATTAATACGATGCCAGTTAGACCCACGCTCTTCGCATTTGAGTTGCGCTACGCTGCCGTGCAGCACATAACCAATTTTGCCATGATGAACCCAGTCACGAGCATCGCCTTTGATTGCCCCTGCATCAGACGCACCATCACGCCATAACGTTTGTTCAAAGTGGCATTGGTTGATGGTGGTTCGAATCTCTTCTTCATGGCTAGAGCAAATCCCTGCACCCAATGCAATGACCATGTCGTCAAAGAAAAACCAAGATTTCAGCCCTTGGGTCTCTTGCACATCAAGCTCAAATGTAAAAATGCCCCAACGGCCATTTGACACGCCACCCGTCCAATGCGTTTGTTGTTCGACCCGGCCCCACTCGTGAGCGGGCATCGCGACTTGAGGATTAGTGACTCCAGGCACGCGACGCCAGTCCCAATATGGGAAAATGTCACGATATTCCAATCCCGTTGCACCAATATTCATGCTGCCAAAGCCAAGCCAAAAACCAAGTAAGTTTTCTTGATTACCTGTTTCGATTGGGTTGGTACGTTGCGAGTTGCCTTTCACCGTTACCGCATATTTACTGTTGGCTGAAACAGCATAATCAGAACACCAAAAGTGCTTAAAGCCCGCAAAGGGATAGGTTTCTCCGTTGAGGTGCCCAATATAACTCTCAAGGAAATAAGAATACTGAGGAAACAAGGCGCGTAGCATTCTGGCTTGCGCACATAATATTTGGCGGCCAAACGGCTTTTCTAGATCTGGCTTTGCAATCGCTCGGCCACACACGTTGTAATCCCAATAGCCATTACGCGTCATCCACACCGTGCCACGTAAATAATACTCGCCGAGTAATCGTTGTAGCTTAAGTGGAAAACTAAACGGGGTATTGCTTGTCACATACGCCCAAGGCAAAGCAACATTAATAAATGACTCGCCATAGCCCCCATTTTGTAACTGTGGCCCATGTTGCTGATAGGAGTAATCAGCCTGAATGCCTTCTCCTTCTGTCACCTCAATGGTTTCACAAATGGCATTCATTGCCGCTTCAAAGGTGGCTTCATTGCCGGTCAACAACGCACCAAAGGCCATGCCGTGCGCCAAATCCGCTTTATTTGCCCCCGTCATCGTCGCCTCATCTGGCAAGTCTGCTTTCATTTGAGCTTTGAGATCGTCCGGTAAAATGGGGGCAAGCATCAATGCGATTGGACCAAGCAGACGTTGCCTACCAATTTGGTTCCACCACCAGTTCCAGTTTTGTGGATTGACTTCATACCAATAGTCTAGGGCTTGAAGTGCATATTCTGCGGCTAATGGTGATTGTGAGCTGTGGTATTCACACGCTAATGTCAGGACTCGCTGCAAATAGCAGTGAATCACTTGTCCATCTTGTTCTGCTTCGGATAGCTGAATATCACGCCAGCCGAAAGAGCGAGAAAATTCTCGTTGCCATTGCTGGACATTCTGATGCCATTGCTCTCTTGGAATCAGCGTGATTTGTTGCAATGAGACTTCATCGACAACAGCAGATTGAATTTGCGTCAAGTGCTGCGAAATCATTCTATAAGTTCCTTAAAAAAGGCGCTTTCGCGCCTTTGATGGATAAAGTTAAGCATCCAACCAGAGCCATTGATATGGCGCTAGCGATAGGCTTACTTTCTCCCCTGTGGTATTGGTTATGGTTACCTCTTGCGGTAACTCACTAAAGTTCACCGCCGTCGCTTTTTGCATTTGAGGATAGAACGCCACATCTACTGCCGGGTTTTCAGACAGCCATGAATGTGTCTGTTGCTCCTGCTGACCAAGCCACAATAGGATGTGCTGTAGAAGACGGGCATTTTCCATACTAAACGGCAAGTTGCCTAAGTACACCGCACGGCCTTGTCCATAGTCTCTAGCCGTTAATGCTAGATGCTGTCCCTGAGCTGCAATTACCGTTAGATCTTGAGCCTGCGGGTAAACGTAACTTGGGTTACCAAAGTCTTCTGTCCCAGAAACGAACTGGCTGAGGTAATGCTCGGAAGAAATTTGCAATGGCATGGCAACACGACCCATGGTCAATGAGGTTTCTTTCTCCAAGCCAAACACATCACCCAATTGGAAATAGCGGCCATTTTTCTGAAATGCTGATGGGTCAGATACACCCAATAAGCCGCCACCTTTAGCCACAAATTCTCTGAGCTTAACGATGATGTCAGTACTATCCCAACACTCACCCCCACTCCAAGCTGAATTGGCGTCACCACTGTTGATGATGACCTTAATTTCAGGGTCAATACCGTGCTCAGCAATGTCTTCAAAGCTGATGAATTCCACCTCAAACGGTAATCCAGACAAACACTCCAACAGGTTATTACCCACCAGCTCCATCACATCCGGACGTGGTGGCACATAGAAACGTTGATCACGAGCCTGATTTTGCAACCAGCTGCGCGCTTCTCCCCATGCACTTAATACCGCCACTTTCCCTGTAATTTTTGCAGACTCACTCCGCTGTGTATTGTCTAGGTATTCGCCAAATTGCTTTGAAATATCCGTGACGTGGTCAATAAAGTGAGGGAACTTGTTTGCCAATGAGAGATAGCCACCATAACCAATGCGATCCAATGGTTTTTGCAACATCGCTCGACGGATCTTAGTCCAGTTGGACATCGACTCTACGACCGGATCATTCCCTTCACAGAAAACATCTGGGAAGAAGTAAGGGTAAAAACGTGCTTCGCGGATCTGATCGCCACCTGAATCGGTTAAACGACGCAGAGCAACCCCATCTTCCACCGCGCCCACATTAATATCGATGCCGATCTTCTGATAGCTTGCTAGGAAAGGTTCTGTACCAATCCAGTGATCGCCTTGGAACATCGCTGTGCGCTTGCCAGCTTTGTGCGCCATTGCCACCAGCTCAGCAGCGAATTCAACCACAAAATCCTGCACAAAAGTCATCCAATCTCGGTATTGCTGAGATGGCACTTTATAGGTGCCGTTGTAATAACCCGCATCGACAAAATCTTCTGGTGACAATGCATAGCCAAAACGTTTTTCAAAATCTTGCAATGCTCGTGGACTCACTGTTTCACCATAACCTGTCCAGTCACGGTAAATATCTTGGTTCAGCTCACCCGTATCGATTACAAACAAGAAAGCGAAGGTGGTAAAACGAACCACCGTAGTATCTGGGTGTGTTTCAAGCCAATGTTGGAAATGGTTAAGTAGGTGCTGACGACATTCCGGATGGTATGGGTCGAGGCTTTTGATGCGTGGTCCATCCCAGTCATTGGTCAAGGCGTTGTACATCGACACACTGTCCCACACCTGACGCGCCATAAAGGTGATGGTGTATTCATGGTATGGAGTGGCTTGAATGATGTCGACACGCTGCTTTTCAGCGTCAAAGGACCAGTGTTCAACCGGTACGACTTTGCCAGCGGTGCGATCACGCACTTCCCACCACTGCTTAGGATCGCTGTCATCGTCTAACTCATACTTGTCTTTACTGTAACCATCCAGCGGCTGGATCGTAACGGTTTCATCCATCGCTGTAACAGGGAAAGACATCAGATACTTACGGTGCAAGCATTCTGGATGTTGATTGGCATAATCTTGATCAGCACGAACTAAACACATTACAGAATAGATATCACTGTCTTGTTTAGCGAGTGAGTCTGGCATGCTGGTTCCATCACTGTCTCGCAGGGCGTCTGCTTGCCAGCGTTGATAAAGATCCAATACCACGTCTTCCTGACCGACTTCGACAGGCAGGGTCATATGACCTTTTCGAGAGGCAACCTTGGTCATGATAAGCTCCAAAATGTTGGGTCAATCGGGGGAAGGCTCCCCCGAAGAAATAAGAGTTAGAATTACCAGAAGAACTTCTGGTAACCATTCGCACGCATGAGTGCTTCAAGGTAGTAATAATCACCATAAGGCAGCATGTTGTCGCACAACCCTACCTTCACGAAAGATGCGCCATGAGCCAATAATCCCAGCGCTTTTTCATCATGGGTTACGTCACAGGTATCGATTAAGCCTTGGAGCAAATATAGGCCCCAATCACGGTATTGCTTAGCTTCTTCTGCATCGGTAATACACTGAGAAATCAATAATAAACCTGCTGCAGTGATCGCCCCTGCTGAACTGTCTTTGTATTGGATTTCGTTAGCAGGTAACGAATAATCCCACACTGGCACACCATCATCAGAGATTTGTGCAACAGCGTATTGAGCCAGTTTTTTAGCAAGCGTTAGGAACTGCTCGTCCCCTGTGTATAGATACGTTTGAGCAAAACCATGTACCGCCCAAGATTGACCGCGAGCCCAGCATGATTCGTCCGCATAACCTTGGAAGGTTTCCCCTTTGATTGGCTGTTGGGTTACCGGATCAAAGTTGAACGAGTGGTAAGTCGAATAGTCTTCGCGAACAATGTGTTTTGCTAACGTCTCACTGTGGGTTCTTGCTGCTTGCGCATATACAGGTGACCCTGTCACCTCGGACGCCCAGAATAACAAGGCTGTATTTTGCAGTGAATCGATAATCGATTTACCTTGTGTGATTTCCGGCCCTAATGGATGGGTATCATTCCACGCAACAATGTAGCCACCGATCTTGCGAAAACGATGAATCAGATGATCGGCCGCGCGAATCGCCATCATTTTAGACTCTTCATCGCCAGTCAAACGATAGTCAGCCACACAGCTTAAGCTGTATTGAAAACCAAGGTCATGATCAAGCCAGAACGGATCTAGCAACATATCGGCAAAATAACGCTTGCGCAGCTTAGCGCTGTTTTTAAACTGCTGCTCTGCGGTCATTTGGTAGCATAACCACAATTCACCGGTCCAGAATGAAGACACCCAATCAAATTGATCACAGTATTGCCACTGGTTGTTTTCTGTGCCAATTTTCGGATTACGTTCACCAATCTTAGGGATGTTTCTTTTGACAGACTCGACCACCGTTGATAAGTGATTCAGCACTCTTTGCTCGTCGAGTACGGCAGGTAACGGACGCAGTGTTATAGATTCGCTCATATTAACTCTCAACATCTTTACTGGGTAAAGAAAAGGGATGATTTATGTATTACCTATAGTCTATCGTTATCATTATTAATAAACGCATAGCTCGGTCACATTTTATAAAACACCTTTTCATTTTTAAATTTAAGTTCAAAAAAAGGCTGCAACGCAGCCTGATAGCAACTATCGAGCGAGCCAACCACCATCAACCGCCACCGTATAACCGTTGACATAATCCGATGCCGGAGACGCTAAAAAGACCACGGGTCCAGCTAAGTCGCTTGGTAGCCCCCAACGATTAGCAGGAATGCGTTCCAAAATAGCCTGATTGCGTTCTTCGTCGGCGCGAAGCGCTTGTGTGTTGTTCGTCGCCATGTATCCGGGTGCGATTGCATTGACGTTGATGCCTTCTGCTGCCCACTCATTAGCCATTAACCGTGTCAGACCCATGACGGCACTTTTCGAAGCCGTATAAGAAGGCACACGAATTCCACCTTGGAATGACAACATGGACGCAATATTAATGATTTTGCCACCCGATTGTTGCGAGCGGAATTGACGAGCAACAGCTTGGCTCATGAAGAAGACGGTTTTGGCATTGAGATCCATTACGTCGTCCCAGTCCTTCTCACTGAAATCGATCGCATCATTACGGCGGATAATACCTGCGTTGTTTACCAATATGTCGACACGCCCTGCAAGGCTAACAGCTTGATCGACCACTGAGGTAATGACTGACTGATCACTCAGATCGGCGGTAATCGCATGGAATTTACGTCCAACCGCTTCAACTTGTTGTGGTGTATCTTCCGCATCTGAGTAATTCACGCCAACAATATCGCAGCCGGCTTGCGCCAGTGCGACTGCCATGCCTTGCCCTAGCCCGGTATTACACCCAGTTACCAATGCAACTTTACCCTCTAGATTAAAAGCATCTAATACCATTTAGTTTACCTTTTGCTTTACTGCACTTACCAAAAAAGAAAATGCAATTTTATTATATTGAAACACCGTTTTACTAAATATCAAAGACAAAAAAAATTTGGCTTAATATTCTGTGAGCTTGTTCAGACTATCTCTGCGCACACTTATAATGAGTATCACTCACTTGGCGCAGACGTTCTGCTGCTTGTTCCGGTGTCAGATCGCGTTGGCTTTCTGCCAACATTTCATAACCCACCATAAACTTACGAACTGAAGCACTACGAAGTAATGGTGGATAAAAGCAGGCATGCACCTGCCAGTATTGGTTCGGCTCACCTTGAATAAACGGCGCGCCATGCCAGCCCATTGAGTATGGGAATGAGCAGTTGAATAAATTGTCATACCGCGTTGTCAGTTGTTTAATCGCATCCGCCAAATCGGTTTGCTGGTCGATGCTGAGTTCAGTTAGTCGACCTGCCTTTGCTTTGGGTAACAGCAAGGTTTCAAATGGCCATGCCGCCCAATATGGTACCAATGCAACCCAATGCTCAGTTTCAACAACAACACGTTCCCCACTTTCGAGCTCACGTTGCACATAATCCAATAGCAACGGGGTGCCATGTTGCTCAAAATAGGCCTTTTGATGGTTATCTTTCTTCTCCACCAGCGTCGGGAGAAAACTGTTGGCCCAAATCTGCCCATGAGGGTGTGGTTGAGAACAGCCCATCGTCTCACCCTTGTTCTCAAAGACTTGAACCCAAGGATAATCAGCACCTAATTCTCTGGTTTGTTCAATCCAAGTGTGAATGACTTGACCTATCTCTTCACTTTCTAACTCTGGCAGCGTACGGCTGTGATCGGGAGAGAAACAAATCACTCGGCTTTCACCTCGGGCGCTGTGCATTTTAAACAGCGGATCATCACCTAAAGAGGATTCCGGTGTATCGACCGTAAGCGCTGCAAAATCATTTTTAAAGACGAAGGTGCCGGTGTAGTTTGGATTGACATCGCCACTGATTCGACTGTTTCCCGGACACAAAAAACACCCTTTATCGTAGGTAGGCAATACTTCAGTACTTGGCGACTCTTGCTGCCCTTGCCATGGGCGTTTGGCTCGGTGAGGTGATACCAGCACCCACTCCCCAATTAACGGGTTATAACGGCGATGGGGATGCTCAGAGACATCAAATGATTGCATCATAGTTTCCTTTAGATATTAAGATTGGTAGCCATTCGGATTTTTCTGTTGCCAGTTCCAACTGTGTCTGACCATATCCATCAGGTCATATTGAGCATGCCATCCAAGCTCACGCTGAGCTTTTGCTGCGTTCGCAAAACACTCCGCAATGTCTCCGGGACGTCTTGCCTCAATTTGCACAGGGAGGTTGCGCCCAAGCACGTTGTTCATAGCAGAGACCATCTCCATGACGCTCGTGCCATTGCCAGTCCCCAAGTTATAGATAAACAACCCTTCCATTTCGCTGCACTTTTGCAACGCAGCGACATGACCATCAACCAAGTCTTCAACATGAATGTAATCCCGCACGCCAGTACCATCACGCGTTGGGTAATCATCACCAAAGACAGATAACGCATCTCTACGGCCAATCGCGACCTGAGTAATAAAAGGCATCAGATTATTTGGCAGCCCATTTGGGTCCTCACCAATAAGGCCACTTGGGTGCGCGCCTACCGGGTTGAAATAACGCAATAAGGTGATGCTCCAGAACGGATTTGCCGTCGAGAAGTCGGCCAGACAGCGTTCAACCATGTACTTACTGGTGCCATACGGATTGGTTGTGCCACCTGTTGGTGCTTGCTCATCAATAGGAACATGTTGCGGATCACCATAAACCGTTGCTGATGAGCTAAAAATCAGGTTGTGAACATACGCATCACGCATTGCTTCAAGTAGGTTCAACGTACCAACAACATTGTTGTCGTAATATGCCAACGGATTGAGGACAGATTCCCCAACGGCTTTTAACCCTGCAAAGTGCATCACCGCATCAATATCATTCTCAGCAAAAACCGTTTTAAGGATGTCACTATCTCGAATATCGCCTTGATAGACGGTGAGTTTTTGCTCTGTCAGAGCTTCTATTCTGCCCACGACATTTGGCGAGCTATTACAAAAATTATCCAGTACGATTGGGGTATGCCCCGC
Organism: Vibrio sp. TRT 17S01; assembly: GCF_050113695.1. Taxonomy (NCBI): domain Bacteria; kingdom Pseudomonadati; phylum Pseudomonadota; class Gammaproteobacteria; order Vibrionales; family Vibrionaceae; genus Vibrio; species Vibrio sp. TRT 17S01. The sequence goes on along the minus strand of NZ_JBNJOG010000001.1, from coordinate 473,245 downwards.
TTTAGCTAAAGCGACACATGCATGGCTGCCAATATAGCCACACCCTCCGGTCACGAGTACATTCATCAACTTACCTCTTACGAATGAGTTGCAACAATGGCGTTAATCGGTCAAAAAAGTTTTCTTCCCTGACGTAGACAGAACCATTGAGCAGTGATTGTTTGGCGGAGTTTTTAAATCGGCAGAAATACACCTTTCTACCGCTTCGAGCGACGTAATCATCAAGCATTTGAACGCCAACATGATCGATGAAGTTAATACCACGCCCAAGGATGACCACTCTCTCTGCAGTGAGACTTTGCAGCTCCTGATGCAGATACTGAACACAGCCAAAAAAGATTGAGCCATTAATCCGGACCACCGTGAGATCCTGTTGAGCGTCAATATTGAGCTCTTGCTTATCCAACACTTCAACAACAGGCCTAGACGTGCGGCGAAGATAGAAAAATAACGAAGTCGCCACACCAATGTAGATCGCCCATTCAAGGTGCATAAACAGCGCGGCAATACAGGTAACCACCAATACAAATGTCTCTTTTTTGTCGTGCTCTACCAGCGTTTTAATGTGTGGTATATCAATCAGATTCCAAGCAACAACGAGCAATAATCCACCCATACCGGAAATCGGAATATAAGCCGCGTATTGAACAAAATTTACCATCACCAATAACAAGATAAGCCCGGCAAACACCGCTGCAAGTGGAGTCTTTGCCCCACTGCTGTAGTTCACACCACTGCGAGTGAAAGAGCCAGACGAGACATAACACGAGAAAAACGAGCCAACGAGATTGGAGATCCCCTGCCCAATAAACTCCTGATTGCTATCAAGTGTTTGCCTAGATTTCAGAGCAACCGAGCGACTGATCGACACGGCTTCCACCAAACCCAACATCGCCACCGCAAAAATACCACCGAGCATAGGTTCAAAATGGCTCATCCCTTGGAAAGGCGAAGAGAGTTTGAGATAGCTGCTGTCCACTTGCCCCACTAACGCGACCTCAAAACCTAGCGCGTTCATGAAGTACGCCATCCCCATGGCTGCTAGCATCGCCAGCAACATATTTGGCGCTCTTGGGGCAAGCTGTTTAACCAAAACACAGATCAGCATGGTAAACACGCCCACTATCAGCTCATCAGTATTGGTTTGTTTTAGGTGCATCACCAATAAGCCAATATTTTCAATCGCAGTTTGTCCTGAAGCATAATCAAGACCAAGGACATGCTTGAGCTGACTGACGGCTATCACCACCGCAGCACCAGCGGTAAAACCCAAAACCACGGAGTGAGAGACAAAGTTGACGACGCTGCCGAACCTGAGCAACCCAAACAGCAGTTGAACTAATCCCGCACACAGAGTTAACGTAAAGCAAAGCTGTATATAAAGCGGTGTACCGACTTCAGCAAACTGACTCACGGTCGTAAACACAATAACGGATAACGCTGCGGTTGGACCGGAGATCAAATGGTTGGATGACCCAAACAACGCCGCAAGAATCGCGGGAACAATCGCCGTGTACAGGCCGTACTCTGGCGGTAGCCCAGCGATCATCGCGTAAGCCACACCTTGTGGCAACACGATGATCGCCCCCGTGAGACCGGCCCAGAAATCGGCGCGAAGACTTTGCGACGTAAGTTTGGGTAGCCAACTTAAAAAAGGAAAAAGCTGCACTAATTTAATACGTCTAAGTGCGTGCATTACCATGATTATCCTTGTTACTGCTCTGCTAATTCCGCGACGACTTCATCAACAAGCGCACCAATAGCTGCCCAGTCTTTTGCGTCAATCAACGAGTTTGGCACCATCCACGTACCGCCACACGCCAGTACACTTGGTATCGACAAGTACTCATCGATATTGTCGGCAGAAATCCCGCCTGTTGGCATAAATTGCACTGGATACACAGCATTTAGCGCCTTCAACATAGCACTGCCACCCGATGCGCTGGCTGGGAAAAATTTGAGTGTCTTTAAACCAAGCGCCATTGCCTGTTCAACCAAGCTCGGATTATTTACACCAGGGACAATCGCAACACCACGTTGCTGCGCATATTTCACTGTAATTGGGTTCAAACCCGGGCTCACAATAAAATCGACACCCGCTTCTATCGCTTGATCCACCTGCTCGGTTGATAATACGGTTCCGGCACCAATCAACATCTCTGGGTACGCTTCGCGCATTAAACGAATAGACTCCTGAGCCGCGGGGGTACGAAAGGTCACTTCAGCGCAAGGCAAGCCGTGATCAACCAAGGTTTTCGCAAGTGGAACTGCAGATTGTGCGTCTTTAATCGCAATAACAGGCACGACTTTCAACGCGCTTAGCTTTTGTTCAAGGGTCTGTGCACCCATGGTGTTTCTCCTAGAAATTAGATAGTAATTAAAGGCATATCATCAGGTGCAATGATCGCACCCTTGTATTGAATAACGGTACCTGCAAGCTGATGCCCTGCGCTCGCTGCTTTTATGCTGTCACCACTCGTGAGCCATTGGTATAAATAGCCAGCGTTAAACGAATCGCCTGCTGCTGTGGTATCAACCACATCATCAACTGCGTTGGTTGATACCCATTGCTGGGCACCGTTATGAACAACTAGGCAACCTTGTGCACCGCATTTCACTATTAACTGATCAATGCTGAATTCTGAAAGGCGTGCCAGAGTCTCTTCAATCGAAGCGTCTCCAAATAACATCTGTTCGTCGTCAAAGGTGAGCAATGCAATATCGGCAAGCGCATACAGTTGGTTAAAACGTTGTTGAGCCAGTGCCGTCGTCATCCACAAACTTGGTCGATAATTGGTATCAAAGGCGATTAAGCAACCTTGTGCTTTGAGGCGTTCGAGTAGTTTCATCAAAGTATGGCTTTGCTCAGGTGTCTGAATTGCTAATGTAATGCCACTAAGATAGATCACATCGTAAGCCTTCAAAGCTTCAAATAACTGGTCAGGATCTTCTCGGCTTAACCACTCACGCACCGCTGCATCTTCACGCCAGTAATAGAAATCTCGCTCACCACAAGGCTGGTTTTCGATCATATATAGCCCGGGGAGTTTGTCTTCATAGCGGCAGACATGATCAACGTTGATTCCTTCAAAAAGCCATTCGACCAACATTTCTTCACTTAACGTATCTCGACCCAGAGCAGTAAAATAGCTGACATCATAGTCTTGAACATTCTGCCTAAATAGCCGAGATAGATAGAGGGCGGTATTTAACGTATCACCACCAAATGCGCTTGCCATTCCGGCACTTGTTTTTTGTAGCTCAACCATGCATTCGCCGATAACCGCTACGCTTTTCCCAGCCATTTTCTTCACACCAATGTCGTTAGTTCTCAGCAACTATACTTAACGAGCAAAAATCACGCAATATATTTGAAACGCTTTTTCATTTTATTTGATTTGATAATTTTAATTATGTGAGCATGATTATAAAACAGCATTTCAGATTCGTAAAAAGCCGCTGTTCGATGCTAGTATCACTGCATCAATTTATAAATGCTGCTGTTAAAGCAGAATGAAAGAAAAAGAGAGAAGAGTTATGCAAGTGCGCCAAGCGATTCACAGTGAACACGCGAAACAACTAGATACAGAGGGACTTCGTAAGGAGTTTTTGGTTGAAGATATTTTTGTCGCTGACCAACTCACGATGACGTACAGCCATATTGATCGCATTGTATTTGGGGGCATACAGCCAACCCGTAAAGTGGTGGAGCTAGCTCATGATCTAGGTGCAAAAATTGGCGTCGACTACTTCCTGCAGCGTCGTGAACTTGGCCTGATCAACATTGGTGGTGACGGCACGGTCACTGTCGATGGTGAAACTTATTCAGTGAATGCACAAGAGGCGCTCTATATTGGTATGGGTGCAAAAGATGTCTCCTTTTCCAGTGTTGATGAAAAACAACCCGCTAAGTTTTACTTCAACAGTGCACCAGCACATACGCATTACCCAAACAAGAAAATCACACTAGAAGAAGCAGCACCAGTGACACTAGGTGATGCAGCCAGCAGCAACCACCGCACCATCTACAAATACATTGTTCCTGACGTATTGCCAACATGCCAACTTTTGATGGGCTTAACAAAATTAGAACCAGGCTCGTTATGGAATACCATGCCGTGTCACACACATGATCGCCGAATGGAAGTATATTTCTATTTCGGGATGCAAGAAGACAGTGCGGTATTCCACTTTATGGGAGAGCCACAACAGACACGTCATTTAGTGGTACGCAATGAACAAGCCGTTATTTCTCCAAGTTGGTCAATTCACTCTGGCGTTGGAACGCAAGCTTACACCTTCATTTGGGGTATGGTGGGAGAGAACCAAGAATTTACCGACATGGACCACATTGCTGTTCAAGATCTAAGATAACTCCACTTAGCCCAAAGTAAGTATTGGCCCTGCATCTTGCAGTTACTTATTGAGGGACGGATATAGCTGGATTTTCAATGATATTGAAGCAATAGAGCGCCCAATGGGCGCTCTTTTTTTAACTAGCAATCAACATTCCAAAATATGCATTAAATTGCATTTAACTTCGTTATATTTGATTATCGTCAATCAGGGTTCATTCAGTGCACGGCCTACAAAAAGCCCCCTCTTCACTTATCTAAACTCAAAGTGAATTGGCATTGTGTGATTATCTGGCGCCTAATGCTTTTCGCCACCTAACATTCAGTGTCCCTTCCACTAATAACGTTGAGGACACCACCATGACAGACAAAACCATATATAACTGTCATTGTCATATTTTCACTGACAAAAACTTACCTGATAACTATCTTCCTATGGGATTGGTACCCCTATTTCGCAATGAATGGATCAGTAAAAGTGCACGATGGTTGATGAGAAAAGCCCAACCACTTAGCAAAACGGATTTACTTCACCGTACGTCCACTTTCTTAGAAGCCACTTATGAAGACTCACAAGAAGCGAACCTGAAAGATTTGATGCGTTACTATCCACCAAAAAGCAAGTTTATCATCCTACCGATGGATCTCGGTCTAATGACTCGCCGCTCATATTGGATTGGGGCAGATAAAAGGGGTAAAGTCAGAGAAGACATTGATACACAGCATCAGGAACTCGCTGAGCTCGCGGCAAAAGAGGAATACAAAGAGATTATTATTCCTTTTGCACATATCGATCCTAGACGACCAGATGCATTAAAAAGGCTAAAAGACCTAGTTGAAAATCACAACTTTAAAGGGGTGAAGATTTATCCGCCTTTGGGATACAAACCCACAGATCCACGGTTAATGAACGAGATTTACCCGTATATGGTGGAAAAAAACATCCCACTACTCGCCCACTGCTCACCCGGTACGGTGTATACCCATGAAGTCCGTAAAAAAGTTGCCCACCAATATGCGCACCCTAAGAACTACCAAGCAGTGATGAAAGCATTTCCTCAACTGCGGATTTGTCTTGGTCATTTTGGTGGAATATCTGAATGGCGACGCTACTTTGCCGCTGAGCACGATGAGAAAAACCAACCTTGGGTCCAAGTGATCATCGATATGATGCGAGATAAAAGCTATCCGAACCTTTATGCGGATATCTCCTACACCATCTTTGATATGCAAGAAAACGTACCTTTACTTAAAGTGTTACTGGAAGACGATGAAGCAAAACGGAAGATACTGTTTGGATCCGACTTCTTTATGGTCGAAAACCACAAATATTCTGAAAAGCGTCTTTCCATCGACTTAAGAGCAACGCTGGGAGAAAAGGCATTCTGGCAAATCGCAAATACAAACCCCAAAGCTTATTTAGAAGGAAACAAGTTCGACGTTGACTCGCTACTTAAAGGAAGGGCTAAAACAGTAGAAGAAGCTTAAGAAAACTGAAGCCTGCAAATGCAGGCTTCTTTACCACATGACACTAAGCAGTGCCGACAACAAACCACCAATGCCTATAAACACAAACATAGTGAGCAGGCTTACCCCACCTTGCTCACGCAGCACTTCACCGTATTCATTTTCTGCCACAATAGAATGCGCAAGAATGGTGATCTTACGTTTGGCCAAATTAAAATAAGCATAATTTGCATAAAAACCGGTAAAGGTCATCAAGCCCAATACGGTAGCGCCTAATGACATCGTCACTAGTTCTCTGTCTAAACCAAGTTCCGTACTTGCAAGCAGTGCAGCAACAAACGCAAGGTTTTCGAGCACAAATAAATAAATACCTAAACGAGTAAGCTTTCTAAACAAACACCAACGATAACCGAGTAGAAAAGCCCAAAAGTTAAATCCAGTAAAACCACCTTCACCTTTAATTTGTTGTGACCATTTTTCTGGATAGTATTCGCTATGTGTGAATACTTCATAAGCCTTCAGTGATACCTGTTTTGGGATCACTACCTTTTCTCTAGACGAACCCACGACACCTGTTGGAATCATGACTCCTCCTTCATTTCGAGCACCTATGAGCGCTAACCACCTCTATATTCATCTGAGGCATGCGCACTCGCGCTGTGTTTCAAATATTAGACAGACAATAGCACAGCATAGATCGCTAAAAAATTAACCAGCATAATAATGAGCAAACTAAATGATAAATATGCGAATACGAGCACGATTTAACCAAGGCTGACACCTTTCAGACTCAAGCCTAGTTTAAGCTCCATTCGTCTTTATTGTCCGTTTCGATTACTATCTCCCTACACTCACAGAACATGACCGACGAATGCTTAAAATATCCAATACGGTGACAATACAACATTGGGAAATCCAGCTTACTGCGATACGTGCTCAAGGCGCTGGCGGTCAAAATGTCAATAAAGTGTCTTCAGCAATCCATTTGCAGTTCGATGTCAAACATTCCACTCTACCAGCGGTATATAAAGAACGTGTACTTGCACTGAACGACAGCCGTATATCAAAAGAAGGTGTGATCACTATAAAAGCGCAACAATTTCGGACTCAAGAGCAAAACAAAGAAGATGCTTTGAATCGGCTTGCCGAGCTGATCAGAGCAGCGTTGGTTGTGCAGAAAAAGAGAAAGGCGACTCGGCCAACCAAAGCCTCTAAAGAAAGACGCCTCAAAGCCAAGAACATGAAATCTCAAACGAAAAATCTAAGGGGACGGATCTCGTGTTAGTACGTTGCTTGGTTTCAAAGCCAGTTACTGTGACTTTGATTTAAAAGGCTGATATTGTTCAATCTTTCAACAACGCACGCATATAGCCATGACTGAACAAATCATTAGCATTCTCCTGCCGTTATTTGCACTTGTGTTTGTTGGTTTTCTGGTTGGGCATTTTCTTAAACCAGATTTTCGTCCTATTAATCGCATTAACATGGACACCTTTACCCCAGCATTAGTCTTTTCCTCACTGGTCAGCATGCCACTGGGAAAATCAGAATTACCTTTGCTTGCTGCGGCTACCATCGCGGTACTCATACCCGCAGTGATCATGTGGCCACTATGTAGAGCATTCAAAATAGACTTCAAAGCATGGACGCCACCAAACATGTTTAGAAATAGTGGCAATCTTGCGATTCCACTGTTTACTTATACCTTTGGTCAAAGCGCATCCTCAGCTGCGGTGCTGTTATTTGTCGTTTCTGCCTGTCTTCACATCAGTATAGGCTTAATGGTGTTGAGCTCTGGCAACCCCATTAAGCAAATTGTCCGCATGCCTGTTTTTATCGCAGCAAGCTTGGCCTTAGGGCTGAATATATTTGAGGTCACGGTTTGGGCTCCCATTTATGAAGCCACAAAACTGCTGGGTCAGGCCGCCATCCCGGTCATGCTCCTTTCGCTTGGCGCTCAGATGTGTAATTTACGCTTAAGCGGTTTAAAAGTTGGCGTTATCAGTACCATCTTATCTCTGGTTTCTGGAGGTATTGCATTTGCGGTTATCTACCTATTGATACCCCTTCCAACCCTGCATTTACAGATGATGGTCCTCTTTTCCATGTTGCCACCCGCTGTCATGAACTACCTATTTGCAGAACGTTTTAATACTCAACCCACCCTCGTCGCTTCTATGGTTCTGTTTGGCAATTTTTTCTCAATTCTAACGCTGCCTTTATTGCTCAGTTTCGCTTTGTCTTTAGGGCAATAAAAAACCACCTTAATAGGTGGTTTTGGTAACGAATCTTTCACGAACGCAGTGATACCCGCTTGGGAGTCAGCTTCAAACGGTTTAGTCATTGCGTCTAGGTCGCTTTGTGAAACCGCGAGTGCAACGTTTTGTGATGTATCGACACCAATAATGCCCTTCACTCTTTTTGGCATCAGTTTAGCGGCTTCGGCAATAACACCACCCGCCATCGAATGGCCGACTAAGACAACGGATTCGAGTTGTTCTTTCTCGATGACGGCTTTGATGTCTAAGCTTCAACCATGAATGAAGATCAGCGCCGTCTCCCCACTCCCACTTTTGCCATACGCAATTTGCTCGCCATCGTGAGAAATCGCAATGCCGTACTTTTCTGTTGAATCGTTAGCTATGGTATTCATACTACCAAGCGCCATAAATACTAAGAGTGTGTTGTTTAGAATTAAACGTTTCATAGTGTCTCTCTACTTACTTTGGAGGGCACACAGAAACCGCTCCCCTCAATCAATGTAGTCACTATAAAGTGTGAAGTTGTAGACAGGTCAATGAATATTTAGACAAAAAACAATAATTGGCAAAAGACAAGACCTGCCCCCTTATCTTCGCTTTATGAACTCACAGATGCCCTTTCCTTATGGGAATCAAAATCCCGGCTTTCGCTATTTACACAAACATCAATAAATCCATAATTTTCAACAATTTAGCGTCATTTCACATAAACAAAAATAATAATATGTTAAAAAATAAGCACATGTACAATTGCAAGTATAAATATGAAACAAGAACTATTATTTCCTGAGAGTATTTCGCTCTTTCAAGTTAATCTACATGAAAAGAATGTACTAAGAAAAGAGCAAATTAGAACAATACACCTTTACTTAGAGCAAGATCAATTGGTTTACATTGAAGGGCCTGAAAGTATAGGAAAAACAACTTTATTAAAGCAAATCGTGTCCGAAAGAAATTATGAATGCATTAGCATTTTTATTGATGAATATGACTGTGAATATGTGACTGAAAACGACATATATAAAGACATTTACCTACAATCTAGAGTTTTAACAGGCCAGTATTGCAGTTCAGATAAAGATAATATGGTAAACCGAGAAGTCTATACATCTTCCATGTCTTCTTTTAATTACTACTTGAGAGAAAAAGACAAGAGTATTCTATTTGTTTTGGATGGGTTCGATAAACTGAATGAAAAGAATCCGACTGTAGCGAAAGAGGTTTTAGGTTCTTTAGCTGCAAATAAATCTGCCAAATATCTAATATCTACAAATAATAGTGACATCAAAGACTACATATATCTTAGGGAACCACGTTCATTCACCTTAACGGTAATGTCAGAACAAGAGGCAAGAGAGTTACTTCCAACTTTAACCAAAGATGAATTAGAAGCTGTTATAAATAGTTTCGGGTCAATGCCTGATAAACTGTCTATCGTAGCAAGACTTTTAGATGAGAATAAAGCAATTGATGATATTTTACAAAATACAGACACCGATACGGATACGCTTTATGATGCTGAATGGAAACATGCTATAAAAGACAAAATACAGGAAGAGATTATAGGTTACATTGCATTCTCTAATAGTAAACTTTCAATAAATGACATGTCACAGTGCGTTGGTGTACCGCCAATAGAGATAGAACAAGAAGTAAATAATATTTCATTTATTGAGATAACTGATGGAACTATACACTTCGTAAGTGATGGATTCAAAAAATATGCTAGAATAAAGTTAGAAAATCAAAAGCTCAGTTATTTAGAAGTAATTATATCTTTGGTCGAAAGCCATAAATTGGAAGAAACATCAGAATCACTATCAATATACTATAATGAGGCAGGAAAGCATCAATCTATAATTCAACATATAGATGAAAACTACCTTTCAGATCTTTATTCAAAAAAGTTAAGTTATAATGATTTACTTAAAAATATTAGGCTAGCTCTTGAATCTTCAGTATTCGAATCTAACAATGGTAAAACAGCGAAGTTCGCGCACCTTAAAAGCTTTATATTAAACATAGAAAGTGATGAGATATCATTAGAAGAAATGAAATGCTATTTAATTGACGGGGACTATAAATCCGCAAAAGATCTAGCAGAAAACTCGCAAGCAATAGAGGATAAAATTAAACTTTATTGCCTAATAGCAATTCATTACAAAGATCAGAACATTGAAATACCTGAAGACATACAAACAAAAATACAAAAAATTTATACCAACCTAAGCGTTCAAAGCTTAGCAGATGAAAAAATCATCGATATAGCGGTCGACCTTTTCCCTATCTACCCAGAACTTTCTATGGACTTATTGAGTCAAATTGATAAAACTCATTCTTCAGGTCAAAACCAATCAGATTTTGCGTTCTTAAAACTATCATTAGAAACTTTAAAAAGACACGGTAATTCTCTATCTGAAGATCTAGAAGAGTTTGACCGTGTACTCGATAAAAAAAGCTCAATGCTAGAAGGCATTAAGATATTTAATCCTGATTCACCAGTTCAAAAAATTTTAGAGTATATAGACAGCCAAAAACAAGCAGGAGATAAAATATTTTTGCTGAGGGGGTGGTTAAGCAAATATCACAAAAAAGAATCTGCACTATTACTTCTAAAGAAATTATTGGAGATTATTCTAGAAACTATTGACTTTTCTTCGGACGCAACACTTTTTGCTGATATATCTCAATGTTTGACCTCAAAAAATGCTATTAAAAACCCTGATGCAGAAAGTGCATATCAAACTATAGTAGCACAGTTAAAGAATATCTCAGAAAAAGGGCCGACTATCGAGTATAGTAAAGTTGAAGTTTATTTGGCAATCTACGAGCACAATAATGGGAAATATAATAAAGAAAGGTTAAGTAATCTAGTAAATTACTTAGTTAACCTAGAAGATAAATCAGTTGCATTGGCTTGTTTATCTTTAGTTTCGAGTGCATTCAAAAGAATCAATGATGAAGATTGCAAACACCTTGTATGTGAGCATAAGAAAGATATATTTGAGAGTTTATTGAAAAGTGAAGCGTTACATATTGACGTATTCAAAGATTCAATTAAACATGAAGTTAAAACTGATATAGATCGAACATTCACATGGATAAACAAGTTAAATACCTCGGAAAGAAAAGATGCATCGATTAAAGCAGCTATTGAAAGTTATATTGAAAATTATGAAGATATTGAGCATAAAGATCGAATTTTCAACTATTGGTTAACGAAATGTAAAACTATTAAAGACGACTATTTTAGAAGTTCTGTATGTAAACATTTAATGGGAATTTTCGAAAAGTCAAAATGTTCAAAACGCGATTATTTTGACGCTTTAAAATATATAAACAGGATTGAAAACACACCTATTAAAATTAAGAGTTTAACAGCACTTAGTTCCAGTGCGATAAAGAAAGGTATAATTAACGAAGTTGAGAATAAAGTAAAAGAAAATATAGACCGTTACATTTTAAATATAGTGGATGGTGATTGGAACAAAGTATCGCTATACTTCTATGTATGTAATAAATTATATGATGTAGATATAATCGCCTCTAAACATTTCAAAGAAAAAGCGATCTCTATGAGAAAAAGTAGCGATCTAGTTAATGACAGTGTTAATAACTATATGGCTCATACTAGTGATTTAATAATTCGATCAATTTATGTATTGTCTAAACATCAACTTGTTCCAGATGATAAATTAAACCTTGCACTTAACTTTATATCGTTCATACCAAGTAGGTTATATAAAGTATCTCAACTATCAAGACTGGCTTCTGTATATCAAAAAAACTCTTTCCCTGATAAAGCAAAGCACATCATAGACAATTACTTAATACCAGCATTAGACAATAACTCTGAATATAGTAATGTGGAATTTACGATTTCTTGTGAAGCATCACTACCAGTCATATATTATTATAATAGCGATGTTTTTGACCTTTATTTCAAAAAAATCAACAAAAAGAACAAGCTTAGAAGTGATAAGATAATAGAGAATTGCATTAATTACATTTACAACGATTGTATATTAAATGATCCATATAACCCAGTTAAAAACAAACAATACAAACTTACATATGGAGATTTGGTCTCCGTAATAAAGTTAATAAAGAACTATAATGATGATAGTGCTATTGTTCATCAAGTGTCAAATCTAATAGAAGTAATAGAATCTCAAAGAAAGAGAAACTCAATAAGTCGAATGCAGATTTCTAGTATTGTAGATATGATAAAACATGATGTTCTTACTCTATTACCTAAAGTTGATGGGATTACGCATGAGGGCTACTCTCTGTTAGTTAAGGCGAACATTTTATTGCTTGAGAACAAAGACGACAAGTCAGCTTGGAACAGTATTATTAGTAGGGCGAAAAATATAGATAGTACTTCCGATTTATCTTTTACTCTAGCTAATATAGCATCTTATTTACCTAACTCTATGAAACAGGTAAGAGATGAGCTATATAAAGAATCTGAGTCACTTGTTGATAGCCTTAATTGCAAAAGCGAGCAAGTAACACGTTATAGGCAGATTTGTGATTTCATCAAAGAAACTGATATTAAGCATGCAAGAAGTGTAATTAAAAAAGCCATATATATATCTAGTCGTTCCGACATAGATCCTAATTCACCAACTAGATTAAATGCGATAGATATGTGTCACAAGCTGGGGGACTCTTTTGCAGGTTCTTTATCATCAATGTTTGACGAAGATCCAGCAAGAAAACAAGCAATTCAAGACAACATCCAACAAAAAATTGAAGAGGATAAACAACGTAAAAAATTCGAAAAAAATGAGATCGATTTTGAGTCACCATCAGCCTTTGAATTACCAGAGTTGGCTTGGAGCCAGTTAGGGTCAATAAATGCAAATAGTTGCTACTGTTCAAAAGGCTTCGATATCAATAAAAACCTAAATATCGTATCAAACTTTAGCTTTGGAGATTTCTATAAACTACTGAGCTTCTATATTCATTATATCGATAATGTATCACCTGGCCATAAGACCGCAAAAGAAAGAATATTTCCTATACTCGATGAGCTACTTAAAAATATGTCTTTAGTAAAAGAGATATTCTCTAGTGAACTAATACCACAAGTTCTTGAGCATACTGAAAATAATCGTGTTCATATTATGATTGGGGAGGGTGAAGAAGACCTAGCAATAAAATTCATAAAAAACTGGTATGAGGACGAAAATATTTCAGATTTTACTATAATTGACCCTTACTTTTCATTAGATGACTTAGTGCCAGTTTCAGAAGTAATAAACAGAGACCCAGAAGTTAGAATCCAAATTCTCACTAGTATAGACAACTACAATAAGATAAAAAATAAATATGGTGACGACTTTGCAGAAATTATCGACAAATACTGGAACGACAATATAAGCAATAGCGACCACCCTAGTTTTGAGTTTACATTTGCTGGATATGGTCAAAAGAACCAAATACCTATTCATGATCGTTGGTGGCTATCGCCCAATAGTGGACTAGCAATTGGTACATCCTTGAACGGTCTAGGCAAACGTATTTCTCAAATAAGTAAACTAACGCTAGACGAACGTGCGAGTGTAAATGAAAAAGTTTCACCTCTACTTGATAGAAAAATGGGACGCTTCAGCGGTGAGAAAGTAAAATATAAAATGGAAGTAATTTGATTCAAAGGTGTTGACCAACCTTTAAGTCAAAAGAACACACAAACAAAAAGGCCTCGCAATCGCGAGGCCTTTGGTTTTCTATCTAATCAGAAGTGATTAGTCACGTAGCGATGCACCAAACTTCTCAGATACGTGAGCAACGATAGCGTCAACCGCACCAGCGATGTCTGCATCTTCTAGCGTACGCTCTACAGATTGTAGCGTTAGCGCGATAGCTAGGCTCTTCTTACCTTCTTCAACGCCTTTACCAACGTAAACGTCGAATAGTTTCGCATCTTTCAGGAACTCACCACCTTGCTCTAGACATGCTGCAACGATGTCGCCAGAAGCTACTGCTTCATCAACAACTACCGCGATGTCACGACGGTTTGATGGGAACTTAGAAAGCTGTACAGCTTCTGGAATCACTTTAGTGTTGATTGCAGACCATTCCACTTCGAATACGATAGTACGGCCGTTCAGACCAAACTTACGCTCTAGCTCTGGGTGAACCGTACCAATCACACCAACTTGCTTGCCATCAACGATGATAGCTGCAGATTGACCTGGGTGAAGCGCTGGGTTCGCTGCTTTGTCTTCAGCAGAAAGCGCTGCGAAAGAGTAAGCTGCTTCGTTAGCTGTTAGCTCAAGAACCGCTTCTAGATCGCCTTTCAGGTCAAAGAAATCAACTGTGTTGGTTTCGATGTCCCAGTGCTCTTCGCTGCGAGTACCTGCGATAACACCTGCAAGCATAGGCTCTTGGCGCATACCGTTTTCAGCAGACTCACAAGGGATGAAACGTAGGCCGTATTCGAATAGACGAACGCGTGGCTGTTGGCGTTTCTGGTTGTGGACCACAGTGTTTAGTAGACCTTGGATTAGGCCTAGGCGCATTGCTGACATATCCGCAGAGATTGGGAATGGCAGGATTAGCGGCTCAACACCTGGAACTACAAGCTTTTGCTGCTCTGGTTCAACGAAGCTGTAAGTGATTGCTTCTTGGTAACCACGGTCAACAAGTAGGTTACGAACGCGTTTTAGCGGAATGTTCGCTTCAACGTGGTCGTGCATCTTAAGTGCTGCCGCTGGGCTTTGGTTAGGGATGTTATCGTAACCGTAGATACGACCTACTTCTTCAATTAGGTCTTGCTCGATTGCGATATCAAAACGCCATGTTGGTGCTGTCGCTGTCCAACCTGCGTCAGTTGTTTCAACTGTTAGGCCAAGACGCTCTAGAATTTCAACAACATCGCTATCAGCAATGTGGTGGCCTAGTAGGCTGTCTAGCTTAGTGCGACGTAGTGATACTGTGTTTGCTTTTGGTAGGTCAGCTTCTGACTCTACTGCAACAACCGGTGCTACTTCACCGCCACAGATCTCAACGAGAAGTTCTGTTGCACGCTCCATTGCGCTAGTTTGCAGTGCGAAATCCACACCACGCTCAAAACGCATTGAAGAATCCGTGTGTAGACCGTAGCTACGAGCGCGGCCACGGATGTGGTCTGGTGCAAAGAACGCACACTCAAGTAGTACGTCTTTAGTCTCAGTCGTTACACCAGACTCTTCACCACCAAAGATACCTGCGATAGCAAGTGCTTTGTTGTGGTCTGCTACTACTAGAGTATCAGCATTTAACTCAGCTTCGTTGCCGTCTAGAAGAGTAAGCTTTTCGCCCTGCTCTGCCATACGAACCACGATGCCACCTTCAATCTTAGCAAGATCAAATGCGTGCATTGGCTGGCCTTGCTCTAGAAGAACAAAGTTAGTGATGTCTACTACTGGATCGATAGAGCGGATACCACAACGGCGCAGTTTCTCTTGCATCCATAGTGGTGTTTCAGCTTGAACGTTTACGTTCTTAACCACACGGCCAAGGTAACGTGGACATGCTGCAGTCGCTTTCACTTCGATAGAAACTGTGTCGTCGATAGCTGGTGCTACTGCGTTTACCGCAGGCTCAGTTACGTCAGCACGGTTTAGAACGCCAACTTCACGCGCCATACCACGGATGCTGAAACAGTCCGCGCGGTTAGCCGTTAGGTCTACGTCTACTGTTACGTCGTCAAGACCTAGGAATTCGCGGAAATCAGTACCGATTGCAGCGTCTTCTGCTAGTTCCATGATGCCATCAGATTCAACGTCGATACCTAGCTCAGAGAATGAACACAGCATTCCGTGTGATGGTTGACCACGCAGTTTTGCTTTTTTGATTTTGAAATCGCCTGGTAGAACGGCACCAACAGTCGCTACAGCAACTTTGATACCTAGACGACAGTTAGATGCGCCACAAACGATGTCTAGAAGTTCTTCAGCGCCAACATCTACTTTAGTTACGCGTAGTTTGTCAGCATCTGGGTGTTGACCACACTCAACCACTTTACCTACTTTAACGCCAGAGAAAGAACCAGCAACAGGTAATACGTCGTCTACTTCTAGACCCGCCATTGTGATTTGGTGTGTAAGTTCGTCAGTCGATACCGCAGGGTTTACCCACTCACGAAGCCAAGATTCGCTAAATTTCATAGTGATGTATCCCCTGGATTACTTGAACTGTTTTAGGAAACGAAGGTCGTTCTCGAAGAACGCACGAAGATCGTTTACGCCGTAACGAAGCATAGTTAGACGCTCAACGCCCATACCAAATGCGAAACCAGAGTACTTCTCAGGGTCGATGCCTACGCTGCGCAGTACGTTCGGGTGAACCATGCCACAACCTAGAACTTCAAGCCATTTGCCGTTCTTACCTTTCACGTCTACTTCTGCTGAAGGCTCAGTGAATGGGAAGTAAGAAGGACGGAAACGAACTTCAACTTCTTCTTCAAAGAAGTTACATAGGAAGTCGTGCAGGATGCCTTTTAGCTGTGCGAAGTTTACGTTCTCGTCTACTAGCATGCCTTCCACTTGGTGGAACATTGGCGTGTGCGTTTGGTCGTAGTCGTTACGGTAAACACGGCCCGGTGCGATGAAGCGGAATGGTGGTTTACCATTTTCCATCGTACGGATCTGAACGCCAGACGTGTGAGTACGTAGCATTAGATCTGGGTTAAAGAAGAACGTGTCGTGGTCAGTACGCGCTGGGTGATCTTCTGCGATGTTTAGTGCATCAAAGTTGTGGAATGCATCTTCAATCTCAGGACCAGACTCAGTGTTAAAGCCTAGCTCACCAAAGAACTGTTCAATACGCTCAACAGTACGAGTCACAGGGTGTAGACCACCGTTCTCGATACGACGACCTGGTAGAGTCACGTCGATTGTTTCTGCGGCTAGCTTCGCTTCTAGCTCTGCACGTTGAAGTGCATCTTTACGAGCTGCGATCGCTTGCTGAACAACGCCTTTCGCTTTGTTGATCTCTTGACCAGCTTCACGGCGCTCTTCTGGTGGTAGTTTACCTAGGCTTTGAAGTTGAGCCGTTAGCTCACCTTTCTTACCTAGATACTGAACACGCACTTCATCAAGTGCAACTAACGAATCTGCAGCTTCAATAGCGGCATTCGCGTTAGCAATGATCTCTTCTAGATGTTGCATCGTTTCCTCATCTACCTATGTTTTCGACATAAGTGGTAGTGTCCACAGGGTTCCCTTGTCAAAGGGATTTTGGGCATTTTCAAATAGCTGTACATAGTAACGAATGCGAGGGTCAAATCCAAATTGAAATCACGCTATTTACCGCCTTTGGATAAAAATTCGTCTCAACGCTTGATAAAAGTGAATTTATGACCATGTTAGATAAAAGAAAATGCGCTTAAAAAGGCCGAACTATGCTGATATCGATTCAACCCATCGCACCCAATCAAGATGAAGCGATCTGCGCCATCATCAAATCCGTAGGAAAAGAGTTTGGCGCAGTAGGTGATGGTTTTGGTCCATCCGATCCTGAAGTGCTTGGTATGAGTAAACACTATTCACCAAAGCAGAAAAGCCTCTATTTAGTAGCCACCCTGAATGGAAAAATTGTCGGCGGTTGTGGGTTAGCCCCATTTAACTCATCACATAAAACGTGTGAGTTAAAGAAACTCTTTTTACTCCCTGAAGGACGCGGGTTGGGATTGGGAAAACAGCTTTCACAGCAATGTTTAACCTTTGCGAAACAACAAGGCTTCACCCACTGCTATTTGGATACGCTTACCTCGATGAAAGCAGCGATTAAACTGTATGAATCCCTTGGATTTTCGCACTTAGATCAACCTATGGAAGGTACAGAGCACAATGGTTGCGATGTGTGGATGCTAAAAACACTTTAGCCGATACAAAAAGTGCTGAAGGCTCGCAGTCCTTCAGCACTCACCAAACTTACTTAACTAAAAATAATACTCCAATGACACCTCAATAAAGTCATCTTTTCTTGCAAAGTACAGTAAGTCATTCGGCGTTTCATTTTCAAACAGCCATCCATCAATTCGCCATTTTAGTTGATTGGTTAAACGGCTCGACGCTTCTAACTTTGCATTATAGACATCGCTGTTATCGAGATCTTTTGTTACACCGATCAGAACTTCCGTTCCGTCTTCATCATTTAATGCAAATCGTGTCCCTACAAAAATATCGTTTTGCCCAATGGTTTGTGCATTGTTCCCTCGACTGTCATAAAGATACTCTATGATAAAGCCAATATCCCAAACCGTGTCAAGCGCTCCGACTATGGTGTATTCAAACCCACCCACAATACCTGTATGGTTGTCTTGGCTGTCCCGATAAATGCTTTCTAGCTTCCACAACCAATCACCGACAATCCCCTGAATATCGATACCGACTTGACTAGCAAGCGCATAATATGGCTTTAATTCACCTCCTTGTATTCGAAAATACGGGTCGCGATTGGTGCCTTGAAAATAACTTAAACCAATATCCCAGTCCCCAAGCATTTTGCTGTAACGCATTGCAAAATCAACATGCTTTTCTTCTTTGGAAGATTCATACAATGGACGGTCTGAAACCACAACATCAGGTCTTAACCGCCCGTCTTGACCGGAAAAAGTACGCTCTCGGAAGTAAGGAAGTAACATTGCATCAACTGTCCCCCACTCTTTTACCGCAGTGAAGTGCACCATGGGTTGACCTAGCTTATCTTCACCATCAACCGCTTCGACTGCATCGGTTTGATTAACCACATCGACAAGATGAACCGACTCCGTGACACCCCAGAATACTTTGCCTATCCCAGCTCTAAATTCGTAGTCATCCCAGTAGGTAAGATAGAGAGCTTCTCGGATATCACCGTGGCTACGCTCTGCATCTTCACTATCCAATCGATAAAAAGGCGTAAAAGTAAAACTCGCATTGCCATCCTGAAGTTCCCAATACAGCTCTGGAGCGAACACAATGGCGCTCTGGGATTTTGATTGTCCCTGTAACCCATCTGAAAAGAACTGACGATGTTCCACATTTAATTGTCCTGCGATCTCGACAGCATTGCATTGTAGAGAAGCAAGTAAGCCAAGAGTTGTTATCGCACTGGCCATAAGGCGACCTGTCATATTAACTACCTGAACCATGATCTATCCTACTTCACTCGCTTTAACACATTTTTCTGAAAATCGTTCTCTTTCAATCCGGTTTGGAAAGCAAGCTCATTGGTGGTTAACAATGTACTTTTTCCGGTTTGATGATTACGCATTGCCATCTTATGAGCACGCCAATAACGATCGAGATAGAGTTTGTAATCGCTAAATTCCAACGTTTTCAATAAGTCTCCTTTGCGATCATAGAACTCCACTTTTATTGGACGGTAATACGCTTGGTCAAGCCATACAATTTGCTTGGTGTAACCAGAGTTTTTATCAGTTGGTATCTGCTCAAGAACAAAGCTTTGTGTTCCATTTAAGTTTTCATCCTTGATGTAGTTAAACTGGTATTTTTCCAGCTCAAATGAGCTCAAATCTTCATACGCAAACTCACTGCCCATAAATGGGCCAGACTTATTGCGTGATGAAATACGCTTTACCCGTTTGAGTGCTGGTAAATATAACCATTGATCATCTGCTTCAGTCGTATGCGAATGATTGAGAAACGCAGTTCCCTTCACATCTCTGGGTTCATCAAAGATCGTCAGCCCTTTGTCTCCATCATCTTGCACTTCCAGAGACTTTAATCTCATCAGACGCGAACTGCTTTCACCTTGAGCATTTTTGAGCAGCATTTGCATGGTAGCAACGGAGTCTCCCCAGCCTTCATCCCTCGCTTTTCTCTCTGTCGCAATTTCCAGCCCTTTGGCTGGATCAGCCTGCACTGGCATTGAGCTTGTGGTAGCCAGAAGTAACGTGGCTAAGATGGTTTGAATTTTTTTTGCTAATGACATAACGGTATTCCTTTATCCCTGTGAACGAATAGCTTGTGGCTGAGTAGGTACTGATTCTGGTGATTGCGCTTCCGGCGACTCATAAGTGGCTTTATCGAATCTCATCAACAACGTAGGTAGGAATATAAAATCCACCACCAAGGCCAAAAAGATCACAATCGCGCTGAGCTGCCCCATATCTGCATTCAACCGGAACGAAGACATGGCGAGAACAGAAAACCCAGCAACTAGCACAACAGTCGTGATCCATAGTGCTCGACCCACAGTGTGAAAAGCGTAGCGCACAGCTTCTTCTGCGGTTTGTCCCTGCTTTCTTGCTCTTTGATACTTCGATAAGAAATGGACAGCATCATCAACAACGATGCCTAGTGTTAGTGTTACCACCACGGAGAGACCAAGATTGATTTCTCCGGAGATCATCGCCCATAGGCCGAAGCCGATAACGGCAGGCGCAATATTGGGAACAAGGCTAATCACACCGAGTCGTGCAGAGCGCAATGAGAAAATCATCAGTGCCGAGATTAAAATTAGTGTGATTGGCAAAGTCGATAACATACTCGCCATATTTGTTTCCCCAATATGGGCAAACATTAAAGACGGGCTGGAGGCAACCACATCATATTGAGGTGCATTCTCTGCAAACCACGTATAAATACGGTTTTCCAGTTCAACAAGCTCCACACTGCCCAAATTGTCGATAGTGACGACCATTTTTAAAGAAGATTTGTCAACGTTAATTTGATTATTCAAATCTAGGCCGTAAGGCAATGACATCTCATACAGAAGCAGGTATTGCGCAGCAAGTTCACGATCAAGCGGTAGTTGATAATATGCGTCATCATCACCATGCATGTTTTTGTTTAGACGCTTATACACATCAGAAAGTGAAGCGACATGATCCGTTTCTGGTTGCGCGCGTAACCAATCCGTAAACTCGCCCATTTTTTGAAGAAATACGGGGTCGGCGATCCCTTGCGATTCTCGCGTCTTCACTGCAATGCTGATATTTGTCATACCACTGATATGCGTTTCCATAAAATCAGCGGCTTGGCGAAACTCACTGCTAGAATCAAAGTACTTAATGGACTCGTCATTGACTTTATTGAGTGGGATCAGTGCAGCAGAAACCGCAATCACAACGACACTTAAAGGCAGCAATGCTTTTCGATAGGCAATGACCCAATCACCAAGCTTGTCCATGAAGTCAGTTGCCCCCTTTTCAGAACTCGTATTGTTTGACACTGACACAGGTAAGATCTTGAGAAGAGCAGGCAGCAACGAGAGTGAAAGCAAACACGCAATCATCACACCTAACGCAGCCAGATTTCCGAAATCTCTTAAAACTGGAGAGTCCGACATATTCATCATCAAAAAGCCAATGGCGGTTGTGATGGACGTGATCAAGATAGGCATGAAGTTAATTGCAATGCTGTAATCTATCGCGTATTGCTTACTGTGACCCAGCTTCATCTGCTGACGCATAGTCGCGATCACGTGGACACAGTCTGCAACAGCCAGAGTCATCACTAAGGTTGGGATATTCACCGTGGCCGTACTAAGAAACATCCCCGCCCAGCCAGATAGGCCTAACGTCGCCATTACCGAACCAATAATGACAACCAGTGTGGCCAATACGCTTAGAAATGAGCGAAGCATCAGCGTCAAGAAAAACAAAATGACCAATAGCATGGTAGGTACTAGCGTACTGGTATCATCTTGAGCCGCCTGCATGAAGGCATCATTCATCGCAATAATGCCCGCTTTGTGAAAAGAGATCGTGGGATACGCTGCTTGGTATTTTTCTAGCATTTGATTGATGCTAGTAACGACTTGCTGCACCTCTGCAGTTTCGTCAACTTTTGGTAGTTGAACCGTAATATTAACGACCGTAACATCCCCTTTTTCCGACACCATTGAATGAAGCAAAACAGGTTCAGTGATAGCAATGTTGCGGATCTTCTGAATTCTCTCACTGGTCAGTGGATAGTCTTCATAAAGTAAGTCTTCAACCAGCAAATCATCATCCACAGCTTCGGTATGCTGATAATTCGCTAAAGAGTCCACTCGACTGGAATATGGCACTTGCCATGCATCTTTTGTTATCTGTTGCACTAAAGTAAGCACTTCTGCCGTATAAACATCTCCGCTATCAGGTGCGATAACAATTGCCATATTGTCTGATTTTGCGAAGGTAGTTTGAATCTCATCAAAAGCTTGAAGCTGCTTATTAGAGCCATCAAAGAAGATATTGTAGTCACCACGAAAATATAGGTTCTTTGCTCCTAACGTAGCGGCGACCACCAATAACAAAGTAATAAGAAGGACCCACCACGAAAAACGAGTGGGGGCTTTCAGCCAGGCAGTGGACTGTGAAATAGGTGATTGTTCGGTACTCATCACACTCTCCGTTTGTGACGTTTCGTCAATAATGTTGATTTAAAAGCCAGTGATGCAGTCACTGGCTTTAACTCGAATACATTAAGTCGCTCTAGACTTAAGATTCACAATATATTTTGACGATCCGTCACAAAGGTGACTTAAAAAGCCCATCCTAATGGGCTTTATGACAGAAACAGAATTAGCGACCGACAGAAGCTAAATATTCCAACTCTTCTACAAATAACTCAGTTTCTACACGTTGCCAGGTTTTTCTGTAATCCCACTCTGTAGAAAGCGGCTTCCAGCCAATACCATCAAGCAACATATTTGCATTGTGTAATACCGAAAAAGGATCTTGTAACCGACTGATACAGTGACTGTTTGATGCATTTTGCGCTAACGCATTAGAGCCGAATGCAATTGACCAGTTTGCAAAAACAATTGCATCAGAGCCAATACCCGGAGAAAACCTTAAATCTCCACTTTCTACGGCGTTATTAACTAACGTATCAGCTTGCGCTATCACTACCTCTTCTAGCTCATTTAACGCTGCAACCCTTTCAGGAGAAGCCTTCTCTAGCACCCATGGACTTTTTGCCATAATGGCACAAGTTGACAACACAGGTTCCATGCGCGCATACACACGGTAGGCAACATGCAAGGCGGTAATTTTCTCGCGGCTTGAACCTTCAAATGAAAGTGCACGCTCAAAAAAGATTGCCTCGCTTTTCAGCGAATGAATGCACAAAACTAGTATCACATCTTCTTTACTACAAAAATGGTTATAAATCGTACCTTTAGAGTAACGACTAGCCGCAGTCAACTTGTCCATAGTCAGGTTGGTAAACCCTTGCTCTTGAACAATTGATTTAGCAAGTAGTGTTAACTCTACTTCTCGATCAGCAATCGCTTGTTGTTTTTTGGTTTTACCAAACGGACAACCTGCGTTTTCTTTTTTTCCATTTTTATTACAGCTAAAGCCAAACATGATTTTCCAGTCCGTCTCAGTTACTAAACTCCTTGGCGGTACATTGTAACACGAATGCAAAAGGTGTGAACCACACCTTTATGACGCATCGTCATTTTTGACACTTCGTCATAATAGTATAATCATTGATCAAATCAAGTCGTTTTTTAGTTTATATTTGTAGCAAGTATATTTTGAATCAATATTAGGAAGGCATCATGCGGCTCATCCCATCTATTGTACTATTTTTCATCCCCTTTCTACTGACAGCTCCAAGCTATGCGTGGACTGTAGAGAAGATAGCTTCGCTCAATGGCGTCCCGTGGGGGCTTTCTTCTGTCGACAGCCAATATCTACTCATCACTGAAAGAAAGGGAAAAATCTCCCTTTTGGATCTTAAATCCAAACTCGTGAAACCACTGTTCTCACCACCAGACGTAGTTGCAATGGGACAAGGAGGCTTGCTAGACGTCGCAAAATCCCCTTTTGAAGACAATGCATTCTATTTTACATTCAGTACAGCTTCCAAAAATGCGATTGAAACGGCGCTCGCTAAGGCTTACCTAAAAGACCAGCAGCTAGTCAATTGGCAAGTACTGTTTACCTCATACTCTGGATCCAATGGTGGTAGACACTTTGGTAGCCGTATAACGTTCGATGAGCAATCTCTTTACTTATCAATTGGTGATCGAGGTGAACGGGACAATGGACAAGATCTCTCCACCCATGCAGGTAGTATTATAAGGCTCACACCAGATGGACAGCCAGCAGTTGATAACCCCTTCATTTCTGACAAACAAATCCAAGATGAGATCTGGAGTTATGGACATAGAAACCCGCAAGGACTTTTCTACGACGCACTTAGCAAACACTTGTGGTCAATTGAACATGGACCAAGAGGTGGCGACGAGATTAACTTAATCAAGCGCAAAGCAAACTACGGCTGGCCCATTACCTCACACGGAAAAGAATATTGGGGACCTTTAGCCGTTGGCGAAGGCCTTGAGAAAGAAGGAATCGAGTCACCTCGCAAAGTTTATATTCCATCCATCGCCCCAGGAAGCATCGTCCTTTATCGAGGGGATCGACACCCGAGCCTGAATGGCAAACTACTTGCTGGTGCTTTGAAGCTTACTCACATCAATGTTCTGACGTTGGAAGGTGAACAGATCATCGCGGAACAACGTGTTTTAGAACACTTGGGAGAACGGATAAGAGATATTGAACTTAGCCCGACGGGAGAAATTTATTTTAGTACTGATAGCGGTAATATTTATCACCTCATAAATACTAAATCGTAGAAAAGAAAAAGCCCTTGCATTTCTGCAAGGGCTTTAATCTGGAGCGACACACGAGGTTCGAACTCGTGACCTCAACCTTGGCAAGGTTGCGCTCTACCAACTGAGCTAGTGTCGCATAAATAGATGGTGCCCCGGGCCGGACTTGAACCGGCACAGCGCGAACGCCGAGGGATTTTAAATCCCTTGTGTCTACCAATTCCACCACCAGGGCACGCAAAACTTTTTGCGATGGTTAGACACCATCTTTAGATATCGCTTAAAAGCCATATCTCCAAATTTTTTGGAGCGACACACGAGGTTCGAACTCGTGACCTCAACCTTGGCAAGGTTGCGCTCTACCAACTGAGCTAGTGTCGCAAATGGAGGCGCGTCCCGGAGTCGAACCGAGGTCCACGGATTTGCAATCCGCTGCATAGCCACTCTGCCAACGCGCCATACTCTCAAGAAGAATCTTTTTCTTCGTTTCCTCTTGGGTACGCAGTGCATTCTACGGATTCGAACTAATGAGTCAACACTATTTTTCAATTTTCGAATCGTTTGTCTACTTTACGTGCAAAACTCACTAATTTGGTGATTTTTCTACCAGTAAATACGGGGATTTCAAGAAGATAGCATTGTATTTTCTACATCAGATACAAAAAAACGGGCCGAGGCCCGTTTTTTAATGATGTTCTTCGTTGAGAAGATCGTCTTTGGCTGCAATTAAATATTGCGCCATTGACCAATATGTCAGGAATGTCGCGATATAGAGTGCAGCATAACCTAGCCATATCATCCAATCATCATAACGCCAGATAAGCACCCACAGAGCAAACATTTGAGATAAGGTCTTCACTTTACCAACCCACGAAACTGCCACACTGGCACGTTTACCTATCTCGGCCATCCACTCACGCAATGCAGAAATGATTATTTCTCTGGCAATCATGGTCACTGCTGGAATAGTAATCCAGATATTATGGTAGTACTCAGTAATAAGGATTAGCGCTGTCGCAACGAGAACTTTATCCGCGACGGGGTCAATGAATGCACCGAAACGAGAAGTTTGCCCCAACTTTCGTGCAAGCATGCCATCTAGCCAATCGGTAAAACCCGCAACCCAAAAAACCATTGCTGCTGCGAACGGCGCCCACGAGTATGGTAAGTAAAACACTACGACAAATACTGGGATCAAGAAAAGTCGCAACAAAGACAAAATGTTGGGGATATTTAAACGCATATTTTTAAAGGCTCTTATCGTTTGCGTAACTGCATTACTCAACTAGCTTTAGCAGGGCCTTATGGTGCGGGATTTTTTCTATTGTTTCAATGCTTGATAGATGTTTTCTGCCAAAGAATGACTTATCCCGGGAACTTTGGCGATTTCTTCAACACTTGCACGCTTAAGCTCTTGCAGGCCTCCCATGTATTTCAGCAGAGCTTGACGCCTTTTAGGACCAACACCTTCGATCCCTTCTAAAGGACTAGTTTTACGTGTTTTCCCACGTTTTGCTCTGTGACCTGCGATCGCATGATTGTGACTTTCATCGCGGATGTGCTGCATTAAATGCAGCGCAGGCGCATCACTAGGTAGATTGAATTCGTCCCCTTCCGTCGTGATCAAGGTTTCCAAACCGGGTTTACGTGTTACCCCTTTGGCAATACCGATCAAAACTGGGCGTTTCGGCCAGTCTATCCAATGCTGGCTCACAATCTCATGTGCACGGTTAAGCTGCCCTTTACCACCATCAATAAAAATGATGTCGGGTATTTTTTCAACATCCAATTGTTTTGAGTAGCGTCGCTCTAACACCTGCCCCATAGCAGCGTAATCGTCACCACCTTGAATACCGGTAATATTGTAGCGACGATATTCTTGCTTCACGGGCCCTTCCTGATTGAAAACAACGCATGAAGCAATGGTACTCTCCCCCATCGTATGTGAAATATCAAAACACTCCATACGCTGGATAGACTCTAATCCCATCAACTCTTGCAGTTCTTTAAAGCGCTGGGAGATCGTCATTTTGTGATTAATCTTGGTGGTAATCGCTGTTAATGCATTGGTATTCGACAACTTAAGGTATCGGCCTCTTGTTCCTGTAGGCTCAATATGAAAGTGGATTTTACGACCAGCAATGCCCGCTAGAGCTTCTTGCAAAGGCAACGCATCATCAACCAAACCATCATTAAGAATAATCCGCGTGGGGATCGTTCTCGCTTCATTATGACTGAGATAGTATTGGCTTAAAAAGCTATGAAACACTTCTTGTCGAGAGGTGTTATTCGGGATTTTTGGAAAATGACTTCGACTACCCAGAACCTTACCTTGGCGAATCATTAGAATATGAATGCATGCAATGCCATTTTCTTGAGCGAAACCCAGTACATCCATATCATCCATACTGTCTTCAGATACAAACTGCTGTTCTTGCACGCGCCTGATTGCTTGGATCTGATCACGAAATTTCGCCGCCTCTTCAAAACGAAGTTCTTGACTGGCTTTTTCCATGTTCTCAACTAATGTACTCAGAACCTGCTTGTCTTTTCCTTGTAAGAACAACCGAACGTAATTAACGATCTCATTGTACTCTTCATCAGAAATAATACTGCTCACACAAGGCGCAGCACAGCGACCAATTTGATACATGAGACAAGGGCGCGTACGGTTGCTATAAACCGTATCTTCACATTGGCGAATAGGAAAGATTTTTTGAATAAGATGGAGAGTCTCACGAACCGCTCCCGAATCTGGATAAGGGCCAAAATACTCACCTTTACGTTTTTTAGCGCCACGATACATGGATAAACGAGGGTGTTGATGGCCACTTACGAAGATATATGGGTACGATTTGTCATCACGAAGTAACACATTATATTTCGGCAAATACTGCTTAATATAATTGTGTTCAAGGATAAGTGCTTCTGTTTCAGTATGAGTTACTGTAACATCGATCTTGGCAATATTGCTGACGAGCGCCCGCGTCTTTTCACTATCGACATTTTTTCGAAAGTAACTTGATAAACGCTTTTTAAGATCTTTCGCCTTACCTACGTATATGACAACAGCCTCGGTGTTATACATACGATAAACACCGGGCTGATTAGTAACTGTTTTTAAGAAGGCTACCGAGTCAAAAGTTTCGATCACTAGAGGGTCTCGGTATCTAACATTCCATGACGAATAGCAAGGTGGGTTAGCTCAACATCACCGCTAATGTCCAACTTATTGAACAATCTATAGCGATAACTATTGACCGTTTTAGGGCTAAGGTTTAACTGCTCTGAAATATCAGTAACCTTCTGTCCTTTGGTAATCATCATCATGATTTGTAGTTCGCGCTCAGACAAGTCGGCAAAAGGGTTCTCAGAGGCGGGTGAGAATTGACTTAATGCCATTTGTTGCGCAATTTCAGGTGAAATATAACGCTGCCCGCTATGAACAACGCGAATTGCATTCACCATTTCATCAGGCCCAGCACCTTTAGTAAGGTAGCCCGCGGCACCTGCTTGCATCACTTTAGTTGGAAACGGATTTTCCGTATGAACAGTTAAAACAATGATTTTTACATCAGGATTGAATCGCAGGATCTTTTTGGTCGCTTCCAAGCCACCAATTCCTGGCATATTCATATCCATTAAAATGACGTCAACATGATTGTTACGACACCATTTTACTGCATCTTCACCGCTTTCAGCTTCCCCTGCTACGTTCATTCCACGGACGTCTTCAATAATACGTCGTATCCCTGTGCGAACCAGCTCGTGATCATCTACAAGGAAAACACTTATCAAACTTGTATCTCCACACTTTTTATTTGGCTCTGCACCCACTCAAAGTAGTGGATATCAGCATCGATGCCTAGTTTAACTCAAAATCGATTTTTTGCTTACACTGAATATGTGCCTAAACGCAAAGTTTAGCAAGTACTTATTCTTATATCTGTAAGCTAAAACGTAATTAACCCATTAATCAACAAGTTACGAGGCGATATGTAGCCTAGCCTCTCTTTGTGGCCCCTGTCAATTTAATTCCTCACCAAACGAACAAAGTGCATACATGTACATTAAGTCATGGATAATTAAGCTATTTTCACATTCACAGTAAAGATTAATAGCGTAATCTTTCTAAAGTAAAAAAATGCAGCAATTATGCGTAGAGTACGCAAATTTATTTCATCATCTAAAGACGGGTTACCCCATCTCTCAACTGCATGAGAGACCATTCCATGATACCATTTGGGCTTTGTCGCTCCTGATTAAGGCGCTTTGTCTACTCGGTGTATCATACATTGTCCATACAAGAAGGCTTTCTCTTAACACGTCAATCGCGTGATATTTCTGGTCACACTCAAATTGAATTGTGGGTTTCTACCGCAAATGGGCCTGTCCAGCTTATAGTTAGTGGCGAAAAGCCAGTATTTTTCATTGATAGTGCCGAGCAACAAGCCGTCTCCTTAATTGCTCAGCAAGGTGGTATCGAGTTATCAGTAAAAGAACTGCCTTTAAAAGATTTTTCACAAACACCTTTATCCGCTTGCTACTGTCAAACAAGTAAAGACAGCAATGCTCTCTCAGATCTCCTCCGCCAAGCCGATATTCAAACGCTAGAACACGATATCCGCTTGGCAGATCGTTATTTAATGGAACGATTTATCAAAGGAAGCATTGAGTTTACTGGTGTAGCCCAGCAACAATTTAGTTTTACACGCTACTCTCATGTTAAGTGCCGTGAAGGCAAATTTACCCCATCATTAAAAGTCGTTTCTCTCGATCTCGAGTGTTCTGAAAAGGGTGTGCTGTATTCCATCGGATTTGATAGCCCAATGGATAGCAGAGTGATCATGATTGGCCAACCAGAACCAAGTGACACTAACATCGAGTGGGTTGAAAACGAAGAGGCATTGCTAAAAGTGATGGTACGGTGGTTTAATCAATTTGACCCCGATGTCATTATTGGTTGGAACGTGATTGATTTTGATTTCCGCTTACTGCATAAACGAGCAGAATGGAACAAAGTTAAACTAAACATTGGTCGCGGCAATCAGGCAAGCTACTTTCGAACATCCAAAACAACACAACAATCGTTTATTTCCATCCCCGGCCGTGTCGTCATGGATGGCATTGATACGCTTAAAACGGCGACTTACCATTTTCGTAGTTGGTCCTTAGAAGCCGTTTCTCAAGAGTTACTTGGTGAAGGTAAACAAATCCATAATGTCCACGACCGTATGGATGAGATCAACACCATGTTCAGGAAGGATAAGCCTTCCCTCGCCAAATACAATCTACAAGACTGTGTTTTGGTAAATAAAATTTTTGCCCATACTCACCTACTTGAGTTTGCGATAGAGCGTTCTAAACTCACCGGTGTTGAACTTGATCGAATTGGTGGCTCTGTCGCAGCCTTCACTAACCTTTATTTACCGCAAATTCACCGAGCTGGGTACGTTGCGCCTAATTTGCACCCAGAAAATTGGATCGCTAGCCCGGGTGGCTACGTTATGGATTCAATTCCAAACCTTTATGACTCAGTGCTCGTTCTTGATTTTAAAAGCCTTTATCCTTCCATCATTCGCTCATTTTTGATTGATCCTATGGGGTTAATCGAGGGGTTAAAATTAGACATTGGTAAGCAAAGTGATCAAGCGGTGCCCGGGTTTCGAGGTGGACAATTTCATCGCTCAAAGCACTTTTTGCCAGAGATGATTGAAAAATTGTGGGCAGCTCGCGATATCGCTAAGAAGAACAATGAAAAGGCCTTTTCCCAAGCTATTAAAATCATCATGAACTCTTTTTATGGTGTGCTTGGCTCTTCCGGTTGCCGATTTTTTGATACTCGATTGGCGTCCAGCATCACCATGCGTGGCCATGAAATCATGAAACAAACCAAAGTGTTAATTGAAGAAAAAGGCTATCAGGTAATCTACGGAGACACTGACTCTACATTCGTCTCATTAAACGGTAAGTTTTCACAACAGCAAGCCGATGAAATTGGTCTCGGATTGGTGGATTACATCAACCAATGGTGGACCAAACACCTCAAAGATGAATACAACTTGAATTCCATACTCGAGCTGGAATACGAGACTCACTACAAAAAATTCTTAATGCCGACCATTCGAGGTTCAGAAACAGGTTCCAAAAAACGCTACGCAGGTTTGATGGGAGATGGGGAGCAAGAACGGATCGTATTTAAAGGACTAGAAAGCGCCAGGACAGACTGGACACCACTCGCCCAACAGTTTCAGCAAACGCTATATCACATGGTTTTCCATAACGAAAATCCGTCTGAGTTCGTACGTCAATTCGTTGAAGCAACACTCAGTGGTCAGAATGATGACTCTTTGACTTATCAAAAGCGATTACGTCGAAAACTGCATGAGTATCAAAAAAACATTCCACCGCAGGTTCGTGCGGCACGAATGGCCGATGACATAAACCAGCAACTAGGCCGACCTTTGCAATACCAAAATCGGGGACGCATTGAATACGTGATCACCATAAACGGCCCAGAGCCTAAAGAATATCAAAAAAGCCCAATTGACTATCAGCACTACATTGAAAAACAACTCAAACCAGTAGCAGAAGCCATTTTGCCGTTTATCGGGCTAGATTTTAAGGCACTCAGTGAGCCCCAATTGGGTTTGTTTTAAAACAAAACATAGTGGGTAAATTTCTCTAACGGTAGTGACTTAGAGTAATGCCAACCTTGCACAGCAATACTATCATTAGCAGGAATATACTGAAGCTGCTCCTGTGACTCTACCCCTTCAACGACAACGTTCAACTCAAGTTTGTCGGCGATAGCCAATATACTGGTAAAGACGCTAAGCCCCTTTTCATGCTCTAACGCGAGAACAAATGAACGGTCAATTTTTATTGCATCTATTTCAAATTTATTGAGATAACTAAGCGACGAAAAACCCGTACCGAAATCATCTATATGAATTTCAACCCCAAGTTGATGAAGTTGATTAAAAACGAGCGCTAGCTGTTTTTCATCTAACAATAGCGACTCTTCCGTGATCTCCAATTGGATAAACTCACCATACTGGCCAAGTGCATCGCAAAGCTGCTCCATGTAATCATTGTCATTTAGAGTTGCGGCCGTGATATTGACACTGACAGGTAAATAAATCCCTTGCATTTGCATATAAGAAATATCTCTGACTACCTGCTTAATTACCCACAAATCCACGTCTTTCATCAGGCCTGCTTTTTCAAGCCAAGGCATAAATTGCCCAGGGTACAACAACGATCCTTTTTCATTTTTTGCCCGAATCAATGCTTCACAACCAACTGTTTTTCCAGAAACTCGGTTCACTTTAGGCTGATATTCGATACAAAAATCCGTGTGGCTCAACTGCTGTAATTGTTGTTCGACTTGATGCGTTTCTCGTTCCTTTTGCATCGCTCGAAAAATAGGATCGTCCATCAAGGTTTTGGCTTCTTCTTCTCTACGTGAATAGGTCGTGTCGAGCGCTCTCAAATGAATGGCATGCTTTGCATCGGCTAAATTCATGCGCCTTACACTCGGTAAATAAATCAGCACACCCAAAAAGAGATTAATGAGTTGCAATACCACAGCCCCCCAATCTCCAGAAGTCGACATCCAAGCATTGATCAATATTGGACTATTAAAAGGGACAGAAACACTCGGTGAAGCAACCAGTTCCAAAGAAACGGCCATCATTGCGACAACAACATTCACAATGGGCGCCAACAAGAAAGGGATAAACAAACGCGGGTTAAAGATGATAGGTAAGCCAAAGAGCAAGATTTCATTGATGTTAATCAGCCCGATAGGAATACTTGCAAGCGCAATCATCTTCAGGCTTTTTTGTTTTGCAAATAACAGCAATGCAATCACAAGCGATAGTGTCGACCCTGCCCCCCCGATAAAAACAAACGCCCCCATAAAAGAGAGGTTCATGTGATATTGACCAGCCCCTCCGGCCAAAACCGTAGAGTAATTCAGATTACTGGCCTCTTGCAGTAAATCCACCATTGGCAGCAAAGCGTAATACCCATGAATACCAAAAAACCACAGCGTTGAATTGAATGCTGCAAACATGACACCAAACCATGTGGGTTCATTGGCATAATCAAGAACAATCAGTTCAAGGACTGGTATCTGAGTTACGCTCATCAATAGCGAGTAGTTAACCACCAATACCAAACCAGCCGTCAAAATTGCCGGAAGTACAAGATTCAGTGACTCTTTCACAATCTGACCAGCGCTTTCGCTACGAGTCAGTTGCAAAACATTAAAGCGCAGCAAATAGGCAAGAAAAGGAATGGCGTACAATGGCGTAAGAATCGCCATGATGATATTGAAGGTGAGCACCGTTTGTTCTGTCGGTAATATTTCTCCAATAATGATTAAATACAACACAGAAAGCAGCGCTATGGGTGGCCGAGGAAGACGCCATTGCATGGCTAAAACATAGGAAATAGTCGACGTCATTAAGTAGGGAAAAAACCGAGCAATGACGCTATGAATGTCATAAAACGTGGTCACCGTTTCTGTTCGATAACCATAGAGAAACTCACCAACACAGGCGAAAAATAACGCAAAAGAAGAGATCATAAGACAAGGGACTAACCATATCATCCCTTCTCTTAATGCCTTCAAAGAAGAAACAATATAGCGGCTGTAAATGAGTTTTATCCCTAAGTCAGATCGCGCTACTACCCTATGTAATCCCGCCATACTTTCCCCCCACTACTCATATAAAGTTAGCACAGGGAGAAAAGAATTCTCTAGTAAAAACGACTAAAGAAAATCGCTAACCGATTCTAAATTCAGTTTTTTGATATTGCTTCACTAGCCACTCTCCGAAGCCATCCAAAATGCCGACTACAGAACGTTTCGCAATCACTCGCCCAGTAAGCAAAATACCAAGCCGTTCTATTTCGACTTGTTTTTCTGGATAATAACGAAGAAATTGCTGACCACACTCGATAGGGTCTTCATACCAACATTTATCTTTATACATCACCAACGAATAGCTTGCTCTTAACAGTTTTTTGGCGATGATCTTCTGTGCTTTAATTTGCTCCGCATCCGTTGCAGAGCGAGCAATACGATGGCGGTATACCGCTACCCAGTCTTCCACGTCCATATTCCAGTGTTTTGCAATTTCCCAGCTTGGCTCGTAATCGCCAAAACATTCAGACAAATCTTCACCATAAATACAGACTGCACAATGTCGAAGTAAAAAACCCCACGAAAAGATACTGTCTAAGCTTGCGACTTCTTGAGCCAAAACCGTTTTAAATGCCACTTCCGTAATATGCGGATAGCTTTTTTGGAAACGCCACTTGATGGTGTTGTACAACGTCGCACGGGTATCACTAAAACTACGTTTTGAAACAACGATGATATCGAGATTGGAGAAACCGGGCCGCGCTTTTTTCCGTGCAACACTGCCGTATACATAAACACTGTGAAGGTTTTCTCCAAGTCCCCCTCTAAGGAGCTTTAAAATATCCTCCAACGCTGGCTGATACTCGGGTTGAAAGGGTTGTTGAGGGTCTATCACGGAAAGTAGCATGGACATAATGAATTGTGGGCTAGTTAAGTAATGTTCTCTCAGAGCTTCTGACGAATCAAGCATTTGATTCGTCTCTAGATACTCGTGTTTAGAAAATGAACCCTAGATACGAAATGTATGAGAACATTTTCAGACTTGAGTATATAATGCCGACCGAAACATCGATACATCTATGAAGGATAACTGTCATGCCAAAGGCAAGTGAGTTAAAAAAAGGCTTTGCGATTGAAAGCAATGGCAAAACACTACTGATTAAAGACATTGAAGTAACCACACCGGGTGGCCGTGGTGGTGCAAAAATCTACAAACTTCGTTGTACTGACCTTTCAACTGGCTCACGTGTTGATGAGCGTTACAAATCAGATGACGTTGTCGACACCGTTGACATGTACAAGCGTGCAGCTGCATTCTCTTATGTGGACGGCGATGAATACATTTTCATGGATAATGAAGATTACTCACAATTCACATTTAAACAGTCTGACATTGAAGATGAGCTACTGTTCATCACTGAAGAAATTCAAGGTTTGCACGTCATTTTAGTTAACGGTAATGCGGTTGCAATTGAACTACCAGCGTCAGTAGAACTCGTTATTGAAGAAACCGACCCTTCAATTAAAGGCGCGTCAGCTTCTGCACGAACTAAACCAGCTCGCTTCTCAACAGGGTTAGTCGTTCAAGTTCCTGAGTACATTGCGACAGGTGATCGCATTGTCGTGAACACCACAGAACGTAAATACATGAGCCGAGCATAACTATGTCTGATTTAATGTCCTACGATGACGCGATCGACACTGCATATGACATTTTTCTAGAAATGGCTCCTGATAATTTAGAAGCTGCGGATGTCATTATATTTACAGCACAATTTGAAGAGCGTGGTGCAGCAGAGCTAGTAGAAACTGGTGATGACTGGGCTGAACACGTAGGCTTTGATGTTGATAAAGACACTTACGCAGAGGTTCGCGTTGGATTAGTTAACGAGGAAAACGATGTGTTAGATGATGTATTTGCACGTCTACTCATTAGCCGAGATCCAGAACATAAGTTCTGCCACATTTTGTGGAAACGTGACTAAAACGAAAAACCCAAGTACGCGTACTTGGGTTTTTTCTTGGGTGCAGCTTAGCGTTAATGCATACTTACGCATACATCAAATCTAAGATCTAAAAGTAGAAAACCACGCAAAAACCACGTGGTCACTCAGATTATTTTTCAATCTTGATATTTTCTACTCGGGCTTTTAATTTTTGCCCTGGGCGGAAGGTCACTACTCGTCGAGCACTGATAGGAATATCTTCGCCTGTCTTCGGATTTCGACCCGGACGTTCATTTTTATCTCTAAGATCAAAATTACCAAATCCAGATAGTTTTACCTGTTCGCCACTTTCTAGTGCCTTACGAATTTCTTCGAAAAACGCCTCAACCGTTTCCTTGGCATCCCGTTTACTATATCCAAGCTTTTCAAACAGGTTCTCAGCCAGTTCGGCCTTTGTGAGCGCCATAAAACTTTCCTCAAAGCTGTGTTAAACATTGCTGCGAACTAAGCAGCACCAAAGCATTTCGCTTCGCCAATCAACAACATATCGGCTTTACCTTGGAAAGTGTATGCCAACCTTATGATTTACGCCAACTTTTTTAAGTAGGCATTGTAAATTCGTGAAATAAAACAAATAGATAGAAACGTATTGAAACAGTAAATATCAGTGATATTTATGGCATTCACAAGGCCAAACCAAAACAAAACACCAATTTAAAACCAATAAACAAAATTTAAAACTACGGAATGGAGTTTTGAAAATTTTGTGTAAAGTTAGATAAGACTTTATAACTCAAGGTGTTATTTAATAGGTTTCTATATGCACCTAATTTACAAAATGCTAGCTTATAAATACCTTGTACAACAAAATGGGGCTAAGCCCCATTTCATTAAAATCGGTATTCAAGAAGTTCGCCGTCCAGAGCCATCGGTATCAACAATGTTTGTTCGTCAATATTATAGTGAATATCACCAGCCCCTTGTGCCACATCAATAACAACCTTACTGTCCCCTTTTGAGCTCACTGAAAAAATCAAACCACGTTTCCAGTCAGATAGGATGAAGTCTCCATTTTTGTCTAATTGGATTCCATCTAGGTTGCCCAAAGGCTGCTTTGTTAATGAAGAAACCTGCTGTGAAGCTACATCGACTTTGAGTAAATTTCCATAAGGGGCTTTCAGTGGATTCCCATCACTAAATGAACCCCAAGCAGCAATGTATAGAGCATCACCAACAAATAGCATTCCATTTGGATTTTCTAATTTTGATGAACTTATCCACGAGCTGATCTCACCATCACTTAATTTGTAAATCGTGGACGTAAACATATCAGACACATAGATATCACCTGATTTGTCGATAGCAACGTCATTTAAGAACTCAGCTCCTTTCGGCTGATACTTTTTGATTGCGCCAGATCTTAAATCCACTTCCACCAAGTGCTTCATATCCCCGACATATAGAAAGTCACCTTTTACAGCGATGCCTTTTGGGTCTTGTAACCCAGAAGCAACCGTCGCAATAAACTTCTTATCCTGATTAAGAACAACTACAGAGCCATCCTCGTTTTTATTACCCGCTTGCAATGACACAAAGTAAACTTGGCGCTGTGAGTCATAAACCACGGATTCAGCCCCAGCCAGATCAGAAACATTGGTAATAAACTGAGGTTCTGCAATCGCCATGTGACTAAAAGTCAATGCAACTGTTGAAAGTAAAATATGTTTAATCATGTCATTCGTCTCCATTTATTTGACGAATGAATACTAGAGCCATTTACTTTGTTGATATATACATCATCAATTCAATCACTGTTTCCATATCGCAACAATCAGTGACATTCCATTTGTGTTTGCTTCTACATTAACGCTACACTGCTTCGCACTACTCTTAGCTTGCAATCTCGTATGAATGACGCCTTTATAGAACTGCAACACATATGGTTCGAAATCCAAACTCGGCGCTGGCAATCAATTGAACGTTTCTTATTTCCTTATTACGCCTATACACACCAACAAACGACTAAAAACAATAAGCCATGCTGGGAAACAATGAAACGAAATGCCCCTTTATCAACCAAATGTGCCGCTCGCGACTCTGGCCGATTAGTACCGTTGATACCCAATGACTGTATTGTCGGGCGGATAAAGTATCAGTCGAAGCAGGGATTACTTGAAACAAAGGACGCACTGAAGCAACTTCTCGATTCGTTGCAAGGCTATGTTGTGATTAGTGAGGAAGAATTTAGACAATTAAAAAATGCAGGCTTACTAAACGCAATGCCAAAAGAGTGGTATCTGGGATCAATGCAGTCAAACATTGCAAGACTGGATGCCGTCGGCATCCAGCTTGATGAAAAAAAGCCGCTTTAAGCGGCTTTTTTCTTATAGGAAGTGGAACGTTGCGTTTAGCGAGAAGTTCTTCACATCTTCTTCTTTCATCGAGTAAATGCTGTAGCTAGCACCTAGAGAAATAGGCCCCATGATGAAGTACTCGGCACCCACACCGTACATCGTATCAATTTCATCTTCATTGAAATTCGTACCGTTAATGCCTTTTAGCTCATATGAGTGTAAGCCCGCTTTCGCGTAAACATGAAGAGGACCAAAGTCAATGCTAGGTTTTGCTGCAAAGTAAACCGAGCGACCTTCTAGATTGATACCAGCCAAATTACCATAAGTGATGTTAGTAAACTCACCATGGTTTTGGTAACCCGCTTCCAGACCAATGAAAGGAAGAATACCTGTACCAACATGAACATTGTAACTCGTCGATGAATCACCACCCATGTCGCCTTGACCGACGCTTGCGCTACCGTAAATCCATGAGTCTGCTGAAGCCGTCGCTGATGCGCCAATTAAAGCAAGCGCTAGTAGTGTCTTTTTCATAATTAACCTTCTCTATGTGTTAATTTGACGACGAATAATGCGGCAACTGCTTGCCATTACGTGTCAAAATTCCGTGTTCTATTGAATTTGTTATATCGTATGCAAGTTATATACCCAAGTAAAATTAAATAACGTTATATTTCACCTAGGTATTGATTACTTAACATTCGTTAATCGCATTTTTGACTCGTTTATCTGAAACCGGATAAGGAGTACCCAATTGTTGTGCAAAGAAACTCACACGAAGCTCTTCGAGCATCCAGCGGATCTCTTTTACATTCTCCGGAACCACCATGCCTTTTGGAATTTTGTTGAGCAACTCTTTGTAGTCGCTCGTAACGGATTCCACTTTCAGCATGTGCAAACGGTCTTTGTTTGGATCGATCGGCAGCTTTTCCATACGACGTTCAATCGCGCGCATGTAACGCAGAATATCAGGCAGACGTTTCCAGCCACATTCTGTTGCGAAGCCTTTGAAGATCAGCCCTTCGATTTGTGCTTTGATGTCTGATAACGCGAACGCCATCGTGAAATCGATCTTACCTTTCAACTTCTTATTGATATTGAAGGCCGTCGTGAGAATGGTTTCCACTTGCTGTGCAATTTCCACCACAGTATCACCAAGTTCTGCGCGAACGTGTTCTTTTAGCGCGTCAAATTGCTCCGGTTCCCAAACCAAACCGCCCTGCTCTTCAATAAGCTTATCAACACCACAGGCAATACAGTCATCGATCAGATCCAGAACTTTACCGTAAGGGTTAAAGTATAAGCCGAGCTTTGATTTATTGGGCAAATTGCTGTGCAAATATTTTATCGGAGACGGCACGTTCAACAGAATCAGTCGTCGCTGACCCGCTTGCATTGCTGTGACCTGCTCGTATTCGGTCTCGTACAGTTTGATTTCAACACTGTCTTTAGCATCCACAATCGCTGGGTACGCTTTAACGTCGTAACCACCGCGTTTTTGTTGGTACACCTTAGGCAGTTCACCAAAGCTCCACGTATGCAGACCTTCTTGTTCGATATCGTCATCCGCTACTTTTGAAAGCGTTTCTTGAACTTTGTCTTTCAAGCTTTCTTTCAGTTCATGAAGATCTTTATTCTCCTTCAACTTGCGATTTCTATGGTCAACCGCACGGAATGTCACCTTCAAGTGCTCCGGAAGTTGGTCCATGTTCCAATCTTCACGCAATACTTCGACGCCCGTCATTCGGCGTAGCTCTTTCTCTAATGAGTCAAGCAAAGGCGCTTCCATCGGCGTAACACGAGCCAAAAATGCATCGGCGTAGTTTGGCGCAGGAACAAAGTTCTTACGCACTGTCTTCGGCAGCGATTTAATCAAGCTCACCACAAGCTCATGACGCAGACCTGGGATCTGCCAGTCAAAACCTGCAGGCTCAACTTGGTTCAAGATCGGCAGCGGTAAGTGAACTGTGACACCATCGCTGTCCTCGCCCGGCTCAAACTGGTAGCTCAGCTTAAGTTTCAGATTGTTTTGATGCCAGAAGTTCGGGTAATCCAAATCGGTAACGTGGCTTGCATCGCCCTTGAACAGCATCTCTTTCTCGAAGTTCAGCAGCTCTTTGTTGTCTTTCGATGCTTTCTTCCACCATGTATCGAAGTGTTTACCAGAAACCACTTCAGTGCCAACGCGTTGATCGTAGAAATCAAACAGTTCATCGTCATCGACCAAGATGTCACGGCGACGAGATTTGTGTTCAAGCTCTTCCACTTCTTGAAGAAGCTTACGGTTTTGCTTGAAGAACGCGTGCTTGGTTTCCCACTCACCTTCCACCAGCGCACTACGAATGAATAGTTCACGACTGACGGTTGGATCGATACTGCCGTAGTTCACCAAACGCTTCGGTACAATTGGCACGCCGTAAAGCATCACTTTCTCGTGTGCCATAACTGCTGCACGTTTCTTCGACCAATGTGGCTCGCTGTAGCTGCGCTTAATCAGGTGCTTCGCTAACGGTTCAATCCACTCAGGTTGAATCTTGGCGATGATACGACCCCAAAGTTTTGAGGTTTCCACCAACTCAGCAGACATGATCCACTTAGGCTGTTTCTTGAATAGACCTGATGCAGGGAAGATATGGAAACGAGCGTTACGCGCGCCTTGGTATTCATTCTTCTCTTGGTCTTTCATACCAATGTGTGACAACAAACCGACTAGGATTGAGCTGTGTACGCCATGGTAAGACGCAGGCTCATCGTTCAGTTTGAATTCCATTTCACGCATCGACTGGTGAATTTGGAAGTACACATCTTGCCACTCACGCACGCGCAAGTAGTTCAAGTAATCTTGTTTACATTGCTTGCGGAACTGGTTACCCGTTAGCGCTTTTTGCTGCTTCTGGATGTAATCCCACAGGTTCACAAACGTCAGAAAATCTGAGTCTTCATGGAAGAAACGTTTGTGCTTATCATCTGATGATTGCTGCTTGTCACTTGGACGCTCGCGCGGGTCTTGAATCGACAATGCCGCCGCGATGATCATCACTTCTTTCAACGCGCCTTGCTTTGGTGATTCCAATACCATACGTGCTAAACGTGGGTCGATTGGAAGGCGTGCAAGTTGGCGACCAATGCTGGTTAGACGTTTTTTCGCGTCCTTCGCTTCGGCGTTAATCGCACCCAGCTCTTCCAACAAGCGAACACCGTCTTGGATGTTACGTTTGTCAGGTGCTTCCACAAATGGGAAGGCTTGAATATCGCCCAAACCAAGTGCGGTCATCTGCAAGATAACCGACGCTAGGTTAGTACGCAGGATTTCAGGATCGGTAAACTCCGGACGTGACTCAAAATCTTCCTCTGAGTACAGACGAATACAGATACCCTCTTCCACACGACCACAACGACCTTTACGTTGGTTCGCACTCGCTTGAGAAACTGGCTCG
The DNA here is from genome assembly GCF_050113695.1 of Vibrio sp. TRT 17S01. NCBI lineage: Bacteria > Pseudomonadati > Pseudomonadota > Gammaproteobacteria > Vibrionales > Vibrionaceae > Vibrio > Vibrio sp. TRT 17S01. Next base: position 432,215 of record NZ_JBNJOG010000001.1, on the reverse strand, counting down.
ATTGGAAGACGCTGAACTTTAGTACGGTAACTGTATCGGCTGATACGAGCTGTACCAGGGTCAATAACGTACTTGATGCCCGGAACCGTCAACGAGGTTTCTGCTACGTTGGTTGCCAGTACAATTCGGCGACCGGCATGAGGTTGGAAAATCTTGTTCTGCTCACCCGCCGACAAACGTGCGTAAAGCGGCACAATTTCCGTACTCTTCAGGTTACGTTTAGACAGTGCATCAGCGGTATCGCGGATCTCACGCTCACCGTTCATGAAGATTAGGATGTCACCTAACCCTTCATCGCACAGTTCATCTACCGCTTCGAAAATACCTTCAAGCTGATCACGATCGTTATCGTCGTCACCACGTAATGGACGGTAACGCGTTTCTACTGGGTAAGTGCGGCCCGAGACTTCAATGATTGGTGCATTGTTGAAGTGTTTTGAAAAACGCTCAGGGTCGATGGTTGCCGACGTGATGATCACTTTCAGATCAGGACGACGTGGTAGCAACTCTTTCAAGTAACCCAAAATGAAATCGATGTTAAGGCTGCGCTCGTGCGCTTCATCGATAATGATGGTATCGTATTGATTCAAGAAACGGTCATGCTGAATTTCAGCCAGCAAGATACCGTCCGTCATCAATTTGATTTGAGTGTTTTCAGAGATCTGATCGTTGAATCGAACCTTGTAACCAACAAACTCACCAAGCTTGGTTTCCATCTCTTCGGCAATACGGTTTGCAACCGAACGCGCCGCAAGTCGACGAGGCTGAGTGTGACCAATCAGACCGAACTTACCACGACCAAGCTCAGCACAGATTTTTGGCAGCTGAGTGGTTTTACCTGAACCAGTCTCACCCGCAACGATAACCACTTGGTTTTCTTCAATTGCTTTGGCAATGTCGTCGCGTTTCTGGCTGACTGGCAGGATTTCTGGGTATTCAATCGTTGGTTGTTGGCTGCCACGTTGCTCGGCAACCATCATAGATTTGGCAATATCCAGCGCAATTTCATCGAACACAGCGTTACGCGCTGTATCTTTCTTAATTTTGTTCGCACCGGAAATACGTTTGCTTAAGCGGAAGCGGTCACGCATCATGCACTGATTCAGTGCCTTGCGTAGTGATGCCGCACTATTCGCTTGAGCTTTCTGTTCTGTTTCGACAGATTTATTAGGCTGTGACGAAGTCAAAGCGTTTCCTATTTCTTTTCATTACATAAAACTGCGCGGATTGTATCACAGCTCTATGACTCCAAGTAACTTAGGGAAACGTAATATTAAAGGCGAGAATCACGTAGTAGATGCCTTCAAACAGGCTTCTAACACATGAGCTAGCGTCGAAGGTTGAAGTGAATGGTTCCTGTATAACAAGCACTGGCGCATTGTCCGCAACCTTTGCATTTGGCGGCGTCAATTTTAGGTTTGATATCATCTTGCCATTGCAAAGCATCATATGGGCAACTGTCCTCGCAACTGCCGCAATAACCGTATAAGTTTTCGCAGCTGTTCGAGATAGTGGCTATCAAGCCTGTAGACTCTGTTTGGTTTGAAAGTGCTAATGTAGGGCACGCCGACTTACACGCGCCGCATAAATCACATGCCGAGTAACTAATGTCTAACGCGGCAACGCCATCAACCATTTCTATGATTTGGCTTGGACATGCAGAAGCGCACTTTCCGCATCCATCACATAGCCTTGTGAACATCGACTCTTCCACCGCATAAGGCGGTCTCGCTTTAACACGAGGCTCTTGAGCTTGTTCCACTGGCGCGCGACGGAACGAAAACAGACGTCGCTTGCTTAGATCAACCGATTCAGACTGGCGCATCCGAGTAATCTCTCTTTGCTGGCACAACGACTTGGTATTGCTCACTCAAGGATTGAAGTAATTCTTCAGTAAGGTTCGACAGTTTTGAGTAAGGCGTGAGAGTCACCGCTTTTTTGAAGCGCTTGTTGAAAAAACCAAACCACGTCATCAAGTGTTCGCGCAGCATTTCAGCCGCCAGTTTTTGCTGTTCAGTTTCAATCAACATGCCTAACACCATCAGCATCAAGCCGATCTGGTCTTCTGGCTCACGTTGGTCAGATTCCAAAGCAAAACCACAACGCTGCAAGAAGTAACGATATTCAATGGTTGATTCACCAAACAACACTGCTTCTTTATCTAGATAAGCCGACCCCCAAGGTGGCGCTGGCATCTCACCAATACCGGAAAACATGCGATCGTGCTCCATTTGCAGTACCTCTTCGCTCTCGCTTTGAAAGCTGCGTAGCATGTCATTAAGCGCTTCGATTGGTGTGTCAGTATTGCTCAGCAACGTATCGAGATTTGTCGCTGGGTAATCTTTTGGCTGGTAGTAAAACAGTGCACCAAACAGCTTAAGAACGATGCTGGTATCTTGTGGTTCAAGTTGAGAAATTTGCATGAAGTACCTTTGATGACTGGTGTTTTTATTCTTCGATTAAGTAAAACGGAAAAGAGGTGGGACGAACACTCGCCCCCCTCCATTAATGGTTATCAGTACAAATAACGGTTATTAGTACAAACCAGATGTAAAGTGCATGCCGTAGAACACGTTGCGACCCAGAATCTCTGCAACGAACAAGGCAACGAATGCCACGATAACCAGCAAGTTCTTCTGACGACCTTCTGCAGTAAACAACTCAGCGAATACCCAAAGAGCAGCAGCAACCACAAGCAACAGCACGTGACCGGCAACATAGCCAGATAACATGGTGATTTGATCCAAGCCACTGTGAATCGCCGTTGAGATACCTGCGAAGTAAATCGTCTGCATTACTGAGAACGCTAGGTTCAGCGCAATCAGACTGACACCAGCCCACATAAGGCGACGATTGGTTTTCTCAGCCGTCACGTCCAATACGTTGATCAGCGTGTAACCAAACATTAGGCCTGAAGTCACGACCGTGAACCAAAACGCAACCGTTGTCATTGGTGAGTACCATGCTGGTACCGTTTCGATTTGGTAAACATTTGCCATCGCGAACATGAAAATCACGCCAACCACGATAGACAACCAGTTCACAATTTTGCGAACGCCTTCGCTGCCGATTTTTAGAATCGTTAGCAACCAGTACAAACCCGCTAGAGACAAGAAGCTTGCACCCGTTAAGATCTCGTTAGATAGCGCTGCACTGCCAACACGGTTTAATGCGTTGAAGGCACGAAGTGGGCTACCTAAGTGAGTGGTTGAGAACAAGAAACCCAACCCCATTACAACCAAAATAGCGAAACGGGCGATGTTCATACGAGGTTCTGTCACGCGTGGTGGCTTACCGAATTTCTCGAACGCGTTAACCGTTAAGTGCGCGCCAACCGCAGTTTGAGCAAGAACCGTAAAGGCAACTAATGGTGCTTCGTATAACATTATTTCACCTCTCTTGGATTCTGTAGGAAACCAGTGCGGTCATTGGTTGGACGACCATTTGGATTCAGCTTCACGATAAGGTTCGGGCTAGTAATGCGAGAATCTGGCAGTGGTGCCACATCCGCGTTTGAACCGTATTTCGCGCGTAGCTCATCAATTGGACCAAACTCAATCGCACGCAATGGACAGCTGTCCACACAGATCGGCATTAAACCTTCTGCGACACGTTCGTAACAGCCATCACACTTAGTCATGTGACCTTTTTCTTCGCTGTATTGAGGCGCACCGTATGGACATGCCATGTGACAAGATTTACAGCCAATACACACGCTTTCATCGACAACAACAAAGCCGTCTTCTTCACGCTTGTGCATTGCACCTGATGGACAAACCTTGGTACACGCTGGGTTAGTACAGTGGTTACAAGAGATCGATAGGTAATACGCGAACACGTTTTGACGGAACGCGCCGTTTTCTTCTGTCCAGTTGCCGCCTACGTATTCGTAAACACGACGGAAGTTACGGTCGATACCCAGATCTTTGTTGTCTTTACAAGAGAGCTGACATGTTTTGCAGCCAGTACATTTGCTTGAATCAATGTAAAAGCCATACTGCTTCGCTGTGCTCATTATTTAGCCCCCATTTTCTTAATTAGCGTCACTTCAACGAGGTTGGTATGGCTCGGGTTTGATTTTGCCAACGGGCTCGGACGTTGTGTCGTCAGTACGTTGATTGAACCCGCTTGGTCAACACCTTTTGCGTTTGGTGCATACCATGCGCCCTCACCTAAACCAACCACATGCGGCATGATGCGTGGGGTCACTTTTACACGAACGTTCATTTCACCGAACTTGCTGCGCACGCTGACCAAATCGCCGTTATCAATATTGCGAGAAGCCGCATCGACTGGGTTGATCCAAAGCTCTTGTGGTGCCGCTGCTTTTAGGATGTCGACGTTGCCGTACGTAGAGTGCGCACGAGCTTTGTAGTGGAAGCCCGTCAACTGAAGTGGGAACTCTTTACGATCTGGCGAATCCCAGCCGTTGAACGTCGAAACGTATTCAGGCAATGGCTTGATGGACTCATCTTCGTCCAGTTCCCATTCTTCGTTGATCTTCGCTAACGTCTCTGAGTAGATCTCAATCTTACCTGACGGTGAAGGCAACGGATTCGCTTCTGGGTCACGACGGAAATCTTCAAACGCCACATATGGACGGTCGAATTGCTTCTTGTAGATGCCCTGCTTTCTCATCTCATCGTAAGACGGTAGGTTTGGATCGTTGTTTTGTTTAACGGTCTCAGCATACATCCACTGTAGCCACTCTTCTTGAGTGCGACCTTCAGTAAATTCATCAAACACGCCCATGCGCTTCGCCACACCAGACATGATGTCGTAGATTGGCTTACATTCGAAACGAGGTTGAATCGCTTGGCTTGCAAAGATGAAGTAAGGCATTGATGCAGCAGCACCATCCATACAGAAATCTGACTGCTCTGACGTTGTACAGTCTGGCAGTACGATATCGGCATACTTCGCAGACGACGTCATGTGGTTGTCGATCACCACAATCATTTCACACGCTTTTTCATCTTGAAGAATTTCGTGTGTGCGGTTGATATCTGAGTGTTGGTTAATCAGACAGTTACCTGCGTAGTTCCAAATGAACTTGATGTTGTTTTGTAGCTTCTGAACGCCTTTAATGCCGTCAGTAAGATCGGTCATCTCTGTGCCGCGGAAAATCGCGTCTGTCCAAAGGAACATTGGGATGGAAGCGCTGATCGGGTTTGGCACTTTCGGGAAGCGTTGGAATGGGTATGAGTGGTTACCCTCACGAGCACCAGTACCACCACCTTGTAGACCAACCTGACCACGAAGCAGAGACAGCATCATGATCGCTTTACACGCTTGCTCACCGTTTGCTGAACGTTGTAGACCCCAACCTTGGGTGATGTAAATGCGTTTTGCATCGCCGATTTCACGCGCAAGTTTCAAGATCACATCAGCAGGAATACCTGTGATTGGCTGAGCCCACTCTGGCGTTTTCTCGATACCATCCGGACCTGTGCCCATGATGTAATCTTTGTAGCTGCCGTTTTCTGGCGCTGACGCAGGCAGAGTTTTACGGTCGTAACCCACACAGTAGCGATCAAGGAAATCTTGGTCGACTTTGTCTTCCGTAATCAATACATGTGCGATAGCAGCGATCAATGCTGCGTCAGTACCATGCTTGATTGGTACCCATTGGTCTTCACGACCAGCGGCAGTATCTGTGTAACGAGGGTCGATACAGATCGTACGTGTGTGGCTGATGTTTTTTGCGTCCACGTAGTTATGAACCTGACCACCGCCCGACATACGAGTTTCTGCAGGGTTGTTACCAAACATCAGACAAAGATCTGCGTTTTGTACGTCGTCAATCGAGTTGTTGTCTACCCAAGTGCCATAGAAATACTCAGACATACATTCGATGTTTGCTGCTGAGTAGTCACCATAGTGGTTCAGGTAGCCACCACAAAGGTTCATCATACGTGCAACCAATGTCGCGCTCGGATCCCAACTCTTAGTTACCGTACCACCCAAGGTACCCGTACCGTAGTTTAGGTAAACCGCGTCATTACCGTAATCTTTAATGATGCGTTTTAGGTTGTTACCAATGAGGTCAAAGGCTTCATCCCAAGAGATGCGTTTGAACTTACCTTCACCACGTTTACCAACGCGAAGCAGTGGGTATTTCAAACGGTCTGGCGAGTAAACACGGCGACGCATAGAGCGACCACGCAAACAAGCACGAACTTGGTGGCTCTGATTAAATACATCTTTGCCTGTGTTATCAGTTTCTACCCATTTGATTTCACCATCGACCACGTGCATACGCAGCGGACAACGAGAACCACAGTTAACCGTACATGCCGACCAGACAATTTTTTCATCTGGTTTTGCTGGCGTTTCTTTGGCAACCGCTTTAGTTGAAAAAGGCAGCGAAAGTGAACTTCCTGCTACCGCAAGTGCGCCCAGTGCAGACCCACCCTTTAATGCATCTCTTCGGGTGAGATTAAATTTACCATTTTTATTCATGGCTTATTCCTAATATTCAGTCACTACTAGCAAATAAGTAATAGCGGCGACTTACCAAGGGATTAATAAAAGCGATGCGGATAGAAAAAATTATTTTTAATTGCTCAATTTTAAATTCAAAGCAATGCTCAATGGACAACAAGACGAAGAGTAAAGCTAAGCCGCATCATCGGTGGGCTTATCCTTGATGATCTTGTAGAGATTAAAATTGACGTTTATCAATTAATGGCAAGAGTTTTTGCAACCTTATATTCCAAAATAAATTTCATTATTGAAATAATAATTAAATTATAAATAAAAGCTAAATATATAGGTCACGACAAAAGAATAACGAAAGAAATATATAATCAGGAAATATTGAATAATAGAAAGATAAATCGTTATCATTTAGCCCTGAATAGTTTCAGGGCTAAATTAATAATAATTAGAAGTCAAACTGGACGTAAATCGTGTTGTAGTTACTGCCACCTTTGATCCGGCCATACTGAGAGGATTTCTCAAAGATAGCGCTTCGGTGATGGAGCGAATAACCAAACCACACATGCTTAAAATCACTGTTATTGAACAGATCTCCAGCATTAACATCAAAGGAGAAGTCGAGGTAATTTAAGAGATTACTCGGCGTATAACCTTTTTCATCCATCTCGGTTTGTTCGATATAGGTAATGTTGTCAACGTAAGACATCCCTTCCGCAACCCCGAAGCGCCATGTTGTTGGCCAATTGAAAGTGTAATAAGCCTTAATTGCTGCCACGTATTCGGTACTTGAAGATTGAACGTTCGAGCGCCAATGGTGAACAACCCCTGGCGTTAAATAAATATCGAGCGGCAAACCAAACAACTCATCAGTCAAAGGGTGTCCATAAAAGAAAGACGTCAGTTGGTTATTATGCGGATCTTTTTCCGTGTTGAACTTCATAATATCGCCAATATTCGATGGCGTTGCCCAGCCGTGTGCCACCCGAAGGTAACGTTTATGACTTAGTTCAGATTTGCGTGGTTTAGATTGGTCATTAAAAAAACCGAAACCTAAAAAGACCTCACCTTGGTAGCGATCCTCGATTGCACTAGCGCTATAGGCATTTTCGTCCAATCGAGTGATGCTCGCACCACTTAGTAGATATAAGTTCGACATCACGTGATATCGCGCATCCAAGCCGATGGTTGCATCAATCCCAGCCCCTATTTTCTGGCCACTATAATCAGAAAGCGCGTAATACTGGCTGTTAAAGTCCGCATCTTTGTAACGTAGAGTCACCCTTGGCTTTAGCTGCCAATCTTCCATCTCCACTTCACCTCCCAGCGTGAGGTTAGCGTGGAAACGAAACTTCTTGTCACTCATGATTTCGCCATCTAAATGCCAAGAGTCATCAAGTCGATATCTCAATCGCCCACCAAAGTCTGCCGAATCACCCTGATTTGCATTTTGTGATGATGCGGGGATATCAACAAAACGTAAGCGAGTTAACGCACTCAATTCAAACTGCTTGTCCTCTGTCGAATACAGGTAAGCACCACCTTCTAGCCCATCAATGAACACATGCTCATTTTCAAAAAACATCATCGGAACAAAGGTACTTACTGACTGGTCGCCATCCCCTGTAGCAAACGGAATAGACGCAACACGAGCAACGGCTGCAATGCCCCACTCTTGCTCTTGTACCACACGCGTAATGGCTTCCTCTGCGAATGCTGAACTAGAGAATCCTGCTCCTACTAAACCACTTAATAGGATTAACTTATTGTTTGTTATCATTTTATGCTCTGAAAATATCGGCAACGCGCTCACTTTATAAATAAATGAGTCACTAATACTTAGGTTTCAGGTCGATTCGCCGTTACAATAAAAAGATATAAATACTCTTACTGAATGATCGTGAAAGCGTCTGAACTTAAAAATATCTTAAATACTTTGCCTGAAGGTATAGACCCGAACATTGTAACAGGTGATGAATGGTTACCGGAACTATTAGTTCACACCCGCCTTGAGGATGAACATCTATTTCTGGAGTTTGATAATGCACCAGAAGACATTCAAGGAGACAATGAAGGACGGGGCTTCGTCTCACATGAAGTGGAGATGATCCGTCATCGTTTTGAACAAATTCTGGATGACTCCAGTGATACGAAAACTAAAGCAGACGCCATGCTTGCGCTTTTTTTGATGGGTCATGAGCTTTCCAGCTCTGAAATCATTGAGATTCTAGAAGACCCTGCCGTTCCAGAAGATCCAGCTGAGGAATGATGACCACCGACTCGAGCTTACCGCTATTTTTGGCAGGACCTATTCTGCGTAAAGCCACAACGACTGAGCTGGTGTTCTGGGGTGTCACTTCAGAACCGATAGACGGTGCGTTTCACCTTTACCTAGAACCTGACATGGGTGAGGTTTTCTGCCAAGAATTGAGCAGCTCGGAGCCGTTTCAAGTTGGTAAGAAGGCGTATCTTTACCTATGGCAGTTTCATGGACACTTTCCAGAATACACTGCACTGAGTTACGAGTTTGTCACTCAGCGCGGCCCGTTATCTGCGCTCATCCCCTCTCTTTGTTATCAAGAGGAAAATCGACCTACTTTTGTCATCTCTTCGAAAGCTGATTACATTTTGCATGGCTCATGTCGAAATCCACATCACTCCAGTCCAGATGCTCTTGCTGCCGCAGATAAAAAAGTGGCTCAGCAACCCTTGGAGCAACGGCCTGATTTACTGATGATGAGCGGTGACCAGATCTACGCCGATCACGTCGCGTTACCTATGTTAGATGCCATTCAGCAAGTGATTGCGTTGTTGGGATTACCAGAAGAAGCCTTTACCCAAGCTCCGATTGAAAACAGCCAAGCGCTGTACCAACATAAACATAACTATGCAGGACGAGAGCAGCTACTGCCTCACTATGTAGATGAAGACGGTTTATTGGCAAAGCTTTTGCCAAAACGTGGCATCCCGATTTTTAGTTCACGTGACTGTGAAAACCATCTGATCACCTTCGCCGAATTCTTTGCGATGTACTTGTTAAACTGGTCACCTGAATTGTGGAACTACATTCAAAGAGAACGCTTACTCGAACAACAGTTTACTCACGCAGAACGCACACTATCACCGAAATGGCAGCAGCAGTGGCGTGAAGAGAAGGTCAATATCGATCAGTTTGTCGAGGATTTGCCTAACGTTCGCCGATTGATGGCTCATATCCCGACTTACATGATTTTTGATGATCATGACATTACGGATGACTGGAACCTCACTGTGGGCTGGGAAAAAGCTGCTTACACCAACCCGTTTTCTAAGCGAATTATTGGTAATGGACTGATCGCCTATTGGCTCTGCCAAGGTTGGGGCAATGAGCCAGCACATTTTCCTGACGAGTTAAAAGACTTAACCGCACGTTACCTAAAGGTTCCTGAGCCACAACATCAAGATGAACTGATCCAGTATTTATTTACCTTTGAGCGTTGGCATTACACCATTCAAACCACCCCTAAGGTGGTTGTGTTGGACACGCGAACCCGTCGATGGCGCTCCGAATCTCGAATGAATAAACCTTCTGGGCTGATGGACTGGGAAGCTCTGATCGAATTTCAGCAGGAATTAATGCACCAAGATAAAGTGATTGTGGTTTCTGCTGCTCCTATGTTCGGCGTCAAGTTTATTGAAGCACTACAACGGGGAATGACTTGGCTTGGCTATCCACTGCTGATTGATGCGGAAAACTGGATGGCGCATCCGGGAAGTGCGAACACCTTGATCAGTATTTTTACTCATACCAAAACGCCCACTAATTTTGTGATTCTCTCAGGTGATGTGCACTATTCTTTCGCCTACGATATCAAGCTGCGATTTCGTGGCAACAGCCCGAATATTTATCAAATCACCTGCAGCGGATTTAAGAACCAATTTCCAGAGCCATTACTCACGCTGTGCGATTTTATGGACCGATGGCTCTATTCTCCACGTTCCCCACTGAATTTCTTCACCAAACGAAAGCGATTAAAGATTTATAAGCGCGATCCCGATTCGCCGGGGCACAAACGGCTTGTAAATAGCAGTGCCATAGGAGAACTCACATTGGACGCTCAAGGCAAACCAAAGCAGATTTCTATTCTCACTGGGCATGGTGAGACGATTGAGTTTATGCCAATTAAACGAATCGAGTAAGACTTGAGTTAGTTGTAGGCGCGTGCCAAGGTTCCTGAACCGAAGTACTGATACGCTTTCGAGTCGTTTGCGATAAAAACCGACTCTCCGGATGTTAGCGTCAATTGCTTTTGCCTGTCTGTTATCGTCACTTCACCTTCAACACAAAAAACAATTTCGGCGCCGCGAACATACTGTGTTTGGGGGTCTACCTCAGAAAACAGAATATCAAAACCAAAGTCATCGACGGGTATCGGGTAAGACAGTTTGCCATCCTTCATTGTGGGAGAGAGCTTCAACGTTTCTGGCGCAATGGACTTAAAAATGGTGTTGTTAATCAACTCTGAAACGTCGATGTATTTAGGCGTCAGGCCAGCACGTAATACATTATCGGAATTCGCCATAATTTCTAAAGCCGTCCCATAAACATACGCATGAGGCGTTTCAGCATGGAGGTACATCGCTTCTCCTGGCGCTAGTTCTATGGTGTTGAGCAGCAAAGGAGCAAACAATCCAATATCGTCCTTGTAGTACGTTCGAAAGTCTGCACTGTAAGCTAGCGCTTCACGGCCGATAAAGGTTTTCGCTGGACGCTCATATGCAGTATATAACTCACTTAATGCCGCCTCTTTACGCTTCCCTTCCAGTGACATAATCGTTTTAAAAAACGTCTGCAAACTCTGGCTGGTTTGTTCTGATTCTAATAAAGCGACGTCTACCGCTAAGGTGGGGATATCAATTTCTTTGAACAAAGCGACAATCTGCTCTATCGGACGAAAACCATTCATCGCCTTGAAAAACGTAAGCGCATAGACCATTTCAGGCTTATGATTTGCATCTTTGTAGTTGCGATTTGACGCGTTTAACTCAATTCCTTGATCATTTTCGCGCGCATAACCCACTTCCGATTTACGTTTATTCGGATGGACCTGAATCGACAGCGGCGTTTGAGCAGAAAGCACTTTAAATAAGTATGGCAAGTCCCCAAAACGGTAAGCCGTATATTCACCTAATAACCTTTCTCTATCTTGTTGAATCAGCTCTGATAGTAGTTGACCTGATTCTGCCACTTTTGAACAACCATTTGGATGAACTCCCATCCAAATTTCAGCTTGAGGTTCATTGTTTGGGTTAGCAATACCAAACAATGAACCAATTGAGCTGTTGCTGCCCCAAGCGTAGTTTTGAATAACGTTATCAAGTTTATACAGTGTCATGTTTATACCTTGCTGAGATTCGCCTTCGCATCAGCTGGATAGATGACCCCATTACTCCTGCGTATTTCTGTCAGGAGCCTTGAGACAATTAGAGCCCGCCGATTGTCATAACTTTTCTGTTCAATAATGTGTTCAGCAAAAGCTTTCGCTTCATAAAACATCGAGTTGTCAGATTGAGGCAGTTCGTGCTGTTCAATCAAGCCATTGCGATAGTGAACGGTAAACCGATTGAGCTCCGCGATATAGTCGATCAAGATGGCACCTTCTTCACCTTGAATTTCACTTGGCGCATAGCCGTTAGAGACTTTCGAATGAGAGACCTCAACTGAAAAATCTGGGTACTCAAACGACGCGGAACCATGCCCATCAACGCCCGATTCCAACAAGGCTGCCCGAGATGAAAAACTTAAGGGCTCTCCAAACAAGGAAACCATCGCCGAGACACAATAAAACCCGATATCCACCAATGAGCCGTTAGAAAACTCAGGATTAAAAGTGTTCGGATTCTCCCCATCAAGATAGCGTTGATAACGCGATGAATACTGGCAGTATGTAAGGTGCACCTTATGAATTTTTCCGATGCTATCTAATACCTGCTTCAACACAGCGAAATTTGGCAAGTACTGTGTTTTGTAGGCTTCAAAGAGAATGACGTTATTTTCTTGTGCAACTTGGAACATTTGTTTTGCTTCATCCAAGTTAGACGCAATTGGCTTTTCACAGATGACGTGCTTACCATGAGACATCATTAAGATAGATTGAGCACAGTGGAATGAGTTTGGCGAAGCGATGTAGATAGCTTGTATATCCTTGCGCTGCGCAAGGCTGGTTAAGTCCGTTTCAATCGAATCAATATTGAATTTCTCTGCAAACTCTTGCGCTGACGTTGCCGCCCGCGAATAAACGGCGGCGAGCTTCATTAAACCAGTCTCCTGCGCCGCTTCAACGAACTTTTCCGTAATCCAGTTTGTACCTATCACTGCAAAATTAATCATGTTCCGAGCCTCTCTCAACTTAAACTAACGTCAATTACACCATAAGAGCGAACTCGTTCAAGCCATTCATTGATATGTTCTTGATCAGGCACCTTGGCATTCACGGCATAGTCTTCACCTATTGCTTCCGCCTTGCCTTTGCCAAAGTTGTGATAAGGCAAGAGTTCGATTTTTTGGATACTTGGCATCGAATGACTCAGTTGCGCAATCGCTTCTAAGTGCGCGTCGGAGAGGTTGTAACCGGGAATAATAGGACAGCGAAGAATGATCTTGGCGCCGATATCATTCAATACCGCCAGATTCTGCAACACGAAATGTTGTGAAAGCCCGGTAAGTTGCTTGTGTTTCTTTTCACCGGTGGCTTTGTAGTCAAAGAGAAATAAATCTACATACGGCGCAATCTCGCGGTAATGGTGCGGCTTGGATGCACCATTCGTTTCTACACAGACATGAATACCATGTGCTTTGCATTTTTTTGCTAGTGCCAAGGAGAAGTTAAATTGCTTCAGCGCTTCCCCTCCAGAAAGCGTGATCCCACCGCCGGACTTATCAAAGTAGATTTTATCCTTGATCACTTCAGCAAAAACCTCATCGACGCTTTGCTCTTTCCCATAAATCTTAAGTGCATTCTGAATGCACGCATCAACACACTGTCCGCAAGCATCACACAGAGAAAAATCAACCTGATGAAGACCTTGCTGATCGAAGGTGTGTACCCCATTGGGACACACCCTTTCACATTCACGACACCCAATGCACTTATCTTTCGAGAAAGAGAGTTGTGGCTTCACACTCAGCGATTCTGGGTTATGGCACCACACACATTTCATTTGACAGCCTTTTAAAAAAACGGCCGTCCGAACACCGGGTCCATCATTCACGCTGAATTTTTGAATGTCGAAAACAATGCCGTTCATATGCTTCACTTATATGCGATAAGAAGTCGAGCAGCTTTAATCATTTAGCGTTCGATTGAGGATCTCTAGCTGAACATCTTTATCTAAGTTGACAAAACGTGCGCTAAATCCTCCCACTCGAACCACTAAGTTCGGATACTTTTCCGGGTTGTGGTAAGCATCTTCAAGCTCACCTTTACCTACAACGCTCACCATGATCTGCGGGCCACCCTGTTCAAAATAGCCATCAAGCAATGCTTCAATAATCAAGCGCTTCTCTCGGTACATGTTCTTGCTGAACTTCATATTCTGTACTGACCCGGCATGAACCTCCGCTTTTAACTTCGCCAATGAATTCAACATGGCGGTTGGGCCATTCTTATCTGCCCCACTCTGTGGGTTGTTAGCATTGCTCATGTAAACACCTTGATGACGGCCATCAGCAGACGCGCTCGTCGCTCGTCCCCATTCGGTATTCACTTGGTTATTGATGATCACAACCAGATAGCTGTCTAAACCGACCTTTGCTGCTGAATCCTTGATACCATTACAAATGTACTCATGCATCTCTACGGCAATGTCGTCGACGAAAGGGTCATCATTGCCAAATTTTGGTGCCTGAATGAGGTCGTATTTCATTCTGTCGTAACCATTGAAATCGACCTGCAACGCAGCGATCAACTCTTGATAGCTGTATTTCTTCTCTTCAAAAATCACACGTTTAATGGCCGCAAGTGAATCATAGGCGTTGGTATTACCATAGGTCTCATTAGTGCCACCTAACTTGTAAACTCCACCATCCAGCAAAGCCTTACTTCGACCAATACAATCATCCGTTAGCATACTGGTGAACAGAAAACCTACTTCTTGGTTCATCACTTCATAAGAGAAAGCTTGCGCTTTGGAGGTTATTTCAATGTAGTAATCCAAAAGATCACGATAATTTTGCATCACCTCTTCAAACGTCGTTATGTGCTCTGGTTGAATTAAAGCAGTTCCACCGCTTTTGTCCTTACCGTCCCAAAAGTCTGTTCCACCAGTCAGTGATATATTCAAAATCTTCAGAATGTTAATACATGTATTTGGCGTTCCGACACTCTTGCCTGATAACACAAACTCACCACAGCCAAATGGCACATAGTGCTCGGCATCTTCTTCGGAGATCTGCATCGACTTCATTACCGCAGGAATGTTCACGTCATCGTTATAAAGAATGGGGTAAGTCAATCCTTCTCCGATGGCATCTAAAGCCTCTTGATAAACATCGTTATTCATCCCTTTGAAAAATCGCAGGGTAAACTGTGGCTCTGTATCTTGGTTCTCCCGAACCGCTTGGATAGCTAAACGGCAATAAACATCGGCCGTCTCTGGATTACGGCGACCTTTCCCACCAACCACTACACGGCCATTAACCGTCGTTTTTCGAGCTTCAATCAACCGATAATGTGAGCGGATATAATCAATCGCTTGGCGTTTGGTGATGCGGCCAGTTTCTAAATCAGCAGCCAAAAGATCACCGAGGTAATCATCCATACGGCCATAGTTCACTACACCAGCACAAAGGCTAAACAGCCAAGATAACTGTATTCCTTGAAGAAAGGTTTGCGGTTTATCTCTACGAATCGCGGTTAAAGCATCGATCAGAGTGTTCATTTGGTGCTTGCGAGTTAAGCTCGTGGCAGCGCTTAACGTTTTAGCGCACAACGCAATATGGTGATCAATCACGTTTTCTAAAATATCAAGGCAGCCTAAAAAAGCCTTGTGTAATGACTGTGCTTTTACATCACCAGCGGCTTTTGCGTTGACCAGCTTATCGGCAATCATGACGCGCATGCCTTGAATACCATGATCAATCAGCTTGTTGTAATCAAGGTACATTCCGCTCAAACGAGCGGTCGCAATCGCTGGATAATTGACATCCACAAACTTACCTAACGTTGCATCATTTAATGTTTGGCGAAAATAAATAGAGCGCGTGTCATGGACTTTCCAGTACTCAAGAAGCGCATCAACGCGCTGATGTTCAGGTACTTCAAGCTCATTTTTAAATGCCGCGAGCTTATCAAAATTGCAGTAGTGACCAACACCACCGACTGAAGTCACGCTACCAAAGCCAATCGCCAACGCATCTACACGCCCAACAACACAATCCTCTTCTTCAATTTGTCTAAACAAAACTGGATACAACTGCTCCAAACACTTCACTTCACGAAGATAAACATCCTCTTCGGATTGATGTGCTTGTGTGTATGCTTCCATGATAGCTAACTGGGTCAGGCTATCTTTTTCACAAGGTATTTTCTTGTTTACATCCACTTGGCTTGGGTTGTTGTCGATTTTTGATGACATAGTTAGTTCCTCTCGAGGCGATAAAGCAAAACTAAACCCACAACAAAAATATGTAAATACAAATCAATCACAAGAAAGTAAATTGATGATCTTGATCATAAATCAAGCAGTATCATGATTTGTCTACTTTATACTGAGTAACTCTGTTAGCATGTACTCAACCTAACGAGGCTTAATTTAGTTTTTCGTACAGAATATGTGTTAACAGCTTCTAGATTGAGATAAGAAAGAACATTTGATATGAAATATGTAGAGGTTTACCAAGCAATTAAATCCGATATCGTCAATAATACCTACCCTGCGTGGTCGCAATTAGACGGTGAACATGCACTTGCAAATAAGTTCGGAGTTAGTAGACCCACACTTCGCAAGGCAATCGAGAAACTCAAGCAAGAATCGTTTGTCCATTCTCGCCAAGGTTCAGGGATGTTTGTTAATCCTCCAGAATTTTATCAAGACAATAATCTCACGAGTATTTCTGAGCGGATCAACAAAGAAACCGATCTCAAGAGTATCGTATTGGAATTTTCTCAGGTACCAGCAACGGCGGCACTGGCAAATAAATTTAAACTTGAAGTTGGCGCTGCTCTTCACCATTACAAGCGCATGCGCATTATCAATGGTGAACCTGCAATGCTTGAGGAAACGTGGATGCCAGTCAGCTTATTTCCTGACTTCAACGCGACGCATTGTGAACATTCAGTACTGAATTATATTGAAAACGTAGCCGGACAAAATATCAGTCACGATGCGAAAACCATATCCGGTAAGACTCTCAGTGAAAAGGAAGCGTTCTTACTAAGAACCGAGCCAAATCACGTCACATTGGTGATTGCACATAACGTATATTTGCTTCACTCCGTTCTGGCGCAATATACAATTGAAACTTTAGCCTCTAACGAGATCACAACCGTTTCTATTCGCTAATTGTTCCAAATGGCTTGATGCCTCATCAAGCCACTTCTACATTCACATTTTTGCTAGAACTTTGGTGGCAAAATAACTTTATTTTTCGCCACATTCTCACCACGTAAATGATATAAACGATGCGTGTGATTGTCTGGATGATCTGGGTTGATTTTGCAGTCTAACGAAACATAACGCATGGTATAGCCACATCGTCTCAATTCACTATGATTCGGTAGAGCGCCGTGAAAAATACGACCATCGTGAATCGAGCAATAATTGGGCTCCAATTCAAAATAAACCGCATCATCCTCGTTATAGTAGCGGCTGTGTAGCTCGGTAGCGAAAGTATGCGACACCTTATCCACCGCCACATATTCAAAATCTTCTTCGATAAGGTGCGTTCCCGGAATGACCCGCATGCAACCGTTCTCTTTTTTCGAGGGATCTATCGCCAACCAAATCGTCGCAAGCTTATCCATACGATCAATACGCCCTTCCCAATATTTTGAATCTTCATGCCACGGTGTTTTTCGGCCGATATACGGTTCTTTACAGATGAAGTGGCTACTCCAAAGGCCAATATTAGGACCAATGATAGACTCCACCAACGCCAATACTGGCTCAGCCGTCAGGAACTTAAACAGCCTCGGGTCGTTATAGTGTGGCCGGTTAAGCTCATCGGCTCGCATATCGCCTTTATTTTCTAGCAAGGATTCGAAAATACCTTTTAACTCAGCAAAGTCAGACGATTGGAATAACGGTGCTTTAGGCAGTACATAACCGTCTTTACGATATTGTCCATAGAGACGCTGTCTCTCCAGCTCTGAAATCTGCTCTAAGTTTGAAATAATCATTGAACCATCCCTTTCTTTATTTATTTGTATTTACAAATTAATAAAATTAGTGACATTATGCAAACATAGAATCATTTCATTATGGAAAGTGTTGTTATTAAAAAGGGAGGATTTATGGCAGAAGAAAAAGCTTACACAACGAATCTCACCATAAACAGAGATTGGGCACAGGTTCCGGAGCACATACAAATAGAGAATTGTCATGAACTCGTTTGTAGTAAAGACGGTAGAGTTTTCCTATCAGTAGATCACCCAGCCAATAACATCCTCGTATTTTCCTCAAATGGTGAATTCATTACAGATTGGACGCTCGGCTACGACGGCTGTCACGGGTTAACCCTGTTTGAACATGATGGTGTTGAATACTTATTGATCACCCAAACGGGTGTGACTGAACATAATGGAATAGTGAAAAAAGGCCTTGGGGAAGTGGTTAAGGCCACGTTAGATGGAGAGGTACTGCACACCTTTTCCAATCCATTTGAATTAGGACTTTATCGTGACCCACTGACTTATAACCCAACCGAAACCTGTGTGGCGCCGAATGGCAATATCTATGTTGCAGATGGCTACGGTGCTAGCTACATCCATTGCTTTACCCAAGACGGGGCATACCAATTTTCGTTCGGTGGAAGCGAAAAAGCACCAAGTGATTCTTCACTTATCAATCCACATGGTATCGCAATCGACCCCAGGTTTACGGATACCAAGGGTGATCCGCTTCTGGTCATTTCATCTCGTAAACAGTCCCGATTTAAACACTTTACGTTGAGTGGTGAATTCGTTGATGAGACATATTTGCCGGGGATATACCCTTGCAGAGCAGCCATTTTAGGGGAGTACTTATACGCAGGCGTGTGTTGGTCTGGCCCCGTTGTCAGCAATGACGCAATGACAAACTATGTTAACCGTTTAGATGAAAGTGGTTTTGTCATCATACTGAATAAGCAAGGAGAAGTCGTAACCACCATTGGCTCGGCGATGCCTGAACATACCGACAAAGACTTGCACCCAAAACAAGCTCAAGCTGACTCATTGTTTATTCATGTCCATGATGTATTACCGATTGATGAAAAAACACTTCTCATTAGCCAATGGCGTGCGCATCAAAGTCTTCCATATCAAATAAAATGCCACTCAAAGAAATTTGACATAACAAAAAAAGAAAACTAGTGCTTAAGTTTTCAAACTCCTCAGCGTTACCAAACTCACACTTTAATTAAAATTGAGTAAATTACAATCTACGACAATAGAAAAATATGATTAATGTCAATTTAAGACAGAATTGGAGCACATAAGATGGATTGGAATTTGTAAATACATATAAACAATACACCCTACATATAACGATGAGATCTGCATTATGATAAAAGAGATCCTAAATGAGCAATTAATCAAACTTGATTTAGCTGCTAAAGATAAAGAGTCTGCGTTCGACGAACTTGCTGAAGTCCTAGTATCAGCAGGTAAAGTGTCAGACAAAGAACAATTCATTCAAGATTTATGGGAACGTGAACAAACGGGCAACACTGGATTTGAAGACGGCGTTGCTCTTCCTCATGCAAAAAGTTCTGCCGTTATATCACCAGCGATTGCTGTCGGAATTAGTAAGTCCGGTATTGATTATGGTGCCGAAGATGGCAAACCTTCTGAAGTGTTCTTCATGATTGCCTCTCCAGAGCAAGCTTCTGATTTTCATATTGAGGTGCTCGCAAGTCTTTCTTCAAAGCTCATCGAACCCGCTTTTCTTGACAGTTTGAAATCTGCGAAGACCACCGAAGCAGCACTGGCTTTAATTTCAAAAGAGAATAAAGAAGTACCCACCGAGCATGCGACCAAGAAAGGGTTTATTATCGGTGTGACTGGGTGCCCAACTGGTGTCGCTCACACTTACCTCGCAGCAGAAGCCATCGAAAAAGCCGCAACAGAGATGGGGTATGAACACTGCGTCGAAACCAACGGTTCTATAGGCGTACGCAACACCCCAACAAAAGCGGATATCGAACGCGCAGATGCAATTGTGGTTGCTTGTGATAAACAAGTGGATCTCAATCGATTCGCGGGTAAAAAAGTAGTCATTACAGGTGTGAAAGCAGCCATCAAAGAAGCCGATAAACTGATCGAGCAAGCATTGAATGCGCCTATTTTCGAGGGTGATAATAAAGCCGCATCACAAACGGCAAGCGTTACTGGTCCGGGTGGATCTGGAAAAGATTTATATAAGTACCTAATGAATGGTGTATCCCACATGATCCCATTTGTGGTTGTGGGCGGTATTCTCATCGCACTTGCGCTTGCCATTGGTGGAGAACCTACACCGGGTGGTTTAGCGATTCCTGAAGGTAGCCTCTGGAATAAGATTCTTGATGTTGGTGTGGTTGGCTTTACGCTGATGATTCCAGTTTTAGCTGGTTACATCGCCTATGCGATCGCTGACCGGCCGGGGCTGGCTCCGGGTTTAATTGGCGGTTGGATTGCCAACAACGGTTCGTTCTACGACGCTGGCGCTGGTACAGGTTTCATCGGTGCTATCATCGCGGGCTTGCTTGTGGGTTACTTCGTTAAATGGATTGTGAGCTTCAACTATTCGAAGATGATTCAACCACTTGTACCAATCATGATCGCTCCCATTGCTGGTTCACTTTTTATTGCCGCCGTCTTCATCTTCATCATTGGTGCCCCTATCGCCGGCATCATGGAAACCATGAATGAGGTGCTTGCAAACCTTTCTACAGGCAATGTAATTATTATTGGTATTGTTATCGGCTTGATGCAAGGCTTTGACATGGGTGGGCCTTTTGGCAAGGTCGCATTCCTCTTCAGTGTTGGGTTGATTGCAGAAGGTCAGACTCAATTTATGGGTGCACAAGCTGCTGCCATTCCTGTAGCGCCACTCGGTATGGCTCTCGCCGCCTTCATCGGCAGTAAAATGAACCTATTTGAAGGAGAAGAAGTAGAGAACGCTAAAGCAGCCACAGCGATGGGAATGGTCGGCATATCTGAAGGTGCGATTCCGTTTGCCGCTCGCGACCCATTTGCAGTGATCCCAGCCAACATGATCGGCTCAGCCGTTGCGTGTGTATTAGGCTTCACATTTGGCTTAACATGTAATGTGGCTCACGGTGGCCCGATCGTTGTACTACTTGGTGCATTCAACAAACCACTGCTCGCTTTACTTGCCATGGCAATTGGTGCAATCACCACAGCCGCAATCGCTATTGCATTGAAGAAGATGCGTCTAAATCGTATCGCAGCAGCACAACAAGGACAGGTAACCGCACAATAGTAACCCGCCCACGCTTGAATTTATTAGGGGTATTAACTGATACCCCTATTTCATTGTGACCATGACACTGCAATCATTTACTCTTTCAAATCAAATTAGAAACCAAACTTGTTATTTCTCGACTTCGCCACCATCTTAATCGTATTGACTCGATTAGAGGAGAAACGTGACGATGTTTAATTCGATCACCTCTTTGTTCAAACAATTACTGGAAGGCAACGATCTTTCCCAGCAAAATACAAACGATGCCAACCTTGCTATCGCTTCATTACTTTGCGAAGTGGCAGGAGCCGATCATCAAATTGATGTGAAAGAAAAGGAAGCTAAGCATCAGTTGCTCGTCCGTCTTTTAGGCTTAACAGAAGAAGAATCAGACCGGCTATTGCAACGGGCTGAGCTACGAGTCAAAGACTCCGCTTCCCTTTACGACTTTACTTCTCAGTTGCGAGAGCTTTCTCAGGAAACACGCTTTGAGCTTATCAAAGCAATGTGGGAAGTCGCACATGCCGATGGTGAAATTGATCCTCTAGAAGATGCGGTCATTCGCAAGGCGGCAGAACTACTCTATGTGGATCATAGTGAATTTATACGGGCAAAACTGTCAGTCACTGACGGCAAGCCCTAGAAACAACACGGGGGGAGCATTTCGCTCCCCCCGTTGTTCTTTACAGCATAGTTAACGCTAGCTTAGCTAGGTTATAGGCATCAACATAGCCAGAATGTTGTCGCCCTTCCCATTCAATGCCCTTCGCTTCTTGAGCAGCACGATGACCGATGCGCTTATCTTTAAGGCGGTTCTGAATTCGATATAAGGTTGCTAAGTTAATGAACTCACGAAATGGTGCATCGATGCCTTTCTGCTGACACTCTTTCATCAAGACTAAATCGTCACGCCCCCACGCCGCATAGATCTTATTGGAGCCACCAAAGTTTTTGATCATCGATTGAATAACTGACGCAAGTGGCCGTCCCTGCTTTTCAATTTTCCGAGGTGTGATTCCAGTAAGTTCAGCACAAAACAATGAAACTTCATCATGCTCAGGCTTCACATAATATTGAGCACGCTTTACAATTTCACCTTTGGCAATATCGATCTCAGCCAAGCCAACTTCGATAATTTCTCCAGTTGTCCCTACGCCATCTTTGTTCCAGCAGCACATTTCCAAATCGAAACAAACTATGCGGTTGTGGTTCATCGCTCGCCTTTAGTGTGAAAGTCGTTAAAGCGCTAAATTTTACCCTAGCTAAAGGAAAAACTCGACTCATGCAAAATCGTTTGCTGAGTTAATCAGCAATTGAACAGCAGTTTCGGCCCGCTTTCTTGCTTAGATACAGTTGGCTATCCGCAGCTTGTATTAATGATTCTTCATTGTGGTTATCCCGAACAACGGCACCAATACTCAATGTGCAAGATATTTGATGCTCTGCAAACTGGTATTCAGACTGTTCAACAGCAACTCGAATTTCTTCAAGATACTCTTTCAGCAAAATAGGATTTACAACTTCGGTCAGAATACTGAATTCGTCACCTCCCATCCGAACAAACATGTCACCACGCTTCAGTTTGTTGTTAATAACTTTGGAAACATGGATCAACATTTCATCACCAGCGACATGGCCGTGTTCATCATTGATTAATTTAAAGTTATCTATATCAAAACCGATTAGGGTAAATTTTCGACCACGTGCAATATAGTCAGCAAGCGCACTATTAAATGCACGCCGATTGTACAGACCCGTCAAAGCATCATGACTTACAAGGAACTGTAACTCTTTGGTTCGTTCGTCGAGTAGTACTGACAGTTGCTCTTTTGCACGTACCATCATAAACACGATATAGCTCACTAAGATCGCAATCACGAGCCCCGCTAGAGCAACGCCTTTCAAGACCATCCGCTCAATACCCGACGTACTTTTCTCGAGCTTAAACTCCACCATCCATTCTCTATTTGGCAGCACCACTTTTTTAACACTGCCCATGCCTTCAATTGCATTCCATTCTGGGCTTTGAAATAAAATAGGGTCGTCTTCAGCATCAAAACCTAAATCGGTTACTTTTACTAATAACCTTTGCTCTGTTGCCGTTCTTACCATCAATTGTTCAAAGTAGCGCGTAGTTCGGATCACCCCAACAACCACGCCAATCATCTGTTGGTCATCAAAAAGATCAAACACTGGGTGGTAAACAAGCATCCCTTCTTTTTTCAGACTTTGATCCAGCCCATCTTGAAGCAGTCGGACTTTATCCGAAACATTGGGTTTATGCGTGATGCGCATGGCATCAAGAACAAGCTGGAATCTGACACGAGATGAATAAAAACCTAGAAGATCGAGGTTGGCTTTAGTACGTGGATATATATCGGATGCGACGAAAATAGGTTGGTCATCTTGCATGATATAACCCATGGTTTTAGGGCCATCTTTAGGAATGGTATAGATTTCAAAAGAAGGGAAGGTTTTACGTACTTCTTTTATATGCGCATCGAGATCTTGCTTCTCTACTTTTTGCATCCACTGCAAACCAATCAGCGTATCACTGCCATCAATAAGCCGCTTAGCAAAAACATCAAACTGATCCCAGTCTTCAGGAAACGTAGCGTAGAAAAAATTAGCACCGGAGCCAATATAACTTAAGTCATGTTCAACATATTCTTGTAGCGTTTGAACCTGTCGCTGAGCAAGGTTATCCAACAATGAAGTTAAATAGCGCTGCTGTGCTGAGTAGGAAAAAAAGACGAAGAACATCGTCACTATCATCGTAAAAACGAATGCAGCCAAAGGAAGTAAGAATTTCTTATTGAAAATAAGATACATGGTCCGAATTGCTTAAGTTTAATCGATGTCATTCTAACTCTAGCAATCCCAACTCAGAAAGCACAATTATGAATTACAACTAAAAATACAACCTAGAGCACGTACAAAAATCCATTAGGGTAAAAAAAGCGAACAAAAAGAGAGCAACTAAACCTCTTAAGCATGAGTGAGACTCGATTTGTACAAGCCCAGTCGCTTGAATATGGTACTATTCGCCCCAATTTACCGACTATTACTTGGCAATAAGCCACGGGTTACCCAAGAGTATTCCCGATACAACAACTATCTAAAGAGAATTCATCATGAACTTCGATTTACAAATGATTCCTCAAACTTTTGACATGCTGCATGCAGGCTTAACAGCTTCAAGTATTCTGCTACTTCTAGTTGCGGTATCTCGCAAATCCAAAGTCATTGAAAAAGTGGTTGAGAAACCAGTTGAAAAAATCGTCGAGGTTGAGAAGCCTGTCGAGAAGATCGTTGAAGTAGAAAAAGTAGTGGAAGTTGAGAAAGTCGTAGAACGTGTTGTAGAAGTTGAATCGAAACTTGCAACGGCATCTACAGACTCTGCAATGCAGCTACTTTCTATCATGCAGCAAGAAGCTCGTCTGATTGACTTCCTAAAAGAAGACCTAACGTCATTCTCTGATGAAGAAGTCGGCGCAGCTGCTCGCGTAATCCACACTGGCGGTCAGAAAGTGCTGAACGACTACGTGACGCTAGCACACGTTCGCAACGAAGACGAAGAAACTCGCATTACGGTTGAAGAAGGCTTCAACCCACAAGAAATCCGCCTAACTGGCAACGTAACAGGCAGCGCGCCATTCAACGGCACGCTAGTTCATAAAGGCTGGAAAGCAACATCAATGACGTTGCCAAAACTAGCAGAGAACTACGATGCATCTGTGATCGCTCCAGCTGAGGTTGAGCTGTAATGGAACACATGAACCAAGAAAACCATTCTCAAGAAGCGTCTGTTGAAACTCAACAGACGCCTAAATTCAGTGTCGGTATCGACTTAGGTACAACACACTGTGTAATGTCTTTTGTTGATACACACGACGAAGACGCTCGCGTTGAAGTTATGCCTATCCCGCAACTTACTGCGCCAGGCACAGTAGAGACTCGCAGCCAGTTAGGCTCTTTCCTATACCAGCCGCACGAGCACGAAATGAACCCGCAATCACGCGTTCTTCCGTGGTCTAGCGAGCCAAAAGCACTGGTTGGTGCAATTGCACGTAATCTAGGCTCAAAAACACCAATTCGCCTTGTTGCAAGTGCGAAGTCTTGGCTTTGCCACGCTGGTGTGAACCGTCGTGATGCCTTCCTACCAGCAGGTAGCCCAGAAGAAGTAGAAAAAGTATCCCCTCTTCGCGCGACAGAGCTTTACCTAGAGCATCTAAAAGACGCTTGGAATCACACCAATCCAAATCACAACCTTGCCGATCAAGACGTGACTATCACGGTTCCTGCGTCTTTCGATCCTGCTGCTCGTGACCTAACTGCAGAAGCAGCACGCAACGTTGGTTTTGTGCACCTAACGCTTCTAGAAGAGCCACAAGCTGCACTTTACAACTGGATTGATAACAGCGACGACAAATGGCGCGACGAAGTTGAAGTTGGCGACATCGTGCTTGTGGTCGATATCGGTGGTGGTACAACCGACCTTTCTTTGGTTGAAGTCACTGAAGACGAAGGCAACCTAACTCTGAACCGCATCGCGGTAGGTGAACACATCCTACTTGGCGGTGACAACATGGATCTTGCACTTGCGTACCGTTTGAAGATGAAGCTAGCGCAAGAAGGCAAAGAGCTACAGCCATGGCAAGTTCAGGCAATGACGCACGCATGTCGTGATGCTAAAGAAACACTATTGAACGACAGCGAGCTTCAGTCAGTGCCAATCGTGGTACCAAGCCGTGGTTCTAAACTGCTTGGCGCAACGCTGAAAACAGAACTGACTCAAGAAGAAGTACAACAAACACTGGTTGACGGCTTCTTCCCTCAAGTTGCGATTACTGACCACCCTGTTCAACGTAACCGTGGTGCACTAACGCAAATGGGTCTGCCTTACGCACAAGATGCAGGTATTACTCGTCACATTGCAGCGTTCTTGTCTAAGCAAGCCAATGCTCTTTCTGCTTCAGGAAATGGCGCAGAAGCAGCAGCTCAAGATTTCAACCCATTTGCTAGCATGCCTGGTATGCCAGGTGCAGATGCAGCGCAATCAGCTGACTTCATCAAGCCAACGGCAATCCTATTCAACGGTGGTGTTCTGAAATCGAAACTTCTAGCAACTCGTCTAGAAGACACGATCAACGAATGGCTACTTGAAGCAGATGCAGAAATGACGAAACGCCTAACAGGTGTGGATCTAGACCTTGCGGTTGCTAGCGGTGCGGCTTACTACGGCTCTGTACGTCGTGGTCAAGGTGTTCGTATCCGTGGTGGTATTGCTTCGGCGTACTACGTGGGTATCGAAAGTGCGATGCCAGCAATTCCGGGCATGGCGCCGCCAATGGAAGCACTGTGTGTAGCACCATTTGGTATGGAAGAAGGCTCAAGTGTTGACGTACCAAGCCAAGAGTTTGGTTTGATCATCGGTCAGCCAGTTAACTTCCAATTCTTCGGCTCAACCGTTCGTCGTGATGACCTAGCAGGTACTCACCTAGACTACTGGGCACCAGAAGAGCTTGAAGAGCTACCAGAAATCCAAGTAACGCTGCCAGTATCTGAAGGTCGTCGTGAAGGTGAAGTGGTTCCAGTCACCCTAGCCTCTCGCGTGACAGAGCTTGGTACGCTTTACTTAGAAGCCATCGCCGCTGATAACGGTCAAAAATGGCATGTTGAGTTCGATGTGCGCGAAGACGCGAAAAGCGACTCAAACGAAGAAGAATAAATAGAAAATCAAACGGCATCCAATCGGGTGCCGTTTTTAAATACACGAAGGTTTGTATGGCATCTCCTCGTTTTCTTGTTGGTATTGACCTTGGCACCACAAACACTGTGGTGGCGTATTGTGAAATCACCGACAACCTTGAACAATCCGAAGTATCCCTATTCGACATCGACCAATTGATTGGTCCGGGTGAAGTGGTTCGTAAGCCACTGCTGCCCTCTTTCCGCTATCACCCTGCAGTTGGTCAAATCTCCCCTTCTGACCTGACACTCCCTTGGGAAAACGAACCTGTTTCCGGCGACATTAGTAATGTGATCGTGGGTGAATGGGCTCGTGAATTAGGCGCAAAGGTGGAAGGACGTCAGGTATCCAGTGCCAAAAGCTGGCTATCACACCAAGCGGTGGATCGTAGCTCAGACATTCTTCCTTGGGCGGGCGCGCAAGACGTAGATAAAGTCTCACCTGTCATTGCCAGCGCAAGCTACCTCAACCACATTCGCCAAGCGTGGAACTACCGCCATCCTAGCAATAAGTTAGAAGACCAAGATGTGGTTGTGACCGTTCCAGCGTCGTTCGATGAAACTGCTCGTAAGCTCACGCTTGAAGCCGCTGAGTTGGCAGGTTTGAAAAAAATCGTCCTGCTCGAAGAACCACAAGCCGTATGTTACGACTGGTATGCACGCCACCAGCAAACCGCAGCCGATGAGCTCAAAGATCTGCCACTGATTCTGGTGTGCGATGTGGGTGGTGGTACCACCGACTTAAGCTTGATTGAAGCAAGTTTCTCTTCACAAAATGAGCTAGCCCTTGATCGTATTGGCGTTGGCGAACACTTGATGCTGGGTGGTGACAACCTCGACTTAGCATTAGCGCACCTTGCGGAAAGCCGCCTTTCTCAAAATAAAGGGGAACAAAGCAAGAAGCTCACTGCAGCAAGCCTGACTAAGCTGATTCAGCAAACTCGTAAAGCGAAAGAAAACCTGCTTTCAGCAAGTGCACCTGAAGAAGTAAAAATCACCATGCTGGGCAGCGGCTCGAAACTTCTTGGCGGAACAAAGAGTATTGGGCTGAGCAAACAAGAAGTACACCAAATCGCTTTAGATGGCTTCTTCCCGCTTTCTGATTTCAGTGAAGTACCAGACAAGCGCCGCAGCGCCGTTGTCGAGTTTGGTCTTCCATACGTTGCAGACCCAGCAGTGAGCAAACACGTTGCCGAGTTCTTAACTCAGCACCAACAAGTGTCTCGTGCCGCTCTTGGCCTTGAAGACGACAAACAAAATGCAATTCCAGTCGGTTTACTACTTAACGGTGGTGTGTTCAATAGTGAACTTGTGACTGAGCGAGTCACTACCCTACTTTCCGATTGGCGCGGCGCACCGGTTACGGTATTAGATAACCCACATCCAGATTGGTCTGTTGCACTAGGTGCGGTTGCGTTTGGTAAAGCACGTCGTGGTGCACAGCTAAAAATTGGTGGTGGTGCAGCGCGTTCTTACTTCTTGCATCTTCAAGAAAAGAACAAGATGGGCAAAGCGCTCTGTTTGCTTGCAAAAGGCACAGAAGAAGGTCACGAGATCCGTTTAAGTGGTCGTCGTTTCTCGCTTACCTTAGGTGAACCCGTTCGCTTTAACCTGCTGACTTCTACCCACGACACCTTAACCAATAACACTGCCATTCAAAACGGTGTGATGGTGGACGTTGATCCTGACTTGTTTGCTCCTCTGCCGCCTTATATCACCACCCTTGAAGGTGAAGGCGCCGAGCTACAAGCCAACCAGAAAGAGCGTGTAGAAGTACAACTGGCGTGTCAGTTGACTGAAGTCGGCACACTAAAGATGGAATGTGTCAGCGCAGAAGACGACAGCAAACGTTGGGAGCTAGAGTTCGAAGTTCGCAACAAGCAAACCGACGACAGCGAGCAAGTTAAACTTCACCCTAAACTGAACGAATGTAAGGAGCTGATCGCTCGCCTTTACAGCGGTAACAAGAAAAGCGCAGAAAGCAAAGAGATCAAAACCTTAGCCAAAGATCTTGAGAAAAAACTTGGCAAGCGCGACGAGTGGGATTTCACTACCCTACGTCAACTGTTCGATACCTTTGCACAAGGTCGTAAGCGTCGCCGTCGTTCTGAACAACACGAGAAAAACTGGCTTCGTTTGGCCGGTTTTGCACTGCGTCCAGGCTTTGGCGATCCAACCGACTCATGGCGCATTGAGCAAGTTTGGGGTCTCTACCAACAAAACATTCAATTCAAGAACCATCAAGGTTGGACCGACTGGTGGGTGTTCTGGCGTCGTATCGCAGGTGGCTTGAGCCAAGAGCAACAAGAGACCATCTTGGCGGACATCGCGAAATACCTACATCCTGGTGCGATGAAAAACCCACAATCAGCCAAAGCGGCACAAGACATGGGTTATGAATCCATGGTTCGATTAGCGGCATCACTTGAACACCTAGAAGTCGAAGACAAAGTTCTATTGGCAACGTGGTTCTTGAGCAAAGCCATCAACCATAACCAGTTCGAACAAGCGCACTGGTGGGCAATGGGTCGCTTGGCATCGCGTACGCCTTTGTATGGCAGCCAGCATAACGTCATTCCTCGTGAACAAGCAGAACAATGGTTGCCTAAGCTGTTAGAGCAGAACTGGCAGAAAGAGCCAATGATCGCTTTCGCAGCCGTAATGATTTGTCGCAAGACGGGCGACCGCCTATTTGATATCTCAGACGACTACCGTGAACAAGTGCTGGCTAAGTTGAAGCAAAGCAAGGTGCCTGAATCTTGGGTATCACTGGTTGAAGAAGTTAAAGCACTATCTGAAAGCGAATCGAAGCGTATCTTTGGTGACGCATTGCCAGCAGGCCTCACTTTAGTCAATCAGTAGAGTACATTAGCCGAAGTTTACTTTCCGTAGACAAACTTCGGCTAATACTCCATGCCACGCTTTATTTAATACACTGGTACCACCTTCTCACTTCTTTGTAGTACCTCTTTGTATTAAAAAGAAAATCCAGTAAGCTGAGCACGTTTTATTGTGGGGCTGTTATCTTGCTAAACCGAACTTTTATACTCACGCTATTTGCTGTCACCGCACTGTTTTTTTCCAGTGTGGCGGTGAGTGTTCAAGCGGGTCAAGAAACCTTTTCCCACTCAGCAGCCGGTGATTTTAAGTGGCAAGTTCATCCAGTAGAGTGCCCGAAATCGGAGCATCAAAATGAAATAAACAATCATCATTGCTGCGCTTCTGTTTGCTTACTGAAAATCCCTTGCAGTCAGAACGTCAATATCATCAGTAAACTATCTGTGGCTCGTGCCTCCATCCATCCCAATAAGATTGGCGAAGCCATCAGCCGAATTCAAACCTTATTCCGCCCCCCAATCGCTTAAATTCCATTCACAAATCTATCTATCACACTGTCGTCTCGAGCGAACCCGTGTGTTCACTGAATAATGAATTTATAGGAATCTAAGCCATGAAAAAACTGGTTACTTTCGTTACTACACTACTTATCGCGTTTGGTGTACAAGCTGCCCAATTTGAAGAAGGGACACATTACAAAGTACTGGATGTTGAAAAATCTAACTCTCAAAAAGTGACTGAATTTTTCTCATTCTATTGCCCACACTGCTACAAATTTGAGCCCGTCATCAACAACCTAAAAGCATCATTACCTAAAGATGCAAAATTTGAAAAAGTTCATGTGGCTTTTATGGGAAATAACATGGCAGTACCAATGGCTAAATCGTACGCAACAATGGTCGCATTGGATGTGGAGAAAACACTCGTTCCTGCCATGTTTAAACAAATACATGAACTAAAATCAGCACCGAAAAATGAGGAGGCATTGCGCCAAGTATTTATAGATAATGGTGTGGATGGGAAGAAGTTTGATTCAACTTACAACAGCTTTGTTGTTAATTCTATGCAACGTGCATTTGACAAACAGTTTGAGAAAAGCACGCTAACCGGCGTTCCGGGCGTATTGGTTAACGACAAATACATTGTGAAACCAGAGAAGATAAAAAGTTTCGAAGAATATAATCAGCTAGTCAATTACTTGCTGACACTGTAAAACTAAAAAGGCCAGAGCTAAACTCTGGCCTTTATTTCTAACATCTGCCTTTTTTCGCTTGGCCCGGTGGACAAAACTCACCGTCAGAACCAGATTTTGAGTCTTTATTACTCACTTTCACTTCAACGTCTTTGTATTCGCCTTCTAAGCTATTGATCTGACAACCAGCTAAAAGTCCGCACATACAAAGTGCTAGATAAATTTTCTTCATCTGATGATACCCTCATGTTTGTCGCAGATTTTACGTTTCTTACATTCTAGAATGTCATTAATTAGTCAATTTGCAATTTACGGTGTCAATTCAGCCTACGGAGTAGATTTTGAAACTCGAGAAATTTGAAGACATATACTACCGCGCAGCAGAACGCAAAGGTGGCAATGAAAACTTGGAGACATTGCTGTCTTCACCATTAACGTCTCAAGAAATCGCACAGATACCCAATGATCGGTGGCTATCTGCATTTAGTATGAAGATCTTTCAAAGTGGTATCTCTTGGAATGTCGTTCGTAATAAATGGCCAAACTTTGAAGAGGTATTCTTTGGTTTTAATAT
Source organism: Vibrio sp. TRT 17S01 (assembly GCF_050113695.1). Classification (NCBI taxonomy): domain Bacteria; kingdom Pseudomonadati; phylum Pseudomonadota; class Gammaproteobacteria; order Vibrionales; family Vibrionaceae; genus Vibrio; species Vibrio sp. TRT 17S01. The sequence continues at coordinate 400,776 of NZ_JBNJOG010000001.1, read as the reverse complement.
TGGCCCATTACTGATGCTCTCAGACGAGCAGTGGGACAACAAAGCCTCAGATGTTCGTATCATTCGCCACCATGCTAAAGTCAAATCAATACAAGCCAACGCTCAAATGATCCATGAAGCTTCTCTTCAACATGGTTCGTTTGGAAATATGATCGCACAATGGCCAAAAAGCGACATCACAGGCTTATGGGGCTTTTTAAAGAAACACGGTAGCCGACTCGGTGGAAATACGGGCCCCTATAGCTTGCGGCAGATGGGAGTAGATACATTCATTCTGTCAGGGGATGTAGAGTCTTACTTGCGAAATAGTAAGATCATTGAGGGAGGAAAAGATACCAAACGCTCCCTACTTGCCATCAATAAAGCGTTCGCAGAATGGCAAACCCAAAGCGGCCGTAGCCTCAGCGAAATCAGTCAGACTATAGCATTCAGCACTGGCGATAATCGGCTTTAATCACTCAAACCAAAATAGAAAAGCCAGTCTACACTGGCTTTTCGGTAACTGAATTCAATATATCGTGGTTCTTAGCACTTCTCGATGTCGCTCTTCAGCAAGAATACATTCCACATCGACCTCACTTAATGGTGAGTTTCTATCTCTAGAAATCGCGCCATCGGCTATCAGCGACAAATAACGTCCGCAGCACACACGAAGAAAAGAAGTAAAATTACTGATGTCATGCTGTGCTTCTAGGGATTCACGGTACAAACGAGTGATCATTTGGTTCACAGTCAAGCTGTCTCTTTCTGCAATTTCTTCTAAAGTTTCCCAAAAAAAACACTCTAAACGGATGGAGGTGACCACGCCATCAATTCTCAACGAACGTGTTTTGCTGGTCCATAAATCTTGTTCTGCCTGTATAAACAACTGACACATGATCACTCCTCCTGAGTATTGTTATAGTAACGCCGTAAACTGCTGAAGTAACGCTGGATGAGCAGGCCAAGCAGGTGCTGTTACCAACTTACCGTCAGTAATTGCCTGATCCATTTCTAGCGCGACATACTCGCCTCCAGCCATTGTTACTTCAGGAGCACACGCAGGATAAGCAGAAACTTTCTTGCCTTTCACAACATCCGCAGCTGTAAGTAACTGTGCGCCATGACAAATGGCTGCGACTGGTTTACCTGTATTAATAAATGATTGAACTAACTCGATCACTTCTGGGTTTAATCTTAGGTATTCCGGAGCCCTACCCCCTGGAATATATAACGCATCGTATTGAGCGAACTCAATCTCATCAAAAGTAGCATTGAGTGTAAAGTTGTGTCCCTTTTTTTCTGTATAGGTCTGATCACCTTCAAAATCATGGATCGCTGTTGCAATAGAATCACCGATTTTTTTGCACGGGCACACGGCATCAACGTCATGTCCCATTGCTAGCAGTGCTTGAAATGGCACCATATTTTCATAGTCTTCAACGAAATCACCAGTGATCATCAGTACTTTAGCCATCTTGTTTCTCCATTTATTAACTCTGTTCCACCTAGTGTGCGCTTCAAGGTTTAGCATGGTCAGGTGAATGACAGGTAGTAATTGATTACTACGCTTGTTATCTGGTTCTAAAAAAAACAAAAGTTCATTACTACATCCAAAATATTCGGTTCGATGTAAAAAAAACTCCGATATATCGGAGCTAAAAGGGCGAATAGAACTTTGTAATTTACTTTTATAAAATAATGGCTATTTTGATAAAGCATAAAAAATTTACCATTATTTTAGTCATAAGATATTCTTTATTTAAGAATGTAGATAATAAAATAATGTCTAATTAATTCTATATAGTTTCTTAAGTAATCATACTAACTAATAGATAAAACCTATATTAATGCATTGATAGATGCATAAATCAACTTCTAAACTTGTCGGATATTTTAAGCATCTATTCTTAGCAAACAATCCATCAAAAAACGCCAAATATTAGTCACTTATTTTTGACGATTAAAAACACCAATGTTCAAACAAAATAAGAGAGCCATCCATTATCACATCCTTTATGGTTTTAAAGTAATAACCATTTAATATAAGACAGTATGTTCTAGAATATTATTATCATTACAAGCCAAGTTTTACACCACAAAATAGCCAAGAAGAAGTTACTCAGCATATTTAATGAAATTACCTTAACAGATTTTTAAATTTTTATACTATAACCAATGCCGCATTTAATTATGAAAACAATGAAATTAAAATAGGCAAATCAACAATAAATACAAAATATGCATGTCTTTAATCACTCAGATAATTAATTACATATATGTCATGGCGTTATATTTTTTATTGTTATAACCTATAACTATTCTTTTTATTCACTATCCTGCAATTTTATTGGAGGTGGGATTGTCTAACCAATACGAAAAAACATGATTTTCATTATTTCGTTTAGCTTGATACATCGCCTCATCAGCTAGTTTGATCAGTGTATTCATATCTTTTCCTTCGCCGGGGAAACAGCTGACTCCAATACTGGCCCCTACCGAAAGCAATTGTCCCTCATAATCAATTGGTTGTTTTAGATACTCCACAAACTCGTCAGCTTTTTGCATCACCCCATCGTAGTTTTCCAGCAGATCCAAACACACAACAAACTCATCACCGCCCCAACGACCCGCAAAGTCGGTAGAACGGAAACTTCGCTCAATGCGAAACGCAAACTGTCTTAAGATTTCATCACCAGCATCATGCCCATAATTATCATTGATCTCTTTAAAACGGTCTAAATCAATAAAAAATAGGGCAATTTTCAAACCAGTTCGATTCGCTTTCATTATCGCTTGCTCTGAAGCGCGAAGAAACGCTCTGCGATTGCGTAAACCAGTCAAAGGATCACGCTCTGAGAGAAATACCAGTTGTTCTTTTTGCAATTCAAGGGTCGATGTTTTTCGCTTAATCTCTTGTTCCAATTCTTCTTTAGTAATAATGCTGTTTTGGAGGCTTTGCTTCATATGGTTGAAGTACTTTGCCAGCTCAACAAACTCATCATTGGGGAGTGGGCATTGCATGCGACTAACAAGATTACCGCGACCTAACTCATCAATAGCCTGGCGTATAAAATGCACACCTTGGCGAAAGCGTTTGAGGATCATAAAAGCAATACCACAAACAATGATGGAAAACAGAAGTAGTTGAACAGCGCTTGAGGTTAAGGCAAAGGCCTGCCTTTCTGCACTCTGCTTAAGAATGTGCTGTTCTAAATAAGAAAGTTCTTCGGTCATATTTTGTACAACCATGTTATACCGTGAGTGAAGTAATGCTTTTGCTTCAGCGAAGTTTTGTCTTTCCTGTTTACTTTCCACTAGCGAACGCTCTTGCTCGATCAGTACAGCAAGACTCTCATTGAGTTTATCTAAGTTTGCTATGTAATCCTGATAAGATGTCGATTCACTAAGCTTTTCAGACAATCTTTGTTGAGCAATGTATACCTGCTCAAGGCTATTGCTATCCTCATATTGCAAAAATACCCATAACTGGCTTCGCAACATGTTTACCCGTGATTGGATCTGAATCACTGCCTGAATATTCTGTTGAATACGCTTTTGCTCGTAATGCAATTTTCCCAAAGAATAGGTAATCAATACGATTAGAAACGCCGTTGATATAAATAACACTGTTAGCTTACGTGAAATGGATTCAATCACTTGACGGCTACCTCTAACTTTATCGCTTCTTCTAAGGCTTCAATCGCCATAAAAGAGCGGAACTCCGGTATTTTTCCCTGAGTTAAGTTTGCGTCAACCGCCCATCTCGCCTGCATTTGCAAATTTGAAAGCAACGCATTGCTCAGTGAAAGTCGGAACACGTAGTCTTTCCAAGACCACAACAACTGTTCTTCCGGTACATCGAGTTTTTTGGCAATTAAGGTGCGAGCTTTTTCTTGATTGGTATTTATCCAATCGACTGATTCAGCAAGAGCTTGGAGTAGTCGCACTGTTTGCTCATGGTTTTGTTGATAGGTTGTGTTAAGAGATAAAAGGTTAAATGAAAGATGATAGATCCCAGGTAAACTTAAATTAATAATGTCTTCGTTGGCATCAGCTTGGAGCATATAACCATAAGGTTCCCAAACAGATATTGCATCGACATCACCTTTAACAAGCTTTTCGTTGAGTTCAGTGGGCTTCAAGTACACTCGTTCTAAATCAAGCCCTTTAAGACTATTTGCAATCAACATGGAATCAAAATAAAACTCGCTGGCACTCGCTTTTATGATCCCGACGCGCTTATTTTGCAAATCTGGAATACGCTCTACGCCACGACTCTCCAGTGTCAGTAATTTAAGGTCATTGGCAGATTCAACAAAACTGGTCAGTACGACAAAATCATCACGTTCAAAGCTTTTAAACATAACTACAGATTCTGATGCCGTCGCAAAATCAGCCTCACCAGTGAACATTTTCTGACTGCACACAACACCACCCGTGCAGGCTAAAAAGCGCAAGTTTAAGTTGTACTTTTCATCTAAACGTAAATGTTCAAGAGCGATAAAAGGCGCAGATAAGGGGGTTTGAGAAACGGCAATCGTTAAAGGCTTTGCTGAAGGCTCTTCATTTTTTATCGGAGAAACAAACGCTGCTAATAAAACACTCGAAGAAACAGCAATGATGAGTAGCGTAAACCTTTTCCATGGTTCCATATTCCACAACCCTACCTAGCACTTTAGAATTAACGGTATTTAATTGTTAGTCTAGTCAGCAAATATCACTTCTGTTAGCAACATTAGTGCTTTTTACCGTATTTAACCTCGCTTCTTTGATACTAAGCAATAAAACTCATAACAATGTGCTCTAGCCTGCCGCTTAGCAGTGGTTCAATAAGCTCCCTTCAATTACGGTTTTCGATTACTTTAACTGTATCGATTTGTAGTCTTGCCCATGATTCATACCACGCGTTATTACACAGTGATATTAACCTCTTCACCTCTTCCAAACAGGTAAAACAACCACATATAAATTGAAATGCATATTTCAATCACTGCCCTTTTGCAATTGAACACTTTTTAGTCAAATTACCCATATTAAATGCTAAGCAGGCTGCAAAGTTGTAGATCTTTAGAAAAAACACTTTTACAGAACAAACCACTACACAAACCGCTAATCGTCATAACTTAGCCACTACCAAGGACGCTATTGAGCAGAATATTACTGCTGAATGGGACATATGTAGCGTAAATCACAAAATGCATGATGGATCATAAAACAGGTTAAAGATGTTGCGTGATTGTTTAAAACAGGAATAATTGCGAATGTTACATACATGTAACCGCATAACATAACAAATTACTAAAACCACCATTCTTATAACTATAAAATTTAATAAGACAGGACAGATGATGAAGAAAAACGTGTTGCTGGCACTGGCAGGGGGATTTTTTGCCTCAAATGCCGTTGCGTCCAGCTTAGATGAAAAAATTAATGAAGTAGTTGCACCTATCGTAAACCCTTTTGTTGGAATGATCTTTTCGACTATTCCATTCCCATTTTCTGACGTACAGGTGCCTTGGATTGTATTATGGTTAGTCGTTGCCGCTATCTTTTTTACGGCTTACCTTGGGTTTATTAACGTCCGAGGTTTTAAGCATGCTATCGAATTAGTTTCAGGCAAATACAGCGATCCGAAAGCAAAGCAAGATGGTGAAGTCACCCATTTTCAAGCACTAACAACTGCTCTTTCCGGTACTGTCGGTTTGGGTAATATTGCAGGTGTTGCTGTTGCTGTTTCGATTGGTGGTGCTGGAGCGACTTTCTGGATGATCCTTGCTGGCTTATTGGGTATGTCCAGTAAGTTTGTGGAGTGTGCGCTGGGTGTTAAATACCGAAACACAAACCCTGATGGGACAGTTTCTGGCGGCCCAATGTACTACTTGAGTAAAGGCTTAGCAGCACGTGGCAATGCCGCTCTTGGACGCACTCTTGCTGTACTATTTTCGGTATGTGCTATCGGTGGCGCTTTAGGCGGCGGTAACATGTTCCAAGCCAACCAAGCATTTAAGCAAGTGGTTAGCGTGACAGGTGGTGATGCCTCTTTCCTTGCTGATAAAGGTTGGTTATTTGGCCTTATCCTTGCTGTGATTGTAGGTATCGTGATTATTGGTGGTATCAAATCAATTGCGAAAGTAACTGAAAAAGTCGTACCGTTTATGGCGCTCATCTATGTGGGTACTGCTTTGATCATCATCGGTATTAACTATGATCGTATCGATGATGCATTTGGTGCTATTTTCCATGGCGCATTTACCGGTGAAGGCATTGCGGGTGGTGTGATTGGTGTGCTAATCCAAGGTTTCAAACGAGCAGCGTTTTCGAACGAAGCGGGTGTTGGTTCAGCGGCGATTGCTCACTCTGCGGTAAAAACGAAAGAGCCATTGTCTGAAGGCTTTGTCTCTCTACTTGAACCATTTATCGATACTGTTGTGATTTGTACGATGACAGCTTTGGTCATCATTATCACAGGTTACTTGGACACGGACACTGGTTTAGCTGGCGTTGAACTAACTTCTGCTGCATTTGGTAGCGCAATTAGCTGGTTCCCGTATATTCTAGCTATTGCAGTCGTTCTCTTTGCATTCTCGACGATGATTTCGTGGTCTTACTATGGCTTAAAAGCTTGGACTTACCTATTTGGTGAAAGTAAAACAGCTGAAATCATCTTTAAAGTGAAGTTCTGTGTCTTCGTTGTGATTGGCGCTGCAATGAACTTAGGCCCAGTTATCGACTTCTCTGATGCTATGATCTTCTCTATGGCACTGGTTAACATTGTCGGTCTATATATTCTGGTTCCTGAAATTAAACGTGACCTTGCAGATTATCTTGTACGCCTAGAAGCACGTAAACAAGGTAAGCTTGAAGCAGCTTCTCAAGAGTCTTAATTCAGAATTGTAAGTTCAAATCACGAACAATATAAAAGCCACACAGATTAATCTGTGTGGCTTTTTGTTTCTAGTCGTTCGGTTTAATCTTAAAACATGCCATTACCATGAGCCATTTGTGCCGGAATTTCTTGGATGATATCCCAATGCTCAACTATTTTGCCGTTCTCGACACGAAATAGATCATAAAACGCCTGAGGTTTGCCATTCCAACGACCTTCACTTTGAGTCAATACAAAGTTACCCTCACCTAAAATTCGGTGGATCTTATGGTATTCAAACAAGTTATTTTGCGACGCTAGATATTTAAGTGCTTCTTGCAACCCATCTAATCCATCTTTAACCACTGGGTTGTGTTGGTCGTATTGCTCTAGGCTTACATATTCAGTAATCTTTTCTGGTGCATTACCAAAAAGAACATCTTCAACAAATTTTGTCACCAATACTTTATTGTCAGCTGTTTTATCTAAATCTTTAACGGTAGTCGGGCCATCAAATTGCGAACGTCCACTTGCTGTATTTTTAACAATCGGAGAAATTGCATCCCAATGCTCCGCAACTTGGCCGTTTTCCATTCGCCAAACGTCAAATGTGACCACCTCTTTAGCGCCGAAAGCTTCAGCATTGTCATAGGTGTTATGCATAACAATGAAATCCCCATCTTGCAGTAGACGGTGATTTTTATATGTTGTTCCAGCCGCTTTTAATGCTGGCAACATCTCTAGCATTGGGGCTAAGCCTGTTGGAACGTGTGGGTTATGCTGAATGTAATCTTCACGAAAATATTTTCTTATTTCAGCAGCATCATAATCTTTAAAAAGTGCATTTTGAGCATTCATTGCAGTTTGTTTCATCGAAGTATTCTCCTTTGAATTCGTGGTATCAACAGAACGAGCGGAGCAACCACCCAGAACCGCCATACTCACTAACATTGCCGACACAAAACATATGGACTTTATATTCATATTTATTACTCCAAGTATCTATTTGCGTGCTGAATGTTATCATTGGCTAGCAATGCGTCAATTAGTTACCTTGAGGTAACCCATTGAATAAGAAGAATAAAAAGAGGTTCATTATGCATAAAGTGACAGTTCTGGATAAAAAAGATGCAATAAATTGCCCAATATGCAACGTCATCGATCGAATTGGTGACAAGTGGAGCTTAATCGTTTTAGTGATACTTTCAGAGCAACCCACCCGATTTAATGAGTTAAAAAGAACGGTGGGCGACATCTCTCAAAAAGTGTTAACTCAGGTGCTTAAAAATTTAGAGCAAGATGGTTATATAAATAGAACGGAATACCATGAAAATCAGCTAAAGGTCGTGTATGAGCTTACCGAGATGGGATTAAGTATCTTAGATCCGATTGGAGAGTTGATTCATTGGGCAGAACAGAATCATTCCAAGATATTGAAAAACCGTGAGAAGTACTCAAGCTAAAGGTCATAAAAAAGCCTTTCCTTTCCCAGAAAGGCTTTCTATATAAAAATCTTACATTGAAAGGCTTAGTATGCCTTGTGAAATCATACCGACCGCAGTAATCGCAACAATACTTAAGCCGCACGCACCCCATTTTTCTTTTCCTTGAAACGGATGAATACCCTGCTCTCGTTTTGCTTGCATGTAAAAGTACAATCCCGGTAGGTATAAAATCGCCGATAGCAGTAAATAATTTAACCCTGAAGCATACAGTAACCACAAACCATAAACACTAGCGCCTAATCCAATCGCTAATAAGCTTCCTTTATCACGCTTCTCGATTGCCAGTTTTAATGTAAACGCACCCACGAGGAAGTAAGGAACCAATATCATTTCTGATGCTATCACGAGCAACGTGTCGTACGTACTGCCAGCAAACATCACCACTATCAGCGAGATTTGTATCCACACATTTGTTAAAAGCAATGGACGGAAGGGACTACCTGCTTTGTTCACCTCAGCGTACTTCTTAGGGAACATGTTTTCTTTAGCGCATAAATAAGGAGCTTCGGAAGCCAGCACTGTCCAGCTCAAAAAGGCACCACAGACCGAGATAAGAAGGCCAACGCTTACAATTACCTGTCCCCAAGGACCAAGGATTGTAGTGAGAACTTTCGCCATTGACGGATTGTGGTATTGGGCAAGCTCAACAGGTTTAATTACCCCCATGGAAAGGAGTGTAACAAAGACATAAATAGCCAAAGCGGTTAGCAAGCCAAGGATTGTAGCTCGGCCAATGTCTTTTCGGTTTCGTGCTCGGCTAGAAACAACAACAGCACCTTCAATACCAATAAAAACCCAGACAGTCACTAACATCGTACTTTTGACTTGAGATAGCAAGTCATGCTCAGCACCAAAGTGTACCCCTGTAAAGTCTAATGTGAAGGTATCTAAATTGAAGGCAAATAAAGCGCAGATAATAAAAATGATCAGCGGAACTAATTTGGCATACGTGGTCACCATATTAATTAGTGCTGCAGTTTGCACACCGCGCAAAACTAGCGCATGCACCATCCAAAGTAAGCAAGACGCACCAACAATAGAAACCCAAGTATTGCCCTGACCAAAAATCACATTGGTCGGAGTATCAAATAAGAGGCCTAAGGTACTAAATACGATCACCAGATAAGAAACGTTGGCAAGCATCGCGCTCAACCAATACCCCCAAGCCGAGCAAAAACCGACAAAATCACCAAAGCCTTCTTTTGCATAACCAAACACCCCACTTTCTACGTGTGGTTTAGCTGTAGCAAGTTTTTGGAATGACAAAGCAAGAAAGATCATTCCGACACCGGTGATCAGCCAACCTAACATGACTGCAGCTGGGCTAGCTACAGAAGCCATATTTTGTGGCAGACTAAAGACTCCAGCTCCTATCATTGAACCAATGACGATTGCAGTTAGTGAGCCAAGTCCAAGTTTATTATCCATCGTAAAATCCGATATATGCAGCAATGCGTTAAGAGCTCGCTATTCTACGTGCAATGTTCAATTTAAGGCAGATCCGTTGTGATAAAAGTCGCAAACTTTCTCGCTAAATAGCGCACTTCATTGTGATTGATCAAAACGACAAGAGAACAGCAGAATAAAACACCGACAATTAAAGTGAAATTGAAACATTAATACAAAAAACAACCGCCAAACAATCACCTTAACTAACTAAGTGACATTATTGAAAAACATAAGTCTAGGTAAGTTCCGCGATCAATCGCTCTCATTATCTTCGTAAAAAACCAAAGGGGAAAAATTGTGCTACATTTTAAACACAGTATCCATTACTTCCTTTGAGCCACGATGATGTGGCTTCTTTTTTGTCTTTAATTTCTCTCGAACTGACGACCTGAATATAAAAAAAGCAGCCGATTCGGCTGCTTTTTGTTGATGGAAGATTAATGCTGTGTGCCAGTTTGATTTGGACCAAACTCCACTTCGTGATAGATATCAGCAAGGCTTTTCGCTTTTTTCACTCTTTTGCGCGTCTTGGTTGGTTCACTAAGTTCCAACTCATGTTGCAATGCTTTTTCGTGTGCTTTTGCCGACTCGACAAACTCTGGACTTGCTAAGGCTTCTTGGCGGAGTCGGTTCACTCTTTCTAAGGTTTCCCAAATCATACTCACCTCCAGATGTTCACTGTTTCTATATACAGTATAGTTCTTCCATCATAGTGATCAAGTTTTACTGTTTATTTAAACAGGTTATTGTAGATATGCGTTTAACATCCACATAAGTTTCTCTTGTTCACGAATGTAGTCACCCATCAACGCAGCAGTGCCTTCATCATCCGCTTCAGCTGCGTATTGCAAGATCACACGTTGTTTTGCAATCAATTGACTAAAACCATCAACTAACCCTTGAACACACGCTTTTCCTGTCGTCGCATTTTGATGCTCTTTAATTGCACTGCGCTCAAGGTAACGGCTAAAGCTATGATCAGGAGTAAAACCAAGAGTCAATATACGCTCAGCTAGTTCGTCAATTTTTGTTTGCAGATCCGTGTAAATCTCTTCAAATTTCACGTGTAATTCGAAAAACTGCTGGCCTTTGATATTCCAGTGATACCCGCGAGAGTTCATGTATTGAAGTTGATAATGCGCTAACAGATCATTTAGTTGTTCAGATAGTGTTTGTGACTGTTCTTGGTCAAGGCCGATTAAGCTAATTTGGTGAGACATATGCATTTTCCTCTCGTAATCAAAAACGAATAGAGGCTGAATTACCTCTTTATGGGAAAAGTATACGTATTTACATTAGATAGATAAAATCTTCACTATCTATAAGTTCGATAGATAAAAACTATTGATAGAAGCCATCTTTGGGGTCGAACTCTGGAAAATCTGATGCGTGCTCTGCCAATATGCTCTGGTTTTCTCTTAGTGCTTCGACACAATGTTTATCGAGCTTACCCTGATGAACCATTTTCTCTAACTCTAAAATGGCATGCATAGCCGAACAGGCTTGGCGATAGGGTTTATGTGCAGTCATCGCATCATAGATGTTAGCGACGGATACAATCCGTGCCGCAATAGGTATTTCTTCACCTATCAGCCCATCTGGATACCCTGAACCATCTAAAAATTCATGGTGATGCGCCATAATTTGGCTTAGTAATAAAACACTTGGGTGATGAGGGTACCCCAGCGCTTCTAGTATCTCATCAATAATGTCCATGCCATGTTGAATATGCTTTCTGATTTGGATGAGTTCTTTGCTAGTTAGTGGTGCCATTTTGCATAACAAAGTAACGGGGAGACGGGTTTTGCCTAAGTCATGAAACTGAGCGAACAAAGAGATATTCTCAACCGTTTCATCATCAAAGCCGTACATATCTGCTAAATTAGCGGCGATAATACGAGCATAAAACGCAATACGCTCTTTGTGCGCTTGCGATTCACGATGATATACAGGCGAATGCCTCTGTACTTGTTCTGCACACTCGATAATGGCGTGCACCAATTGATACTCAGAAAACACCGCGAACTGAATCATATCAATATACGGTTTGAGCCTAGTAATGGTGGAAAGGTCAAACGCAGCTTTGGTAAATGAGTTAAGAAACGCGAAGCCAATGAAATCTCCACTTTGATATAACGGTATCGCCGCCGAAGAACGATAACCACACTCAATAAGCATGGTGATATGAGGCGATGGCGTCATGTCTGTTAAATCGTTCAACACCCGTGGCACCCCGGACTCCATGCATTGTTTTAAAGCTGGTAGGCGAGAAATCGATGCTTCATAGTGCGCTTTTTGCAGCGATAACAAGGAGCTGTCCGCGTACGTCCTAAGCATTTGCTCATGCTCATCGAAAAGGGCAAATGAAATTCTGTCTAAGTGAGGTATGTGACTACTCATACGACTTTTAATGGATTGTAACTGCGCATTCAGTGAATCAGCATATTCAAAATAGCAAATTGGCTGATAACGATGTAAATGTTCCATGACGTTCCTGCCCTTTAGATTTCCTTTCCATTAGCATCAACTAAAGTTTAGACGGTTAGATACCCTGTATACCATTCCATAACCAATAAATCCGTTGTTCTGTTGACCTATGATAATTTCTTCATCATCCCATCGTTGAAACCTATTCAAATGATAAATATTTTCTATTATCCGTCTTACGTTGCCATCGGTATGCTTGATCACATTGATAGTCAGACTTAGGAACAGGAAGATGAAGGCTCTAGTGGTTGAAGGTGGTGCGATGCGAGGCATTTTTGCTAGTGGCGTTTTAGATGCATTTATGCGCAAACATTACAACCCTTATCATTTTTCTATCGGTGTTTCTGCGGGTGTATCTAACTTAGTGGGCTACCTCGCCCATCAACCAAAACGGAGTTACCATGTCATCACGAAACTTGCGACTGACAAACGCTTTTTAAATCCCGCCAGATTTGTGAAGGGTGGGCATTTGGTCGATGTAAAGTGGCTTATCGAAGAATCTAACCGTCGCTACCCTCTTGATATTGAAAAGGTGCGACATGCAAACCCAATGCTTGCAACTACAACCAATATCAATACCGGAAACGCCGATTATTACCAACTAGATTTAGACAATCTTGAGCGTATTCTCGAAGCAACTTGTGCACTTCCGATCGCTTATAAAACTGTTCCTTGTTTTTCAGGAGGATGTTATACCGATGGCGGGGTTGCCGATTCAATTCCTGTAAAAGAAGCGTATCGCCGAGGTGCAAAAGATATTACGGTTATTCTATCTCACCCGATAAGTTATGAAATGCCTGCACCAAAATTCGATTGGTTAATGCAAAAGGTATTGGCAGATTACCCTCATGTAGCAAGTGCATTAGCAAAACGCGCGGAGAATTATAATCAATCACTGGAGTTTATCCGCCATCCTCCAACAGACGCGATCGTGCGCGTCATCGCTCCACCCGAACAGTTTGCGGTGCAAAGGCTAACTAAAAATAAACGTATTTTAGAGCATGGCTACCAAATGGGGCTTGAGGCTGGAGAACAGCATCTACAAATACAACAGGGCATTCACGGTTTAACCGATGAAAATTGTCACTTCTGTATCTAACTAAAAAGGTCGCCGATACAGCGACCTTTTTCTCTAGTTTGCAATATCGAGCGTATTCCCTTGCACTCCATTTACCCGGAACCAACCCGCAATACTGTAGCGTTCCGTATTCGTTGGTAGTACTTCATGAGGAAATTGTTCAGACAAAAAGACAAATAACCGCCCCGCTTTAGGAGGGATGGTAGCAATATGATTATCTTTCAAATCATACACTTTAAGCTCACCGGCATCCTCATCATTCCAATGCTCATTCATATAAAACACCGTGGTTAAACGGCGATTATCATTGCCTTTGAAACAATCCAGGTGTTTTTGGTAGAAGTCACCTTTTTCATATTTCGCAAAATGGGCTTCATATTCAAACAAACCAAGAAAAAAATGTCGGTTCGCCTCAAGGCGGATCTGTTCCATCTTCTCAAGAAAACTTGCTACAGCGGCACCCATATTACTGCTGAGCCATTGGATCTTATCGCTGCGTATCGTCACTTCTCTTGACGTTTCTTCATTGCGTCCAATGCGAGCTTTTTTCCATTCATCCGGAATAGAGTTTCTTAATTCAGCTACTTGCTCAGGAGAAATAAAATCGTCCCAAATGTAATAACCTTGGGTTGCCAGTGCATCGATTAACTTGTTCATTCAAACGCTCGGAAAGAAATTCGGGCGCTTTATATATGCCAAGATAGGCAAACGAACAATTCACGTTAGTAATCGACACGACAAATGACTACTGACTACTGACTACTGAAACAAAGCAAGTTTAAGGGGGACAGGATGACCTAACCAATAAGCGAATTCAGTATGATCTAATAAGTCATCCCCTGTGACTGCATGAACTAAAACAGAATGCCCCGCTCTTCTTTGTTCCAACCAAGGAATAAAGCGCTCAAACTCTTGTCGCGTAAAGTGCACCTCAAAGCTCCATTTCGTATGAGGGCCGACTGGTTGGCAATTAAAATTACCCACCTTTAAATTGAGCTCTGAAAAGATGCTTTCTCTTAGCGCCCTTGCAAACTCACAACTTTCTTCACAAAAATACACATGGGCATGATAGAAATCATGACGGTTTTGAGGGTAAGACATAACGGGATGGTCTGTTGAGGTTTAAAAAACCATCATAACAACAGCCTTTAAAAATATCCCCGAGACTTACATTCCTTACACTTTGTTTAATCTTTTTCAATAATCAAAGACTTAGCGTCCCCTTCTCCCATTGGTTTATAGAAATAAAATCCTTGAACTTCATCTATATTCCAAACTTTCAGTTTTTTGTATTGGGAGGAAGTTTCAACCCCTTCAGCCACAATAGTTAGCCCCAATTCATGTGACATAGAAGCAATGCTTCGAACTAACGTTCGAGCCTTTTCATTGTGTTCTAGTTGATCGATGTATGAGCGGTCAAGTTTCACAACATCTAAAGGGAACGTACATAATGTACTGAATGAAGAGTAGCCCGTACCAAAATCATCGAGCGCCAAGTGAACACCGAGTTGCTTGATAAGCGCCATTCTCTCAATGACGTCGCTTTCCCCAACCATCAACATACTTTCTGTAATTTCGAGTGTCAGCTGGCCACTTTTTATCGAATATTTTTCGATTAACGATGCTAAGTAACTAACCAGAGACGTATGGTAGAAATGAGGGCTTGATAGGTTAACGTGCACCGTCAGCGGTTTTGCGGTCACACCATTTGTCTTGTTATTGATCTCGGAGATAAATTGACATGCTTGCTCCAATATTTGCTCACCGATTTCAACAATCAGTTTTTGTTTTTCAGCAAGCGGGATAAAGACAGCAGGAGAAATATTTCCAAGCACAGGGTGGACCCAACGGGCTAACGCTTCAAAGCCATTGATCTCTTGGCTACTGCAATCAACAATAGGTTGGAAATGGGCAAAAAACTCATTCCGTTGTACGGCACCCAGAAGATCACGAGTAATCGCTTGGGCATTCTGAGCCTCACGCAATAAAGCAGAATCAACTGACTGCAGCTTTTTCCCGCCAAAGTGCTGCGATCGGTTGGTGACATATTGTGCTAATTGTAAAAGTGACTCAAAGTTTGCCCCCACGTATTCATTATCAACCATCACTGCTTTCATACCCAGTTCAAGTTCAATACCACCGATAGCAGCCCGATTTCCGTACCGCTCCACCAGCGTTTCACCAATCTGCCATAGCGCGTCTGTATTACAGTGGTTATTAGCAATAATAAGGAACTCGTGCTCGCTAACGCGGCCAATTTGGTTGCAATCAACATTAGACTTAATGCTTTCAACTAAGTGCTTCACAACACGATCATAAAAGGCTAGCCCATAGACTTCCGCCGTTTCACTTAGGCGTGAAAAGGTAATATAGAGCACAGCGAAAGTACCTGTTTGTTCATTCTCAACGAGGCTGCGTTCAATATGCTGGATAGTGGCAGGCTTATTCAAAAAGCCAGACATTGTATCTTTCGTCGTGAGTGTTTGAATTAATTCTTGCTGTTGTTTTTGCTCACTTAAGTCTTTAACTGATAGCATTAATGACTGTCCAGACTGTAGCTCAATCACTGAGATTTCAATGTGACATGGTGTTAACTCACCATTTTTGCAGTTTAATTCAGCCTCAAACTCTCGCTGCCCCTGTTCTATCGCTGCATACATATCTTCCACTTTGCAATGATGCGGTGCTTGAGCAGCACATAAGTTTTCAAGTGACATTGATTGTAACTCATGCTTTTTGTAACCAAGCATCTGTTCAACAGCCAAGTTGGAATCCACGATCACCTTATCAACAACCAGCATCATTCCCATATTTTGGCTTTGATATAACGCTTCAAACTTTTGTAGCGTTTCTGAAAGCTTGTCTTCATTGACACTTGAAGATTGCGCAAGGTGTGAAACTAGCTCAGTAATTCGTTCAAATTCATCTTTAGTTTTTCGCTCCGGCAATTCATTTCCATCAAAAAGCCGAGTGATCCCGTGTTCTAGGTGTTTAAACCGGTTTCCGACTTGGATTCGAAATAAAAATACCGTGACGGTAGTGATGGCAATCGCGACAGCCAGTACAATGATGATAAGGCGCAAGAATAAGCGATTTCCTTTTGAATAGAACGCTCTTGGCACCTCAGTATGTAAAATTGCAAGGGTTTCACCACCTAGACCGACAAGTGGAGAATGAGCAGAGAGAATTTGGTCATCTTTATGAACGAATATTCCTGAATCTAACAACCAATGCTCATCCGTCGACTTAATATCATGTTGCTGGTCGTACAATATTTCATTTTCAGCAGAAAGAATGCCGCTGTATTCATGTGGAAAGCGGTATGACAGATGCTGTCCCCATATTTGCCAACCCACCATTTCAGATTCACCTTCACTATCGCGCACCGGTGTCAATGAAATGATCCACAGTTCACCATTCCCTTTAATAATTCCTGAGATACCGTGTTTATCTCCATCCAAAACCGTTTTCATTCTTGCAATATGGGCGTTCATTCCTTTTGAACGCAAGAAGGCTTCCAAGAGCAGCTCAAAACCTTTTCCATCCATGTTCCGATAAAGTGACTCTGTCACCGTAAAGTCGGTTTGTAAGTACGCAATCAGATCTAAACCAAGTGTATCCAATGTCGATAGACCTAAGTTTCGATCGTAATACCCTGGGTCCCCTTGTTTTAACAACAAATACGACTCATCCCAATGGGCCCAGTCATAAGCTCGTTCGTTTTGTGCTTCAACAATGCGTTCTATAACGGACTCTGCCTGACGGTTAGCCTTGACGATCTGATCCAGTTCAAGCTGGTCAATACTTAATAAGAAAAAATATCGTGTAATGAAGAGGCTGCTCAGCAATATACTGAGCAGTCCGGTAGCAAAGAGAAGTGCCGTTTTCGTCTTCAGTGTTAGAACACCAAAACGAGATATGCTTCGAATAGACATAGTGTAATTATAGTGTTTTTTATATATATACTGCGATTTTAGATGACTCAACACTATAGTTTGTTTGATATAAATCGGAATTTATTAAACTTTATGACTAAAAACTGTTTTCAATGCGTCTAATCTATTCATTCAGTCACAGATCCTCAACAAAAGTGAGTGATGGATCCGGTTTATAGTTAGTAATAGCCACACCGACAAAGACAGTCACAAAACCCACTAACTGCAACAGGCTCTGAAGATAGGGAGTTCATTGTCACAGGCATCATATTGATAAAAGACGATGCCTCTACAAATCCAGTTTCAGTGGACAGCTATGTAAAATTAAGGGAGGAATAATCAGCCACTGAGGCTAAGTGACACTACCGAGGTTAATCAATCAAGCCCTTCTCAATGGCATACTTTGCTAATTCAGCCGTGCTATGTAAATCAAGCTTATGCTTGATGTTTTGTCGATGTGTTTCCACCGTGCGCGCGCTAATATCAAGCATGGTTCCTATTTTCTTGCTACTACAACCTTGAGCAACCAGTTTCAACACCGCTTCCTCTCTGCGACTCAGTGGATTCGGCTTTTGTGCTGCTGGGGTGATCTCTTGAGTAAATAAGGTTTGAGCGACAGATTCACAAAAGTAGGTCGAGCCTTGATTCACCGTTTTGATCGCCTGAACCATTTTATCCGCCGAAATTTCTTTCAACATATAACCCACGGCACCACTCTGCATCACTTTCATGATGTACTCACGGTTGTCATGCATGGTTAACATTAAAACCTTAGCATCAACCAGTTCCTCTTTGATAACTCTTGTTGCATCTATGCCATTCATCAACGGCATGCTTACGTCCATCAGAATCACATCTGGCAGCAAACGCTTCACAACATCTAATGCTTCTATGCCGTTACTGGCTGTACCAACGACATCAATATCCGGCTCCATCTCTAATCGAGCGATGAAGCCATCTAATACGACTTGATGATCATCAACAATCACCACTTTGATCGGTTTATCCATATACAAGTCCATCTAACTGCAACAACACGGTGATTTCAGTACCAAATCCAGGTTCACTAGAAAGCTCTATTTCTCCACCTAAAAACTCTACGCGCTCACGCATATTGCGCAGGCCAATCCCTCTCTGCCTTAATGCGTCATTAACATGAAAACCGACACCATCATCACGGATCATCAGTTGCAGCATATTACCTAACTGCTGCAAGATCACAGTGACTGTCGTGGCATGGGCATGCTTTTCAATGTTAGTTAATGACTCTTGCGCAACTCGATACAAGGTTGTCGCTACTTCAGATTTTAGCTTACCCGGCTGAGTATCGAATAAGGTTTCAATGTCTACACCGGAATGCGCTTTAAAGTCTTGCAGTAGTGTATTTAAAGCGGCCTCTAAACCGATATCATCCAGTGCGCTTGGTCGGAGTTTATGCGAGATATGTCTGACTTCATTAATCGCAGTCATCAGCGAGTTTTGTGATTTGGCTAAATGCTGCCGTTGAGATTCTTCCTGAAGTTTGTGGCCTAGCAGTTCAAGGTGGCATTTACTCGATACTAAAAGTTGGTTTATACCATCGTGTAACTCTCGGGCAAGGTGCTTTTTTTCGTCTTCTTGAAACATTACTGTTTTGTGGGCCAGCTCTTTTAGGCTTCTATCGGCAATTCGATGCTCATGCAAATTAATCGCTAATGTCAGAACGACAATAACCGCCACCGTCACTACCACAATCACGATAAGAGAGAAAAATGTGGTTTCGATGTTTTTGTTGATCTCTGACTGCATATTCGCCACTTCTAAACTGACATCTTCAATATACAATCCTGTTCCAATCATCCATTGCCATTTTTCCAACCAAGCTGCGTAGCTTAGCTTAGGGACCGTTTCTCCTGTCGAGGGCTTTTGCCATAGATACTGATGAAACCCGCCACCACTTTGGGCCTGTTGCAACAGCGCTTCAATAAGGTGATCACCATTTTCATCTTGGATATGCAGTAGGTTCTGGCCCACCAGTTCCGGTAAGATCGGATGGACTAAATTGGTCCCGTTGCGATCGTAAGCAAAGAAATAACCGTCTTTTCCATAACGTAATTTGGTGAGAATGGCTCTGACTTCCGCTTTGGCACGTACTTCATCAAGAGTGGGATCATTATAAACATGGGAGATCGCGTCAAAAGCCAGATCAACGCTGTCTTTTAACGCAGATTCTTTAGATTTGATCAAGCTCGCTCTGAAGATCTCAATCTCTCGATCGCCCAGCGTTTTTGCTTGATACACCGATATCCAACTGATACTGGCAGTCACGATCAACAGTGGTATCAGTGTGAGCAATATAAGTTTTGCTTTTAGAGGCATTCCTTCTCCTCAATAAAAAACTGCTCGCACCATGTCGGCGAGCAGTTCAACTGTACCATTTGTTGTTATCCAGATGTAATGGAAATATCACATTCCATAAAATCCTGGGAAAGCCAACAAGCTGGCAAGAACCACAACTTGAATCGCGATAAAAGGCATCACGCCACGATAAATATCACGCGTTGTTACGCCACGTGGCGCCACGCCTTTTAAATAAAACAGGCTAAAGCCAAACGGTGGGGTTAAGAACGATGTTTGTAGATTCATGGCAACTAAGATAGCAAACCATGTCATATTGATCCCCATAAGCTCAGCCACTGGCGCTAAAATGGGCACAATAATGAAACAGATTTCAACGAAATCGATAAAGAAGCCTAAAACCAAAATCACCAACATGGTTATGATGAGGAAACCCCATTTTTCTCCCGGCAACTGCATCATCCACTCTTCAACCAGATAATCACCTCCGGTGTAAGTAAACGCCATCGAAAACGCAGTTGCACCCAGCAAGATGGCAAATACCATAGCCGTTACTTTCACGGTTTCTTTTGCGGCCTCATAAACCATGTTCCAGCTAAATTGCTTGTATAGCAGAGCAAGCACAATTGCACCCGCGCCACCTAACGCTGCAGACTCTGTTGGCGTTGCAACCCCAGCAAAGATTGAGCCTAAAACGACAACAATAAGCGCTAGTGGTGGAACCACTGCTTTAAGCGCTGCAATCACCTCTTCTCGGCGGCTAACAGAGTCATCGCTTGGAATCGGCTGCGCCGCTTCAGGGTTAAGCTTGGCGTAAATCAAAATGTAAATAACATACGCCCCAACTAGCACCAAACCCGGCCACACTGCGGCTTGGAATAAATCCCCAACAGGTACGCCGAGTACATCTCCCAATAGAATCAACACAATCGATGGTGGAATGATCTGACCCAATGTGCCAGAGGCGCAAATCGTGCCGCAGGCCAAGCCTTTGTCGTAGTTGTACTTAAGCATCACAGGCAATGAGATAAGCCCCATAGCAACCACTGACGCTCCAACTACCCCCGTTGAAGCTGCGAGCAGCGCACCAACCAAAACCGTTGAGATAGCAATACCACCTCGAACACCGCCAAATAAGCGCCCCATTGATTCAAGTAGCTGCTCTGCTAAGCGTGTTTTCTGAAGGACTAACCCCATAAAAACAAACAAAGGCACTGCCATTAGCACCGTATTTTCCATGATGGATTGAATTCGATATGGCATGAAAGCAAACATGTCCATACCTTCAGCCCAAACACCAAATATCAACGCGATACCACCAAAGGTAAACGCCACCGGGAACCCTAATAACAAGGCAAATAGGGCAACAAAAAACATCACAATACCGATCATTTTCAGTGCTCCTTACTGCTTACCGGTTAAATTGGCGTGAACCAAATGAGGATTAAAAATCTTGTTCAAAGAATGGAGAAGTAAGCCAACACCGCTGATTGCCATAAATAAGAATGACAGTGGAATCATCCCCTTAATAATCCAGCGATAAGGCAAGCCTCCCGGGTCGCCTGACGTTTCTCCTAAAGCATAACTTTCTTTGGCGAAATCAATGCCATACCAGGCAACCAATAAACAAAACGGGAATAGGAACAACAAGGTTCCGAGTAAATCGATAATGGCTTGAGCTTTGTGGGATAAACGCTCATAGAACAGGTCAACTCGAACATGACCACCAGATTTAATGGCGTAAGGCACTCCGAGTAGAAATACCGCAGAGAACAGGTGCCATTCCATCTCTTGAAATGCAATGGACACATCATTAAACACGTAACGCATCACCACGTCATAGACAACGTTAGCGAGCAGCAGGATGAAGAGGATGCTTGATAACCATCCAAGAAAATCTCCGAAACGGTTAAATAATCGCTCAATATAGATAAGACTTCTCATTCCTTACTCCATGGAACTTAGAAAGGTGCTCCGCTTAGCAGTGCTAGCGGAGCTTTTTTATAGTGATACCCACAAGGGATGAGTCAAATGGGTATCTTTCTTGGGCTTCCCGCTATTGGGACAGTTATTGTTGCGCCTGACTGTTTAGGTAAGCGCGGTGGGAAATATCAGTCCATGAACGGACTTGTTTCAGGTAATCAGCTTGAGATTTTTGAATTTCTTTTGCTAGATCATCTTTCTCTGCATGTTTAGCTAGTAAACGATCATTGGCAGCTTTTAGCTCTTTCATGACAGCAGGTGGAAAGCCTTTAACTTGCACGTCTGGGTATTCTGATTTGATTGACACCCAGTTTTTCCCACTTTCGTGCGTTGCTTGCGTGTACATGTCGTACGCAGCAGTGCGCATTGCTACGCGTAGGATTTCTTGCAGATCTTCAGGAAGACGATTCCAAGTACGTTTATTCACTAAGAACTGAAGCTCTGAACCCGGCTCATGCCAGCCCGTGTAATAGTACGGAGCAATTTTGTGGAAGCCCATTCGTAAATCAAGCGAAGGTCCCACCCACTCCAATGCATCGATGGTACGACGCTCTAGCGAGGTATAGAGCTCACCCGGAGCAATGTTGGTTGGTTTAGCGCCAAGCTCTGCAAGAATTTCACCTGCGAAACCTGGAATACGCATTTTCAGGCCTTTCAGGTCATCCACAGAGTTAATCTCTTTTTGAAACCATCCGCCCATCTGAATATCTGTATTACCTCCAGGGAATGAAAGCAAATTGTGTGGCGAGTAAACTTTTTCCATCAACTCCATACCGCCCCCATGGTAGAACCATGCGTACTGTTCTGCTGGTGTCATACCAAACGGCATTGATGTGAAATAGAGCGTATTCGGGACCTTACCTTTCCAATAGTAAGAGCCAGAATGACCAAGATCATACTGACCCGACTTGACCATATCGAAGATACCTAAAGGCGCCTTGTGCTTATTCGCTGAGTCGATTCGAATTTGCAAGCGACCATTGGACATCTTCTCTGCCATTGCAGCCATATTCTTTGTCGCATCACCAAATACTGGGAAGTTAGGTCCCCATGTTTCAGCAAGCTTTAAGCGATATACTTTTTCTGCCGCTGTCGCTGATGTTGCCATTAATGCAAATGCAGCGGCGACGATGGTTCCTTTCATTACTTGTTTTAATGTTTTTTGGATAAGACTCATTGTTCACGTCCTTTGTTGGCTAACCGTTCCTTTCCAGGTACTTTCAGTTTCACCTACAGAATGCGCCATTAATGAACAGCACGAAATCAGCGAGAACACGCAAACGAGAATACGGCCTGTCATTAATCACAATGAATGAAATACGTATTTTTACGTAGCCTTTTCACCACTAATAAAATAAACGATTAACAGATAGGGAATTTTTAAAGTAACGGCATCTAATCAAGCGCAAAATTACGTAGTGATTTATGCGATAGAAAGTATTAACAGAAGATTGTAGAAATGTGACAAGGCATAGAAAAAGTGTCCTAGTACATTGTTCTGGTTGCATAAAAAAGCCCCGATTTTATCGGGGCTTTTTTAACTAACTGTCTAATGGCAATTAAACTGCTTTATAGATAACTTTATTGCCAGCTAGTTGCTCTTTCACTACTAAGTTTTCTTCAAGTAGCTTTTTAAGAGCGCCTGTTGCCCAAGAAGCCGCTTTCGACTCTTCTTGACCCGCAACTAAACCAATACCTTTCGGATTGATACCTTCAGTGTTACCGACAACGATATCCAGTACTTGTTGCTGCTTTGGAGTTAGCGCAACATCAACTGCTTTTTTCGCCGCAACTACTTTCTCTGCTACCGGCTTTGCAGCTACTTTCTTCTCAACTACAGGCTTAGCTTTCTTTGTTGCTTCAACATTTGCAACTGTCGCTTTAATGCGCTTTTGCAGTTTAAGCTGCACTTTACGCTTATGAGCAAGTCTCATCGAGTATTTCTCCATTTCACTGCATACGGAGCAGTGGTGAAAATTTGAAGCGCGTTTTATACCAAAATTTTGCTTCCATTTACAGAGTACAAGGGGGTTTCTGATGCAAAAATGCGCAATTTTGCTGTGTAAGACTACAATTTAATCAATAGAGGGTGGTTTTATTTTGTCACTACTGAATATATAAGCAGACTATCTATCACAGTTATTGGTGAGCTATGGAGACCATACACTTAACCAATCATCCCTTAGAATGGCGTTCCCCAACGACTAGAATTCTTCTGGCTTTTATCGTTGCTGGCATGCTTTTTCTGTTTCTCTTTGCCCCTGGTTGGCAACAGTTAATCTTGTCTCTGTTTGCTCTAGCTTGCTTACTCGGCTTTGGTTATCTGTTGATCATTACCAGCATTGTTCGCTTCACCTTAACCGCCACCCACTTCCAACAACACCTGTTTAAAGGTGGTTGGGTTGTTAAATGGATCAACATTAGCAAAATTGGGCTCTGTTATTACGATAATGATGGTTGGCAGCAACCAATGCCATGGATAGGAATAAAGCTAAAACACTACTCACCGTATATCACGAGCATTTGTCCTCGCATTGCCACAGATGTGCTGCTGAGCCAACGAGCTCTGCTCTACTTAGGAGCTAAACAAGTCAAACAAACCACTCATTTTGAAGATATCGTTTTAGACTCTAGCCCTTACGTAAACTCACAAGGAAATGAGTTTTCTGGATTACATGCCATGCTCGCCAACCGAATGCGCTACCAAAGACAATATTATGATTATGATGTGTTTATCTCGACCAATGATTTAGATAGGCCAGCAGAAGAATTTGTAGGATTGGCAAGGCGCTACCTTGCTGCTGCGAAATCAGAAGAAGACGAACGGATATGAAAGCAGCGGCGAAGGAAAATCGCCACTGTTGATACATTAAGAATAGGCGTTAGTAGAGAGGCATCTCGTCAGCAACAAATGGGTTTGTCGCGCGTTCATGACCAAATGTCGATTCAGGGCCATGACCCGGAACAAATCGAACGTCTTTGCCTAATGGCCAAAGTTTGGTTTTAATTGAATCAATCAAGGTATTGAAGTCCCCTTTAGGGAAATCAGTGCGCCCTACACTGCCGTTAAAAAGAACATCGCCGACAAAGGCCAACTTTGCCTCGTCGCTGAACAAAACAACGTGGCCTGGTGTGTGGCCTGGCGTATGTAGAACTTGCATGGTCTGGTTACCAAATGTCACCGTGTCGCCATCATCTAGCCACTGATTTGGCTCAAATGGTTGAGTCAGCGGAAAACCAAACATTTGGCTTTGGCCTTCCAAACCTTGTAGCCAAAAATTATCGTCCTTATGCGGGCCAATAATCTCAATGCCACCTAGAGCTTCAGACAATGGCTCAGTTCCGCCAACATGATCTAAATGGCCATGCGTTAAAACTAAGCTAACAACCTTTACACCTAACTCTTCAATCAACATCGCAAGCTGTTTGACGTCACCACCTGGATCAATAACGATGCCCTGCATGGTTTCATCACACCATACAATTGAACAGTTTTGAGAAAACGAAGTCACAGGAACAACCTGATATTTAAGTGCCATTGTTAAACCTTTATTCATATCGAAACTGGCAGAACTATGACACTAGCGCCATGCCTTTGCAACCAGTGAGGTTATGCCCAGTTACGTACTGGTCCAGTATCAATATGAATGAAGTTACTACTCGGGTAATATCCAACACCACCAGCCTTAAGACTAATCGCCGCTTCACGAACCTGTTTTAGGTTCACGCCGTCTAAACGAAAGTCCATTGCTTGACCCAGCATGTGGTAGCTCTTCTTAGCCACACCACTTGATTGATTTCTGAGTTTTTCATTGGTTGCTGGAGAACGGTAGCCGGAAATAACCTGAACTTCCGCCTGTGTTCCTAACAAAGATTGGATTTTGGAAATCTGGTCGAAAAGTCGTTTGTCCATTGGGTAGACTTCATTTCGACGAAAGTCACGGCACAGATGATTAAGTCTGGCGAGCTCTTTACCGACGTAATTACGACCATCAAAATAACACGTTTCTAATGCCTCTCCAGTATGGAGATTGCTCAATGCTAATGAGCGAGGTTTTACTGAACTAGCTGCCATTGCCATGCTTGGTGTACATGCGGCTACAACTAACCCGCTTCCTGCTAACTTAATAAATTCTCGACGCGATACCTGCACTATATAAACCTTCACAAAAACGAATCAAAACGTGCCGAATTGCCGACACTACCTAACTTAGTTATGAAGTTCAAATGCATAAATCGTGCTAAAAAAACAGGCGCTAACAATTTATTTTGTTAGCGCCTGACTTTACTGACTTTTTTACCAATTATTGGATTTTTTCATTCTTGAATGCAGTTCACCCTTTTGTGTAACTGAATTTGTCAAAGCGGTAAATGTCATCCCTGTAGTGGACAACCCCTTCCTCAAACCATGCCGTCTGATAAATAATGTGCACAGGAATACGTCTCTTCAAAGGGATCGCTTTATTAGGCGCGCCTTCTGATTGTGACAAACGATGTGGATCTAACCCCTGACTTTGTAGCAGACGAGAGGCAAACTGATCGGCGTGCTCTACGCGAATACATCCAGAACTAAAGGCACGACGTGAGTTGTTGAACAAGTATTTGCTCGGCGTGTCATGAAGGTAAATAGCTCGAGCATTAGGAGTATTAAACTTGTATAAACCCAACGCATTGTAGTTACCTGACATCTGACGCATCTTGTAAGGGAAGTTACGAGGCTCCAAGGTAGACCAATCGATCTCCTGCGGATCAATCGAATCATATGAGTTCCATTTAGGAATAATTTGGTAATTGTGTTTAGCCAAATACTCACTGTCTTTTTTCACTTTCGGTAAGATATCTTCAACCATAATCTTACGTGGAACATTCCATGTCGGGTTAAGGATCAGTGAGTCAAGGTTCGTTGTCATGACGGGAGTTTGACGGCTTGTACGCCCAACAACTACTTTGGATTCAAATACTTCTTCACCTAAATACCAATACTTCATCTCAAAACTAGGAACGTTCACCATGATCAACGCATCTCGTTGCATTGGCCATAGTCGTAATCGCTCTGCATTCAAAGCTAATGTCGACAAACGAGATTCCGGTGGCATGTTAAGCCATTTGAGTGTTGATGGACCAATGATGCCATCTGCTGTAAGCCCATGGATGCTCTGAAAACGCTTCACCGCTTTTTCCAACTCATTGTCATACCAAGATGTGTGCTGCGGCGTTTTGGAAAGATCGATATCGACAACTTCTAGACGAGCCAATAAAGCCTCACGATCTTCTAGTATATCGCCAGCACGCTTTAGGCCTTTTTGGTGATAGAGAGGCAAGTCCAGTTTATGGTATTTCTGTAAGTGCAGATAAGTATTGACGAGTTGCTCGTAGCCATCTGAGTCTGGCGTGTAACTTTCAACTAACTCACGCATTTGCTGCGTTTCTACAGCAGCATATAGCGCTGTCATTGATGCTTGGCTCGGTTGAGGTAACCCTCCTTTGAGCTTACTTTCAAAGAACCAATGAGTGCCAATAGCTGAAGCCTGTTCTGCGTAGCTTAAGTAGGCAATCAGCGTATCTGTTGCGAGTAAATCATATTCAAACCAGCGGTTACTTTTACGGTAAAACTGCAAGTGATTTAAACGTTTTGAGAACATAGGGCTAAAGCCCGCACGTTGAATCACTTCAAGTTGAAATTCCAATTTACTGCTTTGTTGTAAATCAAACCAGATTAGCTGAGCATCATTTTTACGATAGATGCGCTCCACCAGCTCTGGATACTGGATCAAGGTTTCGAGCTTATCATTGGGCTTCATCCATCCCATATGCTCAAAATATTCCAGTGCATTTGCCTGCACTGGAATACATAAAAACACCAACAATAACAACCTAACCTTAATCATGTTCACCCCGTTTTTTGCCTTCTCCGAAAGTATGGCAAAGGTCTAAATTAAGGCAACGTTATATAGCATTAAAGTGTCTTAGTTATGAGAAACGTCAAACGATCGCAGACCAGTGATTATCCCAATGGGTGCCAGTATTAAGTAATTGTTTTACTTTGGGTTCGAATTGAGTCACAACACTGCCTGCTCCAGAACTGATACGAAAGCTCTCGTCTTGAACCACGACCCCTGATGCATCAGGCAGAGCCGCAAGCTCTATCAATTGGCGGGTTTGTTTCGACCAAATGCCGTAACAATTTCCTCTTGGCGAAGTCGCTAAAATCCACTCGTTTGTCGCGGCAATACTGGCGATGTAGTGGTTAAACCTAGCCCACTCTTCCGGCTCTGCTTCTAGCGGCATCATTGGCTGACCTTTCGTATGCATCGCCAATAATGAAGGGTATTCATCCGGCTCACCACGATATTGCTGACCACATAACACAGTGTCTGCACCATCGTGCGCCAAATGACGAATACTCAAATGACGATCCTCAAGAGAAACTTGATCCTGCAGTACCCCTTCATGATTTAAGTAGCTTAAACTAGGCTGCATCGTGTCAATGTTTAATGGCTCTCTTCCATTGGTATGAACACCACCAACACCAATCGCAAGTGAATCATCTGGCATCACAATCACTTCATGAGGGCCAATCCCAAAGTCAGTAAATTCCTCGACTTTGTTGTATCCAGCTGCCACATCATATACACCGATGCTCCCTCGGCTGGTTCCTCGTTCACCCTCTGTAACATACAGCCATTTTCCATCATTTGAATAAACGCCATGCCCATAATAGTGACGGTTTTTCGTTGCTGCCGCGAGGTGAATCGTCTCACCATTTTGATAATCAAAAACTAAAAAATAAACACCGGGACGGCGGGCAAAAACGACAGCATGGTGTCGCTTGTTATTAATGGCGACACCATGCCCGCGTGAAGGTAAAGCAACCTCCCGTATCGGCCAACCGAATTGATCGGCCACCACCGCAGAGAATTTGTCGCGGCCGCGAATAGCGCATCCGATTAAGGCCGCAGTTTTACCTTGTTCATTATTTTGAGCATGAAGAGAAAACGCCGGAGCGGCTGCCCCAAAAAGGGCTGCCTTTAACAGCATTCTTCGTGTTGAATCAGTCACCATCGGTTGCATTAAATCCTATTACTACACCAAGTTCGATAGCCACTTCTTCATGAATCAAGTAGTTAAGCTGTTCAAGTTTGTTGAACTGTGCCATCACGGTTTGATATCCCGGTTTACTTTTCAATAGACCAAATAAGCTACTCTGCGACGGCCAAGTTTCGAGGACAGTTGCAAACTGCGTTTTAATGCTATCTGCAAGCTGTATTTTGCCTCGAGCACGTAAAGTGGCATCCAATCCTTTTCCGTTGGCCAGATACAACTTTTCCATCGCCACAACGTTAGATTTAAGGTTAGATAGTGACGTTTGTGAACGCCAAGACTCCGAGAAATAAGGACGTGGCTTTCCGATCTTAGCCATTGGTCGGCTGAGCTTTTTCATGCTGTAATCGAGTTGATTTGATAACAGCGCAATGTATTCTGCATACCATCCAGCCTGATCAAGTGCTTGCCATGGATTTTCTTTCCATGCCAAAGCAATGGCTTTCGCGTTATTTTGCAAATTCTGCGCAATCACTGTCCCTGTTTTGCAAGTTTTGGAATTGACTTGTAAATCAGACGCCGGATCATACAGTAACCACTCGATAGCTCCGAGCCCTTGCATTGTCACGCTTTGCTGTGAAATATCGTCAGGAAGCCATTCTCGATCTTGACGGATCAACGCCGCCATTTTTCTCCCTGTCGTGTTTTTCTTATCTGGCCAAAACTGGATATTCCAGCTCTGCTCTAACGCAGCAACAGGCCCTCGCTCTTGGCCTTGCAGAGCCATCCAACTCAACATCGCTTGATGCCAAGCTTGAGTAACTGGTGCACTATCGCTTCTTTCTGTTGCACAAAAATCGGCGAACACGGAGGCCAAATTTTCAGTTTTCTTTGAAAAGGTCTGCGCTGCCTGTTGCTCAACCAAATAAACCTGATGGCTACTATGAACATTTGCGTGAGTTTGAGCACTCATCACTGCGGCGCTCAATAGCGCCACTGAGGACATCAATTTCATCATCATCTTATCCTTTACAACGAGTTAAGAAAGGCAACTAAGGCATCACGTTCTTTCTGGTTAAACTTCAGAACTTTCTGCTTTGCAGCTTCCGCCTCACCTCCGTGCCATAAGACTGCTTCCAATACGTTGCGCGCTCGTCCATCATGAAGGAAGTAAGTGTGACCATTGACTTCTTGCGTGTAACCAAGTCCCCAAAGAGGAGCCGTACGCCACTCCTGACCATTTGCCAAATATTCAGGACGCTCATCAGCCAAACCCGGCCCCATATCATGAAGGAGCAAGTCGGTATAAGGGTGAATTCGCTGTTCAGACAAGGCAGGAAGATCTTCACGCTTTGCTGTGGTGACACTTGTTTTGTGGCAGCTTTCACAACCAGATTGAGAGAATAGTTTTTGCCCGAATTGAACTTGAGGATCGTCCATATTACGTCTCGATGGCACCGCAAGATGTTGAGAATAGAACTCGACGAACTTCAGGATCTTGTCACTCACTTCTGGCGAACCACCATTCGGTAACTCATCACAGATCGATTGTTTAGCGGTGCAGTTTTCATTAGGGAACAAACGGCTGGTTAAGCCAACATCGCCATTAAATGCGGCGGCATTTTGCTGCATCAATGTCGGCTGCCCTGCTTTCCAACCAAATCGGCCAATAGAAAAATCTTTCGTTTGAACATCCCAAACACGATTTAACTTACCTGAAATACCATCGCCATCACTGTCATTTTCATCCGCCCAGTTTTGTAGCGTTTGAACAGGGATACTTTCTAGAAGGCCTAAACCAATCATTGGCGGAGCCACACGCGCCGAAAACTGGGTATCCGGATGCATTGGGCCATAACCTAGATTTGTGATGGTTAAATGTGGTTTTCTCAAGGTCACTACCGTGCCATCGGCAAACGTTACAGGCACATCACTGTATTTAATGTTAATGGTGCCTTCCGGTGTTTGATCTTGTAGAGCAAAGTCTTGTAATTGGCCGCCATAAGTTGGTTCTGGGATCACCCCATCCACAATGAATGCTTTCTTTTGTTCAGGTGTCATCGCAGGAATACTTAAGCGAACTAACATCGATACAGCATGGAGATCATTTTCTTCAGGTGGATGCCCACGCCCATCTTTAATGTGGCAGTTTTGACAGCCATTAGTATTAAACAGCGGCCCTAGCCCATCTCTGGCATCGGTTGAAGCCGGAGCTTGAACCCAAGGGTTGCGGAAAAAACTATTCCCGACACTAAAATCCAACCGCTTACTCATTGGCAAATTCGCCGACGGTAGCGAGAAGGCATTTGGCCCTTCCTTTTTAACCGTCGTATTTCCACCAGATTTCACTTCATAGCCGGACACGGTCGTCGAAGCGGTCAAAAGGGCAAGTAATAAAGGGGAACTCAACTTCTTCATTGCGACATTCTCTTGTTATATTTGTTTTGCTCACAAACAGCAAAGGGCTCACGAGGAGCCCAGAGACAGTAAGGTCTTTTTGATTAGAACTCGTGGTCAGCGGTATCCGGGTTCAAACTGTCGATACCTACGATTTTTGCTGCTTGTTCAATAGAAGCGGTTTGAGCAACGAGTGCCATAATGGTTTCGTTAACTAGAACATGACCTTTGTCATTTCCGACAGCAATCAATTGGTCAAAATATTGATTCTCTTTCTCGGCAGCATTAACTAGCTGCCCCACTTGAGTGCGCGTCACATCGAACTGCTTTTGAATACCTTTAGCTGCTGATTTATCCTTTTGCGCTACCAAGTCTGCGATACTCGGCCCTGATAATTGCGAGCCGTCTGCACGGGTATAGCTACCGGTGTAAACGTTGTAGATCCCCTGCTCGTTGTAATAGTGTGAATTGTGCGTATTGTCTGAGAAACAATCGTGCTCATCTTCTGTTGAATTGGCTTCTAACGCCACTTTCATACGCTCACCAGCTAATTCACCTAATGACAGAGACCCCATACCAAACAGCATTTTACGAAGGCCATTTTCAGCGCTTGCGCTAAGTAACTCTTCACGGTAATTACCTTTTGTCTCAGCTGACCATTGCTTCTCCATCCACTCTAGATCTTGAACAAGCAGATCGGCTGCTGCTTTTAGATATTCACCACGGCGGTCACAATTACCATTAGTACAGCCTTTACCAACAACAAAATCGGTATAACCACGTTGACCTGCGCCTGCATTAGTACC
This sequence comes from Vibrio sp. TRT 17S01, assembly GCF_050113695.1. Lineage (NCBI taxonomy): Bacteria > Pseudomonadati > Pseudomonadota > Gammaproteobacteria > Vibrionales > Vibrionaceae > Vibrio > Vibrio sp. TRT 17S01. The sequence goes on along the minus strand of NZ_JBNJOG010000001.1, from coordinate 368,911 downwards.
GTTCAGGTCTTGACCCCAAAGCAAAAACTCAATGGCATGGTAACCAGAAGCTACGTTGGCTTCAGAACCACCAACTTCATTTAAATCCGCAATAAGCTTTGGCGTAATTTTTGTGACATCAAGGGTAGAGCCACCAATCACGAGTTTCTGGTTTGCGATAATGTTTGCATTCGCACCTTCGTTACCTAACTCATGTTGATAGTAATCTTTAGCGACGTAATCAATTAAACCTTCATCTAACGGCCATGCATTCAACTGCCCTTCCCAATCATCAACGATCGCGTTACCAAAACGGAAGACTTCAGATTGTTGGTAAGGTACGCGAGAGTCTAGCCATGCTTGCTTAACTTGCTCTAGCTTTGCAGCAGAAGGCGCTGCTAGAAATGATTCGATGGACGCATCAAGCGTTTTTGCCGTCGTTAATGCATCTGCATAGACCGCATGAGCGAGATCTGCATAGTGTTCAACCACTTGTTCTTTTGTCACTTCCGCGGCAAAAGATGAACTACTTGCAACAACCATCGCCGTTACAATTGATCGCGAGAGAAGAGATTTAACTTTCATGAAAAGCATCCTTGTTGAGCTTAATTATATTAATAGTGCTAATTATTATCATTTGCACTTTTAGTTTCGCGATCATACAAATTTACAATTTTAATGCAACCTTAATACGAAAAAAGCCTCACAAAAGTGAGGCTTTTATCAACAAACAATACGATGATGTTTTAAAGTTTCAGATTATGTTTCCCATGAGAGACTTTTGCTTGCAGGTAACTTTCGTTTCCTTCTTTCAAATGCGCTGAGGTATTTACAACCTCTTCTATGACGATGCCATTCTCTTGAAGCTCTTTCACCTTTTTAGGGTTATTTGTCACCAAACGAATACGATTGACACCCAACGCTTGTAGCATTTGTGCAGCTTCAGAAAAGTCACGTAAGTCATCACCAAAACCTAAGTGATTATTTGCTTCGTAAGTATTTAAACCTTGGCTTTGCAAATGATAAGCATCGATTTTATTGTAAAGTCCAATACCTCGCCCTTCTTGGCGAAGATAAAGAATGATTCCACCACACTGCCCCATACGATTGATGGTTTCTTCAAGTTGCTCACCGCAATCACAGCGAGAGGAATGAAAAACATCGCCGGTTAAACACTCTGAATGCATTCGCACTAGGGGAATGTTTTCCGCTTTGTCTGCTTGCTTAAAGATAACTGCGACGTGTTCTTTTTCTGTCTTTAGATCATTAAATGACAGTAATTCTGCATCAATATTACTTTGGGCACCGACTTTAAAATCAACCCTGGCTCTTACTTCCGCCATGCTCTACTCACTTGAATCTTTCTTTTCATTTTTCCATTTAATAACCAGGTCATCTCATGATGCTAGTTGGAAAGTATTAACATCCTGAGGTCACTTGGCCATGTAAATGGTTTCTACGTCCTAACTATGGGGACTATCAATACGAAATTCAATGCCTCCCTAGCAATTGTTATATTATAACAATTATTTTTTGAGGCAATAAAAAACCTCAGTTTGTATCAAACAAACTGAGGTCTCAGAAGCTTAGTGCATAGATAAATGCAGGAGAATGAAAGGTTATTTGATCACACCATTAATGGGTTTGGTTCTTCTTCCAAACCGAAAGCTCAACCCAAACATTTTCCAACTCTCTTAACTCTTCATCCGTGAGCAAGGATAATGTTGGCTTCGAATTTGGCAGTGTATAAGCTTGCAGTGAGCTAATCTGCGCATAAAAGTCTCTTTTTAATTGCGATATCAATGTGTCCACTGCTTTCCCTTAAATGACATAAAATTTACCTTACTCTTAAAAATGATACCTTTTTGCATAAATCTTGCACAAGAAAATACAGTTTGTGGAATAACAATCACACTATATTTACGAATGAACGATGGATTTCTTTTTATTTTATGAGGATCTTTAAGATCAAATCAGAGATCATTTAAGTGCTTGGATCTTAGATTAAAATTTAATCACTTATTCTGACCAAAAGCGCCTTAAATTCTATTCTTCTATTTTCATATCTCAGAAAAAATATAATTAAACATTGGCAAAGGTATACATGTAAATAAAAAAAGCAGCTTGATTAAGCTGCTCTCTTTCTATTCACGGTTTCCTAGTTTTACTTGCCCATTTGAATCAAACCACAAAGCCTGCGTTCGTCTTCGACCAATCAAAATAGGGCCATCATCATAGAATAAGAAGTTTTTCCAATGCTTTTTAAATACTGACCACTTAGTTTCGATGACATTGTACTTTTCGTAGCAAAAATAAACGGTGACATCATCTTGCCAATCAATATGAGCAGAAATGCTTTCAGGGAGAGTGTCATCGTCCGATTCCCAAGCATCCATCCAATCCACAGTTTCTGACCAATTACTTGCCTTCATCGGCCAGTCACTTGAACTCATGCGCTCTGCATCTGGACTTTGCGCACTGATATTTTCCTTCCATAACTGTGCAGCTCTTGCCTGAGACATAGGTTTGATCGACGATAAGTCAGCATCAGGCACAGGCATTGATTGGTGGGTAAAAATCCATTTTCTTTGGTATTCATCCAAAGGTAAATAAGACATTAAGTATCCTTAAATTACTTCAGCCAGCCTTTATCGCTCGCTTCATTGATTAACTGTTGTGCTTTTTGCCATAACGCGTGAGAACCATCATCAATCCTCCGATTTATGGTCAGGGCTTGTTCTGCGGTCACATTGTTTTCACGCCAACTACGCCCATGATTATGGTAATTTAGTAGCATTGGAATAATGCGATCGAGAGCCTTTGCGAAACGAGCATCTGCACTTTTGGCCTGCTCAAACTCACACCAAATTGACTTTAATTCCGCCGCTTGATCCGGTGGAAGCATACCAAATAAACGCTCTGCTGCCGCAAACTCTTTCGCTTCCTGTTCTAAGGATGCCTCCGCATCATAAACAAAGGTGTCTCCAGCATCGATTTCGACAATATCGTGCAGAAGTAACATCTTAACCACGCGCGCAATATCAACTGGCTCGTTGGCATGTTCTTCCATCAATAGCGCCATTAACGCGACATGCCAGCTATGCTCAGCGCTATTTTCAAGTCTTTCATCAGCACTTTTCACGCGTGTACGACGTAAAACAGACTTCAACTGATCAAGTTCAATCACCAATGCAAGTTGTTGTTCTAATCTTGTCACACTCAACCCTCTTTCCAGTCAGGGTTAATGATGGCCGTCAAATTATGGTCTTCCCATTTGCCGTTTATCAGCAAGTAATCTTTCGCAAATCCTTCTTGCATAAAACCAGCGCGACTTAAGACGGCTTCACTTCGTTTATTTCGGGGCATATAGCTTGCCATGATACGGTGCATGTTCTGTATCGAAAACATGTAATTCACGGCAAGTCGAAGAGCGGTAGTCATCACCCCTTTCCCTTGCGCTGTTTTGGCCAGTGAATAGCCAACATTACAAGCATGGAGTGGAAAGCGTGATAAACTGCTAAAAGAAATGGTACCCTGCATTGCGCCGCTTTCTTTATCGAGGATCAGTAAGTAAAAACCTAAGCCGATTCGATGAAGTTCATTCAATTTGATCAGCTTTCGTGTCCAACCTTCCAACGTAAAAAATGCCTCTTCACGTGTGGGTTCCCACTCCTTTAAGTGTTCACGGTTTTGATTAAAATATTCAACAATCATCGCTGCATCCGTCGGCTCGGCCGTTCGCAGCACCACATTGCCTTCCGTTTCATAAACCTGACAAGGCGTACTTACTCGTTCCATTAACTTTTTCTGATTCCGTACTCACGAAGTTTGTTAGCGATTGAGGTATGAGAAACGTTGAGACGTTTCGCCAGTTTTCGACTCGAAGGGAAAGACTGGTATAGTCGCTCTAATACTTGTGATTCATAATCTTTCATGATCTCATCAAGAGAGCCATCAATGTTTAGCGTTGGTATGCTAGATGAACTACTGTCCATTTGAGGCAAATGGAACAAGTCGATCGTTAGCGTGTCACAATCAAGTTCAGTTAACGCTCTAAGCACCATGTTTTCTAACTGACGCATGTTACCCGGCCATTGATAGTTAGCGAGTTGATCCGCCAAATGTTCATCCACTTTTGGTTTGGCAATATCCAGTTGCTTGATGTATTTCAAGATAAACAAATCCAGCAATGGACCAATATCGTTCGTTCTGTCTCGCAGTGCTGGAATGGCCAAAGTAAGCACATTTAAGCGATAGAATAAGTCTTCACGGAAAGTTCCAGATTCGGCCAATACAGCTAAATTATGGCGCGTTGAAGCTATCACTCGCACATCGACATGCATTTCGTGCTCTTCACCCACACGACGGAAGGTGCCGTCTTGCAACAAACGTAATAGCTTAATTTGTAGATGCGGACTCATCTCGCCAATTTCATCGAGAAAAACAGTGCCGCCATTTGCTTGCTCAAATATCCCTTTATGGCCCTGTTCGTGATTAAACGAGCCAGGAGCATGACCAAACAATTCTGTTTCCGCTACGTCATCTGGCATCGACGCACAACTTAAAACAAGAAAAGGTTCTGACGCTCGGTGTGAACGATTGTGGCAAGCACGCGCAAGCATCTCTTTACCAGTGCCTGTTTCACCTTGAATTAACAAAGGTTGTTCAAGCATCGCCAGTTTTTTCGCTTGAGTGATCAGCGCTTTATGACGATTTGAAACACCGACAAAATGCTCAAAACCAAGGTTATTTTGTAGCGGAAGCGAATCATTGAATACCGGTTTTTCCTGAGCGGAGCGAATGATCATCACCGTACTTGCTAATACGGATTCATTGGATTCGTCCGTAATGTAGACGGGCGTCATCTCCATTACATAGTCCAAGCCATTGATCACAATAGTATCTCGCTGACGAGTACTCTTACCTTCTGACCATTTAGAAAAGTTGAATGTGGGTAGCAAGCTCGCAACTGGCATACCAATCATCTCATCTTCATCGTGATTGAATAAGTTCAGCGCGGCGTGATTCGCCATATCAACGTGACCTTTGAGATCTATCGCAAGAACAGGCTCAGGCAGGTTGTTTAGCAAAGAGATCAGTTCAGTATTGTGACGTTCAATTGGCATAAACTGTATTTTGCGAACGTCATTAACACCTGAGATTCGACGAATTTCAGCCATGAGTTCACTGAACGTATCAAAGTCGATATCAGGACAGTTCAGGTAAATAATCCCTGAAATATCGATTTCGATACCTCTAAGATCAATATTTTTTGAAGCAAGAATATCAAGCAGCTCACGAGTCAGCCCGAGTCTGTCTTCACAGAAAACTTCTAGACGCACTGAAAATTCCTAGTTTAAGGTGTCAGGAAATGTTGACAGTAGTTTCGCGCAAGGCTGAATTGGCGTCAAGCAACCTGATATCACTTGCTTCACAATCACACTATTTCATAGCGATAGCGGCGATTTTAGCGACAATTTCTTTGCGTACTGCGCCTAATTTAACAGACCTTTCTTTCTGCCAAGGAATTGGGCGCAGCAGCGATATCGCTTTGATTCCTAGGCGTGCGGTTAGAATTCCTATCCCTATTCCCTGCCCCGCTCTCACTGATACTTTGCCGGCTAGATCCATCGACATTAAGTCCATGCCGACATCAACCGCCAAATCACTTGCACCTGCCGCTGCCATATTAATCAGCGTACTTTTAAAGAGTTGCAAGCGTGACCAATAACCCAGTTCGATACCATATACTTTAGCAAGGTTATCGATCATCTTAAAATTGCGCCAAGCCACAAGCAGCATGTCTGCAATAGCAAGCGGGCTAATTGCGACCAGCGCTGCCGACTCCGTCGCATGACGCGTAACAATCGCGGTTGCTTGCTTATCTTGCTCTGCAATCACCATCGCATCGTACATATCCAATACTTCAGCATCACTATGGGCTGGATCAATGCTGTTCAACCAGCGATCATACGCTGGTGATTCCGGCAATATACCACTTTGTTTGGCAACCTCTTGGCAAAATGCTTTGCCTTTTCCAACGCCATCTGCGTCAATCAGCGCTTCACTTTGCTCTTGCACACTAAAGTGATTGCGTAATGTACGAAGTTTCCATAATTCACGGCCAAGTGCGCCAATACCAAGGCTTGCAATGGCCGCCATAAAGCCTGCCCAACCGATAGTTAGCCAATCATTGGTTTGAAAAGCAGTAACCACTGTGTCGACTGCTTGTAAGCCAACTAAACCGGCAAACGATATAAGCAAGCCACTTGCCAACCATTTTCGGCCACGTTTAGGACGAATAATGCGTTCTAATTGGCGTTCAGTTTCGTGTTCTGTTTCAACGTCAGTCTGAGTAGGAACAAAGGTTTCTTGCTCAGAAAACTGCTGTTGAGCCGTCAGTTCTGGTTGAGGATCTTTTCCTTTCAAATCTTGATTGAAGATCTGCTTTTGTTTTAATTCACTCATCTCAATTTATCTCCAATCAAGTATTGCAATGCTTTATCCATACGGATGTGAGCCAAAGGTGCCTGATCACTTTGTGGCATCGGTCTAAACGCCGTAAATTCAAACCCATTGCTCTGCCAATAAGATTGATTCGGTAGTTGCTTAGGCACTTCTCCTGGAAATACGGTTAGTCGCTCACCAGTTAACGCTACCCCTTGAAGTGCTGGAATAGAGACACTGTCACGTGTGATAAAACCGGATTCAGTAGCCTTCACAGAAGCCATACTCATACAGCTCATTTCGATGTTTTCATACGCAGCAGTCTGCCATGCAGGATGCACCATCTGTTGTAATAGTGAAGCAAGGTTTGAATGCTGCTCCGGCGTGACGTGGTCTGCTTTAGTGGCAGCAAAAAGAATCTTATCGATTCTCGGAGAAAACAGCCGCTTTAGGATGTTGCTTTTGCCGTATCGGAAGCTGTGCATCAACTGTTCAAGTGCCATCTTCATATCATTGAATGATTCGTGCCCCGCATTTAAAGGCTGCAAGCAGTCAACCAGTACAATTTGGCGATCAAACGTTGCAAAGTGGTGTTTATAAAACGCTTTTACCACTTTCTGTTGGTATTCCTCATACCGCTTTTTCAACATGGCCAAATTTGAGTTACGTTCGATTTTCTGCTCTTGATCGAACTGGCACGGGAAAAACTGAAGGACAGGTGCCCCTTCTAATTCCCCGGGAAGAACAAAGCGACCCGGCTGAACCCAGTGTAAGCCCTCAGCTTTACACTGATGAAGGTAATCGGTGTAAATCTGCGCGACCTGCTCAAGTTGCTTCTCATTCAATTCGGCATTGAGATCCAATTGCGCAAGCAGCTCAACCCACTCTTTAGATAACTCTCCACGTAACCCTTTAAGGGCATCAAACTGCGTTTGAGACCACTGGTGAAAATCCATGTTAAGTAATGGAAGATCCAGTAACCACTCTCCCGGATAATCAATAATATCGAGGTTCAAGGTGGCTGTGCTACTGAGTAACTTTTTCGTCGTCTTTTTAGGTCGATACTTGATAGCTAAGCGAATTTCACTCACGTCTCGTGTGGGCTCAGGCCACATAGGAGGTGTCATATGTAATTGGTGCATTGCCTCATCATAGGCAAAACGCGGGACCATCATATTACTCTGGGGTACTCGTTTTGCGCCGACCAACCGTTTATCGCGTGCTGCAACCAATAACGGTAAGTTTTCATGCGTCGATGTATGCAATAGTTGGTTGACTAACGACGTAATGAATGCCGTCTTACCTGCACGAGATAAGCCGGTTACCGCAATACGCACATGAGAATCCATACCGCGACTGATAAAATCACTGACTTCTTGTTTAATTCTTTTCATTGAGTCTCTCTTTGTTAATCAGCCCTAATAATACTAAATACAATCTTAATCAGAGATGAACAAAAAAGCCTCTGATAAAAATCAGAGGCTTAGTCTTAAAGTGGTTACTTTCTAATCGTCTTCAATCAGTTTGTAGATAACAAACAGGGCAATCTCAAGCAGAACCCAAAGCACACACGTGATAGTGATGTACTTCTCGTCAAAAATACTAATACCGTGAAGCACTAAATCGTATCCCACGAAACTACCGACAACCACGGCAAGAATAATTTGTAAAATTTGAATAAAACGAGGCATGAGCTCTCCTGATATATGATTATTTCGAGCAAACTCTGATGAGCGATATTGTATAACTAAAAAGTGCAGCATTCGCTGCACTTTTGTCAATTCTTCGCTATAGAAATCAACACTTTTTTATGATCTCATATTTAAGACTACGAATCCATTTCTGCAATCTTAACTTTCCATGTATCTGGACCAATTTGATGGGCATTCGCACCTTGAGAGTCAACAGCGACCGTGACTGGCATATCTTCAACTTCAAATTCATAAATCGCTTCCATACCCAAGTCTTCAAAAGCGACAACACGTGCTTTCTTAATCGCTTTAGCCACTAAGTATGCAGCACCACCAACCGCCATTAAGTAAACCGCTTTATGCTTTTTAATTGACTCAACCGTTGCTGGGCCACGCTCCGCTTTACCAATCATGCCCATAATGCCAGTTTCTTCAAGCATCATATCGGTAAATTTATCCATGCGCGTAGATGTTGTCGGGCCTGCTGGGCCCACCACTTCATCACCCACTGCATCAACGGGTCCAACGTAATAAATAAACTTACCTTTTAGGTCTACACCTTCTGGTAAGCCTTCACCACTTTGGAGCATGCCTTGAATGCGTTTATGCGCAGCATCACGACCTGTCAGGATTTTGCCAGAAAGAAGCACCGTTTCACCAGTTTTCCACTGTTCCACGTCTTCTTTCGTTACCGTATCAAGATTAACACGACGTGTATTTTCTCCCGCTTCCCATGTGATCTCTGGCCACTCTTCTAATTTAGGTGGTTGAAGGTCTGCTGGACCAGAGCCATCTAATGTGAAGTGAACGTGACGTGTGGCCGCACAGTTTGGAATTAAGCACACCGGTTTCGAAGCTGCATGGGTCGGCGCAGTTTTGATCTTCACGTCAACAACCGTTGTTAAACCACCTAAACCTTGCGCGCCAATGCCAAGTTTGTTCACACGATTGAAGATATCAAGTCGAAGTTCTTCTTCCGCATTTTGTGGGCCACGGTCTATCAGCTCTTGAATATCAATGTGTTCCATCAACGATTCTTTTGCCAGTACCGCCGCTTTTTCCGCTGTACCACCAATACCAATACCCAACATGCCTGGTGGACACCAACCAGCCCCCATTGTTGGCAGTGTTTTTTCTACCCACTCTGCAATATCATCGGATGGGTTTAACATCACCATCTTGGTTTTGTTTTCGCTGCCGCCACCTTTCGCTGCAATTTGAATTTCTACGTTATCACCCGGCACCATGTTGATGTGCACAACGGCTGGCGTGTTGTCTTTGGTGTTGATGCGTTTACCCGCTGGATCCATGAGTACTGAGGCACGTAGCGGGTTATCTGGATTGGTGTAGGCTTGACGAACGCCTTCATCAACCATTTGTTGAACAGTAAGTTCGGTGGAATCCCACTTCACTCCCATTCCTATATTGACGAAGCATGTGACAATACCGGTATCCTGACATATCGGTCGGTGTCCTTCTGCGGACATTCGTGAGTTAATCAAGATCTGCGCAATGGCATCCTTTGCTGCTTGGCTTTCCTCACGGTTATAGGCTTTTTCTAGGGCTTGGATAAAATCCATTGGGTGATAATAAGAGATGTACTGAAGCGCATCAGCAACACTACTGATGACATCTTGCGCGCGAATTACCGTCATTGCATGCCTCGTTATTGTTATGCTTCCATTTCAACTTACTTAATTATCGGTATTTGTTGAGCGAGTTGTCGATATTTATATTGTGAATACCAAATCAGTTGGTGACACATTAAGTAAGTATTTTTTATTTGTCTTATAGTATTGAGCTTAGATGATGCGCTTTTTACAAAATAAGCATCGTGAGCGAGCTCATGACTATGATACTCTTGCTTTCTACAACGCGCTATTTCTCCAACGATCTCTTTGTCACAAATTAAACAAATGAATAACAACAACTCAATTGGTATTGAAATCAAGCCTCTAAGTTATCAAGCCTACCTTGCCAACCAATTTTTCTCTACGATTGAACAGCAACCATGGGCCATGTTGCTGCGTTCAGCATCCCAAAGCCACATCGATAGCCGATACGATATTTTGGTCGCTCAACCCATCGCCTATGTCGTTACTCGCAGTGGTGTCACGACTGTCACTGGTCCAAGCGAAACATTCGAAAGTAGCGAAGACCCATTCACCGTCTTGCACAACGCGCAACAACAGTATTTACCCGATATTTCCATAGATGAACCTCTGCCATTTGTTGGTGGGGCGTTAGGGTATTTTTCCTATGACTTAGGACGGAGCGTAGAAACGATTCCAACCATTGCTCAGCAAGATATCTCAACTCCAGAGATGGCGGTAGGACTCTATGATTGGGCGTTAATCGTTGACCACAAAGAGCAAAAAGCATTCGTTGTAGGCCAAAATCCCGAAGAAAAAATGGCATGGTTAAACGCGCAAAAAAGCACGAATCAACCAAGCTTCAAGCTGACAACGGCTTGGCAATCGAATATGGAGAAAGCGCAATACTCAGATAAATTCGGTCGCGTTCAAGATTATTTATTGTCAGGAGATTGCTACCAAATTAACTTAGCCCAGCGTTTTAATGCCGGTTATCAAGGCAGTGAGTGGGAAGCGTATCAACGATTAGAAAAAGGAAACCAAGCACCATTTTCTGCGTTTATCAGAACAGAGGAAAGCGCCATTATCAGCGTTTCCCCTGAACGTTTTTTACAACTCAATGATCGCGTGATTGAAACGAAACCGATCAAAGGTACTCGCCCCCGCTCTGAAGATTCGGTAATAGATAGAGCCAATGCTTACGATTTGGCGCATGCAGAAAAAGATCAGGCAGAAAACTTAATGATTGTCGATCTCCTTCGTAACGATATCGGCCGAGTAGCCAAACCGGGTACAGTTCATGTACCAAAACTATTTGATATTGAAAGTTTCCCAGCCGTGCACCATCTAGTCAGTACTATTCGCGCAGAGTTAGATGAAGACTACCATGCAATGGATCTACTCAGAGCCAGCTTTCCGGGCGGGTCCATCACTGGTGCTCCGAAAGTTCGGGCAATGGCTATCATTGAAGAATTAGAGCCTCATCGACGGAATGCTTATTGTGGCAGTATTGGCTACATATCACGTCACGGTCAGATGGATACCAGTATTACGATACGAACACTCGTTGCAGAAAAAGGGCAACTATACGCTTGGGCCGGTGGTGGCATTGTGGCCGATAGTCAGTGTGATTCTGAATACCAAGAAACATTAGATAAGTTGAGTCGAATTTTACCTGTTCTTATAACAGATTAAGGGCTCCACTTAGCTAACATCATTCTTAAGTCATTGGCGGTGTATGGTTTGGTGAGAATGTCATTCATACCACATTCGATGCACCGCTGGCGTTCCTCTAACGTGGTTCCTGCAGTTAGAGCAATAATTGGCAGTTGATAACCTTGCTCTCTCAGATGATGTGTTGCTTCAAACCCATCCATTTCAGGCATCCGACAATCCATAAATACGATGTCATAGTGAACAGCTTCAACTAGCTTTATCGCTTCTATTCCGTTATTGGCTGTTTGCGGTACCACCTCTAATTTCTTCAACATTTGATTAATGATGATTTGATTCATCCGAATGTCATCAACCACTAAAATAGAGAGCGCTTCAAAGCTTGTTAATTCTTCATCACCCGAAACTACACTTTGTAACGGCGCTTCAGCTTCTTCCAATGGTAGACTCACGTAAAACTGGCTCCCCTTTCCAACAGTGCTAGAAAAACCAATGTCACCTTGCATCAATAAAGCGAGGTTTTTACAAATCGCAAGGCCCAGCCCTGTCCCTTCAAAACGGCGTTTGGCCGTTCTGTCCGCTTGTACGAAAGGATCAAAAAGTGCTTCATGTAGGTCATTCTCTATACCCGGACCGGTATCAATCACTTCTATACGCATGGCTTCATCTCGCCAATCTATATTCACTAGCACCGCACCCGATGAGGTGAACTTGATTGCATTACCAACAAGGTTTACTGATATTTGACATATACGTTCAAAATCACCAACAAGGTATTCTGGTATCTGTTGTGACATCTGAATCGTGAAGCCAATATTTTTCTCTTGAGCTTTTGGTTTAAAGATACTGGTTAGCGTCTCAGTCAATTCATCTCGACCAAACGTTTTGTTGACCAATTCCATCATGCCTGCATTCATTTTGCTAAAATCAAGCAAGTCGTTGATGATGTGCCTGAGCAGCTCACCGGAATTGGTAAGGTTACCCAGCAAACTGCTCTGCTCTAGAGTCAGTTCTGTATCAGCAAGTAATTCTGCGCTACCCAATAAGCCGTTTAAAGGTGTCCTCAGTTCGTGATTGATCATCGCAACAAACTCTTTTGTTGCTTTTTCAGATTCTTCCGCCCTTAATTGTGCACGGCGCGACTTGCTGTGCATTAACTGGCGGCTCACAGCACTACAAAATAAGTCTTTGACCAACGACATTTGATTCGCGATAAAGTCTTTTTCAATATCGCCAACCAGCAAATCAAACACAAAATAACCGACTTGTTCATGATCAAGTTCAATGCTCAGTTGAAGGATCTCACCATCCCAAACAAATCGTGACTCTTTAGGTTCTTTTTTACTGAGGGTCTGATCGCCAAACCGGTGTTCCACTGCCGATTCCAACAATTCACTATCAAGCTCCAGATAACAGTTCGTAATGACCGAATTGTCTGTTAAGCGGTGCAAAAAGCTGGAAATTAATCCATCATCTAACGTTCGATTTAGAAATGCTCGACCAAAATCGATCAACACCTCATCAATACGAGCCTCAAATTCCAATTTACGCAGATCATGTTTGGATTGCTTTTCTAGTTGGCTCAGCGCGACTTGCAGCTTCTGATTCAACTGATAAAGTTCAAGACTTTTCTCTTCTAACAGCCGCTCTGCTTCTTTTCGAATTGCACTTTCCCGAATAAGCTTACGCTCTAGAAGCTGCTCTCTGTTCATCGTCATGCATCCACAAGCTGTAGACTAAACCGAACTTGATTTCCTACGTCAGTTTGCTTATCCATAAAAATTTCAACACTCTGGTCAAAATATTCCGCACAGCCTTCAACTAAGCCCAAGCAAACGTGTGCCATACAGCGCGCGCTGACGTAATCAAACACCAACTTGGTTTCTGTTTCCGAAATAAATTCAAATTTTGGCGGATTTGCATCGCTGTAGAGCTTTTTGACCTCAAGATGAATGTAGTCTTCAACCAAGCGAATAAATTGAAAGGTATTTTTGCACTCATGAAGACTGGCTGACTTAGGTAAAGATTGATAAAGATTTTTGAATATAGAATGCCCAAACACCCGTTGTAACTCCTCTGGAGGAATGTTGGTTAATTGGCTTAATGCGACAATCAGCTTAACCAAGGCTTTGTGATCATAACTGCCCACTGTCGTATAAACACCTTGGTCCTTTGCTTGCTCAAGGATAGTTTCAAGACTTTCCGGACCAAATTTCTGTTCAACTAATTCCATGAACTCGGTAAAGATTATTCCTTTCATCTTAATCGACTATCCTTTATAAGAAGGGAGGGACTATTTCAAAGCATTGTCTATAAGAGTCGCTTTTTCAACTTCGTTCATAGGGGATTTTGTGCTGTCAGAACTTAAAAAAGATCATGTTATTCAAAAGTTTTTATTCTTTACACCGAGCGAATATCATGGAGAGGCTTTAAAACGAGTCGCCCATTTGAATAGCGATTCGCTCAGAAAAGCGTCGGTATTAATTGGCTTTGTTGAACGCCCAAGTGGTTTGCATATTATTTTCACTCGAAGGGCAAAACATCTAAAACACCACCCCGGTCAGATCAGCTTCCCTGGGGGCAAATATGAACTGAGTGATTCAAGCCTCGCCCATACCGCTTTGCGAGAAACTTATGAAGAGATAGGCATCGCTGAACGACATATTGATATCTTAGGCAATATGAAAGAGCTGGTGACCATCAGCCGTTTCTCAGTAACACCATTTATTGCGTTTGTCTCACCTGATTACAAAACGCTTATCGATACCAATGAAGTCGACGAAGTCTTTGAAGTGCCCGCTTCCGTGATACTGGATAAAGACAAACTAAAGAGCCATACCTTTCAGTTGAACAATCACTCACATCGCGTATTTGGGCTTTCTTACCACCAGCACTTTATATGGGGTATGACCGCACAAATCATTCAAGCAATGCAGAATCACATCTCACTCTCTTAATTGAAACAGCATATTCCAACATAAATAAAACTAACCGCCCCCAAAGAAAACGATTGCCTATGCACGCATTCTGATTATTTATTATTCAGATTAGTTTTTCTAATCTTAATCATTAGCAAAAATCAGATGTGGCACATCATTTTCGTGATTAAAAACAGATTTTTGCCATATCATGTTATAACCCATATCAATTCATGATTTAGATCTAGTTTTAGCACATCAATTCTATGCAAGAATGCCCCCGACTTATTTCCTGTTCCCAAAAATGAGTATCACAAAATGAATACTACAACTTCTGCGGTATCTACCGCACAATCTCCTAGTAAGTTTACTTACAAGGACTTTACTTGGTGTCTGTCACTTTTCGGTACTGCGGTAGGTGCTGGCGTACTTTTCCTTCCAATTAAAGCAGGTGCTGGCGGTTTCTGGCCATTAGTTATCCTTGCTCTAATCGCGGCCCCAATGACTTGGTTCGCACACAAATCTCTTGCACGCTTCGTACTTTCTGCGAAAAACCCTGACGCTGACATCACTGACACAGTAGAAGAACACTTCGGTAAAACTGGCGCAAACATCATCACTTTTGCTTACTTCTTCGCTATCTACCCTATCGTTCTAATCTACGGTGTTGGTATCACAAACACAGTTGACTCTTTCCTCGTTAACCAAATGGGCATGGAATCTATCCCTCGCTGGCTACTTTCTGGTGCGTTAATCGCTGCGATGACAGCTGGTGTTGTGTTTGGTAAAGAGCTCATGCTGAAAGCAACGTCTGCACTGGTTTACCCGCTTGTGTTCATCCTACTTGCGCTGTCCTTCTACCTAATCCCTGATTGGAACAGCTCAATGATGTCTGTTGCACCAGACTGGTCTTCTATGCCATCAGTTGTGTGGCTAGCAATCCCAATCATCGTATTCTCGTTCAACCACAGCCCAGTTATTTCTCAGTTCTCTAAAGAGCAACGCCGCGTATACGGTGACGATGCGGTTAAGAAAACTGACGCTATCACTGGTGGCGCAGCAATGATGCTAATGGGCTTCGTGATGTTCTTCGTTTTCTCTGTAGTGCTTTCTCTATCTCCAGAGCAACTCGCAATGGCTAAAGAGCAAAACATCTCTGTTCTTTCTTACCTAGCAAACGTTCACGAATCTCCACTTATCTCTTACATGGGCCCACTAGTTGCTTTCGCAGCAATCACTTCAAGCTACTTCGGTCACTTCCTAGGTGCGCATGAAGGTCTAGTAGGTCTAATCAAATCTCGCTCAGAAACGCCAGTAAGCAAGATTGAAAAAGCATCGCTAATCTTCATCGTTGTAACAACTTGGATTGTCGCTATCGTAAACCCAAGCATCCTAGGCATGATTGAAACCATGGGTGCACCAATGATTGCAGCTATCCTATTCTTAATGCCTGTATTCGCAATGCAGAAAGTGCCAGCAATGGCGAAGTACAAAACTTCTGCACCTGTACAGATTTTCACAGCTATCTGTGGTATTGCAGCAATTACTTCTGTAATCTACGGCGCTCTTTGATTTCTCGACTTTATAAAAGTCTGATCAAACCAAGAATATAACGATAATAATAAGCCTCCCTCCCCCCTTGGGAGGCTTAGTTTTGAGGTAATCGATATGATTAGTGTTTTTGACATCTATAAAATCGGCGTTGGTCCTTCAAGCTCGCATACTGTTGGTCCAATGAAAGCAGGTAAGGAATTTATTGATGATTTACGCTCAATGGGAAAATTGCGCGACATCACTAAAATTACCGTCGATGTTTATGGTTCACTATCACTGACAGGGAAAGGTCACCACACTGATATCGCAATCATCATGGGTCTTGCTGGCAACACTCCTGAAAAAGTAGATATCGACTCTATTCCGGGCTTTATTGCTCGCGTAGAAGAAACTGAACGCCTTCCTGTTGGCATGCACTGTCACACAGTATCGTTCCCAAAAGATGGTGGTATGAACTTCCATACAACCAACCTTGAGCTACACGAAAACGGCATGCAAATCCACGCTTGGATCGGCGAAGAAAACGTGTACTCAAAAACCTATTACTCAATCGGCGGTGGTTTCATCGTTGATGAAGAGAACTTCGGTAAAGAAGAAGAAAACCCAGTTAAAGCACCTTACGAGTTCACAACAGCAGAAGAGCTTGTTAATCAGTGTAAAGACAACGGTCTTTCTATCAGCACACTGGTCATGCAAAACCAAGCTGCATTGCATTCTGACGAAGAGTCTCGTACATACTTTGCAAACATCTGGAAAACCATGCGCGAGTGTATGGATCGCGGTATGAATACCGAAGGTATCTTACCTGGTCCTCTGCGTGTGCCTCGTCGTGCAGCAGCTCTTCGCCAGCAGCTACTTACTTCAGAGAAAACAACCAATGACCCAATGTCGGTTGTGGACTGGGTAAACATGTTTGCTTTCGCAGTAAACGAAGAAAACGCAGCCGGTGGCCGTGTTGTGACGGCTCCAACCAATGGCGCATGTGGCATCATCCCAGCAGTTTTAGCTTACTACGACAAGTTCATCCAAACGGTAACTGAGAAAGACTACATTCGTTACTTTGCAGCTTCTGGTGCAATTGGTGGTCTGTACAAGCGTAACGCCTCTATCTCTGGTGCTGAAGTAGGCTGTCAGGGTGAAGTTGGTGTTGCATGTTCAATGGCAGCAGCGGGTCTGGCTGAGCTTATGGGTGGTAGCCCAGAGCAAGTCTGTATGGCGGCTGAAATTGCTATGGAGCACAATCTAGGTCTTACTTGTGACCCAGTTGCTGGTCAGGTTCAGGTTCCATGTATCGAGCGCAACGGTATTGCAGCGGTTAAAGCAATCAACTCGACTCGTATGGCGCTACGTCGTTCTTCTGCACCAACAGTTTCTCTGGATAAGGTTATTGAGACCATGCTAGAAACGGGTAAAGACATGAACGCGAAATACCGCGAAACCTCTCAAGGTGGTCTAGCGGTCAAAGTTATCTGTTAACTTGATATCTCGACTGAAAAATCCCTCGGCTCATTCGAGGGATTTTTGTTTTAGGTATATTAATAGAGCACATCAAACTCTGAGATCCGCGGCTTACCCCTTAGCTGCAAGAAGTTTAGAAATCGGCTAGTTGATGTGGTTAGGATTTTCTCTTCTTCCACACCATGCTTTTCCAGCAAAGCAATCGCCAAGTCTAATCTGGCAATCTCTTCACAGAAGTGAGCATCAGATCCTGTACTAAAGTACACACCAATCTCTTTGCCTAACTCGACAATGCGATCACAACGACTGTCACTTCCTTTGCGGCTTTTCCCCGTCAAAGACGTATTATTTACTTCAACCGCAACATTGTGCTCTTTTGCACAGCGTAGCACCTGTTCCATATCGAATGGGTAATTTGGGTTACCCAAGTGACCAAGAACATCCACTCTGCCGCTTTTAATCGCATTGATCAGGGCAGCGGTATGTTCAGCTTCGGTCGCGGGCTTGAATACGGGCTCATGAAAGCTGGCAATCACCCAGTCAAGATGTTGGTCAGAGGACGGTGGTAAGTCTATCTCCCCTTTCACATTCAGCGTGTTGGCTTCAACACCGCGGAGAATACCTACATCGTGTAAAAAGCGGGGCAAAATTCTTTGATTGTTAAAATACCAGTAGTGAGGTGCTCCTGGCATCTCGGGAGCATGATCGGTGGTACAAAGAAGTTTTAGCCCCTTATTCTTGGCAGACAATGCGTTCTCTAAAATGGTGCTGTAAGCATGTCCACTAGCAATAGTATGGGTGTGGCTATCAACAACGATATCCATGGTGTTCTCCTGAAAATTGTGGACAAACTATCGAATGTCGAGTGAACCTTTTTGATTAAGAAACAATGATAAGTCCGCAGGAATCGAGTGATTCAACACTTTATCAACGTTCACCGCATCAGAACGTAAATAGAACTCTAATGCGGCTTCTGGATCTGTGCCTCCGCGGATCTTACGATTGACCAAACGCTGTTGTAGAAACTCCGCTTGGGTATCTATAAACACGGTGAAGTCGGCCAAACGATGCAATTCGTTCCATACTGGTTCGTCAAGTAGCAGCCAGTTCCCTTCTACAACGACGATGTTACGGTTAACCTTAATTGCATCATCAACAGGCTCGTGCAAGTTACGATCGTAGTAAGGCCATTTGCTGTCTGTTACTTTGAGCTGTTTAAGCTTGGCAATGAGATCCGTGAGATTGAAGGTTTCGTAGGAACCTTTAATGCTGCGCAGAGGAACAACTTCACCATTGCGTTCAATAGTATTGTTGTCGAGGATTTCATTTGGGTAATGAAAACCATCAAAAGGCAGAACCTGAAGCGGCTCATGATTTTCATCCTGTTCGGATAGATACTCCCAAAACGCGGCAAGTGTCGATTTACCACTGCCAGGGGGCGCACATAAGAACACCACAATGCGTTCCTGCTTCTCATTATAGAGGCGGGTAAATTTTTCTATGAGAGGTTGATGGATTCGCTTTACGTCGACATTAGGAAAGATAGCGTCGGTTTCAAAACCACTGACGTTTAAATTCACTTTCATGGTGAATCCTTATTGATTGATCTCCCCTTCGATTCTTTCTATCAACATTTCGCACGACAGCTTCAATACTGTTTTAATGAGGGCTTCGTACCTCATTTGCGAAAAGGACTCAAACGAAGAGAACTTAAGCTGATTGATCGACTCAAGATAAAAGCTGTCTTGCAGAGAAGAGAGTACCGCTTGGTTTTTGATGAAGTCGTAAATTACATCATCAGTAAACTCGACCTTCTCTGGCTGGCTAACCACGTACTCCAGCACTTGGTCATACAAACCGATATCAGCATAGGTTTCCAATGAGATTTTGCCCATCGCAAACATCAACTTCGACACCACATCGGTTGTGACCAAGGGACCATTTTCCTTTAATAAAGGATCCACAGCATATTCCTTCACAAATTCGTCTTGGACGAATACGCTTGGAAGTAATGCTTTTAGCTTGAGGTTTATTATTTTGTTAGAAACCTGAAGAAACGCTGTAGCATTATCACACTCATCCAGCTTCTCCAGTAATTCATCTTCACGTGACAACGTCTTATGACCTCTCCATTATGTGGCAGTGCAAAGGCTACCACACAAATTCGTTGCGACTAAACCGTTAAGCTCACGTCATAAAACTCAAGTAACGCTTTTTCTGCATGTGCGTTCCACACATAGTTATTAGCGTTCAAAATTGCGTCTAATTCGGCGAAGAATGGATCTTGGTCTACTAACGATAAAAAGTCATCAATTGCGGTCAATGGCAGGTCAATGTGCGGGTAAATCAACTTCTTCCCACCCGGAATATCCAACTGATTCAAAATCGTATGCGGTGCTGCTTGCAAACCACCTACATGGGTGATCATGAACGATGGATTGATCTTACCTTGTGAAGACAACTCGATAGATTCCACCATGTCACCTGTCGAGCCGCCAGACGTACCCACAATGTGCGTCGACTCGTAATGCACGTTGTAGAAGTTAAACGGTACTTTGAAATTTTTATCTGTTGGCCCAGCAAAGAAGTTTAGGCAGCCATCATTACCAAGCAATTCATCGGCTTGTTCTAGCACTTGCGATACCGCCGCGTACACCATCACGTCATCATAGCCTTTGCCATCGTTCAGTGCTTTCAGATAAGTCACCGGATCATCCACTTGAGCGGTATTCACATAATGCAGCTCAACGCCTTGCTGTTTTGCTTTCTCAACCGGAATTAGACACTCTGCGCGGTCTAAACGTGCGGCGTCGATGTCTGTTACCACAATCAGTTTTGGCTTCACTGGACCGTTAATCGCGTAGTCAATCGCGCCAATGCCCATTGGGCCAGCACATGCAAGTAGCGCTAATGCTCCGCCCTCCTTGATGCCCATATCGTGCTCGTACACGTATTGCGTAGTGTGATAACTCGCATGGTAAGCACCGATGATGCATGACATAGGTTCAGCCAAAGACGCATCTGCAAAGTAATCGCCGTGGTAAGGCAGCACACAGCCTAAATCGATAGCGATTTTTGGAATGATGGAATACGTTGCGTTGCCACCAAAGGTTTCGTAGCTGTAACCCGCCGAGTAACCAGTAGGCAAACCCATTGCTGGTTGCAGTACAAAGTAATCGCCTGCTTTGTATTGGTCTTTTAGGTTCTCACCAACTTCAACAATCACACCTGCGTATTCGTGGCCTGTCATCACTGGTACTTCATCAATGTTTTCAGGTACGCGTTTGTGTTTGCTACCTAACAATGCCGCTTTGTAAGTGGACAAGCAGATGCTGTTTGAAATGTTTTTAACCAGAAGTTCATCGGCTGAGATGCTTGGCAAATCAAAGGTTCTTAGTTGAACGTCTTTCTCGCCGCAGATAACCGCTGCCGTTGTTTGTACCATGATTTCTCTCCTAAATGGGGCGGCAGGTTCCACCCCATACTGCATTGTTAGGCTGGTTGCTCAGTTGCGACCGTTTGTTGCTTAATCTTATCCATCAGCTCATCCAGCGCTGGGTCGTTGAGGAAGTTCTTAATTGTCACCACTGGCAAACCTGTTGCGTTGACTGCGCGGCTTTCTAAGCTTTCGTGTGTCACGACAATGTCAGCTTCACTTGGCACTTTCTCAATAGCGAAGTTCTTCACTTCAATATCAATCCCAGCCTGAACCAACTTACGTTTGAAGGTTGATGCTCCCATCGCACTTGAACCCATACCCGCATCGCAAGCGAACGCAATAAATGAAATTGACTTATTTGCTTGTTGCGTCGCAGTCGCTGTAGATTTGATCGCACCTTCTTCCTTCATGTCTTTCATATCGGTGACAGATTTTTCAAACTCGCTTTCTGTCTCTACCGATTTACTCATCTTCAGAATCGCACTTGCGACAAGGAACGAAACAATCGTTGCAGTTGTTACCCCTGCGATGGTTGCTAGGAAACCACCTTTTGGTGTCAATGCTAGGTATGAGAAGATTGAGCCTGGACTTGGACCAGCTACTAGACCTGCATCCAGTAGATTGAAGGTCGCAATGCCAGTTGCCGCACCCGCAATCATTGCCACAATCATGATTGGCTTCATTAGTACGTACGGGAAGTACAACTCGTGAATACCACCGAAGAAGTGAATGATGATGGCACTTGGCGCGGAACGTTTAGACAGACCTTGACCAAACTTCGCGTAAGCCAGCAGCATACCGAGACCAGGGCCTGGGTTAGATGCCACCATAAAGAAGATCGATTTACCTGTTTCTGCCGCCGCTTGCAGACCTAGAGGGTAGTAAATACCTTGGTCGATGGCGTTGTTAAGGAATAGAACTTTCGCCGGCTCATTGATGATCGCAAGCAAAGGAAGAAATCCCGTTGCCACCAAAGCTTCAATGCCTGATTTCACGAACAGATTTGCAGCAGTTACCGCAGGACCAACGATCTCGTAAGCGAACAAACACAGGATCATGCCCACAATACCCAGTGAGAAGTTGTTCACCACCATTTCAAAGCCAGAAGGAATGCGGTGTTGGATACGTTTATCCATTTGCACCACAACCCAAGCACTGAGAGGCCCCATGATCATCGCACCGACGAACATTGGAATGTCTGCACCAACAATAACCCCCATGGTACCGATAGCACCGGCTACCGCGCCGCGTTTGTCACCAACAATCTGACCACCGGTGTAACCGATCAACAGTGGCAACAAGTAAGTGATCATAGGACCAACAAGTTCACCAAATGCTTCGTTTGGCATCCAACCCGTTGGGATAAAGAGTGCAGTAATAAAGCCCCAAGCGATAAAGGCTCCGATATTTGGCAGCACCATAGCGGTCAAATGACCACCGAAGGCTTGCACATTGGCTCGCATGTTTGCTTTCACGTTATGTTCCTTTTAGTATGCTTTTATTATGTTTAGCACTTGTTCCTTAGATGAGGCTTGTGCCAGTTTTGCAATGTTCTCTTCGTCCACAAACATCTCGCTTAATGCTTGAATCACCTCAATGTGGGTATCAGAGTCTTTTGCAGCTAGGGTGATAAGAATGTTGGCAGGACCAAGGTCCGAACCAAAATCAACTGGTGAAGGGAAAATATGAATGCCCAAGCCCGTTTTTAGCACACCGGTTTCAGGGCGAGCATGTGGCATGGCAAGTCCTGGGCACAAGACATAGTAGGGACCATTTTCTTTGGTAGATTGGATGATGGCATCCGCGTATTGCTGAGAAACGTAACCTTTATCTTCTAGGTATTGCGTTGTCTTCTTAACCGCCTCTTGCCATTGGTAAACACCGTCATTAATGACATCTACTAGTTCGTGGTCGATCAGTTCATACAGCATTTTTAAACCCTATCCACAGTTCATTGTCCGATGGGTTAATTATCAATAAGAGGAGTTGAACCGCGCAAGCACATCATTTTTGTGCAACAACTCACAATTAAATAGCTGTCAATTTGTTTTAATGAATGTATCTCAAGAATTGACAAAGAAAGTTAATAACAAATTTTCTTTCAGCAACATGTCAATAAGCATAATTTGAACTACCCCACCATTTGAGACATTTCACTAAATTCGCAATAATCTAACTTGATCACACTATGACTATTGACTCGGATTATATCGTGACTAAATTCAAACTTAATTTCCGCTCAATTGATGAGTTATACGGTTCAAACGATGACAGTTATCACATTTGTCTATTAAATAACGTCAGGACGTAATTAAGTTTCAATAATTTGCTTACGTCATTGCTGAAAAAAGAGAAAACAGAATGTATGGTTTGTTACAAACCATGTTAGAGACTGATAAAGACATGAACGCGAAATACCGTGCCCCCCAAGGCGGTCTAGCGATCAAAGTTATCTGTTAAAAGCACGATGGATTAAAAAAGCCCGGAGATATCCGGGCTTTTTTGTCGGTACGATTTAGATAAGTTGAGAAAACAATAAAAAACCGCCGAACAAGGCTGTAAACAACAACATAGCCATACCACCTTCAGCAGTATAACGGCTCTGTTCAAGGTCTTTATTTCTTAGTTTTACCACCATGGCAAACGGAACAAACACCGCTAAGAAGACCAAAATAATGCCGGCGTAGCTCAACACAGCAAGGAATTTGTCCGCAGCTAGGATCGCACCAGCAAGTGGCAACATAAAAGTGATCACGTAAGTCACCACTTTATTTTGTTTAAACGTATCTGTGTTTTGGTGGAACAATGCCATCGCAACACCAAAGAACGAAGTTAACAACGCAAGTCCCGTGAACACCGATAATATACGACCAATCCAAGGGGAGCGATGTTCAAACACCGTCATTAGCTCAGAGACATTTGTAAACGCTCTTAATTGTTCTGGTTTTAAATTTCCCACAACAGCAAACAGCCATAAAAGGTAACATGCTAGAGGGATCAGCGAGCCTATAATGACCATGTTTCTGAGTTGCTTGTCTGTCGCCTCTTGGTTGTAGGAAACAAGGCTAGGTATCACCACCATAAAGCCAAAGCTTGTAAAAAGCACTGCACTAGTTTTGATGAGTTCAAGGTGATCGTGGTTGGTCACCTGTCCTAAATATTCGGATGAAAAGTCTGGTAATAAAAAGACTAACGTCAACACCAAACTCGATAGCATGACGATAAACAACAAGCGGTTTAATTTATCAATCACCCCCGTTCCACAGGCAACAATAACGCCAGCACCTAGAGTAAATAAAACCTGATTCTGCATCGCGCTAAAGCTGAACCCGAGGTTACTTAATAACTTACCTATCAAATCAGATGCACCTAAAATGTACGCCATCAATAGACAAATCAGCAGTGCATACAACAAAGCATTGGTAACAATTTGGCCGCCTTTTCCAAGTGTCTTGCGTGCGATGGAGTTCATTCCAAGTCCACCACCAGATTTAACGGTTGCCTCAAGCAGGAGTAGTGCCGCGTACGTCGTGCCAAAGCAAATCAGCACCATCAATAACGTGCCGTATAATAAGCCGAATTGAGCTAAAACCATTGGAATAGCAAGCATGCCAGCGCCCAACGCTGTGCCGGAAATAATTAGGGAGCTCCCTAGAAGTTTAGTGTTCATATTTTTCGTATTCTGTTTGATGAATGTATAGAGAAAGATGCGCTTGCCTAGCGCGATGGCTAACAATCAAAAGCAATACGAATAGCGGGCTTTAAAGCGAAAAGTTCGAGAAAAAGAGACAGAGAAGGCGTGATAGAAACGACAAAAAGCGATAGCAGTAGAATTAATATGTGCCAGTTTCGCAAGATGGGGCGAACCTTCTGTCGGTTCAATAATTGGTTGGGTAATTTTGAAAATCATTGAGACGTCCATTACAGCTAGACATTCCTTAAGGTAACGATGCAGCGAATCCTTCGCAGCAGGCCTCTTAACAGCAAGAGACGATTCATCATAACTTGTAAGGAGTCGATTGCAACGCCTATTTTTTTGGACAGATGTAACTCTATAATTAACAACTTTCCAAATGCAAAAAAGCGAAGCCTAAGCTTCGCTTTTTCTCGTCACAACTATTACTCGCCTTTATATATACAACCCGCAGTACAGGTTTCTTTGATCTCTACCTTACTTAATAAAGGTAGATTTGGCTTAAGCTGCTGCCAGATCCATTTTGCTAACACTTCGCTGGTTGGATTTTCCAAACCTTCGATGTCATTTAAGTAGTAATGATCTAAGCGGTCATAAATAGGTTTGAATGCCGCCTTAATTTCTGCGAAATCAACAACCCAACCAGTATGTGGATCCACTTCACCTTCTACATAAAGGCGAACTAAGAATGAGTGCCCATGCAAACGTCCACACTTGTGCCCTTCTGGTACATGCGGGAGGTGATGTGCAGCTTCAAACATGAATTCTTTATACAATTCGGTTTTCATTTCGTTTCTCAGACTTTTCAAAAGAGACGCAATACTAAGGAATATCTTTTCTCGACACAAGCGGATAAGCACAGTAAGCGTTTGCCTTTAATTTAATCGCCATTTAGACCTTTGTCTTATGTCGATTTTCTGTCATTCCGCCAATGATTTGATAACCCAACACTTACATCACATTTACAAAATCCACATTTTGTTTATGGTCACATTCCATTCCAACACGTCTTTTTCACCGTACAGAATTCAAGCAAAATTGTTATGTCTATTCCAATAATTCATCACTACTAATATGAGCATGACAATAACAAAAAAACTCCTCGTGACTTTAGTCATTGTGTTTACTTTAGTGCTTACTGGCTCAACCATTTATCAATACATCCAACAACGAAATCTGATTAACTCAGTTCTTAGTGAGCAGTTGCACGACAAAGCAAGCAACTATTTTGACAGTCTGAACATGATGATGCTCACTGGCACTATGGCGCAGAAAGAAACATTACGCCAAAAGGCTCTAGTACAAGAAGGAATTGAGCAGGTTCGCGTTCTTCGTTCAGAGCTAGTCAGTAAACTCTATGGCCCCGGAGATGAAAACCAAAAACCAGTTGATGATATTGATCGTAGAGCGCTTTCTGGTGAACTTGTCATCGAACCGATCATGGCAGATTGGGGACAAGGACTTGTCGTTGCACTACCCATGAAATCAAGTGAAAACTATCGTGGGACCAATTGCGTGGCTTGCCATATGGCCGCAGAAGGAGAAGTTCTAGGCGCAGTTCGGCTAGAGTATAACCTTTCTCATATTGAAACCCTGATTAACCAACGTACCATGATTGCCATTGTGATCATGGCAGGTATCGCATTTATTGGCTTTATTATCACGCTTGCATTAATTCGAAAAATGATTGTCAAACCTATTCAAAATGCTTCTCAGTTCATGCAAGAAGTGAGTCGGACGAAAGATCTTTCCCAGCGCCTGCATAGCAGTTCAAAAGATGAATTAGGACAGATGGGAACATCAATCAATTCATTTATAGAAACCGTGAGCCAAGGGCTAAAAAACGTACAACACACCTCCCATTCCCTCACGATATCTGCCGGTGAGTTAACAGATGTTGCTCTCACAACAGATCGAGCAGCAAAAAACCAACAAAATGAAACCTCCGACGTCGAAACCAACATTGAGCATATGCAGTCACAACAAGCGTTGGTTGAGCAATCAACAAAAGAAGCTTCAAAGCTCATTCTTCATACAACGCAGCTTGCAGAACAAAGTGCAACTAAGGCACACAACGCCAGTACGGATATTAAAAATCTGGTACAAGAAATTGAAGATGTTAAACACAGCATTGTCGGTCTTAATAACCAAACCGGAGAAGTCACGACGATTCTTGAAGTAATTAAAGGCGTTGCGGAACAAACAAATCTGCTTGCTTTAAATGCGGCTATTGAAGCAGCCAGAGCGGGAGAACAAGGCCGTGGTTTTGCAGTGGTAGCAGACGAGGTTCGCCAGCTGGCAAGTCGAACCGCTGAAGCAACATGTAACATTGAAACCATTATTAGCCAGTTTCAAAATGATGGCCAAACCTCTATGCAGTCAGTCGATAGGGTTTGTGGTACTGCTCACCAGCGTTCTGCTGAAGTAGAGCAACTTGTCGAAGCAATGAATTCTGTGGTCACAGAAATGCAGCAAGCACTTAGTCATGCTCAGTCAATTCAGCAGCAAACTGGTACCACAACTCAGTTAAGTGAAGATATTCAATATAAGGCTGAAACCATCACACGGCATGCGAACGAAACCTCTCAATCTGCGGCGAAAACAAGAAACATCAGCGTAAATCTTGAGCAATCGTCTGAGCAACTTGAATCACTTTTAAATCAATTTACTCTTAATCGATAGAAATACGCGAAATTGCTGCGTTTTTCTCTTGGCAAATGAGAATAAAGGTTGAAGCTGACGAGATGACAGGTAATATGTTCCGTTGAAATAGTAAAAATTCTATCCAACCCAATATTTTGCTTACTTTTTAGGCACTCAGTGCAATAAGCAGGTATTGGGTTGAATTTTCACCTCAATGGAGAATATTGAAAACATGACTTACGCGCCTGTATCAGACGTATTGAAAGGTCAGCTAGCGGTAGACAGTGAAGTCACTGTTCGCGGCTGGATCCGTTCGCGTCGTGATTCCAAAGCTGGAATCTCTTTCCTTGCCATTTATGACGGCTCTTGTTTCGACCCGATTCAGGCCGTGGTCCCTAATAATCTTAATAATTACGACAACGAAGTACTTAAGCTAACTACAGGCTGTTCTGTTGAAGTAACTGGTAAGATTGTTGAGTCTCCTGCGAAAGGTCAAGACTTCGAGCTAGCAGCAACTGACGTTAAAGTTGTTGGCTGGGTTGAAGACGCTGACACTTACCCAATGGCAAAAACTCGTCACTCTATCGAGTACCTACGTGAAGTTGCGCACCTACGTCCGCGTACAAACGTAATCGGTGCGGTTGCACGTGTACGTAACTGTCTATCTCAAGCGATCCACCGCTTCTACCACGAGCAAGGTTACTTTTGGGTATCTGCACCACTGATCACAGCTTCTGATGCTGAAGGTGCTGGTGAAATGTTCCGCGTTTCTACGCTAGACATGGAAAACCTACCTCGTACAGAAGAAGGCAAAGTAGACTACAACGAAGATTTCTTCGGTAAAGAAACCTTCCTAACAGTATCTGGTCAGCTTAACGGCGAAGCTTACGCTTGTGCACTAAGCAAAGTTTACACGTTCGGCCCTACTTTCCGTGCTGAAAACTCAAACACTAGCCGCCACCTAGCAGAATTCTGGATGGTTGAACCTGAAGTAGCATTCGCAGATCTCAATGACATTGCGAAACTATCTGAAGACATGCTTAAGTACGTGTTTAAAGCAGCACTAGAAGAATGTCGTGATGACCTAGAGTTCTTCGCTCAACGTATCGACAAAGAAGCAATCACTCGTCTTGAGAAGTTCGTTTCTTCTGACTTCGCTCAAGTAGACTACACTGACGCGATCCAAATCCTTCTTGATTCTGGTCGTGAGTTCGAATTCCCTGTTGAGTGGGGTATCGATATGTCTTCTGAGCACGAGCGCTACCTTGCTGAAGAACACTTCAAAGCGCCTGTAATCGTTAAGAACTACCCGAAAGACATCAAAGCATTCTACATGCGTCTAAATGACGATGGTAAAACGGTAGCTGCAATGGACGTTCTTGCACCTGGCATCGGCGAAATCATCGGTGGTTCTCAACGTGAAGAGCGTCTAGACATTCTAGATGAGCGTATGCGTGAAATTGGCATCGATCCAGAGCACATGAAGTGGTACCGCGACCTACGTCGTTACGGCACAGTGCCACACGCAGGCTTTGGTCTAGGCTTCGAGCGTCTGGTCTCTTACGTAACAGGTATGGGCAACGTTCGTGACGTGATCCCATTCCCACGTACACCAAGAAGCGCAAACTTCTAAAAACTGAACTTTGTGAATAAAAGCCTCCTTATACGGAGGCTTTTTTATTGCCTGTTACGTTGCTCAATTTGATTTTCATACTGCTAGAAAATCAACCATACTAACAGTGTGTACTTCACTTCGGAGCGTTAATCATGAAAGTGTTTAAAATTGAAGATCTCTATTACAACGGAGCAACAAACGGAGTGCACAGCTGGACACACCCTCAAGGGACACAGCCATACTACTGGCATCCAGACTGGTTGCACGTCGCAGAAGATATAACGGGTTTACATGGTAAGCATGACATTAATGTTGAAGACGGTACGTCAGCAACAGAAGACCATGCCAAGAAGACCATCATCGACCACTTAAACGACGAGTAATACCCTCCCCTTATTATCAGATAAGTCACCTCGGCTTATCTGATCGTCTCAGGTTAATTTCTTTACACTTTGCATAAGCAAACGTTTTGCATCACATATTTCCAATGCCAGTTTGATTACTTTAATAGTGAATATTGATGGCACAAATGCCAAACAAAATAGAGATGATAACAATGACAAAATACAACGCAGGCGATATTCAGTATAAAGGCGAAAGTAACGGGGTTCACAGCTGGACGTCACCACACGGGCAGCCATATTATTGGCATCCAGACTGGCTCCATATTGCAGAAGACGCGACAGGTTCACACCCTAAACAAGCGTTAGAATTAGAAAGCTCTGAAGAAGCGACTAAAGAACATGCTGTTTCAGCGATTCTGAAACACATGAATGATTGGGCAGTCACTAAGTTTTCACAAAATCCTGAAGTGGAAACTAACGCGATAGAGCGTGAAATTGACCTGAAAAAATAGCTCATCGCTTAAAGTAAAGAATAAAAAAGCCCGCAAACGCGGGCTTTTCAGTAAGAAGCAACAAATTAAGCAAGTTCAGTTTGAAGCCAAGGCCAACCTTGTTTCTTACGGCTTAATGTGTTTTCCATCATCAGCATACCGTCTTGCTCGTGCTTAACGAGTTTTTCAGACCATTCACCTTTGTGTAGAAGGCGAGTCTGAGCGGTCGTGATATCTGTTAGCATCACTGCGGCAAATGCAAGACCATCTTCAGCACAGCGACGCTCTAGATCAGCTTCAAGCGCATCGATCATGCCATCTACTTGCTCAAGTGTCGCCAGCTCAACTTGACCTACAACAACGTCACGACCATTGAATGGGTAACCTTTTAGATCTTTTTCTACTAGCTCTGCTGCAGAAAGACCTTCGATGTTCGTTTTCGCGATAAGAAGGTCTTTGATGAACGCATCTACATCACATACATCTGCGATTTTTGCTAGTTCTTCAACAGCATCTTTATCTTTTTGCGTGCAGGTTGGTGAAGCAAAACCAACAGTGTCAGAAAGAATTGCAGACATCATCAATTTAGCGATTTTAGGTGTAATTTCATGACCTTCAATCTTAAACATGTTGAAAAGTACGGTGTTTGTACAACCAACTGGCCAGATCCAAGCTTCCATTGGGTTTACCGTCATCACATCACCTAGACGGTGGTGGTCAACAATACCTAGAATTTCAGCTTCAGCCACATCATCTGGCGCTTGTGCTAGATCTGAGTAATCCACCAACCAGATTTTCTCACCCGTAACAGAAGTGCGTAGTTCTGGCACTTCAGCACCGGCTACTTCTAGGATATGTTGTGTTTCACGGTTGATTTCGCCTTGGCGAATTGGCATAGCTTCTACGCCACGTGCTTTAAGTAGCTCAGTGGCTACTAGTGCACTACAGATACTATCGCTATCAGGGTTCTTGTGACCTACTACTAGAATCATCTCTTTTCCTATTTAAGACTAAACGAGCCCTAATTGGGGCTATTACTCACGAAAGGTGATTACTTTACCTGATTTTTGAAATTTGTCATGACTTACAAAAAAGAAAAACGTGTCTGAAAGTTATTGTTGATAATAATTCGCATTAAGGTAGTATTGATAATAATTCGCATTTTCATGTAAGTCATTATG
Source organism: Vibrio sp. TRT 17S01 (assembly GCF_050113695.1). NCBI lineage: Bacteria > Pseudomonadati > Pseudomonadota > Gammaproteobacteria > Vibrionales > Vibrionaceae > Vibrio > Vibrio sp. TRT 17S01. The sequence continues at coordinate 338,191 of NZ_JBNJOG010000001.1, read as the reverse complement.
AATACGCTTAGAGCTTTCCCCCATTTACCGCAGTGGCTTTGTTTATCGCAATTTGATCTAGCCTATAAGCGTTTGATTTTACCTTTGTGCCTTATTGCATTACTTGTTGTTGATGGCACAAGGGAAGTCACTGTAAATACGTTATCTGATGCATTTTGGGCAGTTTCGAGTTATGTCGCTTTCACACTCGCAATTTACCATTACATTTCTCGCTTCTTCAGTAAACAAAGCCGTATCGCAACGTTATACAATTCGTCACGCTATTACCAAGTTCTGTTCGCAGCCTTACTAGGTGCCTTGCCGGGTTGTGGTGGGGCTATCATCGTTACAACACAATTTGTTAGTGGCCGGGTTGGCTTCGGTGCCATTGTTGCAGTTTTAACTGCAACAATGGGTGATGCTGCATTTCTTTTGCTCGCCAGTAAACCTGATATTGGTATAGCCGTTGTGATACTTGGCGTTATCGTTGGCTGTGTGAGTGGCTGGGTCGTGAACCTCTTTCATTCTGATGATTTCTTACGCCCACAAGTTGCAAAAACACTGTCAAGTTTCTCATGCAACGCTGAACCTTCTCAAACTGAGCAAAAAGCAATCAATCTACAAGGGGTATTTTGGAAGTACTTACTCATTCCAGCAACTGTCATTGCTTTTATGGGCTCGTTTCAAGTTGACCCCAATGTGACCTTTAATCTACCGACAGGCTCAATTGAATGGTTAGGTGCAATACTCTTAGTTATCAGTATGTTGCTTTGGGCGATGACAAAAGAAATCAAGGATTATGAATCGACGGTTTCCGAAGATAAAAAATGCCTTGCATCGCATCCTCTACAAAAAGCTGCTCAGGACACCAACTTTGTTACCGCATGGGTGGTGGTAGCATTTATGGCCTTCGAACTAACCACCTTCTATAGCGGTGCAGACCTCCATCAACTGTTTTCGGGTTGGGGTGTTTGGATGCCACTCATTGGCCTTGCTGTAGGCATGTTACCAGGGTGTGGACCTCAAATATTAGTCACTAGTTTATACATATCCGGAGCTGTGCCAATGAGTGCTCAACTCTCTAATGCAATTTCAAACGACGGTGATGCGCTATTCCCTGCGATTGCAATGGCACCAAAAGCTGCATTAATTGCGACAATATACTCAGCAATTCCCGCATTCCTTGTCGGTTATGGCTATTACTTCTTGTTTGAGATGTAAATTGAAAAAAGCCCCTTAGTAAGGGGCTTTTATGATTTATTCTTCGAGAGAAGCAGCAACTTCATCGGAAATGTCACCGTTGTGATACACCTCTTGAACATCATCTAAATCTTCCAGAGCATCAATCAATCGAAGTAATTTTGGGGCGGTCTCGGCGTCAAGTTCAGCTTTAGTGGATGGAATAAGGGAGACTTCGGCATTTGCCGCCTTAAACCCAGCCGCATCAAGCGCATCTTTTACGCCCCCAAAATCTGCAGGCGCAGTAAATACATCAATCGCACCATCATCCGCAGTTTCGATATCATCTGCACCACTTTCAAGTGCAACTTCCATCACTTCGTCTTCATCTAATCCCGCTTCGTATGAGATCACACCTTTCTTCTCAAAAAGGTAGTTAACACTTCCATCTGTTCCCAGATTACCACCCGCTTTAGAGAACGCATGACGCACACCAGAGACGGTACGGTTGCGGTTATCTGTCATACACTCAACCATCACGGCAGTACCACCGGGGCCATAGCCCTCATAGATGACGGTTTCCATTCCTTCATCTCCTTCCCCACCAGCACCTCGGGACACCGCACGATTAACAGTGTCGCGAGTCATGTTATTTGACAGGGCTTTGTCGATAGCGGCACGAAGTCGAGGGTTGTTTTCTGGCTCACCACCACCTTCTTTCGCAGCAACCACAATCTCACGAATGAGTTTGGTAAAAATCTTACCTCGTTTGGCATCCTGTGCCGCTTTACGATGACGGATATTCGCCCACTTACTATGACCAGCCATAAACCTCTCCGAGTTCAAAATGAAAAAAGCCGTAAGGGGAACTTACGGCTTTAATTATTGAATCACTTTACCATAAAACGACGTGGGTTACTTGTGACGCTCTTTCAACTTATTCACTACATCGTTCATCGATAGGCCTTGGTCTTGTAGCAATACCATTAAGTGGTAAATCAAGTCTGCTGATTCACACACTAACTCCGCCTTATCGCCCGACGTCGCCGCAAGCGCAACTTCAACGCCTTCTTCACCCACTTTTTGCGAAATACGCTTGGTGCCACGGGCATAAAGACTGGCAGTATAAGAGGAATCTGGGTCGGCACTCTTGCGGGCAGCCAATAGCTGCTCAAGTTGATGAAGCCACACCATTTGTGACTCCTCCTGAGGGTCACCGTCCCAGCAGGTTGTCGTGCCAGTGTGACAAGTGGGACCAATGGGATTCACTTTCACCAGTAATGTATCGTTGTCGCAATCGAGCTGCATGTTCACCAATTGCAATACGTTGCCAGAGGTTTCACCTTTGGTCCAAAGACGCTGCTTAGTCCGAGAGAAAAACGTCACTTGACCTGTTTCGTCCGTTTTTGCCAACGCATCTTGGTTCATGTAACCCATCATCAACACTTGGCTTGATTGGAAATCTTGTACGATGGCAGGTACCAGACCATCCACCTTTTCCCAGTTGATTCGCTCAGCTAGCGAACTTACTTCGGCGGCTTTCACACTCATAGTCGTACCTCAATGCCTTGTTGTTTCAAATACTGCTTTAGTTCACCAATATTGATGACTTGCTTGTGGAATACCGATGCGGCAAGCGCGCCATCCACATTTGCTTTTTGGTAGGCTTCTGCGAAATGCTCCATGGCACCTGCACCACCCGATGCAATCAATGGCACGTTACACACTTCACGCACCATATTCAGTTGTTCGATGTCGTAGCCGTTACGTACACCGTCTTGGTTCATCATGTTCAGCACGATTTCACCAGCGCCGCGCTTTTGTACTTCTTGCACCCAATCACGCGTTTCCCATTGGGTCGCTTTGGTGCGTTCTTCATCACCGGTAAACTGGTAAACCTGATACTTGCCCGTCTCTTTGTCGTAGTATGAATCGATACCAACGACGATACATTGCACACCAAACTTATCAGCAAGGTCAGTAATCAACTGAGGGTTCGCCAAGGCAGGAGAGTTAATCGATACCTTATCTGCACCAAACTCAAGAATGCGCGCCGCGTCTTCTGCTGATTTAATGCCACCAGCCACACAGAACGGGATATCAATCACTTCTGCAACGCGAGCGACCCAACTTTTATCGACGACACGACCATCACTTGAAGCGGTAATATCGTAGAACACAAGCTCGTCTGCGCCTTCTTCAGCATAACGCTGCGCCAGAGGAACGATGTCGCCAATAATTTCGTGGTTGCGAAACTGGACGCCCTTCACCACTTGTCCATCACGAACATCAAGACATGGAATTATTCGCTTTGCCAACATGCAAACGCCTCCTCTGCTGTGAACTTACCATCTAACAATGCACGACCAACAATCACGCCAGCAACACCGCTACCTTTTAGTGCTTCGATATCTGCTAATGAGCCAATGCCACCTGAAGATTGGAATTGCACTTGTGGGTATTGTTTACATAGGTCGACGTAAAGCTCAACGTTTGAACCCGCTAACGTACCGTCACGAGAAATGTCCGTGCACAGCACGTGCTGTAGACCTACCGTTAGATAATCGTTGATCAGAGCTTCGATGGTCACGCCTGAGTCTTCTTGCCAACCAGAGATCGCCACTTTACGTGTGCCGTCTTTATCGATGTTAATGTCTAGCGCTAAAACGATTTTTTCAGCACCGTATTTTTCCATCCAACCTTTCACAAGCTCTGGTTGTTTTACTGCTGTAGAACCAACGACAACACGTTGAGCACCGGCTTCTAGTAGATCAATCACGTCTTGCTCTGTACGCACTCCGCCACCGATTTGGATGTTCGCTGGCGTGCTTGCTAGTAGCTTTGCTATCAAATCAAGCTGGCGCGCTGTTGTGTCTTTCGCGCCAGTCAAATCCACCAAGTGCAGCCAGTTGGCACCTGCCTGGTGGTACAAGTTGAACTGCTCTGCTGGGTCGACTTTGTACTCAGTTACTTGGCCGTAATCACCTTGATAAAGGCGAACCACCTGTCCTTCAATTAAATCAAGAGCTGGAATAATCACACTAAATCCCTTTTATAATTCTAAGAAGTTTTGAATAAGCTTCGCGCCCGCTTTTGAAGAACGCTCAGGGTGGAACTGCACACCGTAGTAGTTGCCACTTTGTACTGCGGCTGTAAACGGGTTACCGTATTCACATTCCGCAATTGTGTAGTCCCCAACTGGCATTGCAAAGCTGTGCACGAAGTAGAAGTACTCACCTTCTTCAATACCTTTGAACAGTGGATTACCTGCTTTTGCAGACACCGTGTTCCAGCCCATATGCGGCAGCGGTAAGTCGCCAGTCTGTAGCAACTTCACTTCACCATCACAAAGTCCAAGACACTCAACTAACTCGTCGGCTTTCTGGCCTTTTTCTTGAGACACTTTGCCCAACAGTTGCATGCCTAAACAGATACCTAGTAGCGGCTTCTCTACCTGTTTTACCAAGCTGATTAGGTCACGCTCTTCTAGGTTTTTCATCGCTTCACTGGCGGTTCCCACGCCCGGTAGGAATAGCTTGTCAGCCGCCAATACAACTTGCGGATCTTTTGAAATCGTTACGTCATAGCCTAGACGTTCAATAGCAAACTTCACCGAAGAGACGTTGGCACAGCCAGTATCGATAATGACAACTTTCTGTTCTGTCACTGTTTTTCTCCTTGCTAACGTTAGCCTTAAAGTACGCCTTTACTACTCGGTAGCTCAGTGCCTTCTACTTTGATTGCTTGGCGCAGAGTGCGACCAAACGCTTTAAATAGGCTCTCAATGATGTGGTGGTCATTGTTACCCGCAGAAGAAAGGTGCAGCGTACACGCTAGGGTGTCAGTCAGAGAACGGAAGAAGTGAACCACCATCTCTGTTGAGAGGTCACCCACTTGCTCACGACTAAACTGCGCGTCGAACTTAAGGTAAGGACGACCAGATAGGTCCAGTGCACATTGTGCCAAGCACTCATCCATTGGCAGGCTGAAACCAAAGCGACCAATACCACGTTTGTCACCCAGTGCTTCTTTCAACGCCTGACCCAAAGCAAGAGCGGTATCTTCTACCGTGTGGTGATCATCAATGTGCAGGTCACCTTCTACTTTGCACACCATCTGGAATCCGCCGTGCGTCGCGATTTGATCCAGCATGTGGTCGAAGAAACCAAGACCTGTAGAGATGTCATTGCCGCCTTGTTCATCAAGGTTCACCGCAACTTTGATGTCTGTTTCTTTTGTAGTACGAATCACTTCAGCAACGCGTGCCTTCACCGTTAGATCTTTTAGGATCTGTTTCCAACCCATGGTTTCTGGGTTGTATTGAATGCCACGAACTGCCATGTTTTCTGCAAGTTGAAGATCAGTTTGACGATCGCCAATCACAACAGAGTTTTGGAAATCAACTTTGCCACCTTGAAGATACTCTTTTACCAAGCCCAATTTAGGCTTACGGCAAGAGCAGTTATCTTCATCGAAGTGCGGACAAATCAGCACGTCATCGAACTTCACACCTTGAGATTCAAAGATCTCCATCATCATGTTGTGTGGAGCATCAAAGTCTGCTTGTGGATAGCTGTCGGTACCCAAACCATCTTGGTTAGTGACCATCACTAGGCGGTATCCTGCATCCTGCAACGACAACAGGCTTGGGATAACAAATGGCTCTAGTTTTAGTTTGTCTAAACGGTCTACTTGAAAATCAACTGGCGGCTCAACAATTAAGGTGCCATCACGGTCGATAAAAAGGATTTTTTGTTGTTTGCTCACTCGAACTTCCTTATTGCTATTCTTTTGGCGCTCCCGCTATTGAGCGAGAGCGATTAATTTTGTCTCTACTTATGCGTAGTAGTTTCTAATAAATCCAAGCGTTTTTTCACACTCGTCGCGGTTACCAACACTGATACGTACGCAGTTCTCAATCGGCGAGTTACGCAAAATAATGCCTGTATCCCAAGCGGCTTTGAAAAGATCATCGCCATCTGGGAATTTTACCAATAGGTAGTTCCCCCACCCTTCAAACACTTCCAAACCCGGAATCATTGAAAGACCAACTTGTAAGTAAGCACGGTTTGCATTCAGATCGAGAACTTGGAACTTCGCTCGTGCTAAGCCAGCTTCCGAAAGCGCCTGAGTCGCAATTTCTGCTACTGGCACCGGTACTGGATATGGTGCGATAACTTTAAGAAGTACATTAATCAGCTCTTCGTTCGCAAGCGTAAATCCACAACGCAGACCAGCAAGCGCGAAAGCTTTCGACAGAGTACGCAAAATCGCAAGATTCGGATATTGCGCCAATAGGTCTACCGTTGATGCTTCAGGGCAAAAATCGATGTAAGCTTCGTCCATCACCACGATTGCACGGTCTTTTGTCATCTCAAGCAGAGAGACAATATCTTCACGATTAACCAAGTTACCCGTTGGGTTGTTTGGCGAACATACAAAAACCAGTTTCACGTTATCCAGATTAGCTTCGATACCTGCAAGGTCTAGTTGCCAATCTGACGTTAGCGGCACGGTTTTTCGCTCGACACCAATGGTTTCTGCGCTGATGGCATACATACCGTAAGTTGGTGGACAGTAAAGAATCGCATCTTCACCCGGCTCACAGAAAGCACGAATCAGTAGTTCAATGCCTTCATCTGCACCGCGAGAAGTCAGCGTTTGTTCTGGTTTCACACCCGCATACGCTGCGTAAGCGGAAATCAGTTCTTTCGGTTGGCATTCGCTGTAACGATTAAGACGAGCAAAATCTGTTGTGTATTCATTGTTAAATGGTGATTCGTTAGCATTTAGCCATACGTCACCGGTACCACCAATTCGGCGAGCCGATAAATAAGGGGTAAGTTGTTGGACTTGTTTACGCGCTAGCTTTTCCATCTCATTGTCCTCTTACTTAGCGGCCAGTTTATCTACACGGGTTAATTTCTCAGTACGGATTGTCACTGCACGCTTGTGTGCGTCCAAACCTTCCGCTTCAGCCATGGTTACTACCGTTGGCGCAAGGTTTTTTAGACCATCAGCAGACAGTTCTTGAACCGTCATACGCTTAGAGAAATCCGCCAAACCTAAGCTTGAATAAGTACGTGTGTAACCGTAAGTAGGAAGAACGTGGTTAGTACCCGATGCATAATCACCTGCTGATTCAGGCGACCAATCACCAAGGAAAATAGAACCTGCGTTGTCTAATAGAGGCAGAAGCTCGCGTGGGTTCTTAGTCTGAACAATTAAGTGCTCAGGACCGTAGTAATTTGAGATTGAAACCGATTGAGTCAGAGACTCAGCAATGATGATTAAGCTTGAAGCTAAAGCTTGCTCGGCAATGTCCGCACGAGACAATGCTTTAAGCTGACGTTGAACCGCGTCCGTCACTTGATCCGCAACCACAAGTGAAGGAGTTATAAGTACCACTTGAGAGTCAGGGCCGTGCTCCGCTTGGCTTAGAAGATCTGCAGCAATGAAGTCTGGGTCTGCGGTTTCATCGGCAATCACTAACACTTCTGATGGGCCTGCTGGCATATCAATCGCTGCACCACGGAAATCATTACTTACCTGACGTTTTGCTTCCGTAACATAGGCATTACCCGGGCCAAAGATCTTATCAACTTTGGATACGGTTTCTGTTCCATAAGCCATCGCAGCGACGGCTTGACCACCGCCGACGTTGTATACTTCATCAATGCCACACAATTTTGCTACGTACAGAATCTCATCAGCGATTGGCGGTGGAGAGCAAAGCACCACTTTACGACAACCTGCAATTTTTGCAGGAACGCCGAGCATTAGAACAGTCGAAGGCAGTGGCGCACTGCCGCCGGGAATGTACAAACCCACTTTTTGAATTGGGCGCGTTACCTGTTCACAGACTACACCCGGTTGAGTTTCTACCTTGATTGGCTGTGGCTTCTGCGCTTTGTGGAACTTAGCAATGTTTTCATACGCTTGCTCCAGTGCGTTCTTCATTTTTTCAGAAAGACGCGCTGACGCTTCATCGATTTCTTGAGCGGATACACGGATGGATTCCGGCTTCACTCGGTCAAACTTCTCAGTCAGCTCCAATAATGCAGCATCACCTTCTTTACGAACTTTCGCGATTACTTCAGAAACCGCGGCTGTAATGTTCGCACCTTCAGCGATTGCAGGGCGCTCTAGAATCGAATCTTGCTGCGTTTCACTTAGCGATTGCCATACGACTGTTCTCATTGCGATTACTCCATCATCTTTTCAATTGGTAGTACTAGAATTGAGCTCGCACCCAGTTCTTTTAACTGTTCCATGGTTTCCCAGAACAGGTTTTCAGTACTTACCAAGTGAACCGCAACTTTTTGCTTTTCAGCGGAGAGAGGCAATACGGTTGGGTCTTCCGCACCAGGAAGCAGTGCTTTGATTTGGTCTAGCTTCTCAGCTGGCGCGTGTAGCATAATGTACTTGGACTCTTTGGCTTGCTGTACACCTTGCATACGAGTTAGAAGTTTTTCTATAAGAGCGGTTTTATCAGCGTCAAATTCACCAGTGCGCTGAATCAGTGTCGCTTTCGATTTGAAGATGATTTCTGCTTCTTTAAGACCGTTCGCTTCCAGTGTTGCACCTGTAGAGACCAAGTCAGCGATGGCATCAGCAAGACCAGCGCGAGGTGCAACTTCTACTGAGCCTGTCAGCATACATGTTGAGAATGGAACACCCGCTTCATCCATATAAGCTTTTAACAGCTGCGGGTAAGTTGTGGCGATACGTTTTCCAGCTAAATCTTGAGGACCGTTGTACTCTTCGTCTTTGTCGATTGCGATAGATAAACGGCAACCACCGAAATCAAGTCGACGAAGTTGAACAAATTCAGACGGTTCACCCAGTGCTTTACGATCAAGACGAACTTCTTCCAGTTCATTTTCACCAATAAAGCCTAGGTCAACTACGCCATCCATAATCAGGCCAGGGATGTCGTCATCACGAACCAAAAGCAAATCAATTGGCATGTTCTCCGAGTGAACCACTAGACGCTCACCCATTACGTTGAATTTCACGCCACACTTTTTTAATAGCGCTTGGCTTTCTTTACTTAGGCGACCTTTCTTTTGAATTGCGATTCTTAGGCGTTGTGTTTGCATTGCGAATTCCTTGTGCAATTTAAATTTATAAACTTTCTAATGACTAAAACTAAAAAACCCTCAAGAGATCTTTGGTCTCCCGAGGGTCTGAATCTGAATCTAGCGATTTAGCCTCCGGGAGTTTCCTGTCTCCCGGATATGCGCACATCTCCCGAAAGACTAGGATGGGTGATGGTGATGATGAATATTCATTACAAAATTGCGCATATATATTAAGCTTCAATACTTGGTTTGTTTCGTTAACATCCACACTAACTAAGCTGTTAACTTTTTTCAACCATTAATTTTAAAAAAACTCAATTTGTATAATACAAATAAGAAGGGAGGCTCTCGCCTCCCTTCTTATTATTCATAATTTCAATACGTTACTATATATGAGCACTTTCAATTTTAGACTTAGAAAGCATAGAAAGTACGACACATACAGCAATAAATGTTAAAGAAGCAGCAGCAAAAGCAAGACCAACAGAAGCTGTCATTCCTAAAACAATAAACCCGATACACGATACTAATGCGACAGAAAGTGCATAGGGTAGCTGGGTCGCTACGTGGTCGATATGGTTACAACGAGCACCCGTTGACGACAAAATAGTTGTATCCGAAATTGGCGAACAATGATCACCAAATACCGAACCTGCAAGCACCGCACTTAACATAGGAAGCATTAACGCAAGATCTGTGGCACCAGCCATATCACCAGCGATTGGCAACATAATGCCAAATGTTCCCCAAGACGTACCCGTCGAAAACGCCATTAATCCAGAAAGTAGGAATAAAATAACAGGTAACCAATGTGGGTTGATATTACCTTGCGCTAAGGTCGACAGGTATTTACCTGTATTCATGTCTCCAATTACTGAGCCAATTGTCCATGCAAAAATCAGAATCAAAATCGCGCCGAACATAGACTTCGCACCAATCCATAACGTGCGTGAAATTTCTTTTGCAGGTAACCCTTGTTTAACTACTGTAAATAAAGCAACAAATAATCCAACCAAACCGCCATAGATCAACGAAGTACCAACATCTGTATTTTCAAATGCACCTAGCATATTAAAGGCGATACCATCAGCCGCCAATGCTTGTCCACCGGTGTACATCATCGAAGCAACGGTAGCTGCGATTAAGAATACAATTGGTAAAACTAAATCGGAAACTTTGCCCTTTTCACTTTCCACGATATCTAATTCTTCATTTAGATCGTGCGCTTCTTGAGTATCATTCTCTAAGTCGTGATCAAAACCTCGACCTTGAGAAGCAGAGATTTCATGCTCTCGCATTTTACCGACATCAAGGCTGAACCATGCAACTGCGAACACCATCAACAAAGCGAAAATAGCGTAGAAATTCATTGGCACCAAACGTAAATATGCACCTAGTGCAGAGTATTCAGTGATACCGTGTGAAACTAGGATGCCACCAATAATCGTCATGATGTATGCCCCCCAGCTTGAAGCTGGCATCACAACACACATAGGTGCAGCAGTTGAATCAAGGATATATGCAAGTTTGGCACGAGAAACGTAAAAACGGTCAGTGACAGGGCGAGAAATAGCACCAACAGCCAAGCTGTTAAAGTAATCGTCGACGAAAATGAATACGCCTAAAAAGGCAGCAAGAAGTTTAGAGCCACGTTTACTTTTAACGCGCGACTGAGCCCACTCAGCAAATGCACGAGTACCGCCAGACAACGTAAGCAATGCGGTCATCATACCAAGTAATAGCAAAAAGCCGACGATACTCATATTCCAAGTATTCAATCCGCCATCTTCAACAAATACACTTGATACGGTCGAACTAATATAACTTAGAGAATGAGTAAATGAATAATCATTAAGGAGAACAGCTCCTAGCGTAATACCCACACCAAGTGAAAGTAAAACTCGACGAGTAATGATTGCGAGACTAAGTGCCACTAACGGTGGCAAAAGCGAGTAAGGGGATGATGCAAAATCAATTAAATTCATGATCTTCAAAAACCAGTAATAAATGGTTAGAGATCTACTGCAGACTAATTGATGGAACTCATTTCCAAACAATTAATGTTGAACTTAGCGACAGGGAAGTGGACACTTCACCCAACCCTACAGTAGCGCTCCATAGTTTTACAAATTATAGACTATGGCAGTGTTGCTCCTTTCGAAAACAACCCCAGCAAACGGTTTTGATTTACCTATTTACTTCGGCGAATTGACCCTTCACATTTGTTCACTGGCATCACCCTAGCAAATGTTACTCATTCAATTCGCACCTCTACCGCTCTTATTATTTTAAACTATTGAAAAGTCATTTTAACAACAATTTAACCACAAAAGAGCATTAGGTGTTCGCCATTGTACTTGTTTGAAACACCAATGCAATACAACATTTCGATTTTTATTTACATGCGGAAGTTCACAATATGACAATGATTGTTTAGGTTAGTTTAACTATGCAATCAATGTTATAAAACTTCGTCTATCTTTAATTATTATTGATGGAAAGCAATATACAATATGAAACAAATGATACATTCATTCTAAATGAATATTGACTTTTCTATATCTAATACAGAAATCAATACTTATTAATAAAAGCTAAAGAATAAATTAAATGACGACACAGTTCTTATTTTTCATCAGATTTGTAAGTAATATTTGAATAAAATAGCTAATATAATATTGTATTAATTGTAACTCAGGTTTACTATTTAACTATCGACTCCATTTTATTTTATAGGAATGAACATGTCGGAATTAACCAAAACATTATTGAATATTCGCAGCTTGCGTGCTTTTGCTCGTGAACTGACCTTAGAGCAATTAGAAGAAGCATTGGACAAATTAACTACTGTTGTTCAAGAACGCAAAGATGCTTATGAAGAAGAACGTGCGGAACGTGAAGCACAAGAAGCTAAATTAGCAGCTATTGCAGAACAAATTACAAGTGACGGTATTGATGTTGAAGCTTTAATTTCTGCTCTTTCTGGTGAAAACAAAGCAAAAGGTAAAGCTAAGTCAAAACGCGCTCCTCGTCCAGCTAAGTACAAATACACTGATACTAATGGCGAAGAGAAAACTTGGACAGGTCAAGGCCGTACGCCTTCAGCAATCCAAGAGCAATTAGACGCTGGCAAATCTCTAGATGATTTCCTCATCTAATAAGAATTAGTCCCTGCGCTAAACCAGTTATAAAATAAAACCCGCCTTTCGGCGGGTTTTATTTTTATCTTTCCCAATATGCCTCTTCGAGACTATCTTCACGTTCTGGCAGACCACGCGATAATCTTGGCGAATGCTGAACTAACACTTCATAGCTAGCACGGTTTGAATATTTACAAACTTGTGAAAATGATGAATAAGTTAGAAATGAGTATGTATGTTTACTTGAATTGGGAACGTTCTCTTTATGATATTTATTTGCAGCCATATCATGCAACAGTGCGGATAATGCCGCATCCCCTGCTCCATTTGTATTTTTTATCTTTTCTGGGCCACCCATATAAGGAGAAATATGCGAATAGATCTTAATAGGCGTTTCACAACTTGCTTTTGATGCAGGTCGGCTGAATTCATAACGGTTAAATTCAGCGATACACCCTGGCAATAATGGCAGCGATGTTTCACGCTTTGCTGAATCTTCTGTATAACCCGCCATAAATAAACCAACTGGACCAGCAGTACATAGGACCAGATCAACCCAGTCTAGTGCTTTATCTGACGCAGCAAGAGGGTCAGACTCTCCAGTTAATGCTTCTGCTTCATCTTCATTCATGGCAACAACAGTGACATGATCTCGCAAAAATTCACGCCAAAACTCCGGGTCGTCCTGAATAACAAATTTTGTACCTAGGGTTAGAACAACTGGAACATCATGTTTTTTAGCATATTCAATTGCTCGCATTGTCGCTTCAGGCATTGGATCGCCCTCTTTACAACGAACCAAATAAGCCGTTAAAACTAAAGCTGATGCAGTTTTGAAAATTTTCTCTGGAATATTATCCGCATGAAGTTGGTTCATTTGCCCTTCACTAATCGCAAACGTTCGCTCACCATCTTCAGTTATTAACGCAAAACAACGACCAATAGCACCTTCCACCCCTTGGAGGTAATTTAAATCCATTCGGCTAGATGTGTTGCATAAATAACGATAACCATAGCTGCCAATCTTAATATCTTGGCTCATAACACCTAACAAAGTAGAACGATCATCTGCTAATACAGAATAATTATGAAGGGTATTTCCTATTGTACCGCCTGCATACTCGTTGGTAATGAGTTGCTGATCTTTTAGCTCGTTATACAAAGCTTCTGCAGTCGCATCATCAATAACTAAAGAGTGTCCCTTACTCAAATTGTATTTTTCGATAAGCTCTGAACTCACTTTTGCTTCAATATCCACCAAAGTTTGGTCAATACCGATAATATGAGTACGAGACATTTTTTTGCTTTCTTGCGACTGACTGACTAATGGGTCGCGAGCGTGAACCGGAAAGTAGTGCTTCGATTTACGTTGGCCAGGAAATTTCATAACAATGATTCTGAGTAAGGGATGAAAGGATGCCGGATTCTACCGCGCACAAACAGGCGCGGCAATAATAGAGAATTATAGCAAACGTTTGCTAAGGGATATTTTTATTCACCCTCCATAAAACTTAAATCCGGCAGCATATCTAGATGCTCAGTGTATCGCTTGAGATTAAACTCTCCATCATTCTTCATGACATCAAATATCTCGATTGAAACAGCACACGCCATCATCGCAATAGCATCTTCACGCGAGGTTCCAGTCATCATTAAACGCATTAAGGTCTCTTTAACTTTAATTGGGTTGCTATCCTCAAGCTGATTTTCGATCACTTGTATCAATTCATTTTCTTGGATCAGTTGTGTTTCTTCTGTCATCTCATGTTCTCGATATTTACAATTGTCCCCAATGTTATACCTGAGTCCTATCAAGATGCTAGACTCCCTTGCAAACACTGGCTCTAAGCCGTTACTTTTTAATCAAAGAAAATTGTGATTTCGGTCTCGGATCTGTCACCAATCAACTCTTTCTGATAGAATCTGCCCCCAGTTAAATCAAGTGGTGTTTTGTAATGTCCGAAAACCGTTCTGACAACAGTCAAAAGAAAGTTATTGTAGGTATGTCTGGTGGCGTAGACTCATCCGTTTCCGCTTATCTTCTTAAACAACAAGGCTATCAAGTTGAAGGCTTGTTTATGAAGAACTGGGAAGAAGATGATAACGAAGAATACTGTACAGCTGCTGAAGATCTTGCTGATGCACAAGCGGTTTGCGACAAACTTGGTATTCATTTGCACACAATAAATTTTGCTGCGGAATACTGGGACAACGTATTTGAATACTTCCTAGCTGAATATAAAGCAGGCAGAACACCCAACCCAGACATTCTTTGTAACAAAGAAATCAAGTTTAAAGCATTTCTTGAGTTTGCAGACGAAGTGCTAGATGCCGATTATATTGCTATGGGTCACTATGTGCGTCGTTCATTCCCAGAGCAGGATGAAAAACCACAAATGCTGCGTGGTATTGATAGCAATAAAGATCAAAGCTACTTCTTATATACGCTAAGCCACGAGCAAATTGCACGTAGCCTCTTCCCTGTTGGAGAGCTAGAGAAACCAGAAGTGCGTCGCATCGCGGAAGAGCAAGGTTTAATTACTGCGAAGAAGAAAGACTCAACAGGTATTTGTTTTATTGGTGAGCGCAAATTTACAGACTTCTTATCTCGCTATTTACCTGCTCAGCCGGGTAAAATCGAAACACCTGAAGGCAATGTTATTGGCGAACACCAAGGATTGATGTACCACACGTTAGGTCAACGAAAAGGCCTGCACATAGGTGGACAAAAAGGCGGTGGCGGTAACGAAGAACCATGGTATGTCGCAGATAAAGATCTGAAACGTAACGTGCTTATTGCCGTTCAAGGTGCTGATCATCCGTTATTAAAGTCTCAAGGGCTGGTTGCATCACAACTACATTGGGTCAACCGCGAAGCCATTAAAGAACCAATGAAATGCACGGTTAAAACACGCTACCGTCAGACTGATATTCCTTGCACGATCATCCCTGTTGATGATGAAAACATCAAAGTGATCTTTGATGAGCCACAAGTTGCGGTAACGCCGGGACAGTCAGCTGTATTTTACAAAGATGAAGTTTGCCTCGGTGGCGGCATCATCGAAGAACGAATTTAATTGAATTAAAGTTCATCGTTATTAGGAGTATCACTACGTGGCTAACGCACTTTATGACCGAACTATTGCCTTTGCTGGTATTTGTCAGGCCGTTGCATTAGTGCAACAAGTAGCAAAAGACGGTTATTGTGATTCTGACGCGTTTCAAGCTTCACTCAATGCAATTCTAAGCACCAACCCTTCTAACACAGTTGCGGTATTTGGGAATGAAGCCAATTTAAAACTCGGTCTGGAATGTTTGGTTAAAGGAATCGATAGCACGCCGACTGGCAGTGAAATCACGCGCTATATTATTAGCCTGATGGCACTCGAACGTAAACTCAGTGCACGAAATGATGCAATGTCACAACTTGGCGATCGAATTCAGATGTTAGAGCGACAGCTTGAACACTATGACCTCTTAGACGAGAACATGATCAGCAATGTTGCCAGTGTATACCTAGATGTCATCAGCCCAATAGGCCCTAGAATTCAGGTCACTGGTACTCCATCTGTTCTGCAACAAACCTCTAACCAACACAAAGTTCGTGCGCTGTTGTTATCAGGTATCCGTAGCGCAGTACTTTGGCGTCAGGTTGGCGGTAAACGTCGCCACCTGATTTTCGGACGCAAGAAGATGGTAGAGCAAGCACAAATCCTTCTTGCTCGAATGCAGTAAGATATCAAGTAAGCAGCTCGCGTTTATCGCGAGCTCATTTTTTTGACTAATACAAATCTCGCGCAAACGTTTGCGCAATATTCGTGACAATTGCCACAGTTATTGGTATAAAGCTCACGAAATTTAGAAACCCAATTCAGGAGAACATCATGGAACTGTCAGCATTGACTGCTGTTTCACCAGTAGACGGCCGTTACGGAAGCAAGACAATTGCGTTACGCGAAATTTTCAGTGAATACGGTCTACTAAAGTACCGCACTATCGTTGAAATCCGCTGGCTACAAAAGCTTGCTGCTACTGCTGAAATTGCAGAAGTGCCAGCGTTTAGCGCAGAAGCAAATCAATTCCTAGACGACCTTGCTGCAAGCTTCTCTGAAGAAGATGCACGCCGTATCAAAGAGATCGAGCGTACAACTAACCATGACGTTAAAGCGGTTGAGTACTTTCTAAAAGAGAAAGTAGCAGACGTTCCTGAACTGCACGCAGTAAACGAGTTCTTCCACTTCGCATGTACTTCTGAAGACATCAACAACACATCACACGCTCTTATGCTTAAAGAAGCGCGTGAGAACGTGATTCTTCCAGAAATTCGCAACCTAATCGACGCTATCAAAGCACTAGCAGTGGAATACCGTGATATTCCTCTTCTATCTCGTACACACGGTCAGCCAGCTTCTCCATCTACTATGGGTAAAGAAATGGCAAACGTGGCGTACCGTATGGAGCGTCAATTCAAGCAAATCGAAAACGTTGAGATCCTTGCGAAAATCAACGGTGCAGTAGGTAACTACAACGCACACCTTTCTGCTTACCCAGAGCTAGATTGGCACAAGTTCTCTGAAGAGTTCATCACTGAGTCTCTAGGCGTTACTTGGAACCCTTACACAACTCAGATCGAACCACACGATTACATCGCTGAGCTGTTCGACGCTATTGCTCGTTTCAACACTATCCTGATTGACTTCGACCGTGACGTTTGGGGTTACATTGCGCTAGGCCACTTCAAGCAAAAAACCATTGCTGGTGAGATCGGTTCTTCAACAATGCCTCACAAAGTTAACCCAATCGACTTTGAAAACTCAGAAGGTAACCTAGGTCTTGCGAACGCTGTGTTCGGTCACCTAGCACAAAAACTACCTGTTTCTCGCTGGCAACGTGACCTAACTGACTCAACGGTTCTGCGTAACCTTGGTGTTGGTGTTGGCTACGCAATCATTGCTTACACTTCTACGCTTAAAGGCATCAGCAAGCTAGAAGTAAACCGCGAAGCACTTCTTGCTGAACTAGACAAGAACTGGGAAGTACTCGCAGAGCCAGTACAAACTGTAATGCGTCGTTACGGCATCGAGAAGCCATACGAGAAGCTAAAAGAGCTGACTCGTGGTAAGCGTGTAGATGGCGAAGCAATGCGTAACTTCATCGACGGTCTTGAGCTTCCTGAGCACGAGAAAGCACGCCTTAAAGAGATGACACCAGCGAACTATATTGGTCAAGCAATCGAGCTAACTGATAAGCTGTAATTAATTCGTTATCAATTAACGATATGAAAGGTTGGTGTGAAAGCACCAACCTTTTTATTTTCCTGTGTGTTCTCAATGTATTTTCTGAAAGAACAACGTGATGGTTCCCACTTCGACACCAAATTTCTTAATCTTCGTTAGATTAAACACATGCTTGTCATCTTGGCGAAAGAGCCAATCATCAAAAAACACCGTAATGCTTGAATCATTTACCGCCAACTGAAAGTCATATTGCCATTGCAAGGCATTACCTATTTCCTTCCCTGTCGCCACACCAATGATGTCATCCGCCTTTCCTTGATAGCGACCATCTTCTAATCGTGTAATTACCCATATCCGTTGATCTGTTTCTCCATCATCGAATACAAAATCCTCAACCAACGTCAGTGTCTTTCCCTTAACAGAGCCAACGATGTTGACCTCGAAACGGCGAGTTTGCTTTTGGGTATAGTCTTGAACCATTCCCCAAGCTTTGGTGTTCCCATCAAAATACTCAAATAAGTTAAATGCGGGGTTGCTGTCGCTATAGTCGTTTAAGTCTGTAGAGCACCCCGAAAACCAAAATGAGCAAGTTAATAAGAGAATAGCTTTCCAACTCATTGATTTTCTCCTATCAACTGTTTTCGTAGCTCTGGGTATTCTGTTTCAGGCGATAACCAAATCGCGAGAAAAGCATCATTTAATTGCTCATCTTCAATCTGACCAATTTGGTATAAATCAACCTCACCGTTAGCGTAAAAAAATTGCCCGACTCTTCCATCAGTCACATACGTCAGCTTTTGCCCCTGCTCTATATTTGGGAATATACCTTCCACCGTTTTTACCCAAGGCATTATTTGACTAGATTGATACCCTAACTCTCGCCATTGTTCTTCGGTGGCATCAATGAGTTGCTGACTTGAAATGTTACGTTGATAGTGTATTTCTAGCGCTAGAGGATGGGGAGAAATATCGTTGGATGCTGCATACTTTCCATTGGGAGATAGCAGTTGTGAAGAATACACGTCAAAAATAAAGACGGTAAGTTGTGCCGTCCCAACCACCTGCCATTCATGCCAAACAGGCGATTTTCCTATTGTAGTGGCCTCAGCGCTTACTACGTTTGTCCCAATCAGTAGAGCAAAGAAGCTTGTTTTCCATTGTTTCACTATTTGCATAACGATAAACCCGACATATCACAAATATGATGACAAACCATTCAACAAACAAAATGATTGCCGTACTGCTTACAGAGTTTGGGAAAGTCACTGCACCTAAACCATTACCGGCAAAGTAACTTGCCATCCCTGCAAACCCTCCTAATAGTGATACGGGAAAAACAGGATATCGGGTCAAAAATGGCATTAAATAATAGGCATACCATAAAAAGGCAAACCATAGTGCGAGCAGCCACAATGGAAATTCTGGTATTTCAAATCGCAACAACTCGAACTGAATATTGGCATAATCCACAGCAATACCGAGTAAGCTCAATAAAACAACTTTTTCTAGAGGGATATAGTGCTTCATCAATGTAATAGCGTAAGTTGCCACTACACAAGCAATGGTCAGCCATTGATAGTTTTCCCCACCAACAACAGCAGCAAACCAAATAACTTGAAACCAGGTTGAAATGATAAACAGCTTTGCCATGTTGTTTCCTCCTGACACCTTAAGTTGTTGGCTAGCCAACTTTCTCGAATGTCATGTGTACAGTGCTAATCGTTCTTGCTTTAAAGCCACCTGCGCAATAACAAAAATAGAAGCGCCACATTCTTATAAATCGACTATCAAACCCTAACGCTCTAACCTCAGCTAGTGATTTATCAAAGCGACATAACCACTCTTCGAGTGTTTTTTGATAGTCTAGTCCAATATCAAATAAGTCTCTTACAACCAACTCACTCTTCGATGTAGCGGCATCGGTCAGTACAGAGACAGAAGGCAGAAAGCCACCTGGAAAGATGTATTTCTGGATAAAGTCTACATTTCGACTGTAATAATCATAACGTTGGTCAGCGATCGTAATTGCTTGAATGGCCATCAATCCATTCGCTTTTAACAAGGAATTGCATTTCTCAATAAAGGTAGAGAGAAACTCTTTCCCGACCGCTTCAATCATTTCAATGGAAACTAACTTATCAAACTGCCCTTCTAATAAGCGGTAATCTTTTTTAAGCAAAGTGATTTTATCTTCTAGCTTCTCTTCGATTATGCGTTGTTTCGTGTAGTTATATTGCTCCTCCGATATCGTTGTTGTGGTTACTTGGCATCCATATTGTTTCGCCATATAAATAGCCATCGCACCCCAACCCGTACCAATTTCGATAACGTGATCATGTTTAGACAGTTGTAATTGCTGACATAACCGTTCCATTTTATTGGTTTGAGCCACTTCTAAACTGTCTGTTGGTTGATTAAAAACTGCGGCCGAGTACAACATTGAACTGTCTAAAAATAACTTGTATAACGCGTTGCCAATATCGTAGTGAGCGTGAATGTTTTTAGTCGAATTTCGCAACGTATTACGATTTAGCCAGTGCTGTAATTTATCAGTGAACTGAGTCATCCAACTGGTTTTGCTCTCTAACTTATCAAGCATTTTCATATTGAGTGCAAACAACTCAATCACCTGAATCAGATCAGGGCTATCCCACCACCCGTCCATATACGCTTCAGCCGCCGCGATACTACCACCTTTTAGAACACGCGAATAAAGCGCCGGGTTGTGAATTTCTATACTGGCCGTAGGAGTCCCCTCAGACGAAAAACCAAACCGGTGAATACGCTGACTTTCATCACTTTCAAATGTCTCATCAATAATCAGTGAACCGGCATCTAAATGGTTAATCAGCTTAAAAAAAAGCGCTCGTGTTAGTTTGTCCAATTGGCTGGTACGTTTATTTAAAATCAATGCATCACTACTGGCCATCACCGATTCTCCTCATTATTATTTTTTATTGGTTCCGAGTTATATTTGGGGTGAGAGTAAAAAGGAGCGCCTTTGCACCAAAGCTTTAGCGCGTTCCAATAAATCCCTATTACCATTTTTACTGCCATGACAGGCGTTTTGATCAACTGGGTGATCAAAGCTCGACTAGAAAGCGGGATCTTTTTCATCACCATGGTGGCATCAAAGACTTTGTCGTTTTCATAGCATTCAAGGTGGATAAAAAGCTGCTTTGTTAAAGGCTTTATTCGCCATAGGTAAGACTGGTTGATTGGATTGAACGGTGAGACATGAAAAGCCTTATTATGTACCCATCTTTTCTGATTGGCTGGAACAACATAATAATGCCTTTCGTTCCATGGCGTATTGCTGACTTCGGCTAAGAGATATTTCCAATTTTGCTGGGCATCAAAAACATAATAGAAGTTCACCGGACTAAAATAGATTCCCATATAGCGCAGTTGAACGACAGCAAGCACTTTGCCATTAACTTCGTCACCCGTGATCTCATAAATTTTCTGATGGACTGCGCTCTTCCAATCCCCAGTTTTTCCGACATAATCAGAGCGTTTGATGCGAGCCCAGTGCCACCATTTGTCACCCAGCCCCCAAATTCGCTCTTGTACTTTTGCTAACTCATCGAGATCGATACAGGGTGAAAACAAAGTATAGTTAAGGCGATGCTTCACTGGCGAGAAACGCCGATGCCTAACCGTCCCGATGAATAAATGACTATTTAGCTGCGACACCATCTTATGCTGCTCCGCGATGAACAAGGCAAGCATTTGATAACGCCTGCAGATCTTCCACCACACTTAGTGCACTGCGCACCCCATCTTCATGAAAACCGTTGTGCCAATATGCGCCACAAAACCAAGTATTGCGTTTGCCATTAATTTCGCTTCGTCTTTGTTGGGCGGTCATCGACTTCAAGTTAAACACGGGGTGATGATAAGTAAAACGTCGTAATACCTTATCTTCGCTAATTTGAGCATCGCCATTTAACGTGACACAGAATGTATGCTCAGACTCAATATGCTGCAGTATGTTCATGTTATAAGTCAGAACAGGTGGCGAACTGAATGTCCCTTGGTTACCAGAGAGGTGATAATTCCAAGAAGCCCACGCAGCTTTTCTGGTGGGCAACATTGATTCATCAAGATGCAGAGTCACATCATTCGCTTGATAAGCTAAATCTTGTAAGATCTCTGTTTCTGACATATTGGGATCAGCCAACAACTTCAATGCCTGATCACTATGACAAGCTAAAATCACGTGGTCGTAGTATTCCGCCTTCCCCAAACTCATGACCCAAACGCCTGAGCCTTCTCTCCAAACTTTTTCAACCGGACTGTTTAAGCGAATATTATGACGAAACTCTTTGGTCAATTTTGGAATGTATGCTTTAGAGCCTCCCTCAATCACATACCATTGAGGACGATTCACCACATCGAGCAAACCATGATTAAGGAAGAAGCGCGCAAAGAATGAAAAAGGAAATGCGCGAATATCGGTCATTGGAGAAGACCAAATGGCAGCACCCATGGGCAAAATATAATTCTCACAAAAATAGTCACTAAATGCGTTGTTTTCTAAGAACTCACCCAGTGTTAATTCATCCTCATCTTGATACAGGCTACTTTTTACAGTTTGGTTAAAACGCAATATTTCAAAGATAAACCGATAAAATGTTGGGCTAAACAGATTACGTTTTTGAGCAAACAAGGTACGAAGTGTATGACCATTATATTCGAGCCCTTGATTGTCATTTCGAACACTGAAGCTCATTTCAGTTTCTTTCCCTGAAACACCAATCTCGTTCATCATTTTAATAAAGTTGGGATAGGTTTTATCGTTGTAAACAATAAAACCAGTATCCACTGAATACATGCGCCCCTCTAATTCAACATCTACCGTTGCGGTATGGCCACCAATATAGTCATTTGCTTCATATAACGTGATGTCATGTTGTTTATGAAGATGATAGCCACACGTTAAGCCTGAAATACCCGTTCCTATTATTGCTATTTTCATAGTCGTATCCTTCTTATCGGGAAGTGAGTTGCGCTGTGAGCTTGCGCTGTAAAAAATAAGGTAGCACCCCAAGAAATCGGAGCATGCTGGTGAATCGAGTTGGGAAGTAGATCGTTTCTTTCCCTTTTTCTAATCCAAGCTGGATGCATTTTGATGCTTGCTCAGGCGAGACGAGAAAAGGCATTGGGAAGGTGTTCTTATCCGTTAGTGGCGTTTTAACAAAACCGGGATAGATCGTAGATATTTTTATTCCATAAGGTTTTAAATCAAGAGCAAGCGATCGAGCCAAATAGCTTACTGCCGCTTTTGAAGCGCCGTAAGCTTCAGCTCTAGGTAGCGCAACTTCACTTGCGATGGAACCGACAATAGCCACTCTGTCACCAGTACTAAAATAGGGTTGAATGGCCTCTAAGGTATTAGCCAATCCAATAACATTCGTATCAAACACGCGCTTTATTAGCGCCGCATCAATCTTCCCATGGTCGATATATTCACAATCGCCAGCATTTAATATCCAAAGTTCTGGAGAGCACTGCATTTGAGCGACTTGTTCTTTAATCGCCCTTAGTTCAGTCATGTCAAAACAAAGCGTTTGTATTACAGGGGACAACCGTGATAACTCAGATAAACGACTTTGATTTCTGCCACAAGCCACGACCATCCAACCAGCATTGGCATAATCTATCGCTAACTGCCGGCCAATGCCTGATGTAGCTCCGGTAATGAACACACAACTCATTGAGCTAGCCTCTGCTTGATACCTTTAACGACACGACCAAGAAGAGGCAGATTTTCATAGAGCATCTCACCCAGATCAAAGTAGTCTCTGTGGTAAATGACCTTTCCTTCCGAGAACTTTAGGTGGCTTACGCCACTCACTTCGATGTTCTTGCCTTTGGAGAGTTTCGGGTGCTGGAGATGCATCGTCCATGTTAAGAAGCCAGTCTCACCGACTTGTTGCAGCTCATCAATATCAAAATCGCAGCGAAGAACGTTATCGTATAACCCCTGAAAGTAACGCTCTAGTTGCTCAATCCCAACTAAACGATGTGCAGCATCTTCGAACACAATATTTTGATGGTAGATATCTTTGAGCAAAAATAAGCTCGACTTGTCTAGCTGTTGGTAAAGTCTCCCAACTTCTGAAATGTCCATATATATTATCCGCCCTTCCTGAACACCATACGCTTATCGGCTTAGATTTAAGCGTAGACAAATGCAACCATACGCACAAACCTCAGCTTGAAGCTTTTATGTTATTGGATACGAAAGAAATATAAGGAAGGATCAAAAAAGGCTTGGTAAAAACCAAGCCTTTGCATATGAGTAGGAATACTAAGCGTTATTTGCTTCAAACTCTTTCATGAATTCAACTAACGCTTTTACCCCTTCAAGAGGCATTGCATTGTAGATGGAAGCACGCATGCCACCAACAGCACGATGCCCTTTCAAAGCCACTAGACCACGTGCGCTCGCTTGCTCTAAAAACAAACCATCAAGTTCAGGTTTAGCGAGCTGGAAAGGCACGTTCATACGAGAACGGTTCTCTGGATGAACGCCATTATGATAAAAATCGGATTGATCGATGTAGCCATAAAGCACTTCTGCTTTCTCTCGGTTTACTTGCTCCATTGCAGCGACACCGCCCTGCTCTTTAAGCCACTTAAATACTAGCCCTGACAGATACCAAGCAAACGTTGGTGGCGTATTAAACATCGAGTCTTTTTCTGCCAACACTTTGTAGTTAATGAAGCTTGGCAACAGTTCGCTCGCTAGATCGAGTAAATCGTCACGAACGATAGCAATACAGATACCTGCTGGACCGATATTCTTTTGGGCGCCCGCATATATTACGCCATATTTAGATACGTCTATCTGTTTAGACAGAATGTTTGAAGACATATCCGCTACAATCGGTTTATCCGTCACCGGCAAATCAGAAATTTCAATACCATCAATGGTTTCATTTGGACAGAAATGAACATACGCAGATTCTGAATCGATCTGCCACTTAGAAGCTTCTAATACTGCCGTTTTGCCATCTTTCTCTGACTTTGCGAGAAAAGTATCCACTTCACAGTACTTTTTCGCTTCTTTAATTGCACTTTCGGCCCAATAACCAGCATCAATGTAAGTCGCTTTCTTTGCCTCACCAAGCAAGTTTAATGGCACCGCCGCAAACTGAGCACGAGCGCCTCCCTGACAGAACAGTACTTTGTAATTACTCGGAATGTTCAGCAGATCACGTAAGTCTTGCTCTGCCTCTTCAGCCACTTTAATAAACTCTTTACTACGGTGACTGATTTCCATGACGGACGTGCCCAGCTCATTCCAGTTTACGAACTCAGCTTGCGCTTTTTCCATCACTGCTTTAGGCAGACCTGCAGGGCCAGCACTAAAGTTATATACATTGTCCATTCTGTCTTTCCTTGCTCATGCTTTAATTAAGAACTACACGATTAATAACACGTTTTTTCGCGGATAAAAAGCAAGAAAAGAGGTCTTAAGACCTCTTTTCTTTCCTAAACATGAATAATTTTCACTATGGTTGTAACATCAAGGGCATGAGAAGAGCAAACAAAGGCACTTGCTGTCCATTAGCAAAAACTAACTTACCATCTTTTAAGTCCGCATTAATCTTGTAACCTGTATCGGTATCCTGAACAAATTCCATGATCACTGCTTCATCGATACCTTGTTTGATAAATGGGTACTCTTCAACAAGCTCATCAGAAAAATAGGTATCCAATTTACCAGTCAGAGCTGGCAAAATTTTTGTTGGATCGGCAGCCACATTATCGGTACCTTCAGGAATCGTAACATTCCATGCAGACTCAAATTCCCCTTTACCAAGTGTTAAAGCCATCTTATTCATCGTCAGATTAAAGCCTTTAGAGAATAACGTTTCAACATAAGGAATCGCTTTCTGAATCTCTGTTTCAGTCAACTGAGGATTATTTTGATATAAGGAAAGTAATTGACTGAATGATTCACTATCAATATCACCAAGCGAAACATCCACTTTGAAATTAGACAACGTGTCTTCATCCATTGTTGCATTATTGATGGTAAATACATGATGGCTATCTAAACGGCTCGTCATGTCATCTAGCGCTGAGTTGAACTCATATTGGGCTTGGTTAATGTCGAGAAGTGTTGTCGATTCACCCTCGGTAAGGCGAATACTATCCAATTTGGCAACTTGATCACCCAGCCAATATCCATTGAGCTGTTTTCCATCACCTTGACCAGTTAAACTCGTCATGATCAATTTTTCACCAGAGTTAAAATCAATCTCTATCGAAGGAATATCTAACTGATAATTCACATTGCCTAAAACGGTAGCATGTCCAGTTAAGTTTGACGGTGCAATGGAAATAGCCGCACCATCCTCACCAGAGAATTCCTGATGCCAAGCGGCCAGCTCTAGCGAGAAGTCGGTATTCCCATTTAATTGCGTCACCGTATTCAAAGTAAGCGGTAACTGAGGCACATTTTCTAAAACAGAAACGGCACTCAAGCTTAATAACCCATGATCAATATTACTGAGCACAATCCAGTCGGTTGGCAAGCCGTCGGCCTGAAGCTGCTCCGCCAACGCTTCATCGGTTAAGGTGTAGCGCGTTTTAACAACGGACGATAAGTAGCCACGGTCGTAGCTGACAATTTCTGCTTTTACGGAAGCGTTATCGAAATTATTGATGCCATCGGTAATAACATTCTGACCAATTTGCCCTACCGCAAGAGGCCAACATAGTGCTAATGAGATTGCGCCACCTATAGCGCCGATTTTTTTAAGCTGATGCATGGTCTATTTTCTTTGTTGATCGTTTCAATCAGTCTACACCAAAAAACATTGAGATAAATCAGACTATTGGCCTTAAGTACAAATCTGCAGAAATAATAGAACCTAGCTCTCAACACCTAAAGGCAAAGATTGCTACAGTGAAATCAGTCTTTCAGTCACTTTATGGCGATTAAGTGAATCAATTTGCAATCCTCTGCTTAGACAATAACCCCACCAGCGCAGAACAACTGCGTCATGAGCTTAGCCACTTCACTACAAAATTCGATCTTCATACTGCAAGCTCACTTGAAGAGGCACACACTGCCCTTGATTATTGCCAAGATAACGGACAAACCGTGGCACTCGTCATCGCAAGCCATCAAGATGATTTCAATGGCGCCGATTTTTTAATTCAACTCGACAAGCTAAAGCATACTCAGGGCGCTCGTAAAATCCTCA
Organism: Vibrio sp. TRT 17S01; assembly: GCF_050113695.1. Lineage (NCBI taxonomy): Bacteria > Pseudomonadati > Pseudomonadota > Gammaproteobacteria > Vibrionales > Vibrionaceae > Vibrio > Vibrio sp. TRT 17S01. The sequence goes on along the minus strand of NZ_JBNJOG010000001.1, from coordinate 311,345 downwards.
TCAGCTGTGGACAAGATATCCAAGCCATCGTGACTGCGGTCAATGAAGGTCGCCTTGATCACTGCCTAACCAAACCTTTACAAGACAAGCTGGTGTATCAAACAGCTTTAAAAGAGCTCACTACCTATGTTTTAGAAAATGATGTAGAAAATTCGCTTTCCTACAGCCAAGTATTAGAACAACAACGCCTCCTTCGAGCCCATATTGATCTTAAGATGCGCAGCTATCGCGAAGGATTCATCAGTGACCACCACCGACTCAGTGATGACGAACTGGCACAGCAAGTCATTCAGGCACTTCACGACTTTTTTGCTTCAAACGATGACACCCGGGCATGCCGGACATATTCAGCCGAACACCTTCTAACAAAAGAAGGAGAAGAAAACCGCTTTCTATGGTTCATTACCGATGGCGAAGTGGCCTTATATAAAAAAGATGACCTTGGTATGCAGCGCGAAGTGGTTCGACATAACAAAGGAAATATTGTTGGTGGCATGTCTTTCGTAACAGGAGAACTATCATTCTCAACAGCCATTACGTTGACAAGAACTGAGGTTATCAAATTGGATCGTGAGGTGTTTGCTAAAGTCATGCACTCCAACACCAGCTTATTGCCATTATTTACCAACCTGTTACTCCGTCACTTCAATCGTCGTTTACAGAGAAGTATTCATACCAAATTAGAACTGCAAAAAACTTTAGAGTCTTTAGAGTCGGCCCATCAGCAGCTTATCGAAAGAGAAAAGATGGCGATGCTAGGACAATTGGTTGCTGGTGTCGCTCATGAACTGAATAACCCTGTCGCAGCGATATTAAGAGGAACAGACACCTTAAAAGCAAACATTGCCAACATTGTGACTTCACCTGAACATCAAGCCATTAGTAACAAAGGTGCAGAACTGTTGGCCAATGCGCTTACTGCAAAGCCAATATCGACCTCTCAAGAACGGCAAATGGCCAAGCAGCTCGAAGCTGAGTTAGGTGACCGGCGCCTTGCTAAAAAGATCGTAAAGTTAGGGTTAGAGCTGGATGCACACTTAAAAAGCAAAGTACAAGCATCACCATCAGAAACCCTTAAAGAACTAAACATGCTTGAACACTACCATTTAACTGGCAGTACACTCCGTTCTATCCATGTTTGCGCCCAACGCATCGCTGATATGGTCAAAAGTCTCAAGGGTTACGCGCGACCAGATGATGAAACCTTCCATTCGGTAGATATTCACGAAGGCATCGAAGATACCTTGATGATCTTTGAAAACCGGCTCAAGTTCCATCACGTTGAAAAAGAATATTGCCAATTACCGCACATCTATTGTTTACCGATTGCTTTGCAACAAGTTTGGACCAACCTGATTTCTAATGCGATTGACGCATTTCCTAGCAAAGGAAAACTTCGGCTGCAAACACGTTTAGAGTATGCCCAACACCAAGATTGGGCAGTGGTCAGCTTTGAAGACAATGGCTGCGGAATACCACCACAACTGGTTGAACAGATATTCACCCTTAACTTCACGACGAAAAAAGAAGGGAATTTCGGCTTGGGAATAGGATTGTCAGTATGCCAGCAAATCGTCGCCCAACATGGAGGAAGAATAGTCGTGGAGTCAGAACAAAACCACTTTACCAAAATGAGCGTGTGGTTGCCTATTCAAAAGGATACCTCGTCCACAACACCATAAGGAGTCATCCATGAGTAAATACCTAATCTTATGTGTCGACGATGAACGTGAAGTCTTAGACAGCGTGATTCAAGATCTCGATGAGTTTGAAGCGCATTTTTCCATCGAAGCTGCGGAGTCAGTCTCTGAAGCTAAGGAAATCATTGAAGAATATAAAAATGAAGAGACACCGCTCGCACTCATTCTCTGCGATCACATCATGCCTGAGCAAACTGGAATCAGCTTTCTGATCGAGCTGAACCAAGACGATGCCACCCAAGCAACCAGAAAACTGCTGCTCACTGGCCAAGCAGGATTAGAAGACACCGTAGAAGCAGTCAATCACTCCAGTCTTGATTTTTATATTGCCAAACCTTGGCGTGGAGACGACTTAAGAGACACCGTAAAAGCACAGCTAACACAATACGTCATTAACAATGACCCGGATCTCATGCAATGGGCCCAAGTTCTCGATACAGAAAAAATCTTTAACGCAATCGCAGATAACCGGATCAATTTCGGAGAATAATAACCAGATAGCATATTGATCTGGCACACAGATTGCTTATTTTATGAAGTAGCGACAAAACAATGACATTTATTTGGTGACTACCCGTCTGGATGCATTATCATGTCGTAAACATAACGTCGTGGCGAGTCGTCGCTAAAGACCAAGGAAACTAACAATTTTAAATAGGTTTATCGTTCGTATGCGTAAAACAATCTTAGCAACAGCGCTTGTGCTTGCATCTGGCCACTCTTTCGCAAACACTGATCCTAATAGCCCATCGGTAATGAGTAACTTCAGTTACGATTATCTTGAGGCTCGCATTGGTGCCAGTCCAGTTACTTTCGGTGCTGCAATGAGTAAGTCCATCCACCCGAATGCTCACGTTATTGGCCGCGTCGATTCTGAGTTTGAAGGCGATTATGATGCAGCAGCAGGCTTCGGTTTCCACGCTCCAATTAATAACTGGGCAGACTTTACGGGTGAAATGCTTTTCCGTTTAGTCGATGACGGCGCAGATAAAGGCACTGATACCGGTATGGAGCTGAACTTAGGTGTACGCCAATGGCTAGGTCCTCAACTAGAAGTTGGTGGTAAGCTTGGTTACGTGTCGATTGATGATAATGATGACTGGATTGGTGGTGCATACGCTCGCTTCCACTCTACAGAGCTTTTCTCTCTCGGCGCAGAAGCTCGTATCAATGATTTCTATGGCGACCAGATCATGTTTACCACTCGCTTCAAGTTCTAATTCGTTATTATGTCCAAGCAAGCTTAAAGCTCTTGGACATAAATAAACAAAAAACCGAGACAAATGTCTCGGTTTTTTATATTTAGAATACGGTTTACTGACAGTTCGATAATAGCTGACGCTTACGTGGCTCTTGGAGCAATTTCCAATGAATGCCTTCTATCGCACCAGCGAATTTCCATAGCAATTTCACATCAACATCACTGCCATATGTCTGACGTACTTTACTGAAGACTTCAGCCGCACCTAACTCCATAAATGTTTCAACATCTTCAATGCCCGCCTTTTTTACCATTCGCTCTAATGTAAGCTGCATATTAGGCAAATCTCGTAAACGACGGTTAGCCGATGATTTTTTGAATTTACGTTGAGAAACTGAGTATTCAATTGACTGTTTTACAATATGGTCAAGCTGCTCACTTCTCTCTGTAAATAGCTCTGTCACTTCATAATAGTTTACAGTTGCCGTCGTCTGTTTTTTAACATGACGATACTTCTGACAACCGAGCTCAATTAGCTGAGGGTCTAACTCATCACCACCTCGAATAAAAATCTTATCCGCACTGATAAGTGCAAACATTGCTTCTTCCTGAAACAAGCCGGTACCACCGAACATAGAGCGTTTTTGGAAAGTACCAAATTTGCTAACGTACTGCATGAACGATTGCTCTGTCATATCCATTGATCCTTTTAATCTATAACCCCGATTATTTTTGATCACCAGATAGAAGCAGCTTTAAAGCGAAAAAGTAAACTGTTTGGCCAACTGTAAGTTTATTTGTATTGTGTTGTGCCAATATCGAATACCATAAATGATAGTTAACGTTGAAAAATAAGTCTGTGCACAGCTCACATCAATTAAACTAAATTCATATCAATTAGTGACAGATATCACGTGGCGAGTTTTTTTGATAGTTATCGTCAAAAAAACAGCACTCGTCATTAGGAAATTCTTTCGATAGACATCAATTGTTCGTTACAACTTATTTGCCTATCTCCTCGTAGAAAAGTTACACTGTATATGTAACGTCATCTAAAAACTCTTTTATGAATCATTTATCTTTTTACTGGCTCCCTGAGAACAACGAGCTGTTGATCAAGGGAATCGAAACCGAATTTGCTCAACTTATTGAGCAGTCCATTAGTACTGGAAAAATTTCTCTTCCTCCTATTCCAGAAGTCGTATTACGTATTCAAAAGCTATGTACTCAAGAGATGACTTCCGTCAGTGATGTCGCCGATTGTCTTCTAGAAGATCCCGGTTTAGCCGCCATTGTTATCCGTGTTGCAAACTCTGTCATTTTTAATCGCCGAAACATCACTTGCACTGACTTAGTCACTGCAGTATCTCGACTTGGAATCTTGCGTGTCCGAGATATTGTCACCGCTCAAGCGATTGAGCAGCTAAAGCATTCAGTAAATATGAGCAAAGAGTGCAATCAAATTCTGCTTGAGAGTGCCGCGAATTCTCGCGAGCTTGCCGCCACTATGGTGATGGTTGCCAAAGGTTTTAAAGAAAGTAATAGCAGTGAATATCGCAATATCGAAACAGATAAAGCGCTTCTCACTGGTTTATTAGCTGATATTGGCTTGTTCTGCATTGTCAGTGAATATTATCTCTACCTAGAGCGCGGTAATTATCTCGATCAAGATATCGCACTACAGATCTTTAATAACCAATGTTCTATCGCCAGTAAAATGGTATTGACCAGCTGGGGCTTCGATAATGATTTTATTGAAGTTGCAACTAATGAATCTTCGTCTATTTCTGCTTATGACGTGAAATACCTTGATATTGCACGTATGGCTAACCACATTCTGATGTTCCGTCGTAAAGATGAGAGTATCGATGAACATACTGTTGAATTTGACATTACCGGTGCAGATATTCTGTACAAACTCAGCAATTTGAGTGATATTGAGTTTAAAACTCAGATTGATGAAGTTATTAACGCTAGCGGCCTTTAATAACGCTAACAGGAAGTGCCATGTTCTCAGGAATGCTGTTTATATTTGCCCCGCTTGTTGCGGGGTATTTAATTTCTGTCTCTAACCCCTCTCGCTTAGAATCCATTAATAAGATTACATCGAATCTTATCTACGTCATATTGGCGTTAATGGGGCTCAGCTTGGCCGCATTGGATAACCTTGGACAGAATTTACAGCTTATTTTGAAATATACCGGAGTATTCTTTGCCTGCATTGGCTTGTGCAACTTAGCAACACTTCCTCTCATCGACAAATTCATGCCGATAGACACCGATACAAAGCACAGCAAACTGCCACTGTCGAGCATGGCATTAGAGTCTCTAAAGCTCATTTTTGTCGTCGGTGGCGGCTTAGTTGTCGGGCTGATGCTTTCCATCGATTTAGGCTGGGTTGATACTGCTAGCGAGTGGATCTTATTTGCCTTGCTGTTTTTTATCGGTATTCAGTTGAGAAACAGTGGCCTGACGCTAAAACAAATTCTGCTCAACAAACATGGAATGATCATCGCCCTGACTGTGATCATCAGCTCAATAATTGGGGGCCTACTCTCTGCATTTGTGTTAGATATCAGCCCATATAAAGGGTTAGCGATGGCGTCTGGTTTTGGCTGGTATTCCCTCGCGGGAATCTTGATGGGTGACGCCTTTGGCCCCGTTTATGGTGGCGCTTCATTCATGATAGAGCTGCTTAGAGAATTAGTGTCTTTGGTGCTTATTCCTTTGTTTATCCGCAGCCGTCCGTGCACGTCTATAGGCTATGCTGGTGCAACCGCAATGGATTTTACTTTGCCCGTCATCCAAACAACAGGTGGGGTACGGTGCGTGCCTGTTGCCATTGTTAGTGGGTTTATTCTCAGCTTATTAGTGCCTGTTTTAATGCTATTCTTTGTATCACTTGTAGGCTAGATCGCAGGAAAGTTCGCACATATTCTCTATGATGTTTGCGAAAATATAATAATGATATCGAAGTAACTTCAAAAGGATTGATTATGAAACGCACTATTGTTGCGCTGTTACTAACTACAGCATCAACGATGTCTTTTGCAGCAGATAATGCTTGTTTATCCAAGAAATACGATGCTTACATTGACGCTTCCTTGCATTGGTATGAAGATCTGACAACGTTAACCGTACAGCAATACCCAGATCTTGCAGAAGTGAGCCAATGGTTTTTGCAAGGTAGGAAAAACCACTTTGAGCTCAATCGAGCAGCCGTTAAATACTTTCTACAAAATGACCCTTCAAAAGTTGCGACAGCACAACCTGTCGAGGCATGGTTAAAGCTCGAACAGCATGACGTAAAAGTTCTTGCCTCACGCAGTGATGAGCTTGGTACTATCGCTCAGAAGACCTTTAACGATCGCCAAGCTAAGCCCCACAATCAGAACTACGAGCTTCGCTCAGCATTCGCTGATCTATTGAGCCACCCGACTCAAATTGACCAAGCTTTAACCCGCTATAATGGTGCAATTAAGCAGCTTGAGCAGATTTCCTGCCCTTAACTAAGATTTCTATCGCGAGATGTAACATTTAAGACGGGACATTAGTCCCGTTTTCGTTTAGATTGTCCCGCCTGCAAGAAAAACAATTCAATTAGAGCAATCGTTGTATGGTTATGGAACATAAAACGGCGGATGTGAGTTTCGAAAGTTTACTTCGAATTTTCACGGTTCCCGAAGGACCAGACTCCACCTTAACTAAAATTGATGAAGAGTTATCGCAAAACCTAAATAAATTCCTGCGCGAACATATCGTTGCAGAAGAAAAGCCTTTGCGTGACATTGAGAAAGATTTCTCAACATCAGCTATGCCTGAACAACCGGCATTTGTTTCGGATCATACACAGCACCTGCTTGATACCTTGGTATCTCATTCAGTACACACTTCTTCACCTAGTTTTATTGGTCACATGACCTCTGCGCTTCCTTATTTTTTGATGCCCTTGTCGAAAATTATGATCGCGCTAAACCAGAATTTGGTGAAGATCGAAACGTCAAAGGCATTTACGCCTTTAGAACGCCAAGTGCTTGGAATGCTCCACCGACTCATTTACAACCAAAATGACGACTTTTACTCGCGATGGATGCACAGCGCTGTACACTCTCTCGGTGCGTTTTGCTCCGGCGGTACAATCGCCAACATTACTGCACTTTGGGTTGCTCGAAATAACGCTCTGAAAGCAAATGGTGAGTTTCAAGGAGTGGAAAAAGAAGGTCTTTTCCGAGCAATGACTCACTATGGCTATCAAGGGTTAGCAGTTTTGGTGTCTGAAAGAGGACACTATTCACTGAAGAAAGCTGCCGACGTCCTTGGTATTGGTCAACAGGGCTTGGTGCCGGTAAAAACAGGCGCGGACAATCGTATTTGTCCTGAAGATTTACAGCGCCAGATCACCGCATTAAAAGAACAGAATATCAAACCATTTGCCGTCGTTGGGGTGGCTGGTACCACTGAAACGGGCAACATTGATCCGTTAAACGCTATCGCTAAGATCTGTCAGCAAGAAGACTGTCACTTCCACGTTGATGCAGCATGGGGTGGTGCGACGTTAATGTCGAATACCTATCGCCACCTACTCGACGGCATTGAATTGGCTGATTCCGTCACCATTGACGCCCATAAGCAACTCTATATTCCTATGGGAGCTGGCATGGTTCTGTTTAAAGATCCTGATGCCATGAAGTCTATTGAGCATCATGCACAGTACATCTTACGTCAAGGTTCTAAAGATTTAGGAAGCCATACACTAGAGGGCTCTCGTTCAGGGATGGCGATGCTTGTTTATGCCGCAATGCACATTATCAGCCGCCCTGGCTATGAGCTACTTATCGATCAAAGCATTACCAAAGCGCGTTATTTTGCAGATTTGGTGGCTGACCAAGACGATTTTGAGCTCATTTCACAACCTGAATTGTGTCTTCTCACCTATCGTTACATACCAGTGCACGTACGAAAAGCGTTAGATAAAGCAGATGCTAACGAAGCACTTTCACTCAATCAGTTACTAAACGAGTTGACTAAGTTCATTCAAAAACGTCAACGGGAAACCGGTAAATCGTTTGTGTCCCGAACCCAACTCAACCCAGAGAAATGGCAAAGAGCTGACACCATTGTATTCCGAGTCGTTTTAGCTAACCCACTGACAACGAATGATATTTTGACATCCGTTTTATGTGAGCAGCGAGAAATCGCAAAACAGGCATCAAATCTCATGGCACAACTTGATACTCTGGCACGTCAAATTACGCAAAAGTGAAAATTTCTTTCTATTTGATGTAATTTATATGTCATTCCGGGCCTCATTCTGATTATTTGAGCACTTGAGCTAAGTTTTTTTGTAGTTTAGACAAAATTTACTTGAGGCCTGTCATATTCTCACCAATTGATATGTATAAAAATTACTGTAAACCTAAAGGTTAGGTTTATACTGGTTCCATGGCGTTGGTTAGTTGTTGCCTACTTTGGGAAGTCATTTATTCCCTCAATGCCAATCAGGCAGGCATAACCAACGAGTTGTTCTCTATACTCTCGTGAACACTATGAATACATTAGAAAAAATTCAAAAAAATCTAGAAAACTTTAGTAAGTCCGAGCGTAAAGTTGCCGAAGTAATAATGGCGTCACCGCAGACTGCTATCCATTCTAGTATTGCCACACTGGCAAAGATGGCTGACGTTAGTGAGCCAACTGTTAACCGATTCTGCCGCCGACTGGACACCAAAGGGTTCCCAGACTTTAAACTTCATTTAGCGCAAAGCTTGGCTAACGGGACACCTTATGTGAACCGTAATGTCGAGGAAGATGATGGCCCAGATGCCTACACGCATAAGATTTTCGAATCAACAATGGCGTGTCTTGATGTGGCAAAAAATAGCCTAGACCCAATGCAGGTAAACCGAGCGGTTGATTTGTTGACACAAGCCAAACGTATTTCCTTCTTCGGGTTAGGTGCATCTTCTGCTGTGGCGAAGGATGCTCAGAACAAGTTTATTCGCTTTAATATCCCAATCACTTGTTTTGAAGATATCGTAATGCAACGAATGAGCTGCATTAACTGTACTGATAACGACGTTATCGTACTGATCTCCCACACCGGTCGAACAAAGAGCCAAGTTGAGATCGCTAATTTGGCCCGTGAAAACGGTGCGACAGTCATTGCAATTACAGCAAAGGACTCTCCGCTCGACAAAGCAAGTTCGCTGTCAATTTCATTAGATGTTCCAGAAGACACTGATGTGTACATGCCTATGGCAAGTCGAGTAGTACAGATGACTGTCATTGATGTACTCGCAACCGGCTTTACGCTTCGTCGTGGTTCAGGTTTCAGAGAAAACCTAAAGCGTGTTAAAGATGCATTAAAAGACTCACGCTATGACAAGCTATCACACTTTTAAAAAAGGAGCGTATACGCTCCTTTTTTATTGCTCCTCCACCTGCTCTCCCTGCATAAACATGATCGCGGGTGCTTCTATATCATCACGAACAGCACCACCACTTTCACACCGACCATCACACTCACACACTTGCTGCAATATATAAACTAAACGTCCTTCGGTTAATGGTAGTGGATTTCCTTTGATGGCTACCGATTTCAACGCATCTTCTGCGACTTGTTCAAACGATGTGCTGCAGACACCAAACTCTCTAAGTTCAGGAAGTTTGAGTTTATCTAGCATCATATTTACCCATAGCACACTATCTTCAATATGAGCATTAATACGTCCTGTAAGGATTTGAGCAACCTTGGCATAACGATGTAATACATCATTGCGTTGCATCACTTTCGCTGCTCGAATATTTTCAGTCATTACATGCGGCGCGAGCCGTGCGGTGATAACGCTATGAGGAGCATGAAGCTTGCCGCCAAGCGCTGATGCTAAACCATGTGCCGCCCCCAATTTTGCATTGGTAGTGGCCATTCCACCCAACATTGCGGCAAAAGAAAGATCAGATCGAGCAGCAAAGTCATCATTTAAACAGGCTGGAAGAATCGATTTTTTTAACCTTCTTAACCCTTCTTCGCAGATCATATCGGTCAATGGGTTCGGGTCTCCACATACATAAGCTTCCATCAGATGGGTAAATGCGTCCATTGCACCTCGTCCTGAAGTGTAACTGTCCATGCCGTATGTTAATGTCGGATCGACGATAGCCATGTCTGCCAACATATCTGGGCTACGTAGGCTGACTTTGACTTGATCTTGCCCTGAACGTAACACGGCATTGCGTGTCACTTCCGAACCAGTGCTTGCAGTAGTTGGAATGGCAATAAAAGGGAGAGGTTTGGTTTTCAAGGGAACACTACGACCAACAACTTCGACATAATCGTACACATCACCCTGATTAGGAATGATTGCCGCTAACGCTTTACCTGTATCGAGAACGCTTCCACCCCCAATAGCGACCACCATCTCCGGCTTAAATTTTCTGCCCATATTGGCCGTTTCTTCGACCATAGTAATATTCGGCTCACCCGAGATCGCAACATGCTGGTAACGCATTTTTTGAGATTTCAGATACCGAATAATAGGATTTGCCCGTTCAGTTCGTTTCCCTGTAACGAGAAGTACGCTGTACCCATATTGATTAAAAAGAGATAACGAAGACTGCAACGCACCTTCCCCGAAAACAATGCGCGTTGAGGTCATAAACTGAAACATAGCTTGCTCCCCGAACCTAAGACTCCTTTATCAATAGCTTGCCTGCTACTGAATAAAATTAACTTGATGAAGTGCAACTTGTCGAAAATACCCTTATAAAAATAGTGTCTTTCTAAAAAATTTCACGTGATCTATCGCATTTTTAATCCGAGTTGAACAAAAATACGTCGATAGATTTTACCTATCGAAACAAGAGGTAAATGCATCTTTATTTCCTATGAGGGATGAGGCATAGTTGTCGTTATCAAAATGAAGGAGAAAGTATATGTTCGTAGTTATCTTTGGTCGCCCAGCTTGTCCATTCTGTGTTCGTGCAAAAGAACACGCAGAAACACTAAAAGCAAAGCGTGACGACTTCAACTACCGCTATGTAGATATCCAAGCTGAAGGTATCTCTAAAGCTGACCTTGAAAAAACGGTTGGTAAACCTGTTGAAACGGTACCACAAATCTTTGTTGATCAAGAGCACATTGGCGGCTGTGATGATTTCGAAGCATATGCAAAAGAAAACTTGGGTCTATTCGATTAATTGACCTCCTGATTATATAAAACCCGCTACTTACAGCGGGTTTTTTAATACCTGAACTAATCGCTAAAAATAAAATAATTCACTTATCTTTTTGCAATATTCAGATACAATTCGCACACTTATCCTGTCGGCACAAAAAATATAGAACTGCCCCGTGAACATTGACGTCGTACTCTTGCTCAAACAAAACCCAATTCTTTTGATCTTTGTCGTCCTCGCAATAGGGCTGGCAATTGGTAAAGTCCGCATTGGAAATCTCCAATTAGGTAACTCCATCGGCGTACTCATTACCGCGCTGATCATGGGTCACCTAGGTTTTACTTTTAATACCGATGCATTGACCATTGGCTTTATGCTATTTATTTATTGCGTTGGCATTGAAGCTGGGCCGAACTTCTTCGGTATTTTCTTCCGTGATGGTAAACATTACTTTATTTTGAGTATGGTTGTACTCTCCACAGCACTCTGTATTACTTATTACTCCAGCCATTATCTTGGCCTCGATTTTGGTCTTTCTGCCGGTATGATGGCAGGTGCTCTCACTTCAACCCCAGTTTTAGTTGGTGCACAAGATGCGCTGAATTCGGGTTTGGCGTCAATCCCAAGAAATATGGACTTTGGCTTAGTCATAGAGAATCTCTCTGTCGGTTATGCAATGGCTTATTTGATCGGATTGATCAGTATGATCATGTTTGCCAAGCTGATGCCTAAAATGCAAAAGCAAAACCTTTCTGATTCTGCCCAGCAAATAGCTCAGGAGCGTGGGCTTGGCAACTCCGGCCAACGTAAGGTCTACCTTCCAATTATTCGAGCGTATCGTGTCGGACCAGAGCTGATAAATTGGATAGATGGGAAAAACTTGCGCGAGTTGGGTATTTACCGTCAAACTGGCTGCTACATCGAACGTATCCGACGAAATGGTATTCTTGCCCACCCAGATGGTGATGCGATTTTGCAAGAAGGTGATGAAATTGCGCTGGTAGGGTTCCCAGACAGCCACGCTCGCCTCGATCCAAGTTTTCGTAATGGTAAGGAAGTGTTCGATCGTAACTTGCTGGATCTGCGTATTGCAGAAGAAGAAATCGTGGTAAAAAGTGACTCGATGGCTGGGAAGCGTCTTTCTGACTTGAACCTCTCTGAATATGGCTGTTTCTTAAACCGCGTAGTACGTGCTCAGATTGAAATGCCGATGGATTTAGATATTGTTCTAGCCAAAGGGGACATTCTTCAGGTAAGTGGTGAGAAAAGCCGCGTACACGGCCTTGCTGAAAAAATCGGTTTCATCTCAATCCATAGCCAGATGGCCGATTTACTCGCATTCTGCAGCTTCTTTATCTTGGGTATTCTTTTTGGCTTGATAACAATGACTTTTGGTCAAGTCTCCTTTGGCTTAGGTAATGCAGTGGGTCTTTTATTGTCAGGTATCACGCTTGGTTTCTTGCGAGCCAACCACCCAACGTTCGGCTATGTCCCTCAAGGGGCACTGAATATGGTCAAAGACCTAGGCCTGATGTTCTTTATGGTTGGCATTGGATTAAGTGCAGGCGGGAAGATGTTCGAGCACCTTTCTCAAGTTGGCCCTCAGGTTATTGGACTGGCTTTTATTGTCAGTGTCGTGCCTGTTGCGTTAGCCTATTTTGTAGGTGCCTATATATTGAAGATGAACCGAGCACTCTTATTCGGGGCCATTATTGGGGCCCGAACTTGCGCTCCGGCAATGGATATTGTGAACGACTACGCTAAGTCTACCATTCCAGCTCTAGGCTATGCCGGGACCTACGCAATAGCGAATATTCTGATGACGCTTGCGGGTACGGTGTTAATCATTTTAAGCTAGAAAAACAAACCATTAAAAAAGCCACCTTCTTTTGAAGGTGGCTTTTTTTAGTGGTGCTGTTATATCACGGTTCTATTCGTAGCAAACGGATGAGCTATAAATTAGCAATCGTCTTCCGTAAAGTTGGTCGGCAATGTCATTTTCATCTGATTCCAGATCTGAGCGCTTTCCATACCATAGTGACGAACAACACTTGCAATATCATCACGAGAACCACTTTCACAAACTTCTAATAGATCACGGTAAAACTTCAACGCGAGATCACGCGCTTGTGGGTTTGAGAAATAATAACTACCAACACGGTCGTAAAGTTTCTTCAAACCATTAAAAATCAAACCATAGATTTGGTTGCCTGAATGAAATGCTAAACGTTGGAAAAGCATATAGTCATAAAAGTTAAAAGTCTTCGCAACTAAGATTGATTGGCGTTTAACTTCGTCTTTCTCACCATCATCTTTAATGTGCTGCTGGATTTTTTCAGCGTATGGCGAAGACTCCATAAAAGAATCCCAAGATTCAGCATTAACCAACGCCTCACACGATTCAATCACCCCGGCTATCGTTCTTGCAGCATTTTCTTTATTTGCCTTAAACGCATGACGCATAAAAATTGGGCTGATATTAGTACGTGCTGCAAGCAAATCTTCTACAATCGACGTTGCATTATCGGCATCTAACGTCATCAACGTGTCTAAAATGTGTAGACCCGATGTTTCCATAAACTGGTTTACTCGTGTCGGCTTACCATGTTGAATGGTTAACCAGCCATCTCTTGCTAAACGCTGCAGTACTTCACGTAACGTTGTTCGAGTAACACCAATTAGCTCAGACAGCTCACGCTCTGCCGGTAAAATCGAACCAGGAGGAAAGCGCCCCTTCCAAATGCTTTCGATTATGTACTTTTCCGCAAAACCTGCTGGGCTCTTTGCCTTTATGACCATTTATTTATTGTTCCAATTTATATTTAGTTGGGTCGAATGGAACTCATCATACCACTAGTTGGAGCTTATCGGAAACCGGCGAACAACAAACTTCAGTCAAAATCAATATAGAGTGTTAACTCTAATTTAATCTGAATATATTAGAACATATGTTTATAAGAGAACGAGTATTTATTCAAATTATCACTCTCTAAAACGTACTTAACACTAGATGGCATATAGTGTTATGGTGTTTAGTTCAATTATTAAAAACTCAATTTTATGTTGTTTTTTTCATTGATATATTCAACTTAAACTGCTTTTCACATCATTTATCTCAATTTGTAGCCACCGAATACTTTTTTTCACAACTCTTATGTTATGCTAACGCCACTTTGATCGCGTTTTTAAACAAAATTCTTATCAGTTGAGAGTCGAATCATACATTCATATTGACTAAATCCCATCGAAGAGTAGAGTGGCGACCAAAGTAAAGGAGTGCTTGTCTTTCTCAGGGAGTGACTTGGCAAGGCCACATTGCCCAACTCTATGTTGTTTTTCTAAGTCACTGTTGAATCGGGATTGTTTCCTAAAATAACGTGCCGATAATGGATACAAGCACATGCAGTGTCTATTCATTACAATAAAGAGTATTAACAATGCCGATGTCGCTCGGAAATGCCTTTATTAAGAATTTTCTTGGTAAAGCCCCAGATTGGTACAAAGTTGCCATTATTTCCTTTCTTATTATCAACCCTATTGTCTTCTTTTTGGTTGATCCATTCGTAGCTGGCTGGCTACTTGTTGCAGAGTTTATTTTTACACTCGCAATGGCCTTAAAATGCTACCCACTTCAACCCGGTGGCTTGCTTGCGATAGAAGCCATAGCTATCGGCATGACTAGCCCGGAACAAGTAAAACATGAATTAGTTGCCAACATTGAAGTGTTATTACTTCTGGTCTTCATGGTTGCTGGTATTTATTTCATGAAGCAGTTGCTTCTATTTATTTTTACTAAGATTCTTCTTGGTATTCGTTCTAAATCGATGCTTTCCGTCGCATTTTGCTTTGCGGCTGCGTTTCTGTCAGCTTTCTTAGATGCATTAACTGTAATCGCAGTTGTGATTAGCGTGGCAATTGGTTTCTACGCTATTTATCACAAAGTTGCGTCAGGAAAGGGGTCAAATGCTTCACACGACCATACTCAAGATGACCATTTGTCTGAGCTCACTCGTGATGACCTTGAGAATTATCGTGCTTTCTTACGCTCACTACTTATGCATGCCGGGGTCGGTACTGCTCTAGGTGGCGTAATGACAATGGTTGGCGAACCACAAAACCTTATTATCGCTGATCAAGCTGGGTGGCAATTTGGCGAATTCATCGTGCGAATGTTGCCAGTGACCGCTCCGGTCTTAGTTTGTGGCCTAATTACGTGTGTGTTGGTGGAAAAATTTAAGGTATTTGGTTACGGCGCTCGCCTACCTGAGAATGTCCGTCAGATCTTAGTCGACTTCGACACTGAAGAGCGTAAGAATCGTACCAACCAAGATGTCGCTAAGCTTTGGATTCAAGGTTTAATTGCCGTTTGGTTGATCGTTGGTCTTGCGCTTCATTTAGCAGCTGTTGGGTTAATCGGTTTATCTGTCATTATCCTTGCGACCGCCTTTACAGGTGTGATTGAAGAGCATTCGTTAGGGAAAGCCTTTGAAGAAGCGCTGCCATTCACAGCCCTACTTGCGGTATTCTTCTCTATCGTAGCTGTCATCATTGACCAAGAGCTATTTAAGCCCGTTATCGATGCAGTATTGCACGTTGAAGATAAAGGTGCGCAGTTGGCATTGTTCTATGTGGCAAATGGATTGCTGTCGATGGTATCAGACAACGTTTTTGTGGGCACGGTTTACATCAACGAAGTTAAAACCGCGCTTGTTGAAGGTATTATTACTCGTGATCAGTTTGACTTACTTGCGGTTGCTATTAATACCGGTACTAACCTACCATCAGTGGCGACACCAAATGGCCAAGCGGCATTCCTATTCCTGTTAACTTCAGCATTAGCTCCACTCATTCGCCTTTCTTATGGTCGAATGGTGATCATGGCACTACCATACACTGTTGTTTTGGCATTGGTAGGCCTAGCAGGTATTGTATTCCTTGTTGAACCTATGACGGCATGGTTTTACGATGCTGGCTGGATCGTACCTCATGCAAATGATGTGATCCCGGCCGTAACTGTTGGCCATTAATATTAAAAGTTTTTGTTGATACTGAAACTTTTCCGCGATAAAAAGCTCTGATTAGTCAGAGCTTTTTCTTATTTTGGATACTTCCGTGAACATACTTTCGACCATCAAATCATTTTCTCAAAGCCGATTATCTTGGCTGTTACTGCTTATTTTTGTCATCTTCTTTGAAGCCTGCGCATTATTTTTCCAACACGTAATGATGCTCTCCCCGTGCGTGATGTGCATTTATGAACGTGTCGCAATGATGGGTGTGGGTATCGCAGCTTTGTTCGGCTTGATGGCACCAAACAATTCTGTGGTTCGTTGGCTTGGTTTGGCTGCGTGGGGATTAAGTGCTTATAAAGGTCTAATGTTAGCGCTTCAGCACGTCGATTATCAGTTTAACCCTTCTCCATTTGCTACATGCGATCTATTCGTCACATTTCCAAATTGGGCGCCATTAAATAAGTGGGTTCCTTGGATGTTTGAAGCCTACGGAGATTGCAGCAAAATTGTATGGCAATTTTTGACACTTTCTATGCCTCAGTGGTTAGTGGTTATTTTTGCGGCAAACCTTGTCGCTCTTGCGGTTATTGTTCTCGCTCAGTTTGCAAAAACTAAGTAAACAATCACTACACAACATCAAGAGGTTGGCCTGCAAACGCCAACCTTTTTTATTGCCTGCCATCTACAATCCATTCATACCGAGCCCTTGTTCTCCTTAGCTAGGAGAAATCTCTTCAAGCAATGATTAACTACACTTTGCTTGTTTAAAGAGCCAAGACGTTTAAAGCGAGCAATAAAAAAGCAGGTCAATGACCTGCTTTTTTATTTATGAAAGTAGTTAGTTCATCTCTCGTCCTGGTGCAGGCGCTAACACCTCGCGGTTTCCGTTATGTCCAGGCGCACTCACAATACCCTGAGCCTCTAATTGCTCGACAATACGAGCGGCTCGGTTATAACCAATCTTGAATCTACGCTGAACACCGGACACCGAACCACGACGAGACTGCACCACATGTTCAACAACTTGGTCAAACAGCGGGTCCATATCTTCATCTGCTTCTGCTTTTTCACCCGGTAGCAACGTCTCTGGGCCTTGATCCCCACTGGTAATTTCTTCAATGTAATTTGGTTTACCACGCGCCTTCCAGTTGTTAACAACAGCATGTACATCATCATCAGACGCGAAAGCACCATGAACACGCACAGTATGGCTTGAACCTGGAGGTAGATAAAGCATATCCCCCATACCAAGTAAGGATTCTGCCCCACCTTGATCAAGAATCGTACGTGAGTCAGTCTTAGTCGAAACGGTAAACGCAACCCTTGTTGGAATGTTCGCTTTGATCAAACCGGTAATAACATCGACAGACGGGCGCTGCGTAGCCAGAATCAAATGGATACCGGCAGCACGAGCTTTTTGGGCAAGACGAGCGATTAGCTCTTCTACTTTCTTACCAACCACCATCATCAAGTCGGCAAACTCATCTACGATAACGACGATATAAGGTAGCTTCTCTAGTAGCGGTGGCTCAGGATCCATACTATCTCCCGGCTGCCACAATGGATCATGAATTGGGTGGCCTGCTTCTGCTGCCATTTTAAGCTTGTCGTTAAAGCCTTTGATGTTTCGTACACCCAGCGCAGACATAAGCTTATAACGACGCTCCATTTCACCCACACACCATCTTAGAGCGTTTGAAGCATCTTTCATGTCTGTTACAACTTCTGATAGAAGGTGTGGTATGCCTTCATAAACAGACAATTCAAGCATTTTAGGGTCGATCATGATAAAGCGAACTTCTTCAGGTGTTGCTTTGTAAAGCATACTCAAAATCATGACGTTCACACCCACAGACTTACCAGAGCCTGTCGTACCGGCAACCAGTACGTGAGGCATTTTAGCCAGATCAGCAATCACCGCTTCACCAGCAATGTCTTGACCCAGTACCACAGTCGTTGGCGATTTCGCCTCAACAAATTGTGGGCTACCTACCACATCCGAGAAGTACACCGTTTGGCGACTCATATTTGGCAGTTCTAAACCAACATACGGTTTACCTGGAATCACTTCAACAACACGGACCGCCATTGCAGACAATGAACGAGCCAGATCCATTGACAAGCCTGAAATGCGGCTCACCTTAACGCCAGGTGCTAAATCCAATTCAAAGCGTGTAATGACAGGACCAGGGAATATACCGACCACATCGGCTTTGATCTTGTAGTCCGCTAATTTCGATTCAACGAGGCGTGCTATATCTTCAAGCGCATCACGGTCGATATAGTTATCACGTTTCTCTGGATGGTAAAGTAGCTCTAAGGTCGGCATAGGTTCTGCCGGTTTTGGCAAGTTCACGTCTTGCTGAACTAAGAATGGATTTTGCTGCGCAACAACTTTTGCCTGAGCTTCTGCCACAATATTCTGGAACGCTTCAACGTCGTTGGTTGGAGCTTCATTTGCCATTGGTTCAAATACTGGCTCCTCAACGATTACTGGTTCCGCTCTTTCAGCTGAAGCATCATCATCCACAACATTGAAGTCAGAAATGATTGGTTCATTGGGCTCAGAAACCTCTGGCACCATGCTCATTGAAGACGAAGCTTCTGACTGAAGCGGCTCTTTTTCCTCTTCTTGTACTTGCCACGGCATGTCTTCCACGGGTTCATCAATCACTTCTGCCTTTGGTTCGGTAATCGACGCCATTGGTTGTGGTGGCACCTGCTCTTGAGGTGCTAGATCATCGGCACTGATTGCTGCGGCCTCGAGTTCCTCAATGGTCGCTCCAAGCTGGCGAGTTCGCTCAACAATAGGCTGTGCTGGCTGAATCGCTTGCACGGGTTCAGGGGCTACTCTAACAACGGGTTGAACAGGCTCAGGAGATGCCGCTGATTCGGGCGTACTTGGTGCAAGTAATGGGTCCCACTCTTCTTCTTGGTCAACATTTGATTGAGAGGAAGGCATATGGATATTGAAATGACGTTCAGGATCCGCTGTGAGTTTTGGCTCATCAATAGGCTCTAGACTAATGGACTCAACACCCCTTCCCAAGCTAGGTTCCGTCACTTCTTTTTGATCAAATACGGGTTCGTTGAGCGCAGGTTCGACCAACTCATCACCATTTCCACGCATTTTGTTAAGTAGCTTCGTCACCATGGATAACGCCGATGAACCTAACCATTCCACAATGGTGAGCCACGAAATACCCGTAAGTAGTGTAAAGCCTGCGCCCCAAAGGAATAGAAGCACAAGTGTTGTACCCAAGACGTTTAATGTTGGCAGTGCCAAACTGGTCAGCACATCTCCAATCACACCGCCAGATGAGAAAAACCAGATATCATCAAAGTTAATATCTGCTAAGCCGCAACTGGTTAGTATCAAAACAGTCAGACCTAAAAGTCGCGTTCCCCATAGCATTAAATCAATAGGTTCATCTTCATCTCGTGTGCGCAACACTATCCATGCGGTGACAGTAATAATTACTGGTAATGTGTAAGCTAAGGAGCCAAAAGTAAAAAACAACGTGTCTGCAATCCACGCGCCTACCATGCCACCCGCATTTTCAATGTCGACACCCCATGCAGTTTGAGACCAAGAAGGGTCTGCAGGGCTAAATGTAAGAAGTGCGACAGACAATAATATGGACGCCAATACAACCACAATAAGACTGCACTCTTTTAGGCGCTGAGGTCCGTTAAGGCGTGAAGACTGAGGTTCTTCGCCCGTTTTAATTATTGTCTCAATTTTACTTTTGTTCTGCTTGAACATAACCAACTTAAATTCACTGTTCATATAAAAAAATAGTCCGAGCAGCCAACGGTGCTCGGACTATTGATTTAACCATATCGCAATCAAAAACCCAATTATCTAAAGTCAGAATATCGAAAGGGATTTTGATACTTAACCCAATTATCGTGTTTTGATAACCAATTGGTTTGTTTGCTTAACTTCTTCCATTACCACGTAAGTGCGAGTGTCATTCACTCCTGGAAGACGTAGTAATGTATCACCAAGCAGCTTACGGTAAGCGCCCATATCAGATACACGTGTTTTTAGAAGGTAATCAAAGTCACCAGAAACAAGATGACATTCTTGAATATCATCAAGCTTTTGAACCGCAGTATTGAACTGTTCAAATACATCCGGCGCACCACGATTTAACGTAATTTCAACAAATACCAATAGAGATGCGTCTAAGTATTGAGGGTTTAGCAGAGCCGTATAACCCATGATATACCCTTGACGTTCTAGGCGACGTACACGCTCTAGACATGGTGTTGGCGAAAGGCCTACACGCTTAGACAGTTCTACGTTCGAAATACGACCGTCTTTCTGCAGTTCATTTAGAATATTGCGATCAATACGGTCCAAATCCTTAGACGGCTTTTTATAATTGTCTGCCATTTTTTATTCCACCTTATTACTTCCTTGCAAAAAAATATACTACAACTTATTAATATTCAGTATCAAATTTTTTACTTTAGCCACTATACTAGAGATTAATTCGACAATAACACCCTACATATAGTCAATACAACCAAAATAAAATGAGGAGTCAGGATGATCATTGGCGTACCTAAAGAAATCAAAAACCACGAGTACCGAGTGGGTATGATCCCAGCAAGCGTTCGCGAACTTGTCTCACAAGGTCACCAAGTTTTTGTTGAAACCAATGCTGGTAATGGCATCGGTTTTTCAGACGATGATTACATCGCTGTAGGCGCATCCATTCTTCCTACTGCTGCTGACGTTTTCGCGAAAGCAGATATGATTGTCAAGGTTAAAGAACCTCAAGCTATCGAGCGAGCCATGCTCCGAGAGGGGCAAATATTATTTACGTATTTGCACCTAGCACCAGATTTTCCACAAACTGAAGAGCTAATCAAGAGCAAAGCTGTCTGTATAGCCTATGAGACTGTAACAGATAATATGGGTCGCTTGCCACTATTAGCACCAATGTCTGAGGTCGCAGGCCGCATGTCTATTCAAGCTGGTGCACAAACTTTGGAGAAATCTCACGGTGGACAAGGCTTATTACTAGGTGGCGTTCCAGGTGTTGAACCTGCGAAAGTAGTCGTTGTTGGCGGTGGTGTGGTCGGGGCAAATGCCGCACGTATGGCCGTTGGACTGCGTGCAGACGTGACAATTTTAGATCGGAATGTAGATACATTACGTCGCCTAGATGAAGAATTCCAAGGCCGTGCGAAAGTGGTTTACTCGACAGAAGATGCGATTGAAAAGCACGTGTTAGACGCTGATCTTGTTATTGGTGCTGTATTGATCCCCGGAGCTGCCGCTCCGAAACTAGTGACTAAAGCGCACATTGAAAAAATGAAGCCAGGTTCTGCTGTTGTAGATGTAGCCATTGATCAAGGAGGCTGCTTTGAAACCTCACACGCA
Organism: Vibrio sp. TRT 17S01; assembly: GCF_050113695.1. NCBI lineage: Bacteria > Pseudomonadati > Pseudomonadota > Gammaproteobacteria > Vibrionales > Vibrionaceae > Vibrio > Vibrio sp. TRT 17S01. The sequence goes on along the minus strand of NZ_JBNJOG010000001.1, from coordinate 289,859 downwards.
ACAACTCATGCCGACCCAACTTATATTGTTGATGATGTCGTTCACTACTGTGTTGCGAACATGCCTGGAGCGGTTGCACGTACCTCAACATTTGCCCTCAATAACGCAACCCTTCCTTATATTATTAAGCTTGCAAATCTTGGTTATCGCGACGCGCTCATGAGCGATGAAGGCTTCCTAAAAGGCCTAAACGTCATTCACGGTAAAGTCACATGTAAAGAAGTCGCTGAGAGTTTCAACTTGGAGTACATCGAACCAGCTAAGGCTATCGCAATGTTTGGCTAATATTACAACTCAACACAAAAACGGCCACTTATATTAAGTGGCCGTTTTTGTGTTTGAGAGTTGGTGTTGTGTGGTCGCAACAACATCAAGGTAATTTAAAACCAACGTTCTAATGACGACTTATCAAGTTGGCGAAACGCTCGATTTAAAATTTGAGCCAGTTCTTTATAGCGAGGCTGAGCTTTGATTGGCTCTAGTGCAAAGCCACTTTCAGTAATTTTCTGATAAATTTCACGATACCACCCCGCTAATGCTGGAGGAAGCTGAGTATTCGCACGGTTTCCTAACCACCACATACCTTGAATGGGTAAGCTAATTGCGAAGAGTGCCATAATTACAGCTTGAGGCATTGCTTGATAGTTATTAAAAGCCATCTGGGTAAGCACACTGATCGCAGCAATCGCTGGCATGACCTTCACACCAAAACGCGTCGCCTTAATAATACGCTGTTCAGGAAAGAGTAAATTTAACTCTTTGCGCATTGGCCAAATATCCATGTACTTCTGTCCATCTCGCAAACTATGAACTAAACCGACTTTATTACTCATAATGCTCTCTCACTTCACTTTTGGGTCGACGCTGACTCAAATTTAGTTGAAAGATTCAACTACTCGCGTAAAAAATTGACGAAAGTTAATATTCTTTCAAATTTTTTTTGTTATATTTGTCTATTATCGCTATCCTTTGCGCACCCTCAATCTCATTGTTGCTGTTATTTACAATTAAGGCAACTCTGTGACGATATCTGCAAGGATTGCACAGGTTACTTTCACGGTAAAGTAACGTCTCACTATAAGGAAATTACAGTTTTTTTGACCAAGATTAGTACGCGCTGCCAGACAGTTCGACTATTCTTGAGATTAATTTTCATCCTTAACTGATTTTATTATCAGACGAATAACAGGTAGTCACTCATGTCTAAGCTAGTTTTAGTTTTAAACTGCGGTAGTTCTTCTCTTAAGTTCGCTATTGTTGATGCAGCAAACGGCGACGAGCACCTAACAGGTCTTGCAGAATGTCTTCACCTTCCAGAAGCTCGTATCAAGTGGAAACTTGATGGCAAGCACGAAGCACAACTAGGTGAAGGCGCTGCACACGATGAAGCGCTATCTTTCATCGTTGAAACTATTCTTGCTTCTAAGCCAGAACTTGCTGAGCAACTAAAAGCGATTGGTCACCGCGTTGTACATGGCGGCGAGAAATTCACTCAATCTGCTCTTATCACTGATGACGTTGTTAAAGGTATCGAAGATTGTGCAACACTAGCACCTCTTCACAACCCAGCAGCAATCATCGGTATCAAAGCGGCTCAAAAAGCATTCCCTAGCCTACCAATGTCTGCTGTATTCGATACTGCATTCCATCAATCAATGCCTGAAGAAGCATACCTATACGCTCTTCCATACAGCCTATACAAAGACCACGGTATCCGCCGTTACGGCATGCACGGTACTTCTCACCTATTTATCGCTCGTGAAGCTGCAGAGCGTCTAGGTAAACCAGCAGATGAACTAAACATCATCAACTGCCACCTAGGTAACGGTGCATCTGTATGTGCAATTAAAAATGGCAAATCTGTAGATACGTCTATGGGTCTAACTCCTCTTGAAGGTCTAGTGATGGGTACTCGTTGTGGTGACATCGACCCTGCTATCATCTTCCACCTACATGACGCACTAGGTTACTCTGTTGAGCAAATCAACACGATGCTAACTAAAGAGTCTGGTCTACAAGGCCTAACTGAAGTGACATCTGACTGTCGTTTCGTTGAAGACAACTACGGTGAAAAAGCAGAAGCAACTCGTGCAATGGACGTATTCGCGCACCGCCTAGCGAAATACGTAGCTGGTTACACTGCTACTCTAGACGGTCGTCTTGACGCTATCGTATTCACCGGTGGTATCGGTGAAAACTCTGCACCTATCCGTGAAATGGTTCTAAACCGTCTAGGTGTATTTGGTATTGAAGTTGATGGTGAAGCAAACCTTAAAGCACGCTTCGGCGGCGAAGGCACAATCACTACTGCGAACAGCCGCATCCCAGCAATGGTTATCTCTACTAACGAAGAGCTAGTTATCGCTGAAGACACTGCGCGCCTAGCAGGTCTTTAATGACTTTCACTGGCTAGCATTTCGCTAGCCAGTATTTTATTAAGGGGCTCAACTCCTATTCCAATTACCACTAAGGAATAAGAGTTGAGCTTTTATCCCCAATAGCTAAAGGTACTCTACGAATGTCTCGTACTATTATGCTTATCCCTGCAAGCGCTGGTGTTGGTCTAACTAGCGTTAGCATGGGTGTTCTTCGCGCAATGGAGCGCAAAGGTGTTAAGGTTTCTTTCTACAAGCCAATCTGTCAGCCTCGTTCTGGTGGTGATCAGCCTGATCTAACGTCAACGATCGTTGGTTACAACAGCGATATGAAGATCGGCCAAGCTATGGCAATGTCTGTTGCTGAAAGCCTAATCGGTAACGACAACATGGACGAGCTGCTAGAAACTGTTGTTGAGCGTTACAACCAAATCAATAAAGATGCAGAAGTAACGCTTATCGAAGGTCTAGTACCAACTCGTAAGCATCCATTCGCTAACCAAGTGAACGCAGAGATCGCGGCAACTCTAGGCGCAGAAATTGTTCTTGTTGCTACTCCAGGTACCGATAACCCAGCGCAACTTAAAGAGCGTATCGAAGTAGCATGTTCTAACTTCGGTGGTACTAAGAACAAGAACATTTCTGGCGTAATCATCAACAAGCTAAACGCACCTGTTGACGAAGCTGGCCGTACTCGCCCTGACCTATCTGAAATCTTTGACGATGCAGACAGCGCGAAGCAAAACGAAATGAAAGTGATGGAAATCTTCAACACTTCTCCAATTCGTGTACTAGGCTGCGTGCCATGGAGCATCGATCTAATCGCTACTCGTGCTATCGATATGGCTCAGCACCTAAACGCTGACATCATCAACGAAGGTGACATCGCGACTCGTCGTATTAAGAGCATCACTTTCTGTGCACGTTCTCTGCCAAACATGATTGAGCACTTCAAACCAGGCTCTCTACTTGTTACTTCGGCAGACCGTCCAGACGTTATCGTTGCAGCAGCACTTGCAGCCATGAACGGCGTTGATATCGGTGCAGTGCTTCTAACTGGCGGTTACGACATTCCTGAAGAGATTGCAGGTTTATGTAAGCCAGCATTCGAAACGGGTCTACCGATCTTCAAAGCACAAGGTAACACTTGGCAGACTTCTCTAAACCTACAGAGCTTCTCTATCGAAGTGCCTGCTGACGATAAAGAGCGTATCGAGTTCATCAACGAGCACGTTGCTGGTCACATCGACGGTAACTGGATCGAATCTATGACTGAAGGCACTCAGAAGTCTCGTCGTCTAAGCCCACCAGCATTCCGTTACCAGCTGACTGAGTTCGCTCGTAAAGCTGGCAAGCGTATCGTTCTTCCTGAAGGTGATGAGCCACGTACTGTTAAAGCTGCGGCTATTTGTGCTGAACGCGGCATCGCAGAATGTGTGCTTCTAGGTAACCCAGACGAAATCCGTCGCGTTGCAGCACAGCAAGGCGTTGAGCTAGGTGCTGGCGTAACTATCATCAACTCTGATGAAGTTCGTGAAAACTACGTTGCTCGCCTAGTTGAGCTACGTGGCGCGAAAGGTATGACTGAAGTTGTTGCTCGCGAGAAACTACAAGATTCAGTATTCCTAGGCACAATGATGCTTGAGAACGACGAAGTAGACGGTCTAGTTTCTGGTGCGGTTCACACCACAGCAAACACTATCGTTCCTCCGTTCCAAATCATCAAGACTGCACCTGATGCGTCTATCGTATCTTCTGTATTCTTCATGCTGCTACCTGACCAAGTATTGGTTTACGGTGACTGTGCGATCAACCCAGATCCAACAGCAGAACAGCTTGCTGAAATCGCTATCCAATCTGCTGACTCTGCAGCAGCATTCGGTATCGACCCACGCGTTGCTATGATCTCTTACTCTACTGGTGAATCTGGTAAGGGTGCAGACGTAGATAAAGTACGTGAAGCAACTAAGATTGCTCAAGAGAAACGTCCAGATCTAGTGATCGACGGTCCTCTACAGTACGACGCAGCGATCATGGAAAATGTGGCAGCTTCTAAAGCGCCTAACTCTCCAGTAGCAGGTAAAGCGACGGTATTCGTATTCCCAGACCTAAACACGGGTAACACGACTTACAAAGCGGTACAACGTTCAGCTGACCTAGTTTCTATCGGTCCAATGCTGCAAGGTATGCGCAAGCCTGTAAACGATCTATCTCGCGGCGCACTAGTAGACGATATCGTGTACACAGTTGCTCTAACTGCGATTCAGGCAGATCAAGCTGACCAAGCTCGCGAAAAAGCAGTTAACTAATTACTTCGCTTCTTCCAAAATAATAAAACCTCGCCACGGCGAGGTTTTTTATTTGTCGTTCAACAATTGCACTGCTTGAACGACTATGCGTCACCGACACCTTCACGCCCGTGAGGCGAATCAAGATCTAATTCCGGTCCCTTTGGCACCACTTGCGTCGGGTTAATTCCCGTGTGACTGAAATAATAATGCCGTTTAATATGGTAGAAATCCGTGGTTTCTTTAATTCCGTCAACTTGATAGAGCTCTTTTAAATATCCCTGCAAATGCGCATAATCCGCAATGCGTTTTTTATTGCATTTAAAGTGTCCCACATATACAGCATCAAACCGCACTAAGGTCGTAAACAGTCGCCAGTCAGCTTCAGTTAATGTATTTCCCGCTAAATAACGATGTGTAGCTAGATGGGCATCCACTTTATCTAATGCCGCAAACAGTGCATCATAGGCTTCTTCGTAAGCATCTTGCGTGGTGGCAAAACCACAGCGATAAACGCCATTATTGATGCTTGAATAAACATACGCATTCCACTCATCAATAACCGCTCTTAGTGGTTCTGGGTAATAGTCTGACTCTTCACCAGTCAACACATTAAACTCAGAGTTAAACATGCGAATAATTTCTGACGACTCATTGCTGACAATCGTGTTGAGCTTTTTGTCCCACAATACCGGAACGGTAACCCGTCCGGTGTAATCCGGCTTTGCTTTGGTATAAAGTTGATGAAGCTTCTTATAGCCAAATAATGGCTCTGGCAAGCCCATATACCACCCTTCCTCTAACATATCAGGACACACCACTGTCACATCAATATGTGTTTCCAGCTTTTTTAATTTACGAAAGATCAAAGTACGGTGAGCCCATGGACACGCCAATGAGACGTACAGATGATAGCGGCCCGACTCAGGTTTAAAAACGGTATCTACCTTGTCTTCGATCCAATTACGAAAGCCAGCGTCTTCTCGTATAAATCGCCCGTTGTTATTTTTTGTATCGTACCAAACATTGTGCCATACCCCTTGTACCAACTTGCCCATTCCATACTCCTGACTGTTTAATCTGTATGAGCTAAGTATAAAAAAAGCCAGCTCAGTAAAAACTCGAATAAGCTGGCTTATTTGTTCTAATTATTTGATTGACACGGACTCATTGAATCCGGTCAATTTCCAGTCAAGCATCACTGGATAACAAATTTACCGCGCATGATGGCCCAATGTCCTGGAAATGAGCAAAAGAAGCTGTAATTTCCTCCTGCTTTCATTTTATCAAGGCTGAATGTGACCTTAGTGCTTTCACCACCACCAATCACTTTAGTATGAGCATAGACACGAGCGTCGTTTGGTTTAACATACGCATTATCAATGCCAGCAGACATGCCTTCAGTACCTACCGCTTGAACATTGGCTGTATCAACAATCACAACATTATGCCCCATCGAAGTTGCCGGTAGCTTCCCAGTATGATTCAACGTTAATGTCACTTCTTTACATGATGAAGAAACGTTCAAGGTATTCGTTGAAAACTGCATCATATCATTGGCATCGACAGTGACGTCGCATTGTTCTGTCGCCTGAACAGCAAAAGTAGTACTCCCTAACATAAGTAGGGTTACAAAAACACGTAATCGCATAGTTAATTCCTCGTTGAGCTTAAAATTTTACAACTAAGGTTCATTCTATGATGAATCCCTGATGCATTATCTATTAGGAAAAGGAATAAAACTTTAGGGCAGATCAGACTGTGACATTTTAATGAGAACTTTTTTCAATTGGCTTCTTGGGTAAGATCAGGCATAAAAAAGGCGCGGCTCCCGAGAGATGCCGCGCTTAAGCCCGTCACAGGCTGAACCAATAATTACACGTCAACATGTAAACAAGAAACGGCATGAATGTCGTTCCCTTTGATGCTTGGTTTTGTTTGAGCACACGCTTCAGTTGCCTGTGGGCAACGAGTTCGGAAAACACAACCAGAAGGAGGATTAATTGGCGATGGAAGATCGCCTTCTAGCATCTCAATCTCTTTCAAACGCTCAATTTTCGGATCCGGAATTGGAACCGCTGACATAAGAGCACGCGTGTACGGGTGCTTAGGATCAGCAAACAAGGCATCTGCTTCGCCAAGCTCTACAGCGTTACCCAAATACATAACCAACACACGGTCAGAAATATGTTTTACGACAGAGAGGTCGTGAGCAATGAAAACCAGAGAAAGACCAAGCTCTTTTTGCAACTCTTTCAACAAGTTAACAACCTGAGCTTGAATTGATACATCCAATGCCGAAACCGGCTCATCACAGATAATCATTTTCGGGTTTAGGATCAAAGCACGGGCAATGCCGATACGTTGACACTGACCACCTGAAAACTCATGAGGATAACGGTTGATAACGTTTGGCAATAAACCAACTTTCGCCATCATTTCTTTTACGCGCGACTTAACTTCATCTTTAGAAAGCTGCGGGTAAAAGGTCTCTAATGGCTCAGCGATTATATCCCCAACCGTCATACGTGGGTTAAGCGATGCCAGTGGATCTTGGAAAATCATTTGCATCTCTTTACGCGTTTCACGGCGCTGAACTTCACGCATTTTGGTGACATCTTGGCCTAACCAAACCACTTCACCATCCGTTGCTTCGACTAAGCCGATAATGGCACGAGCGAACGTCGATTTGCCACAACCAGATTCACCAACGACACCCAGCGTTTCCCCTTCATAGAGTCGGATATTTACGCCATCGACAGCTTTTAAGTTTGACGGCTTAGTCCAAGGCCAAGCTGACTTAGCTGCAATACTGAAGTGAACCTTTAGATCTTTTACGTCTAATAGTAATTTCTTTTCTGCACTCATTTTGTCCAAGCCTCCCAATCAGAAAAACACGCGCGCTGACGGCCATCACCAAATGGCGTCAGGATTGGCGCTTCACTCTTACAACGGTCTGTCACCCTATGGCAACGCTCTTGGTAAGGGCAGCCTGGTGGTAAATGAAGTAAGTTTGGTGGGTTGCCTGGGATAGTTGGCAGAATTTCACCTTCGGTATCTAGGCGTGGAATCGCCTTTAGTAGACCTTCCGCATAAGGGTGGCTTGGATTGTAGAAAATTTCATCTACTGTTCCGTATTCCATGGTACGGCCTGCATACATCACAAGTACTTTGTCACAAGAGCCCGCAACCACACCCAAGTCGTGCGTGATCATAATGATTGCTGTGTTGAACTCATCTTTCAGCTCATTCAGTAGATCCATGATCTGAGCCTGAACGGTCACATCAAGTGCTGTGGTTGGTTCGTCTGCAATCAATAATTTTGGACGACATAGCAGAGCCATCGCAATCATCACACGCTGGCGCATACCACCAGAAAACTCATGGGGGTACATCGTAATACGCTTACGCGCTTCTGGAATTTTAACCGCTTCAAGCATACGCACTGATTCTTCAAATGCCTCAGCTTTACCCATTCCTTTATGCAGCATCAATACTTCCATCAGTTGATCACTGACTTTCATATATGGGTTAAGTGACGTCATCGGGTCTTGGAAGATCATCGCGATCTGTTCTGCGCGGACTTTGTTCAGTGCTTTCTCAGGAAGGTTTAAGATTTCGTTACCTTCAAATTTCGCGCTTCCTGAAATAATACCGTTTTTTGCCAAGAGCCCCATGATAGCAAATACGGTTTGTGATTTACCTGAACCAGACTCACCCACGATACCTAGAGTTTCCCCTTGGTTTAGTGAAAAGTTCAGATCGTTTACTGCGGTAACAATACCATCTTGTGTGGTGAATTCGACTCGCAGATCTTTGACATCTAATAAGCTCATCATTGCTTCCTTAATCTTTTATTTTTAATTATCTGTCTTTTGGATCAAGCGCGTCGCGCAGGCCGTCACCAACGTAGTTGAAGCAGAATAGAGTCACAACCATAAACGCTGCTGGGAATGCTAGCTGCCAGATTGCTACTTCCATTGTCTGAGCACCTTCTTGCAGAAGTGCGCCCCAACTCGTCATTGGTTCCTGAACACCAAGACCAAGGAATGAAAGGAATGATTCCGTCAGAATCATACTTGGGATAAGTAGCGTCGAGTAAACCGCGACGATACCCAATACGTTTGGAACAATGTGACGCGTAATGATTTTCCATTTACTCACACCACACACATGCGCCGCTTCGATAAACTCTTTGCTACGCAAACTAAGTGTTTGTCCACGTACAATACGTGCCATATCTAGCCACGCAATGGCACCGATCGCAACGAAGATCAAAATAATGTTGCGTCCAAAGAAAGTAACCAAAACGATAACTAGGAACATAAACGGAACAGCATAGAGGATCTCAAGAATCCGCATCATGATGCGGTCCGTACGCCCACCAATAAAACCTGATGCTGCACCATACAAAGTACCAATCAGTACTGCGACAAATGCGCCCATTACCCCAACCATCAGCGAGATACGGCCACCGATTAGAGTGCGAACATAGAGATCACGCCCTAAACTGTCAGTACCAAACCAATGGTCGGCATTTGGACCCACATGCATTGCATACCAGTCTGTATCATCAAATGCATATTGAGCCATCATCGGCAAGAAGATGACTGCAAGCGTCATCAACGCAAGAATAAACAGACTCACCATTGCCGCTTTGTTGCGCATAAAACGGATGCGGGCGTCTTGCCATAAACTGCGACCTTCGATCTCCAAGTTCTCAGAGAATTTCTCAATCGCTTCTAAGTTCTCTTTTTTCGTTAACATAACCATACTTCCCTGTTAGTAGCGAATCTTCGGATCAATCATTGCCAACAAAATATCGACGATTGCATTGAATAGAATGAATAGGAAACCAATCAAAATGGTTACACCCATTACTAGGGAATAGTCGCGGTTAAACGCGGCGTTAACGAATAGCTTACCAATACCGGGTAAACCAAAAATGGTTTCGATAACTACAGAACCTGTAATGATCCCAACAAACGCAGGGCCCATATATGAAACAACAGGTAATAACGCAGGTTTTAAAGCATGTTTTAAAATGATGTAGCGGTAGCTTAAACCTTTAGCACGTGCAGTACGGATAAAGTTGCTGTTTAGCGTTTCAATCATCGAACCACGTGTAATACGGGCAAAAGTCGCGACATATAGGAGAGACATACCAATTACTGGTAGAGCCATGTATTTAAACGAACCATCATGCCAACCGCCCGCTGGGAACCAGCCGAGGTTGATAGAGAAGATATAAATCAGGGTTGGTGCAAGAACAAAAGATGGCATTACCACCCCCAGCATTGCTGTGGACATAATACTGTAGTCCATCCATGTATTTTGCTTTAACGCGGCTATGGTGCCAACACCCACTCCCATGATCAACGTAAAGATAAAGGCAGCAAAACCGACTTTCGCTGAAACAGGCAAAGCAACGGAGATCAGTTCATTTACCGAATAATCTAAGTACTTAAATGACGGGCCAAAATCGCCTTGAATGACATTGGTTAGATAGGTTGTGTATTGTTCAAACACCGGCTTATCTAGGCCATATTTGGCTTCGATATTCGCCATAACCTCTGGAGGTAATGGTTTTTCAGTTGAAAACGGATTACCCGGTGCGAAACGCATGAGAAAGAAAGATACGGTGATCAAAACCAACATCGTTGGGATCGCCTCAAATATCCTTTTTGCGATGAATTTAAGCATAAACTCACTCTTTCAGTCTGTGACAGTTTAAATGATAAGAGACGCTGCATATGCGCGATGGCACATGCAGTGTCTAGATTACTTATAGTTTTATCAGCTTAGTTGATTACTGAGCTTTGATATAAAGATCTTTTGAGTAGATCTTTTCTTCTGGGTTGTTTACTGGGAAACCACCAACTTTAGGAGACAGTAGACGTGTTTTAACGTACTGGTAAATTGGAGCAATTGGCATGTCTTTAGCCAGTAGCTTTTCAGCGTCTAGGTAAAGTGCAGTACGCTCAGCTTCAGATGTTGAAGACAGTGCTTTTTCCATGATCGCATCGTATTCTTTGCTATCGTAGTGAATACCACCAGTAGTATTGGTGCTCTTCATTAGCGTTAAGAATGACGAGGCTTCATTGTAATCACCACACCAACCTGCGCGTGAAACTTCAAAGTTACCCGAGTCTTTTGTTGACAAGTAAGTCTTCCACTCTTGGTTTTCAAGAGTTACATCAAGACCAAGTGTCTTCTTCCACATTGAACCAAGTGCAACAGCAATCTTCTTGTGGTTTTCAGATGTGTTGTATAGAAGCGTAAACTTAAGCGGGTTATCTTTACCAAAGCCAGCTTCTTCAAGAAGACGAGCGGCTTCTGCGTTACGCTCTTTTTGTGTCATCTTGCCGTATTCTGGTGTCTCAGGGTTAAAGTTAGCTGTAATTTCAGGTGTTAGGAAATATGCAGGTTTTTGACCTTGGCCAAGAATTGCGTCTGTTACGATGTTACGGTCAATTGCATAAGAGATTGCCTTACGTACACGAACATCATCAAATGGCTTTTTCTTAGTGTTGAAGATGTAGTAGTAAGTACACAGGTTACCTGTGATTGAAAGAGATTCTGGATGCTCTTTCTTCAAACGACGGAAATGTTCATTTGGAATCTCATAAGTCGCGTCAATTTCACCTGCTAAGAAGCGGTTCATTTCTGCTACTTGGTTTTCAATTGGCAAAAATGTAACTTTGTTTAGAACAGTTTTATCGTTATCCCAATACTTTTCGTTACGCTTAAGAACCAAACGTTCATTCACTACCCAGTTATCAACTACGTATGCACCATTCCCAACGAAGTTTTCAGGCTTAGTCCACTGATCACCAAACTTTTCAACCGTTGCTTGGTGTACTGGTTTAGTTGTTGTGTGACCTGTCATCATCACAAAATATGGAACTGCCGTCTCTAGTTCAACAACTAACGTGTAATCATCAACTGCTTTCACACCAAGTGTACTTTTGTCTTTCTTACCAGCAACGATATCTTTAGCATTCTTCATCTTGGTGTATTCCATGTACCAAGAGTATGGCGAAGCGGTTGCTGGGTCGACAGCACGTTGCCAACTGTATACAAAGTCTTTAGCTGTTACAGGATCGCCGTTTGACCAAATTGCATCTTTACGTAGGTGGAAAGTGAACGTTTTGTTGTCTGCCGTTTCCCAAGATTCTGCGATACCAGGAATAGTATTACCTTCGGCATCTTGATTCACCAAGCCTTCAAGAAGGTCACGAATAACGTGAGATTCAGAAACACCTTGAGATTTGTGAGGGTCAATGGTCGCAACTTCCGCACCATTACCACGAACGATCTCTTGTTTTTCTGCTAATTTAGTGCCAGCTGGAACGTCAGCGGCAAAAGTTGTAGTTGAAGTGGCGGCCACTGCTAGACCTGCACCTAGAAGAAGGGCTTGTGTGATTTTGTTCTTATACATGCGTAAAACTCCAAGTTTTCATTTTGCATCCATGACTTCTTTGCAAGTTCACTTGAACGGAAGTGATTTAGATTTATTTTGACTGCAAAATAAGCAAAAAAATCTAAAACCTTACAAAGATTGCGGCACACAGTAGCAATCATTGAAGTAATTTGCCATAAAAATGTAGCAAAAAATCTTATAATTCTCCGATTACCTCAACAAATTAGCAAATATCACTACCACAGTTAACATTTGCGGCACTTTCCAATAGGAAATCTTTTGCCAATAGATTGAAGTGCCAAATAATCTAATAAGACACTTATTTTTAGCATCTTATGCTAGGCATTGTGCATAAAATTTAACAAAAGTTATGTAATCAGGATAACAAATAGCTACATTCGTCTTATTAAATGAGGTAAAACGTGAGCGGAATCACGCGTTAAATAAGAAGAGTTACGTATAGAAAAACACCGAATAAAATAAGTATTTTTTCTTAGTAAATAGTTATTCAGAATGAGTTCTTTTAAGAGGAAAAATATTCAAAAGAGAAATAGGACAAAAATAACAGGATCAGTAAATTTACTAACGTTCAGATGGGCGAAGGCCCCAGCCACATCCCGGCACACAAGTCACACGCTGCGGCTGCTTCCTTCCGGACCTGACCGAGTTCACGAGCTATTGTTGCGGGAGGACCAGGGCCTCCATCGATTTGTTTTCTTCAGTTTCCCGAAGAGTGCGGAGATTATTCATTATCACGTGATGCAATGCAAGGGTTCAATCGCAATAAATGCCTAATTCAGCGCTAAGTGGGCAGCAAATAAGCAAATTAGACTAATCTAACCACTTCTCGCATGAAACGCAGCCGGTATTCAAAAGCATTATTCCCCATCGTACTCTTCAGCAGAGCGCAAAATATAGTCTGTCATCCATGCGGTGCCTAATAAACACAACCAAACAACAAACACGGGATTAGGAACATCGATTGACGGAGTCACAACAAGTGCGGCAAAGCCAACGGTAGGAAGCGTCCAGCACAACAGTTTGTTCCATCGAAAGCTGGTTAGTTTTGTCAAACTTTCCATTGAGGCCATCATACCTGTGATGCTTAACGCGACTAATACCGCATAAGACAAATCAGCCAGCCACAAAGGGATTATCAGAGCTAACACCCACCAACTGTGTTTGTATGAAGGCTTCCAATGAGAAGCGGCCCACCAGATCACGATAACAGACGCTACCTGCAATACTGTTACCAGTGGGGTACCTGATAATTTTCCCGCAGATTGTGTCACCATAATGCCCACTTCCAACGTCAACACTATTAATGCAGCCGTTAATACAACACCAATACTGCTGCGCCTAGAAAAAACCACCATCAATAATGGGAATAGAATCCACACACTCACAGAAAGGGGAATAGGTTGATAAGGTAGAGTTAGCCCATACAACGTCATAGCCGCAAGCAACACCAAGCCTTTAATACCGCCATAAGGCAGCATCCACAAAGCAGGAATGACCATAGCCAGTACTGGGATATCTCCCTGACTGAGACTAAAAGCTCGAGCACACACGATAGCAAGTAACGTGGTTATCACAAATTGCAGTGTAGAAAATACCATGCCCTCTCCTTTTGATACCCTTTGTGCTTCAATATTCCATCAAAGCGACAAGCCAAGTATCCTTACTTGGTTAACGACTTAGGACAAAACCAGTATGGATCAATTTCTCTCACAAATCTTTGCTGTGATTCACCAAATTCCCTATGGGAAAGTAACAACTTACGGTGATATTGCAAAAATGGCCGGCTATCCGGGTTACGCTCGTCACGTTGGTAAGGCATTGGGAAACCTTCCTAAAGATAGCAAGTTACCTTGGTATAGAGTCATTAATAGTCAAGGACAGATCTCTTTGACAGGAAGCGCAATGGAACGACAGAGAAATGCGCTACAAAGCGAAGGGGTTGAAGTCAATGAAGTGGGAAAAGTAAGGCTGAAAAACTACAAATGGCAGCCCTAGAGATGCCATTTTATATTGAATAAGGTGTTAGGTTAGCCTCGAACACCAACCAGACGTAAGTCTACTTTCTGCGTCTGGTTTGCATCTGTGATCACAGGGTAAACCGTATCAGTTGTGAAGCGAAGTTTTCCATCAACTTCGATGCGAGCTCGAACGCTGTATGTATGACGTGCTTCGATTTTGTTCTGATCATAAGCAAGATCAAAATTGAAAGGCACCTGCGCACCATTTGTTTCAAAACGATGTTTAGCAATCACTTTTGATGGTGCATCTGCTAAAGAAATATCTTCAAGGGTAACAGTGACGATAGCGCTATCTGGTAAAGCAATACGCTCACGGTATGCAATCGTACCTGTAATAGATTGTACTTTCGCCTCATCAACATTTGAGTCTGATGATGACTGACAACCAAATAGAGCCAAACCAAATACAACCGACATTATTGCTACTAGTGCCTTTTTCATAAAGCCTCTCTTCAATTATTTAATTCAGGCAGATTATAGGTAGAGAATTTGCTCTTGTCATGAACAGTTTTTATCTATTGACGAGATTTTGACTCTGTTATTTTTCTCGTATCAAAAATAAGAACATTCAATCCTGCTACTTATAAATCAAACATTTGTTTTCAACTCGTACAAAACCGTACAATAATAAATAGGTCAAAAGCAAACGAGAATCGACATGAGTAAACCACTAACCGAACTGCTAAACCTGTTACAACTAGAGAAACTGGAAGAAGGTTTATTTCGTGGCCAAAGTGAAAACCTTGGCTTGCCTCAGGTTTATGGTGGGCAAGTCATTGGACAAGCACTTTCTGCTGCCCGTTATACCGTCGATCCCGATCGCACAGTACATTCATTTCATAGCTACTTTCTCTATCCTGGCGATCCTGAAAAACCCATCATCTATGATGTTGAAAATTTAAGAGACGGGAAGAGCTTCAGCACAAGACGAGTAAAAGCAATTCAAAATGGCAGACCCATTTTCTATCTCACGGCCTCTTATCATGGCGAAGCGCCTGGATTTGAACACCAAAATGCCATGCCTGATATCCCCGGCCCAGAAAACTTTGCATCAGAGTCTGAGCTAGCAGCCCGGATTTCTGATTATTTACCAGAAAAAATCAAGAAAGTATTTTGTGGTGAAAAGCCCATTGAAATGCGTCCTGTAACCGTAGTTAACCCACTCAAGCCTCATAAGGCGGAACCAAAACAGTATTTATGGATCCGTGCAAATGGCGAGATGCCAGACAACCAATTGATTCATCAATACTTGTTAGCTTACGCATCCGATTGGGGATTTCTGGTGACAGCACTACATCCACATGAAGTGTCATTGATGACACCAAATTTTCAGGTGGCAACGATTGATCATTCTATTTGGTTTCACCGCCCATTTAAGCTAGATGATTGGCTGCTTTACGCGATTGAAAGCCCGACAGCCAGCAATACCCGAGGTTTAGTGCGAGGCGAAATATACAATCGTCATGGTGACTTAGTTGCGTCTGCCGTTCAAGAAGGTGTTATGCGCTTCAATCATAAATAGACAACGCCCGGCTCATAGCTGGGCACTTTTTTATATCGGCAGTGCGGTGGTGTATTTGAGAGGTTCCATAGCGAATGTTGAGGTCACATTAGAAATTCCGTCTACCGAATTAACCAACTTTTTGTAAAATTCATCAAAACACTTCATATCTCTAACCAGCACCTTCATCATGTAGTCGTATTCTCCTGCCATACGATAAAATTCCATGACTTCGGGGAACTCGGAAGCCGTTGCCACAAATTGGCTATACCATTCGTGTGAATGATCACTTGTTTTTACCAAAACAAATGCTGTAAAGGATAAATCTAGGAGTTCAGGATTCAACAACGCAACCCGCTTTGCAATGACGCCAGATTCTTCCAATTTTTTCAACCGCTTCCAGCAAGGCGTGGTGGTTAGATTTACTGATTCAGCAAGCTCGTTCAGCGACAAAGTACCATCGTCTTGCAATAGTGCGAGTATCTTTCGGTCAATCTTATCCAATTCCATTCCTCACAACCTCAACAAAAGAGAATATTTTTCTCCATTTAAACCAAACAACAAACAAAGAAGCAAAGTTTTTCTCTACAAGAATAGGTAAATTATCATCATAACGAAGCTTGAGGAAAACATCATGTGTACCGATCATAACTGGATTAACAACGCCGTTCGTAAAATTGAAGCAGATTATCAGCGCTCTGCCGATACTCACTTGATCAAGCTCGACCTTCCTTGCGTCGATGGCATCGACATTTATTTAAAAGATGAAAGCACCCATCCGACAGGCTCTCTCAAACACCGACTTGCACGTTCACTGTTTCTATACGCAATTTGTAACGGCTGGGTTGGTCCAAATACACCGATCATTGAGTCTTCTTCAGGTAGTACAGCTGTTTCTGAAGCGTATTTCGCTCGCTTATTAGGGTTGCCTTTTATTGCCGTCATGCCTAAATGCACTGCCCGTAAAAAAATTGAACAGATTGAATTTTACGGCGGTAAAGCTCATTTAGTTGATCGTTCAGATCAAATCTATGCTGAATCTCATCGCTTAGCGAAAGAATTAAACGGCCATTACATGGACCAATTTACTTATGCTGAACGAGCAACTGACTGGCGTGGCAACAACAATATTGCCAACTCAATCTTTAACCAGATGGAAATGGAAGATCATCCTATTCCAACTTGGGTTGTGATGAGCCCGGGAACAGGAGGCACATCAGCAACCATTGGCCGTTTTATTCGTTATCAAAAACATGATACTAAGTTGTGTGTGGTTGACCCTGAAAATTCGGTTTTCCACGACTATTACAAAACAGGAAATGCTCAGCTTACCGGTCAGTGTGGAAGCAAGATTGAGGGTATTGGCCGCCCACGAGTTGAGCCAAGCTTCATTCCCGGTGTCATTGATGAAATGCGCACTATTCCAGATGCCGCAAGCATCGCAACCATCCACTGGCTAGAGAAAATTTTGGGTCGGAAAGCAGGCGCATCCACCGGAACCAATTTGTATGGTGTATTACAGCTTGCGAGTGAAATGAAGCAACGTGGCGAAACCGGCTCGATTGTCACTCTATTATGTGACAGTGGAGAACGCTACCTCGATACCTACTACAACGATAAATGGCTCAATCAGAATATTGCCGATCTTCAGCCGTATATGGCTAAGTTGGAAGTGTTTCAAGCAACAGGACAGTTGGAACAGTAAACCACAAGTTTAGTCCTAAAAGACTCCCTACTGGGAGTCTTTTGTAAGAGGCCCTAACGCCTAAATTCCATAATAGCTAGCTCTACCAATATCCTTTCAAACATTTCAAAATTGATACTCGCTGCAGTTTTTACAACGCCCCGCTTTTCTTGACATTCACTCACAACAAACTGACAGGCTCAGAATAATTAATGACAAGCGCATGACGCTGCATATGCCTTCATATAGATAATAAAGTCAACACAATCCATATGATTGGAAATCATTAATAGAATAAGAGGAATGAAGATGAAAAAGCATGCTCTAGCCCTTGCAGTACTGACAATTGCAATTGCAGGTTGCGACACCGCAGCAGATAAACCAGAAGCGCCAGCGACTGAGTCTTCAACAACCATCCTTGAGCAAACACAAGAGATCGCAACCATTTCTGCTGAAAAAGCCAAAGAAGTAGCAGGTGACTCAGTGGATGTGATCAAAGAAGCGGCATCGGATACAGCAACAGCGGTAAAAGATGGTGCAGAAAAAACAGCAGAAGCACTGAAGGAAGGTGCGACGACAACGGTTGATGCTGTTGCAGAAACAACATCGGCAACAGTCGACACTGTATCGGAAGCAACAACCAATGCTGCGGATGCAGTTAAAGACACAGCAGCAAGCGCAGTAGAAACAACAGCAGCAGCTGTAGGCTCTGTATCAGAAGCGACAGCAAACGCTGCCGATTCAGCACAAGAAACCGCTTCAAACGCAACACAAGCTGTAGCAGAAACAACCGCAGCAGCAGTCGATGCTGTGGCTGAAACCACGACAAATGCAGCAGATGCAGTGGCAGAGAAAGCAGCAAATGTTCAGGAAGCCGTTGTAACAGAAACCGATCAGGTGATTGATAAAATGACACTTGATAATTCAGCGGACTCGGCACGTGTGAGCATCGATTGGGACGGAACATACACAGGTACTGTACCTTGCGCAGATTGTGTAGGTATCCAAACAACATTAACACTAAACCCTGATATGACTTACTCTTTAACTCAAGTTTATCAAGGTAAAGAAAACGCAGAGTTCAAATCACAAGGCCACTTCACTTGGAGTAAACAAGGTAACATCGTGACACTAGAGTCTGAAGACCAAGCTGCAAACCAGTACTTGGTTGGTGAAAATTCACTGATGAAACTAGATGTGAACGGTGAGAAAATCACAGGTGACCTAGCTCCGCTTTACAATCTGAAAAAGCAAAAATAATCATCAAAAAAACGCCGGCATGTCCGGCGTTTTTTCTCTCATAGAGCCACAGGTAAATAATACAAACGGCAGATAACAACAAAAACAAAATAACCCGCATTTATATATAATGCCTTTTTCGCTAATCTGTATGTTCTTACATATGACAAGAACAAAATCTATGCGTCTCCTAACCTTAATTTTGGCTTTTCTGATCACTGGCTGCTCTGATGTTGTGACCAGTCACTACAATACTTACCAACAAGCTAAGGAAGATAAGCTATTTGAACGGGGCTGGTTGCCAGATATATTGCCACCAACCGCAGTCCAATTAGAAATTCGCAACGACCTAGACTTAAACACTTCCACTGGCCATTTTACTATTCCTCCTTCTGGAGTCGCTGATTTTCTGAGCAAACTCAAACCCGTGTCAAACAAGCCTGATACTTATTATTACCAAAATTGGCAGTTTGAGCTCACCACTTCAGGAGTTTTCGAATACACCTACCCTATAATCCAGTAATGCTGTTAGTGACGACAAAATATACGTTCGCAAACCAAGTTCACTGATTATGTAGAGAGGGCATTATTTCTTCTGGCGGGCTTCGAATGCAGCAAGCTGCTCTGGTGTGGCTGCAGGTTGATGGTTTTGTTTCCACTCATCATAAGTCATGCCATAAACTCGTTCTCGCGCATCATCAATATCAAGTGATAAGTTTTGTGATTCAGCCTCTGCCTTATACCACTTACTGAAACAGTTACGACAGAAACCAGCTAGGATCATCAAATCAATATTCTGGACATCCTTATTGTCATCAAGATGTTTTAGCAAACGGCGAAACACGGCAGCATCTAGAGAATCCTGTTGTTGTTGAGACAAATTTTTATACTTAAATTCAGCCACTTTACTTTCCTTATTTGTTTTGTGTACTTACTCAGTATGACTAAGCCGTAAAAATACTCAATAAAAAAACGCCCGGATATCTCCGGGCGTTTTTATCACTAACTATTTGTTAAATTTAGCCTTGAATACCAACAATCAACCAAGGTGCATTTGGTGTTGTGAGATCACGTTCTAGGTGCCAAATATCTTCAATATTCTCTTCGATACCTTCAACTGCATCACGGTAGCGGCCACTAAACTGCAAACTCAGTTGAGCTTTGTTTGCATCGTAATCAGCACGAACAATGTCCGCATCAACATACATGACGTCAGTATGCTGTTCACCATCAAGTTTTGCACGTTCTGACTTAAGATCTTCTAATAAGCTCGGCGAAACATATTCTTCAATTTTTTCTAACTGATTGTGGTTCCACGCACCTTGAAGAATGCGGTAGTGCTCACGAGCACCTTCAACGAAAGCTGCTTTGTCAAAACCTGGTGGGTAGTTATGTGGAACATCCGTCGTACCACCAAAACCGCCGTTTGAAGCACCAGCATTCTGTTCGAAATTATGCACATTTGGCTGCTCAAATTTTGGTGATTGACCACCAAATGCAGGCTGCTGACGATGCTGATTCATACTACCTTGCTTAGCACCTAGCATTCCTCTCATCAATTTAAAGATGACGAAAGCAATCAAGCCAATGATCAGGATATCCATAAACTGGATTCCTTCAAACGCACCACCGAAGAATGCAGCCAATAGACCGCCAGCAAGCAATCCGCCTAGCAAGCCTCCCATCAACCCTTTTTTCGTTGAGCTTTGGGTCTTCGTTGTTTGATCTTTTCCGATGTTATTTGTGTTTTGTTGTTGCTGCTTAGGGGCAGGAGCGGTTTTATAGCTCTTACCAAATGATTTACCACCGCCAAACTTCTTCGCTTCAGCGATTGGAGTTATGGCAACTGAAACCATCAGCAAGGCAACAAGGGAAAAAAGCCGTTTCATATTTTTCCTTAGGGTTTAGGTTTACTTTTAGAGGCAGGGTAATCATAGCCCCACACGCTTGATAATGAAATATGCGAAAAGCCAATACATGTATCAGAATATTGCAAAGATTACACTATTCAAGTTGACGCTTCTCTTGATCGGTCATTAAAATATTGAACGTTGTTCATTATTAATAATTTAACCATGGCGCGTAGAAACGATCATACTCGTGAGGAGCTTATTGCCCTTACACTAGACACTGTCAAAGAATTTCTCAACGAACACTCTTATCATGAGCTGAGCTTGAGAAAAATCGCAAATATGATTGGCTATGTACCTAGTACTTTAGTGAATGTATTTGGGAACTATAATCTTCTGTTGCTCCATGCCGTCGCGCAAACATTAGACGAATTATCACAAGACGCACGTAAAGTGGTTGCTGGTTGCCAAGACCCGCAATCGGCACTTTATGAACTGGCATATTGCTACCATGATTTTGCCCAGAAGCACCCACATCGCTGGCAGCTGATCTTTGAACACAATATGAATGGTGAGGCATTGCCTGAATGGCAAGCGGAACGTATTGATCATATGACGGCAATGCTGGAAGGGCTATTGAAAGTACTCGCTCCTCAGCGTACCGATTCAGAAGTGCTTCAAGCAAGCCGCGTTTTATGGTCTGGCGTTCACGGTATTACACTATTGAGTGTTGATGATAAGTTCTTTGCCGCCGAACCAATTGATGGAAAAGAGTTAATCGAAAATCTGCTCTCGAATTACTTGGCTAATTGGTAAGCATAAGGAAATGCAATGCCACACCACAATCAAGCCTCTCTGTTAGCGCAAAAGCGCTTCTTACCCTATTTTATTACGCAGTTTTTTGGCGCATTTAACGACAACATTTTTAAAAATGTTCTGCTGTTATTTGTTGCCTTTGCGGGAGCAAATGCACTGCCCGTCTCAAGCCATTTATTTATCAATCTTGCTGCTGGCTTATTTATACTGCCCTTTTTCTTATTTTCGGCCTCAGCGGGTGTTTTAGCCGATAAGTACGAAAAGTCTTGGTTTATTCGCAAAGTCAAACTGGCTGAAATTGGCATTATGTGCCTTGGTGCCATTGGTTTCATCACCGAAAGTTACGCTATTTTATTGCTGCTACTTTTTTTGATGGGGACGCAATCTGCTTTTTTTGGCCCAGTGAAATACGCACTGCTACCCCAGCAGCTCAACCCAAAAGAACTGGTTCCCGGTAATGCTCTAGTCGAAACCGGTACTTTTCTCGCCATTTTACTCGGTACTATTGGTGCAGGAATCATTGCCTCCGCTGATAACGCAAAATACATAGCCGCTGGATGCGTAATTTTATTTGCGTTGCTTGGCTACCTATCCAGCCGTTCAATTCCATTAGCACCAGCTTGTGCACCTGAATTAAAATTCCGCTGGCAACCGATTCAACACACCAGAAAAACCATCTCGATTGCCAAATCTGATCGAGTGGTCTTCCAGTCAATCATGGCCATCAGCTGGTTTTGGTTCTTGGGAGCGGCATACTTAACTCAGTTTCCAAATTTCACCAAACTTTATCTCAATGGAAATGAGAGTGCGGTGTCGTTTTTACTCGCACTCTTTTCTATTGGCATTGCCGCGGGCTCGTTGGCATGCGACAAACTATCGAATCATCGTATTGAAGTCGGCATCGTGCCGATTGGCAGCTTTGGCATCACAGTATTCGGTTTTTTAATGGCCACCAGCATTCCTGAGCAACTCCCGACCTTTCAGAATTTCTCTGATTTTGTCAGTTACCAAGATTTATGGCCACTATTTGCATACCTATTATTACTTGGCGCATCAGGAGGCGTATTCATCGTTCCCTTATATGCCCTGATGCAACAACGGGCAAAAGTCACGGAACGTGCACAAGTTATCGCTGCACTCAATATTTATAATTCTCTGTTCATGGTTGGTAGTGCGGTTTTAGGTATCGTCTGTTTAAGTCTCCTTGAACGGTCTATTCCTCAGTTATTTATCACACTGACAATTTTAAACTTTCTTGTCGCTAGCTATCTCTTCTTGCAAGTTCCTGTCTTTGTGGTTCGTTTCTTGGTTTGGATTCTTACCCATACCATGTACCGCGTGAACCACAAAAATCTACACCACTTACCCGAGAAGGGGGGCGCTCTTGTCGTTTGCAACCATGTAAGTTACATGGATGCATTATTATTAAGTGCCGTGTGTCCTCGATTGATCCGCTTTGTGATGGAAGAAGATTACGCCAACCTTCCTCCTTTAAGGCGCTTTCTTAAGCGAGCGGGGGTTATCCCAATATCAGCGACGCGCAAAGGCTCCATAAGAAAAGCCTTTACTGACGTAGAACAAGCGCTTCAAGAAGGGCACATTGTGTGTATTTTCCCTGAAGGACGTCTCACTGCTGATGGCGAGATGAATAACTTTATGCGAGGAATGGACATCATATTGCGTCGCAGCCCCGTTCCGGTCATTCCAATGGCGCTAAAAGGACTGTGGGGCAGTTATTTCAGCCGTTATAAAGGCAGTGCTTGTAAAGGGCTTCCTACTCGCTTCTGGTCTAAGCTAGAAATTGAAGCAGGGGAACCAGTTCAACCTGAATTGGCAACCACGCAAGTCATGCACGATAAAGTCCTCACCCTACGAGGTGAATGGCGATAACGTTCAGCGATCCTGAACATTTGTTCAAAACATTGATACTTACTGATTGTATGGTCCTCTGTACAATCGCGTCTCTTTTAGTTTTAGTAATAAGTTAATGAAATCATTAAAACAAACCATTCCGTTTGTCCTTGCTATCGGTTTTTGTCTTTCGCCCTACGCTTCTTCACCGATGGCATTGGTCATTGGTTTTTTTCTTGCCAGCCTTGGATTGATACCAAGCGGAATCGCATTGTCATCAATCACGAAAAAACTTTTAGCCTACTCCATTGTTGGGCTAGGTTTTGGGATTCACTTTGATCAAGCGCTAGCCGTTACTGCAGATGGTATTGGCTTAGTAGTTGCAACTATTATTGGAACACTTCTCTTCGGCTGGGGACTTGCAAAAGCCTTAGGACTGGATAAAAAAACGGGCTACCTTATTTCATCGGGTACCGCAATTTGTGGAGGAAGTGCTATTGCAGCCATTGCCCCAGCAATCAAAGCTGAGGACGAGCAAATTGGCTTAGCCTTAGCCACCGTATTTGTCCTTAACTCTATCGCCCTTTTTGTCTTTCCTGTAATTGGTCATGCGTTAGCTCTCGACCAGCAAACCTTCGGGACTTGGGCTGCTATCGCAATTCACGACACATCTTCTGTGGTTGGAGCGGCGTCTGCATATGGGGAAGAAGCTTTAACAACAGCGACGACACTCAAACTGGCACGCGCATTGTGGATTATTCCCGTCGCACTGGTGAGTGCCATGATTTTCCGTAATGATTCAAAGAAAATCACCCTACCTTACTTTATTCTTTTTTATTGCATCGCCATCGCGATTAGTGACGTATTACCGCAATATGAACAAACCTATCAATTGATATTTAGCTTCGCAAAAAAAGCGTTGATTGTTTGTTTATTTTTGATTGGTTGTGGAATTTCAGTAGAAAAAATCAAATCGGCAGGAACCAAACCGCTTATTTTTGGCGTAACGATGTGGGGACTTATCTCGAGTTGCTCATTAGCATGGTTACTCTTCGCTTAACACGCGTTCAGATTGGGGTTGTGTCGTTTTCTTTTTTTCTAGCACCAACATCACTACCAATATAAAGGCCGTCAGTTCGGCAAGCGCGCGCGCAAGCCCTTCGCTCTGAATCGCAATCACAATTTGAATGAGCACCGCCACGATAATCATTGCTTTCATATCCCTGACTCTTATATCTGATTCCATTAAATTTCTAAATCATTATGAGTCAGGGTTATAAGGTTACAAAATTCGCTTTTGTACTATCAAATATCAAAATTAACTAAGTTGTTCCTCCAACCAGTTAATAAATACCTTCACCTTAGGTCTCCCGTCCGCACCCACTGGGTACATCACATCATAACCTAGCTCCGTATCCATATAAGGGTAAGGGGAAACTAACTCGCCTGATTCAATAAGAGGCTTTACAAATTGATATCGTCCCATTGCAACACCCAGATGATTGCGAGCACATGTGATCCCCATTTCACGATAACTTACGCTGTATGAATGCTTAAATACGTCCACCTTTAGTTTCATATGCTCAACCCATTGTTGCCATACTTCCGAGCCTAATGCATGAATGAAGTTCACCTCATGGAGTGACTCTAATCCTTTTTTATATAAACCTAATTCTTCAGCATATTGTGGGCTGCATACTGGGATGTACTTTTCATTCAATAAGCGCTTACGATGCATATTGGCATGATGTTCCGAGGCATAAAAAATCGCAACATCAACGTTATTTCCGACCAAGTCTTGATTGTTTTCCTGCGCAAAGATATTCAGATTGAACTTAGGGTATTGTGCTTTAAAGTCTGCAAGCTTTGGTAGCAACCAACCATTTGCAAAGCCGAGAGAGGTCGCAATGTTCAATTCCCCCCCCTCATCTAGCGATTTAATGTCATTTATTTCAGTAAAAATTTTATTTAATGAACTAGACAAGGTGGCCTGAAATCGTTTCCCTTCCTCGGTCAACTCTAATTTGCGAATGCCTCGAACAAACAAATTAAAACCCAATTCTGATTCCAGCACTTTTATCCGATGGCTTACTGCACCTTGCGTTAGGTGAAGCTCTTTTGCTGCAAGCGTAAAGCTGAGTGTTCGTGATGCCACATTGAATGTGTGTAGATTTCTAAGAAGTGATTGTTGTTTTGCCATGACATTAACGCATTAAAAATTTTAATCCATATTACTCTTTCTTTCGTTTGTTTACAGCGCGAAAAATGTTTCAAATATGCGCCGTTATTAATTTAGCGATGGGTAAAAATCAAAACCAATATTATTACTCATTAGAAAAATAAATGAATAAACAAATAATTCA
The DNA here is from genome assembly GCF_050113695.1 of Vibrio sp. TRT 17S01. Lineage (NCBI taxonomy): Bacteria > Pseudomonadati > Pseudomonadota > Gammaproteobacteria > Vibrionales > Vibrionaceae > Vibrio > Vibrio sp. TRT 17S01. The sequence goes on along the minus strand of NZ_JBNJOG010000001.1, from coordinate 264,430 downwards.
TTAGGGGTAAACATGAATATTCTTGGGTATATGCAAAAAGTCGGCAAGGCGCTGATGGTCCCTGTGGCCACACTGCCTGCAGCGGCAATATTAATGGGGATCGGTTATTGGCTCGATCCAACAGGTTGGGGAGCAGATAATGTATTAGCTGCTTTCTTGATCAAATCTGGTGGTGCCATTATCGACAACATGGCCATCCTATTTGCCGTCGGTGTCGCATTTGGCTTAAGTAAAGACAAGAATGGTTCCGCAGCGTTAGCTGGCTTTATTAGCTTTATGGTTTTGACCACATTGCTATCCCCTGATTCAGTAACTCAGCTGCTTGGCGTTAGCGCAGACGAAGTTCCAGCGGCGTTCAATAAGATCAGCAACCAGTTTGTCGGTATTATCGTTGGTATTATCTCAGCAGAAATTTATAACCGTTATTCTTCCGTTGAATTACCAAAAGCATTGGCGTTCTTCAGTGGTAAACGTTTGGTGCCTATCCTAACGTCAATTGCTGGCATGGTTTTGGCGTTTATCTTGCTGTACATCTGGCCAATCATCTACGATGGCCTCATCGTCTTTGGTACTCAGCTAGAGTCTATGGGTGCTGTTGGTGCGGGCCTGTTCGGCTTTTTCAACCGACTAACTCTGACTATTGGCATGCACCATGCGCTCTACCCTGTTTTCTGGTTTGATGTGGTTGGTATTAACGACATTCCAAACTTCTTAGGTGGCGCTCAGTCGATTACTAATGGAACTGCCGTTATTGGTAAAACGGGTATGTATCAAGCTGGTTTCTTCCCAATTATGATGTTTGGTCTACCGGGTGCGGCTCTGGCGATGTACCACTGTGCAGACAAAAAGAATAAAGACAATGTCTTCTCTATTATGCTTGCAGGTGCAATGGCGTCTTTCTTCACTGGTATCACTGAACCACTTGAATTCAGCTTTATGTTCCTAGCGCCAGCATTGTACTTCGTTCACGCGGTGCTTATGGGCATTTCAATGTACATTGCGGCAACAATGCAATGGATTGCTGGCTTTGGCTTCTCAGCAGGTCTTGTTGACTTCGTTTTATCAAGTCAAAACCCGTTGGCGACACAGTGGTACATGCTAATTCCACTGGGCCTTGTATTCTTCGTGGTTTACTACGCTGTATTCCGCTTCGTTATCATCAAATTTAACCTGAAAACTCTAGGTCGTGGTGAAGACATGGCTGGAGACAAAGACGAGTCACCAGAGCAACTTGAAGATCTTGCGAAACAATACATTGCAGCCATTGGTGGTGCGGAAAACATCACAGAGGTGGACAACTGTATTACTCGTCTTCGCCTTGGCGTGAAAGATTCATCACTCGCTGATAGCAATAAACTTAAACAGTTGGGTGCTGCTGGGGTCGTACCGGTCGGTAAAACTGGTCTTCAAGTTATCGTCGGCTTAGGTAAGGTAGATAAAGTCGCTGAGCAAATGAAAAACGTTCTTGCGTAACCATTAGCAAAATCAATAAAAATTAGGGCGAGTCACCTTCGCCCTTCCCCCTTGAAGTGCAACTACAACTAGTCACTGTTTTGCACTTCTTTTTCCAACCAATCTTTAACCGCTTGTCGAGATACTTTTATTCCCGTTTCCAATAACGATTTTGGCATGACATAGTACGCCACCGGCCATTTAAACTTCACCAATTTGTCAGAAAGAAACGCATCGAACTCTGCTTTCACTATAGGCATTGATGTTTGCACAACCGCCACAGGACGAGTACCAAACTCTATATCAGCAACTGGAATCACGATCGCTTGGGCAACCTGTTCATGTGAATTCAATACTGCTTCAATTTCCTCACAGTGGATATTCTCGCCACCAGAAATAAATTGGTTGTCAGCTCGACCAATGATCACTAGCTCATTATTTCGCCATTCCCCTAGGTCTTTAGTATCGAACCATTCATCAGAGATTAATGGCGTCACCATACCTTGGTGATAGTAGCCCTTTGCTAACGTCTCACCTTTGATAAAAATGCGTTTTTCCTCCAGCTTGACCCCTCTCCTTGGCAACACGCAACCTGCACTATGATGATCATTGATTTGCTTTGCTGTCACCGTTGAAGCAGCCTCAGTCATACCGTAACCAAGCCAAGTTTCAATTCCACGTTCCGCCGCGGCTAAACTAAGCTCTTGAGGAACATGACTCCCCCCGAGTAAAACATGGCTCAGTTCGGTGTCGATACCACTTTCTAGCAAACGTTTTAACTGGGTAGCAACCAAGGATGCATGAGTTACGCCCTGAATATCTTTGAGCAATTCCCCACAACCTACCTTTAAGCAGGCTCCAGCAAATAACCAGCGATACACAATCGCCAACCCGGAAACGTGATACAGAGGAAGGCTCAACAACCAAGTGTGCTGCTCAGTAAATCGAAATTTTTCTAATAACCCCGAAGCAGACGCCAGATGTTGTGCCGAAGTATGAAGCACCGCTTTCGGTTTACCCGTCGATCCTGAGGTAAATACTATCGAAGCAGGGTTGTCTGGCAGATAACTATTGAATGAAGAATGAGCCGATGATGAGCTACTAAGTTCAATGCTGTTTGATGTGTAACGAAGAGAAGCGTGCGCCGACCACCATAAATGTGGCGGTCCTGAATAGAGAGTGTCGAGCTTGTTTTGTAGCACTTCATCGGGTTGAGGCATGGTCAGCGCGCAAATCACACCAAGCTCAAGACACGCCAAATAAACCATCATCATTTCAGGCGTATTTTTTCCAATGCAGGTCAGCACATCCCCTTGCTTTAGTCCACGCAGAGTTATTTGCGCAGCATAGGCATCCACCCGCTCCTTCAGCTCCTGCCAACAATACTGGTGGTTTTCTGTGAGCAATGCTAATGAAGATGGGCGCTGTTGCGCCCATTTTGTTAGAGGAGATGTACTCATTAAGACTGCCAAATTAGCGTTTGTTCTGCCAATGGAGAGAGCGGAAGCTCACACCCTGGCCATTCCACTTCAAGCTGCTGAGCAAACAAGCCTACGGTATCTAAACCTGGCACTTCATCTGGCAGTTGCCATTTAGCCAAACGTGCCAGTTGAGTCAGGCCAAAACTTGATTCAATGCTTGAACTGATCACCGACGTGATCCCCAACTCTTTCGCTCTTTCAATAAGTGCAATACAGCGCTCTACTGAACCAATCAAGGTGGGTTTGATCACGATCGCTTTGGCACCTGTTAGATTTTCTAAACGAAAATCATCGCTGCGAATCGCATGCTGCAACGTTTCATCCCAAGCGATTGGAATGCCGGTATCAATCGCAAATGAAAAACTGTCGCCCGGCACTTGGCATGGCTCTTCTATGAACGCTATGCGTTGACGTAATGTAGGAACGACGTGCTTGGCAAATTGCTGCGCTTTCTCTGCCGTCCATGCGCGGTTAGCATCTAAGCGTAATGTTAAGTCTGGAATCGATTCTAAAAACAGAGAAACAATCAAACCATCACGAATGGCTTCATACAAACCTACTTTGATTTTAGCGACCTTCTTACCCTGCATCTGATCTAACTTAGGAATCAGTTCGTCAGGATCACCACTGCAAAGTGGTGCCGCCGTATAATTGCCTTCTGGCGGTAATTGACCACTTAGCTCAAGCTCTGCCATCGACAAACCAAATGCAACCGATGGATAAAGCTCTTCATAGTCAAATGCCTCACCAGCAGCCCAGCGCTTAAGTTGCTCAAGAGTCTGAGTACATGCTTCTTCTGCACTTTCAATACTGAAACCAGGTAGAGGCGCAATCTCTCCTCTCCCTATTTTTCCTTCATGTTCTAACTGAACAATAAAGCCTTCTCGTTCAGTTAGTCTTTGTTCTCTAAGTATCACACCGCTGTCCATAGGCAGCAGGTAACGGTACAGTTTCGCTGACTTTATCATTTCTCTTCCCCAATTCTATTGTTGTAGTAGACCTAACGTTATTTATCTATTTTTCATCGAAGGTCTCGAGGGAGGAAAAGAGGATGGTATGGTGGTAGCTCTTGTCATGGAATGTCCCATTTCTATCTGATTGACTCATACATGAGTCTTATGTGATGGCGAATAATCTCAGAAAAAGCTGCGGGTTGCTCTTGATGAGCATTGTGTCCTGCGGCATTCACTTGAGTGAAGGCAAGTCCGCTCTGTTCTGCCATTTGACGGAACTTCACGTCTTTATCGCCGAAAATATAATGGATAGGTACCGAAGTTAACTTTAACCTATCCAGCAAATAATCCTGTTTAGCCAATGAGGTTGCTTTTAGCATGCTGGCAACTTGAGCCGCATTATTCTTGCTACGTTTAGCGATTACCGCTTGTCTTCGCTCGCAAGTGAGTTCTGCAAATACCGCTTGTTGATACCAATCAGCAAGCACTTGCTCGATAGGCTCACGGCAAAAACGTTCTGCCCAACGCACATCATTTTCCCAACGCGCTTGTTTATCAGACACCGTATCGAGACCAAAGTTGCCGCCCTCAAGTAGTGATAAGCAAATATTGAGCCTTGAAAAGCAATCATGAGCTAAACCATGCATCGCGATGCGCGCTCCCATAGAATAGCCCACCAAAATGATGGGCATCTCAGGAGGAAAATGAGAACTGATTGCATCAACAATCATGTCGCAACAATGCTCAAAGCCTTGGCAGATTATGCCATTACTTTGTCCATGACCCGGTAGATCAATGCATAGGCAAGCATAGTCAGGAAGAAGGTTTAATGTCTCTAGCCAGTCATCACCACTTCCCAATAAACCATGTAGGAATACAACCGCTGGCTGCTCCTGAACCGCTGAAAAATGGTGAAGCTGACTATAGAGCATGGAGATGACGTACCACCTGTTTAATATGGTTTGAAGCTTGTTCAGGAGGCGTCATTACCTCAATTAATAGTGGTCCGTGGCCTGTCCCTAGATGTTGTTCGATCATACTTGAACATTCATCTAATGTTTGAGGACAGCAATAAGGGATCTGGAACTGATTCGCCGCACCAGCAAATTGATAGCCATGAGGCATCTGATACAACGCTTGCTTTTGCACGTTTGGTACTGGCAGCAAATCAAAAATAGCACCGCCATCATTATTCGTGACCACAATAACCGTTGGTGTTGGTTCATGAGTAAACAACGCCAAAGAGTTAAGATCATACAGTAGCGAAGTATCGCCCACTACCACTAAAGTCGGCACTTTAGTATGTCGTACAACCCCACTTGCAGTCGCGATAAGCCCATCAATACCCGAAGCGCCGCGATTGCTGTATACCGCCCTCCCCGGCAACCGACTAAACATGTCGGTTAATCGTACAAACAGGCTATTGCCAATAAAGAGTTGTGTATGGGGAGGCACATTGGCTAAAGACAGGGCCAATGACGCTTCAGATAATGAAGATTCATCCGCTAGCATGGTTTTGGCGGTACTGAGGGTAGCACTGGCAACCTTACGAAGGTCATCAGCCCAACCACGAGTCGTAACACCTTGTTGCCAGTTGTCATTCGCTGCAAGCCATTGCTGGATATCACACACATGATGGTACTGTGGCAGATGATCTTGATTATTTCGACCATGAGCGTGCTCGATGTAATGGTACTCACAATCGCTATTTTCAACTCGTTGCTTGAGCCAGTGATTCAGCCTTTTTGATACCAAGCGAGAACCAAACTGCACCACCAAATCACACTCATTAAGCTTGTCAGCCCATTCTTGCCGTTGCAGCCACAAATCAAAATGAGCCCATTCACTCGAAATACCAGATTGTGGATCGCACAATAGAGGCCAGCCCGCTTCATTCGCAAGTTGCTGCACTCGCTTCGCTTCCTCAATTGAAACACTACCGACAATCAATAAACCTTTTTTCTCGGCAAATGAAGCTGTATCGAAGAACTGACCGGACTCCGCCAATATACGCTGACAGTAAGGCTGGTTACTTTGCCACCAATGACTAACGGTATCTAAATAGTGTTGAAATATCGATTTAGATTCCGAGCTGTATAACGGCTCAGGAAAAGGACAATTGATATGGATACTGCCACTGTCTTGCGCTTGCTTTTGCATGACTTGATCAATCGAAGTGAGCAGCCATTTCAACGGAGTATGCAAAGCTGGGGTTGGCAAATTAAGGGCTGCTGTCACATGAGATGAATAAATGCCTTGTTGGTCGATGGCTTGATTCGCGCCGCACCCGACTAATTCCACGGGGCGATCGGCAGTCAACACAACTAACTTCTCACCCGTTAGATGTGATTCCGCAATCGCTGGTAATAAATTAGCTACTGCAGTACCGGATGTGACGACAACTGCGACAGGACGCTGACTTGATTTGGCAAGCCCTAACGCTAAAAAGCCTAAACCACGCTCATCAAAATGTGTGTGCATGGTTAATTTGGGGTTTGCAGCCGCTTCCAAAGTAAGAGGGGTTGAGCGAGAACCTGGCGCCACACAAATATCACAGACACCTAATCGACTTAACTCTTCAAGAATGGTTTGTGACCATATACGGTTTAATACCGCTTGGTTGGTACTCATGAAGCCACTCCCAGCGGGGCATTCTCCGAGATCAGCGACAATAAGGTCGACATTTTTTTATCTAATTCCTGCCATTCATGCTTCGCAACCGAGCCGGGAACAATGCCAGCTCCGGCAAACAATTGGAGCTGCTCATCAACAATCAACGCACTTCGGATTGCGACGCAAAATTCTGCTTTTTTATGACTGATATAACCAATCGAACCTGCATACCAACCTCTGGCAAAAGGTTCATTCTGACGAATAAAATCGATAGACTCTTGCCGAGGTAAGCCAGCAACAGCTGCCGTTGGTTGAAGCGCACTAAGTAGCTGAACACCATTCACCCCAGGATTAAGTGTGGCATGAATACTGCGTTTTAAGTGCTGCACTTTGCGCAAACGAACCAAGCGAGCTTCTGATTCAACATGAACCTTTTCTGAGTGTGGCGTAAGGCGCTCAATAATATCATCCACCACATACTGGTTTTCATTCAAATTCTTACTGTCTTGCGACAACCAGTTGGCCAGATCCATATCTTGTTGCGCATTCACCCCACGACCAATCGTGCCAGCCAACGCTTCAGTATGTAATTCTTGACCTTGACGAGAGTATAGACGCTCAGGCGTTGACCCAATAAAAGCATGTTTTTGGTCAAGAGCCAGAAGAAAGTGGAAACTATGATGGTTATTTTGATAACTGGCTTTCAACAGTTGAGCCGGACACAGTGGGCCATCGAGATCAACGGTTGTTTTACGTGCCAACACCACCTTTTTAAACGCCTGTTGGTCAATCCCGGTTAATACACGTTCCACTAACTCGTTCCACTGTGGCTGTTGTGGTACATGCGTAATATTGCAGATATGTGCGGAAACAGGAGCCAGAGGGGTCACATCAACTTGTAGTTTATTCAGACTTGATAAGGTGCGATGCCGCTCTCCATTGAGATTCACCGCAATAGACCATGTATTATCAAAGCGGATCAACTCCACTTGCGGTAAGAAGAAAAATGAAGACATGCAGCGGCGATTTTTATCTGTCTGACCATCGAAGGAACGGCCTCCCCAAACTCGCTGATCTTCAGCAAGTACAGTATAAGCTGGTGCAGGGTCAGTAAATGTGTGCAGTTGTCCTAGTGCAACAACCTCTTCACGAGTATCACGAGATTGCCAGTAAAATTTGGGAAATATCGGTTGCGCGTCCAACCAATCAATAAAGGCAAAGTCAGGTTTTTCCTTAAGAACTTGAACCAAACGGCTAGTGCCGTCTTTTGCATCCTTTACACGCTCAATAAGTTCAATGACGGCTTGATGAAAGTGTGACAAATCAGCCTCGTCTTACAGGAGATTTCGATAGAATTTGAACGCTACTCTATTGTTAGACCCTTCTCAAATCAAGGATGTACTCAATCTTTTGCAGAATCCTGTGATAGCCACCAGATAAAGGGACGTTTAAATAACGCCACAAAGTAGATTTTTATTCTATCAAACCTTTTTTTGTTGTAGTTTAATAAAGAAATTAATTCATTTTTGGGTTTTACACAATGCAAAATATCGGAATGTCGTCAAAACTCGACAATGTCTGCTATGACATCCGCGGACCAGTATTGAAACATGCTAAGCGCATGGAGGAAGAAGGGCATAATATACTGAAGCTAAATATCGGTAACCCTGCCCCATTTGGTTTTGACGCCCCTGATGAAATCTTGGTTGATGTCATCCGTAACCTCCCAACATCTCAAGGTTATGCGGATTCGAAAGGCCTTTATTCTGCGCGTAAAGCCGTTGTGCAATATTACCAACGTCGAGGTATCCGCTCTTTAGACGTGGAAGATGTTTACATCGGGAACGGAGCATCTGAGCTAATTGTGATGGCGATGCAAGCTCTGCTCAACAACGGTGATGAAATGCTGGTACCAGCACCAGATTATCCACTTTGGACTGCCTCAGTTTCACTGTCTGGTGGTAACGCCGTTCATTACCTCTGTGATGAAGAATCTGACTGGTATCCCGATCTCGACGATATCAAAAAGAAAATCACACCGAAAACGCGTGGTATCGTCTTGATCAACCCAAATAACCCAACGGGTGCGGTATATAGCCGTGACTTCTTATTGGAAGTGATCGAAATTGCTCGCCAACATAAGTTGATCATTTTTGCAGATGAGATTTACGACAAGGTTCTGTACGACGGTGCGACCCACACTTCTGTCGCTAGCCTTACAGACGATGTACTCGTCGTCACATTCAACGGCCTATCTAAAGCCTATCGCGTTTGTGGTTTTCGCAGCGGCTGGATGTTCCTAACCGGACCAAAACATTTGGCCCAAGGTTATATTTCTGGCTTAGAAATGCTGGCATCCATGCGTTTGTGTGCCAATGTTCCGATGCAGCATGCAGTGCAAACGGCACTGGGCGGTTACCAAAGCATTAATGAATTGATCTTGCCTGGTGGTCGCTTACTTGAACAACGCGATCGTGCTTGGGAGCTGGTAAATCAGATTCCGGGGATCTCTTGCGTCAAGCCCAAAGGGGCAATGTACCTATTCCCTAAAATTGATACCAAGATGTACAACATCAAAGATGACCAAAAAATGGTCCTCGATTTCTTGATTCAAGAAAAAGTACTGCTGGTACAAGGCACTGGCTTCAACTGGCCAAAGCCGGATCACTTCCGTATTGTGACATTGCCTCATGTTGAGGATCTCGAAATGGCGATTGGTCGCTTTGAGCGCTTCTTGTCAACTTATCGCCAGTAGTATTCAGATTCGATCTCTCATATGCTAAAAGGATACTCTTTGGAGTATCCTTTTTCGTTTAGCAAGGAGTCAAACGATGTCCGAACCCACACTGAAAGAAAGCCATTTTTTTGCCCACCTTGCTCGTATGAAGCTTATCCAGCGCTGGCCCCTTATGCGCTCAGTTTCCAGTGAAAATATCTCTGAACACAGCCTGCAAGTTGCATTTGTTGCTCACGCTCTGGCACTTATTAAAAACAAAAAATTTGGTGGTAATCTGAACCCGGAGCGAATTGCCATTTTAGGCATGTACCACGACACCAGTGAAGTCTTGACGGGCGACCTTCCCACCCCAGTTAAGTATTACAGTCCCGAGATCGCCAAAGAATACAAAAAAATCGAAGCAGCAGCGGAAAAAAAGCTACTTGGTATGCTGCCTGATGAATTCAAAGATGATTTCGCACCCTTTCTGCTCAGCCATCAAGCAAATAGTGAAGACGCTGCAATAGTGAAACAAGCCGACACCATTTGTGCATACCTAAAATGCCTAGAAGAGCTCAGCGCTGGGAACCACGAATATGCACTGGCCAAAAAGCGTCTTGATATTTCGCTGAAAGAACGTGAAACAGAAGAAATGCTCTATTTTCTTAATGTCTTTGCACCAAGTTTTGAATTATCACTAGACGAAATCAGCTAATTGATATTCAGCCAATACTCACATCCGTTGCTGAAACGCATTAAGTAGGTACTCAATGAATACTTTTTTGCGTTTTGGCACCAACTTTCGGTCTGCGTAGACCAAACTCACCTGCACTTCCGGCATTCTATACTCTGGCAACAAATGAACCAATGCACCACTAACAAAGTGTTCGCGACAGATAAACTCCGGCAGCACAGCAATACCTAAACCATCAATACAGGCTTTTAAACAGGCAGTAATAGTATTGACTCGTAACCGATACGGCAAGTCAATATGGTATGACTCACCACTGTCAGGTTGCAGATGCCACTTTGGCAAACGAGCAGCCTTATTAAATACTTCCACCAAATGATGGGGAGCAGTTAAGTCCTGATGAGAAGTGATTTCACCAAACTGAGCTAAGTACGTCGGACTTGCCACTAGTGCTCGTTTAGAAGAGGTTAGAAAACGTGAGACGAGATTAGAATCTTCAAGGTCTCCGATTTGGGCGTAAAGATCGATACCTTCACCAATAATATCCACTTCACGGTTACTCAATTCTAGGTTCATTGTTACATGAGGATAATCGAGTAGGAATTGGTGGATATAGCTACCCAGCACCTGATGGCCTAATTCAACTGGCAGAACAACGTTAAGAGGTCCGCGAACCAGATCCTGATTGGCGGAAACCTCCAGCTCAGCCTGATTCATAATTTCCAGCATTTGTAAGCTGGATTGATAAAATGCTTCTCCTTCAGGAGTCAGTACTAAACTGCGCGTTGAGCGCGTGATCAATCTCACACCTAAATATTGCTCTAACTCAACGAGCTTTCGACTTACCGTTGACTTTGTCATGTTCAGTGTCTCTGCTGCGTGGGTAAAACTCCCACAATCAACAACTTGGGTAAATACAGTCACTGAATTTAAATCCATAAAGCCTCCCAGAAACACCTTATTAGTTAAATTTTTGCAACAGTGTTTCCTTTTTTTCCTATCTTATCAACCAATGTGATTCATTTACAATTCGTTGCATTCGAAATTCAGTTAACTTTAAGAGTGCAAAATGGCAGAGACCCAACAAACAACCAGCACAACCAAGTCCAAACGCAACAAAGCACCTTTGATCGCAACCGCACTAATGCTGTCATTTGGTCTGCTGGGTGGTGGATATTGGTTTGGTTATGGGCAATATTTTGAATCCACTGACAATGCCTATCTTCAAGGTGATATCACTACCATCAGCCCTAAAGTGTCAGGTTATATCGTTAAGTCTTACGTATCCGATAACCAACAGGTGAAACAGGGACAGTTGCTGGTTCAAATTAATGACCGCGACTATCAGGCGGCATTGGATCAGTCCCAAGCACACCTCGTAGTGGCGCAATCGAGTGTTAAAAACCTTAGCGCGCAACAAAACTTACAGCGCAGCCAAATTAATCAGGCTGAAAGCCGAGTAGATTCTGCTCGTGCTGAATACGAGCGTGCCGCTCAACAAGTGTCTCGTTCCCGTAGTCTGCTAAAACGCAACTACGCGTCGCAGGACGAGCTTGACAGCATGCTGGCTCAACAGAAGGTGACTCTTGCTGAACTTGAGGAAGCAAAGGCTAATCTTTCTGCTGCTAATGACCAGTTAATTGTGATTGGTAGCGAAATAGAACAAGCACAAGCATCTGTCACTGAAGCACAGGCTCAACTAGAACAAGCTCAGCTAAACCTCGACTACACGAAGGTCTATGCTCCTGCCGATGGTATCATTGGTAAACGCAGCGTTCGTGAAGGTTTGTTAGTTCAAGCAGGCTCACCATTAATGAGTTTGGTTCCGCAACAAGGCGTGTGGATTGAAGCCAACTTTAAAGAAACCCAGCTAAATGGCATCCATAAAGGACAAAAAGTAACCGTTGAACTGGATGCCTTCCCTGGTCAATCCTTAGAAGGTGTGGTTGACAGTTTTTCTCCAGCTACTGGCGCTAAATTTGCGCTCCTACCACCCGAAAATGCAACTGGTAACTTCACTAAAATCGTTCAGCGCGTACCGGTAAAAATCACCATCCCAGACCAAAAATCTCTCCAAGGCCGATTACTACCAGGTCTATCGGTTGTTGCAACCATTGATACACGAGGCTAAGCAATGAGCCAATCTACTGTCATTGCTCACGTGGAAGCTGATGAAGTACCAGTTCGCCACTGGGTAGCATTATTCGGTGGCCTGATTGGTGCCTTTATGGCTATCTTAGACATTCAAATCACCAATTCATCACTCAAGGATATTCAGGGGGCCCTTTCGGCGACACTCGACGAAAGCTCTTGGATTTCTACCTCCTATTTGGTTGCTGAGATGATCGCAATTCCTCTCAGTGGTTGGCTGTCTAAAGCATTAGGTAAGCGCCGTTATCTAACCTGGACTACGGCAATCTTTACCCTTTCATCGCTGCTGTGTTCTTTCTCATGGAACATGACTTCGATGATCATCTTTCGGGCCATGCAGGGCTTTAGCGGCGGGGCTTTAATTCCCCTCGCCTTCTCACTGGTCGTGCAACTGCTCCCCTTAAACAAGCGAGCCGTTGGTATGGCTCTGTTTGGCGTAACAGCCACATTTGCCCCATCTATCGGGCCAACTTTTGGCGGTTGGCTGACAGAGAACCTATCTTGGCACTACATCTTTTACATCAACCTCCCACCAGCACTGTTGGTGATCTCTATGATTCGCTATGGATTGGATGATGAAAAGCTAGAACTGAGTTTGCTAAAGAAAGCCGACTGGTTTGGCATTGTCACTATGGCACTCGGCCTAGGGTGCCTTGAAGTGGTGCTCGAAGAAGGAAATCGCGAAGAATGGTTCAGCTCAAGCTTTATTATTGCACTCAGTATTGTCTCAGCTGTTAGCTTGGTCTACTTCATCATTAACGAGTTACAGCACAAGAAGCCTCTGGTAAACCTGAGATTATTGCGTGACGGTCAGTTTGCGATGGCCTGCATTGCGTATTTGATTTTGGGGATGGCACTGCTTGGATCCATCTACGTCCTACCAATGTATCTGACTCAAATTCAGCAATACAACGCGATGGAGATTGGTGAAGTGTTAATGTGGATGGGATTTCCTCAGTTACTCATTTTCCCATTAGTGCCAAAGCTAACTCAGATTATTAAGCCTAAATATTTGGTCACATTTGGCTTTACAATGTTTGGATTAAGCTGTTTTGTGAATACACATATGACCGTCGATTTTGGCGGCCAACAACTGATTTTATCTATGGTATTACGTGCTATTGGTAGCCCATTCATCATGGTGCCACTCTCCTTAGTTGCGATGAAGAACATCAATAAACCGGATACACCAGATGCTTCAACATTAACGAACGTGATGCGCAACCTCGGAGGTGCATTTAGTATCGCTATCATTGCGACCTTGCTTGATAACAAAACCCGCGAACATCTGGCTCATATTAAAGAATCGTTGCCAACCGTTAATCAGTTAGGCTGGCAGACACTTCAGCAACAGCAGGCTTTCTTTATTCAATCTGGCAGCGATGCTGCAACGGCTCTACAACAGGCACAGGCTAGTCTGGTTGGCATCATGCAGCGAGATGCCGCTATCATGGCCTACAATGATGTATTTCTGATGATGACGGGTTTCCTCGCGGTCGCCGCTATGTTGATTTTGAGTATGAAAGACTAGTAAGTACTGCAAATGGTAAACATTCCATCCTCTTCTGCTACTTGAAGTCCTTGCTGCATGAGTATACGGTAAGATAAAACAGAGGGAGATTGCCCATGACTTTTAAAATCAGTGATTTATGGCATCAACGTCATGATGACGAACATAAAATTCGTCGTGATGACCACCGCAGTCCATATCAGCGCGATCGTGCCCGTATTCTGCACTCGGCGGCTTTTCGTCGTTTACAAGCAAAAACCCAAGTACATGGTAAAAGTGTCGATGATTTCCACCGCACTCGGCTCACTCATTCATTAGAGGCAGCACAACTCGGTACGGGCATTGTAGCGCAACTGAAAAAGAAACAGCCTGAGTTCCGTGATTTGCTCCCGAGTGATAGCCTGATTGATTCCCTGTGCTTAGCTCACGATATCGGCCACCCTGCTTATGGCCATGGTGGTGAAGTAGCGCTCAATTACATGATGCGCGACCACGGCGGCTTTGAAGGCAATGCACAGACTTTCCGTATCGTCACCAAACTTGAGCCTTACACCGAGCATTTCGGCATGAATCTCGCACGCCGAACCTTACTTGGGCTAATCAAATACCCCGCCTTGCTTAGCCAAGTTTGTGCTTCCCAACAACCTGAACCAGCTCTCCATCAGCGTAAGCTTAAAGCGAAAGATTGGATGCCAGCCAAAGGTATCTACGACTGTGACAGTGCGTTGTTTGAATGGGTTCTTGCCCCGCTTTCAGACAGTGACAAAGACGCGTTTAGTCAGATGCGAGAAGAAACGCTCCCCGCAACTCAACACCATAAAACACGTTATAAATCTCTCGATTGTTCAATTATGGAGCTTGCGGATGATATTGCTTACGGCGTTCATGATCTCGAAGACGCGATTGTGCTTGGTCTTGTCACTCGCAATCAATGGCAAGAGGTCGCAGCTTGTGCTCTGGCAGAATGTGGCGACCCATGGTTCGAGGCGCATATCGATTCTGTCGGCGAGATGCTCTTTTCTGATACGCACTATCAACGAAAAGACGCCATCGGAGGCATGGTCAATGCCTTATTAACCAGTATCTCTATCAAGCCGGTTGAAGCTGCCTTTCATTCTGAGTTACTCGCGTTTAATGCCTTTCTTGAGCCGACCATGGCAAAAGCACTGGAGATACTGAAACACTTTGTTAGTCACTATGTCATCCAGATCCCACAGGTTCAAATGGTGGAATACAAAGGCCAGCAAATTATCATGGATATCTTTGAAGCACTCAGTGCCGATCCTGAACGTCTGTTACCTGAGCAGCCACGCCAGCGTTGGCAAAGCAGTAGTGATGAAACGCATGGCCTGCGAGTGATCTCTGACCACATTTCATCCATGACTGACGGTCACGCTCAAAGACTGCATCAGCAGCTGTTTTCATCTCATGGATACTAGGGTCTGTTGAACTTATCGATAAGAGTGGTTCATGCCACTCTTTTTCCAATCGACATTTTGACAAAACTCTTATCAATCGACTGCTCGTCTCGTGTTAGTTTATTGCGCAGAAATACCGTCAATCGATCTCGCTCTATGAACTTAAAACACTTAATACTGCTTCCATTACCCTTACTTTCTGTCGCTTGCTCTGCCGTTCCAACGGCTTCAGAGCCAACCAGTCACGTAGAAACTAAACATGCAGTAGAACCAATGTTTACTCAATTACAGCCAATTGAGATAAGTGAAAGTGTGGATACAGTCAAAACACTTGAGAAAGAGCAGCCACAAACTGAAATGATCGATTATGCACGGCGCTTTTTGGGTACTCAGTACATCTACGGCGGCAGCACGCCGAAAGGATTCGATTGCTCCGGGTACATCCAATACGTCTATCGAAAGTTTGATATCAACATACCTCGCACAACGGCGGCCTACCCGAGCTTGTATGCCAATAAGGTGTCGTTAGAAGATGCGAAAGTTGGGGATTTAATTGTATTTACCGGTACCAACCCTAACATTCGAAAACCGGGTCATGCTGGCATTATTACCGAAATTGGCGATGGAAAGCTCAGCTTCATTCATAGCTCGTCTTCCAAAAAGCACTTTGGCGTCACTGAAACCAATTACTACAAGAGTGGCTATCCTAGACGCTTCCTCACAGTGGTAAGTATGTAAGCTCTGCCTAGTTTTTATGATAATTGCGTTCAAAAACACCAGCGGGCATCTGTTGGATTTGGTATTCGATCATCTGATCAAAAGCATGTAGAAGCGGTGTAAAGTCTTGCTCAGGTTGTAACAAACTTAAAATATGGAAACCCGCTTCCACGGTAGAAAGTGCGTTATCACTCGGTGCTTTTCGAATACGGTAATTCCCTGCAAGGTTACTCGGCAACTTGAGCAATGGTAAAGTATGAAGATTGGTTGATAACTGCCACATCTTGTATGCTTTTTTCCACGTTCCATCAAGTAAAATAACCCGCAAAGCCACCTTTTCATCCGTGTGACTAAACCCCTCATTCACTTCAATCGCATTCTCTCCCGGATACAACACAAAGTGCTGCATATCCGCTTGATTTAACAATGCATTTAGCTCAGCATGTTGACTAAAGTCTTCTCCAACAAAGCAATGGCTATTTGGCAGAGATAAGGTCAGTATTCGAGCGGTACCCATCGGTCGTTTCGTTTCACTCGGATGCTGTAAAATAATCAGCTCTACATTCGATGGTAAGCTTTTTATCCATTGGCAAATACAGGCTTTGTGTGGCTTTCCACACTGAGTACAATATCGAGACATAAAGTGAATTTGTATCTTCTGTTATCCGTTATCAGCTTAATTTGTTTAGGCTTACAGTTCGAGCCATTGGCTACATTGAGTGAATGGAATCGTCACGCTCTGAACCAAGGAGAGTGGTGGCGCATCCTAACAGGAAATTTCACCCACACCAACTTTCCGCACCTTGGAATGAATCTCGCGGGGCTTTGGGTCATCAGCTATATTTTCAAACCTTCAACGAAAGCGCTGTTGTTTGCCCTGCTCACCACCAGCCTTGGTGTCGGCTTTGCCATTTTTCTATCCAATATGAACATCTACGTTGGATTATCTGGTGTACTGCATGGGCTGTTTGGCTATTTTGTCATTCAAGAGGTGATTCAAGGACGCAAAAGCAGTTGGCTACTTCTCATTGGTCTTGCGGCAAAAGTATTATGGGAACAGTTTGCTGGCCCGTCAGCCTCCACAGCCGCATTAATTGAGGCGAGAGTTGCGGTTGAAGCTCATCTTGCTGGCGCTGTCACTGGGGTATTATTTGCATTAATAGAAAAACGCCTGTCACTACTGGACAGGCGTTAGTCGTAACGCGATTAAACGATAGGTCGTTGACCACGGCTGATTAGTTTCATCAGTACGTTATCAGCGGCCTCACCAGCAACACCGGCTAGCTTGTCAGCCAATTTCTTCTTCGCAACGTAATGAATCGCCAATACGGTTTTGTCTTTACACGCTTCTACAACGATGTCGTCCGATGTTTTGATTTCATCCACAAGACCAAGTTCATGTGCTTGGGTACCAAACCAATGCTCACCCGTTGCAACTTTATCTAGTTCCAACTCAGGACGACGCTCACGAATAAAGTCTTTAAATAAACCATGCGTCTCTTCCAGTTCTTGTTTGAACTTCTCACGAGCTTTGTCTGTGTTCTCACCAAACATAGTTAAAGTACGTTTGTATTCGCCAGCCGTCAGTTGTTCAAACTCAATATCATGTTTTTTCAGTAACTTGTTAAAGTTTGGCAACTGAGCAATCACACCAATTGAGCCAACAATAGCAAACGGTGCAGACACAATTTTATCGGCGATACACGCCATCATATAACCGCCACTCGCAGCAACTTTATCAACGGCAATCGTCAAAGGCAGGCCAGCCGCTTTAATGCGGTCAAGCTGAGAAGAAGCCAAACCATAGCCATGGACCATGCCACCACCAGACTCAAGGCGAAGCAATACTTCATCCCCTTCTCGTGCCACAGCTAAAATCGCCGTCACTTCTTCACGCAGCGCGGCAACTTCTTTTGCATCAATACTGCCATTGAAATCGAGAACAAACAGGTGTGGTTCACGCTTACTGTCCAAGGCACCTTCTTTTGAAGCTTGCTTGATCTCTTTTTCGCGAGCCTTATTTTTTTCTTTCTCGCTTTTCTTTTCTGCTTTATCTCGCGCTTTAATAAAGGCTTCATCATGAAGGTGATGTTCTAATTGCTCTACTGTCTGTTTATGCGCTTCCGTCAGGTTGGTGATTTCCAATTCACCTTTCGCACCACCGCTTTTTCCGCTAACCGCTTTGGCAATCACCAAAATCGCTACAAGCGCGACCACGACGGTCACAATCTTGGCCAAAAACAGGCCATAGTCCAATAAAAATTCCAACGTCTTTATCCCCAAATGAACGAATTGGTGTATTGTAACCACCTTGCCATAAATACTTAAAGTAGAACATAACGATAAGGACACAAACTGTGGAGTATTCAGTTTCTGAACAAGCCCTAAAGGACAAAGTAATCTTAGTCACTGGTGCAGGTGACGGCATCGGCAAACAGGCAGCATTGTCATATGCACAACATGGGGCAACCGTTATTCTTCTTGGCCGCACAGTGAAAAAGCTGGAACAAACCTACGATGAAATTGAAGCGGCTGGTTACCCACAAGCAGCAATCATCCCACTGGATATGAAAGGAGCAACCAAACAGAATTACCTCGATATGGTCGATACCATCGAAGGACAGTTTGGCCGCTTAGATGGCGTGTTACACAATGCCAGCTTACTTGGTGTGATCAGCCCATTTGATCAAATTGGCGAAGACACTTATGACGATGTCATGCAGGTCAACGTTAAAGCTCAGTTTATGATGACTCAAGCGGTGTTGCCTTTATTGAAAAAATCAGACGACGCTCGCCTTGTGTTCACCTCTTCAACGGTTGGTCATGACGGCCGTGCTTTTTGGGGCACGTACGCTATGTCTAAATTTGCAACCGAAGGCATGATGCAAGTTCTGGCAGATGAACTGAGCGACTCCAGCGTACGTGTTAATGCAATTAATCCAGGTGGCACCCGTACGGGAATGCGTGCTAAAGCCTACCCAGCAGAAGATGCTGAGTTGTTAAAAACACCACTGGATATCATGCCACTTTACCTTTATTTGATGGCGCCAGAAGGCCGTGACGTACATGGCCAGTGCATTGATGCTCAGCCAAAGAAATAACTAAAAAGATTTTCCGTTTATTCAACGCTTTGCTTTTTTGCGAGGCGTTTTTGTATTTATTCCTCTCTTTTCCTCTTGCCGCTTCTTTATAATGAATTATACTGTATAAATATACAGGTATTTTGTTATGTATGAATTGATTGAGCATCTGAAAAATAAACAGTGGGTTTGGCAAGGGTCATACCATCAAACCACGCAAGAATTCTTCTCCACTGGCTTTCGTCTGTTGGATGAAAAATTACAAGGTGGTTTTCCTAAACAAGGTGTTGTTGAGGTGGACTCCCCTTCAGGCATTGGCGAACTACGCTTGCTCATGCCACACCTTCGCCAAAATCAACAACAACGATTGAGTGTATTTATTCAGCCGCCTGGTTATCTTTGCGCTGAACAACTCGAAAGCGAAGGGCTCGATCGTAACCACATTCTCTTTATCAACCCCAAAACTGAACGTGAAGCGTTATGGGCAGCAGAACAGTGCCTAAAAAGCGGAGCCTGTGACAATGTATTGCTGTGGCATTCAGAGCTTGAGGTGCATCAGGCGCGCAGACTTCAGGTTGCCAGTGAGACTGGGCGCTGCTTACAGTTTCTATTCAAAGCTCAGCGCAAGCATGTGTTTTCACTTCCCGTAAGTTTAAGCCTTCGATTACAACCCCATGAACAGGGACTCGAGATCAGTATCACCAAGCGGCGTGGTGGTTGGCCACACAGCAGCTTTATTTTAGATATGAGTGAGCGCTGGCCTTCGCTGTCATTGCAGCGCAAAACGCCCGTCGTTATTCCTTTTCCCATGCAAAAACAAGGCTAAACATGCAACTCTGGTTATATTTATATTTTCCGGCGTTACAGTTGGACGCCTTATTTTCTGACCAAACTCAATCCCCTTTAGTCATTGTGGATGGGCGAGCGCATCACGTGGTTCAAGCAAACCCAAACGCACTGGATCAAGGCATAAAAATAGGCATGGGCCTCGGCAGCGCTGCGGCAATGTGCCATTCCCTGCAAGTCCATCCTTATGATGAAAAAGTGGAAGCACAAACCTTAACGGACATAGCTCAATGGCTCTATTTGGTGACCTCTGACATCGTACTCATGCCACCACAGGGGATCTTGTTAAAAGTGACGGATATGCTGTCTCTTTATGGTGGCCTAATGAAATATTGGGGTACCCTCTCTCAGCACCTGAATACCTTGCAGATACGCTATCATTTTGCATGCGGTTTTTCCCCCTATTCTGCAATTTTGCTCGCGAAAGGACAGCAAGATTTCCTCTCTGAAGATAAGCAGCAGCTACTTGAACGCATACAGCCGTTCCCACTGGCTGCCACTGAGTTAACGATAAAACAAGTAGAGAAACTATCCCGAGTAGGCATCCAAACACTTGCTGATTTACTGGCGCTACCGTTACAGGAAGTCGCGCGACGTTTTGACATTGATCTTGTCAATTACCTTGGTCGCTTAATGGGCCAATTTAAACACCCGGTGACGTACTATCATCCTCCTGAACATTTTCAAAGTCATCTAGCGCTGCTGTTCGATATCGAGAATATTCAGTGGCTAGAGAAGCCACTTACTATTTTATTGAATAAGCTGGAACATTTTCTAAACCTGCGTAATCAAGTCGCTTATGAGCTCTCTTTGCAGTTACATCAAAGAGATGGTCAATCAAACCAGATAACCTTCACCTCCGCGTGTGGTGATTATCAAGCAAGTCGTTGGATGACCTTATGCCAACTCACACTTGAATCCGTGCAACTCGAAGCGCCTGTTCAAGGGTTAACGCTCAAAATTGAGCGTAGCGGCGAACTTGAGGCCAACGCACAAGATTTATTTTGTGGTCATCAAGGGCAACAAAGTGAGCTAGAACTCATTGCATTGTTGCAAGCCAAATTAGGTAAGGAGCAAGTACGAAAAATTGCACGAACCGATGATCCTAGGCCAGAAAAAGCCACTGTATTGTGTGCTCCAACTCATACCCCGCCTCAAATACGCCGTGTAACGCGGTTACGACCGAGCCTTATGTTGCCAGAACCAGAGTCGTTAACAGAAAAAGTCACCTTAATACAAGGACCAGAGCGACTAGTGACCGGTTGGTGGGATGGCGATAGTGTTATTCGTGATTACTTTGTTGCTCGAAGCCAGCAAGGCCGGTGGCTATGGGTATTCCGCGATCAAGACAAACATTGGTTTCTTCATGGTCAATTCAGTTAAGGAGCCTAAGTAGTGAATTATGCCGAGCTGTTTTGCCAAACTAATTTCTCATTTCTTACTGGTGCTTCCCATGCAGAGGAGCTGATCTTACAAGCGGATTTTCTGCGTTATCACTCACTGGCGATCACCGATGAATGCTCTGTCGCAGGGGTTGTCCGTGCTTACAGCGCCATTAAACAACATCAATTAGGGATTAAGCTGATTGTCGGCAGCATGTTTTGGCTCAATCAAGAATGCCAAGTGGTTCTCCTCTGCCCTAACAGACAAGCTTATGCAGAGCTGTGTCGGATCATCACTAATGCAAGACGGCGCTCTGAGAAAGGGCAATACCAGCTATCTGAATGGGATCTCATGTCCATCAGGCACTGCTTCATAATCTGGCTTCCCAGTCATAAAGAAGACGACCTCAAGTGGGGCCAATGGCTCGGTCAACATCATCACTCTCGGTTGTGGCTTGGTGTGCAGCGTCACCTCAAAGATAGCGACCAAACCTACCTTCATCATTGCCAAACGTTGGCCAGCGAATTGCACCTTCCTATTACGGCTTGTGGTGGTGTATTAATGCATACGGCCAATCGGTTACCCTTACAACATGTCTTAACCGCTATTCAGCAAGGCAGTAGCGTCGAGAAAGTGGGTGCTCATTTAATCTCTAATGCAGAGCATGCACTACGCAGTAAAGAAAAACTCCACCGCCTGTTCAAACCACAATGGTTAGAAGAGAGCGTACGTATTGCCACCCGTTGTGAGTTTGACCTAGGCTCACTACGTTATGAATACCCTAGTGAACTGATCCCTGATGGGGAAACGCCAATCAGCCACCTAATCAATCTGGTTAATCAAGGGAAAAGGCAACGTTTTCCCAAAGGTGTACCAGAATCGATCCAGCACACTATTGATAAAGAATTGGCTCTGATAGAAGAGCTCAACTATCCATTTTATTTTCTCACCATTCACGACATTGTGATGTTCGCTAAGCGTAATGGCATTTTGTATCAAGGCCGGGGGTCTGCAGCTAATTCTGTCGTATGCTATTGCCTCGAGATAACTTCAGTCGACCCAAGGCAGATTTCTGTACTGTTCGAGCGCTTTATCAGTAAAGAGCGAGATGAGCCACCCGATATCGATGTCGACTTCGAACACGAGCGACGTGAAGAAGTCATTCAATACATTTATCAGAAATATGGCCGTGAGCGTGCCGCACTCGCAGCGACTGTGATTTCTTACCGTTTTAAAAGTGCGATTCGTGATGTAGGGAAAGCGCTGGGAATCGAAGAAACACAGCTGGACTACTTTATAAAAAATGTTAATCGACGCGATCGATCCCAAGGTTGGCAAGCACAAATTGTTGAACTTGGCTTACAGCCAGATTCACTAAAAGGTGAACAATTTATCCAATTAGTGAATGAAATTATGGGGTTCCCACGCCACCTTTCACAACACGTTGGGGGCTTTGTGATTTCATCAGGCCCGCTATACGAACTGGTGCCTGTTGAGAATGCATCGATGCAAGATCGTACCGTCATTCAATGGGATAAAGATGACTTGGAAAGCCTTGGCCTACTAAAAGTAGACGTGTTGGCTCTGGGTATGCTCACCGCTATACGTAAATGCTTTGGCCTTATCAAGCAATATCACCACAGAGAACTTTCCATTGCAGCGATCACCGCCCAGCAAGATGACCCAAATGTGTATGCAATGATCCAAAAAGCAGACACCATTGGTGTGTTTCAAATTGAGTCACGTGCTCAAATGAGCATGCTGCCAAGGCTAAAGCCAAACAGCTATTATGATTTAGTCATCCAAATTGCCATCGTCCGTCCGGGGCCAATTCAAGGCGATATGGTTCATCCTTTTCTCAAAAGACGTAATGGCGAAGAGCCTGTGACCTACCCATCTGAAGACGTGCGAGACGTACTGTCGCGAACGATGGGAGTGCCTATTTTTCAAGAACAAGTAATCAAATTAGCCATGGTAGCTGCTGGTTTTAGTGGCGGTGAAGCCGACCAACTTCGCCGAGCCATGGCAGCATGGAAGAAAAGCGGCAGTGTTTTTAAATTTAAAAACAAGCTGATTGATGGCATGAAAGAACGCGGTTATGAACAGCAATTTGCAGAACGTATTTTTGACCAAATCTGCGGTTTCGGAGAGTACGGTTTTCCAGAAAGCCACTCGGCCTCATTCGCGGTGCTGGCTTATTGCTCGGCGTGGCTAAAATATTATTACCCAGAAGCGTTTTATACTTCTCTCCTTAATAGTTTGCCCATGGGATTTTACAGCGCTTCTCAGTTGGTTCAGGATGCCAAGCGACACGGTCTTAACATTTTGCCTTGTTGTGTGAACCAATCAGGTTTCCACCATCAAGTAGTAAGAATGGGTGACCAACTAGCCATTCGGCTTGGCCTGAGACAAATTAAAGGATTCAGTGAGCACAGTTTTCATCAACTCTGGAAAGCCAAGCCTTCACAAGGTTACCAACACCCTTCTCAGCTTAAACACATTGGTTTAAGCCAGCGCGATATTGAGTTATTGGCTTCAGCCAATGCCATGCAGGCTTTTGCTAATAACCGTTACCAAACACGGTGGGCGATGATGGATTCTGTGTCTGATCTTCCTCTTTTCCAAGGCGTTGAAGAAGAGAGCACCACACACTTGTATCAACCCAGTCCGGTACAGACATTGGTCGAAGATTACGCAGCAACAGGGCTATCACTCAACGCCCACCCTATTACTTTACTTGAACAAGCAAGGCGACTGCCCAAATTTACCCGAATGAAAGAGCTATTGGCAAAACCACATAAATCTTTGGTCACTGTCGCGGGGGTTGTCACTGGTAAACAATCACCCGGCACAGCAGCAGGCGTCACTTTTTTCACCTTAGAAGATGACAGTGGCAACATTAATGTCGTCGTTTGGGGCGCGACAGCCCGAGCACAAAAACAAGCGTATCTCACCGCAAAAATTTTAGTCGTAAAAGGAATTTTGGAGCGAGAGGGCGAAGTAACCCATGTTATCGCTGGCAAGTTGATGGATGTGACGGATCATTTAACGGGATTGAAGACAAAATCACGAGATTTCCACTAGCGGAGAAAAGAAAAAGGGAGCATTGCTCCCTTTCGTTATTATTGATTTGTTTTAACGATTTAACACCTCACGCAAGCGATCTTGCGCCACTTGCACCAACAAATCAGGCTGAAATTTAGAAATAAATCGGTCACATCCCACCTTCTTCACCATCGCATCGTTAAAACTTCCGCTAAGAGAAGTATTGAGCGTAATGTGCATGTCTTTCATTCGCGGATCATTACGGATTTCATAGGTTAATTTATAACCATCCATCTCTGGCATCTCTGCATCGGTGATCATTAACAGCAGTTCTTCTGTGACTTTCTTGCCCTCATCACACCAAGTTTTAAGTAAATTCAATGCTTCTAACCCATCTCGGCATTCGATAATGTTAAGGCCGAGCTGAGATAGCGTCCCTTTAACTTGCGCTCTCGCAGTCGATGAATCATCCACAATGAGTACATTGCGTCCAGCCATCTGAGAGACTAAATCATGGTCAAGCACACCTTCAGAAATCGACACATCGTAGTCGATGATCTGGGCAAGCACTTTCTCAACGTCAATAATTTCAACGATTTTCTTCTCGTCACCTTCTTTAAGTTGAGTGATCGCCGTGAGATAGTTTGCACGACCAGCTGTCTTTGGTGGCGGCTGAATTTCAGTCCATGCGGTATTGACGATATTACGGACCTGCCCAACCAAAAAGCCTTGAACCGTTCGGTTATATTCTGTGATGATCAGGTTTTCTTCCGTTTCTTCTAAGCGTGAAGCTGGAAAACCAATGGCACTACGTAGATCAATGACAGGAACTGAAACGCCACGAAGTGATGCTACTCCCGTAATATGATGATGAGAACCTGGCATTTTAGTAAGCGGGGGAACTTTTATCACCTCTCTCACCTTAAACACATTAATGGCGAAGATCTGACGACTGTTCAGGCTAAACAGTAATAGCTCTAGGCGATTCTCACCCACCAGATTGGTACGCTGGTCTACTGTATTTAATACTCCGGACATAAGGCTTCCCGAAAAACTTATTTATATCAAAAATAGTCTATAGCGAGTCACTAAGACAAAAATAAACCCATATAACCTTAAAGTTATATGGGTCGTTTGTAAAAAGAAACCTTAGTTGCAGAAATAAAAGTGTTAACCTTCAATCACTTTCATTAGCAATAAGCCATCAAATAAAGCTTGTTTGATCAACGCTGCCCCCGGCATTGTTGCTTGTTTATAGAAGCGGGACTCGACCAACTCCAAATCCTGATAGTAAACAGGCAGACTTTGCTCTTCGATGCACTTTCTGATCTCAGGATATAAAACATCTTTCGCTTGATTGATAACACCACCAATCAACACTTTTTCTGGGTTAAACAAGTTCACTACAATCGCAATAGCAGAGCCAAGGTAGCGCCCTAGCTTTTCAATAACATCCACAGCAAGCGCATCACCGTTAGCGGCGGCTTCACAAATGTCTTCAACAGACACTTCTTCAATATCAGCTAAGATAGAGGCTTCACCACCAGCAATTCGTTCACTCACTTCATTACGAATGGCTTGCGAGCTAGCCACTGTTTCAAGACAGCCATAATTACCGCAATGGCATTTTTTACCCTTCGGGTCGATTTGGATATGGCCTAACTCACCGATATTGCCATGTCGCCCCTGTAACACACGCCCATCAAGTACAATCCCAGCGCCAAGCCCATGATGGATAGAGATCAAAACAGAGTTTTCGTTGTTTTGAGAGTGACCAAACAACTTTTCAGCCAGTGCCCATGCTCGAGTATCATTAGCAATAAAAACAGGCAAACCGGTTGCTTTAAAGATTTCAGGCCCTAAAGCTAAGTTTTCCACATTATAGTGAGGCATCTGGAGCACAATACCTTGCTCAGAATTGACGAGACCAGGCAATGTAATGGCGATACTTGTTACCCGATCAAGCTGATCAGAATACGTTTGGAAAAATTCTTCGATTTCATGCAGAAGACGTTGGAGTACATCTTCTTGATCAATTTCATGAATATCAATTTTGGTGTCGATCAGTACATCGCCACCCAATTCATGGAGTGCAATGGTTAAGTAACCACGCCCAAGGCGCATGGAAAGAAATTGCCAACCTTCATTATTTACTTGTAGGCCAACAGCAGGACGACCACGACTGGTTGCTTCCTGAACGGTCGTCTCATGGATAAGATGAGCTTCAATTAATTCACGCGTGATCTTAGTAATACTAGCGGGGGCAAGTTCACTTTCCTTCGACAAGTCGATACGGGAAATTGGACCTTTTTGATCAATGAGTTTATATACACGGCCAGCATTGACCTGCTTGATATGATCAATATGGCCAGGTTGAGCCATGTACATAGAGCACTCCGAATATCAATGACATGGTAATTTTTTTACTTTGCGAAGTAATTGTGAAGACCTTTGGTAGATTGCCGTGACAAGCATCACGCATAAACATGATTCTTTGCGTACTCAGTCAAATAGAGAACGATTAATCTCATTATCGATAGCATTTTTTTGCTCTGATAAATATCTACAATACAGGTATCAAATTCCGGTTATTTTTCTCTCAATTATCGAGGCCTTGCGTATACTTACTTCAGTGTCCTACCTATGGAGAAGCGCATGACTGCAATTCAAAGAAGAACAAAAATTGTCACTACTCTCGGTCCTTCTACAGATAAAGATGACGTATTAGAGTCCATTATTACTGCGGGTGCTAACGTCGTCAGGATGAACTTTTCACATGGCAGTGCTGAGGATCATAAGCTTCGAGCCACCAGAGTACGTAACATTGCGGCAAAATTAGGGACGCATATTGCGATATTGGGAGACTTACAAGGACCAAAAATTCGAGTCTCCACATTCAAAGATGGGAAAATCCACCTCAATGTAGGTGAAAAATTCACATTAGACAGTGAATTACCTGCCGGTGAAGGCCACCAGCAAGCCGTTGGCTTGGATTACAAAGAACTTCCTGATGACGTCTCCAAAGGCGATATTTTGTTACTTGATGACGGACGCGTACAGTTGGAAGTCGTCCAAGTCGAAGGTTGCAAGGTTCATACAAAAGTTATCATTGGTGGCGCCTTGTCGAATAATAAGGGCATCAACAAAAAAGGCGGCGGTCTTTCTGCCGACGCTCTGACAGAGAAGGATAAAAAAGACATTCTTCTGGCCGCTGAAATTAAAGTGGACTACCTCGCTGTCTCATTTCCTCGCAATGGCGAAGACATGAAGTACGCTCGAAGACTTGCAAGAGATGCTGGCCTTGAAGCGAAACTGGTCGCCAAAGTGGAACGAGCTGAAACGGTAGAAAGCGAAGAAAACATCGACGATATTATTCTCGCCTCTGATGTTGTCATGGTCGCACGTGGTGATCTTGGAGTAGAAATTGGCGATCCGGAACTTGTCGGCGTGCAGAAACAATTAATTCGAAGAGCACGCAGCCTAAATCGAGCGGTCATCACTGCTACGCAAATGATGGAATCGATGATGGAAAACCCGATGCCAACCCGAGCAGAAGTCATGGATGTTGCCAATGCGGTACTCGATGGAACTGATGCAGTCATGTTATCTGGAGAGACTGCTGCCGGTAAGTACCCACTAGAAACAGTCCAATCGATGGCAAGTGTCTGTCTCGGCGCAGAAAAAATGGCGGCTATCAACCGTTCTAACTATCGGATGGATCATGTATTCGAGACAGGCGAAGAAACTATTGCTATGTCAACCATGTTTGCAGCGAATCACATGCGAGGCATCAAAGGGATCGTAACCTTGACCGAGTCAGGCAGAACTGCACTCATGACCTCACGTCTAAGTTCTGGTTTGCCTATTTTCGCACTCTCCCGCAACGAGGGAACTCTAAACCGTAGCGCACTATATCGCGGAGTATTCCCCGTCTACTTTGACTCTAAAGGCGATGTAGGCCTTTCTACAGCACAAGCAGCAGTAGACCGACTCAAACAGATTGGTTTTTTACATGAAGGAGATCTCGTGATTATCACACAAGGTGATGTGATGGACGTTGTCGGCTCCACGAACTGCATGCGTATTCTCTCGGCATAACCTATCCGCTTTCGAAAAAGAAAAAGCCAGTCATCTGACTGGCTTTTTACTTATGCTTAAATCGAAATTACTTCTTTGGTTTCTTACGCTTGTCAGTGATGTCCCATTTGCCATCAATGTACAATGCAGTCCAACCAGAAGGCTTGCCGTCAATCTCTGAACGCACATAGTTTTCTTTAGACTTACGACTAAACCGAACCACAGTCGGGCGACCATCTGGGTCATGAGTTGGTGCATCCGCTAAGTAATGGAACTTAGGAGATAAGCGCTCTTTAAAGCGAGCCAACTCTTCAACAAGTGGTGCACGTGTTTCACGAGATTTAGGGAAGTTGTGCGCTGCCATAAACAGGCCGGATGCCCCATCACGTAACACAAAGTAAGCGTCTGAGTTTTCACACGGTAGTTCAGGGAAGTGAACTGGATCTTCTTTCGGAGGAGCCACTTCGCCATTTTTTAAGATCTTACGAGTGTTTTTACAATCGTCGCTGGTACAGTCCATATACTTACCAAAGCGACCATTCTTAAGCACCATGTCACTGCCACATTTGTCACACTCGACAACCGGGCCATCGTAACCTTTAACCTTGTATTCACCGTGTTCGACAACAAAGCCATCACAGTTTGGGTTATTACCACAGACGTGAAGTTTGCGCTTGTCATCAATCAAGTACGCATCCATTGCTGTTTCGCAAATAGGGCAACGTTTCTTCGCGCGTAGAGCCGCCGTTTCAACATCTTCTTCTAGAACATTGATAATGCCTTCTTCGTCACCTAAATTAATCGTTGTTTTACAACGCTCTTTCGGTGGCAATGCATAACCTGAACAGCCTAGGAAGACACCTGTTGAAGCAGTGCGAATCCCCATTTGACGTGAACAGGTCGGACATTCGATGTCTGTCAGAACAATATGGTTGGGCTTCATGCCACCATGTTCTTCGTCTTGCTCTGCTTTCTCTAAATCACCAGTAAAGTCACTGAAGAAGTTATCTAACACCCCTTTCCAGTTCGCTTCACCTTCTGCAATTTGGTCAAGTTTTTCTTCCATACGAGATGTGAACTCATAGTTCATCAACTCGTTAAAGCTATCATCTAAACGGTCGGTAACAATTTCACCCATTTTTTCTGCGTAAAAGCGACGTTGTTCTACTTTGACGTAGCCACGATCTTGGATCGTTGAAATGATAGATGCGTAAGTAGAAGGACGACCAATTCCACGCTTCTCTAGCTCTTTAACCAAGGCGGCTTCTGTAAAGCGCGCTGGCGGCTTAGTGAAATGTTGCTTAGGATCAAGTGTTACCAAGTTCACTCGGTCGCCAACCTGAACAGCGGGAAGAATTTGGTCTTCATTTTTGCCTAAAGGACGTTGAACACGAGTCCAACCATCAAATTTCAGGATACGGCCTTTTGCTTTCAGCGTGTATTCAGCGGCTTTTACACTCACGGTTGTTGAATCATATTTTGCCGGTGTCATCTGACAAGCCACAAATTGATTCCAAATTAATGCATACAGCTTGTGAGCGTCCGCTTCCATACCTTGAAGATCATCGGCTTTTACTGCGACATCTGAAGGTCGAATTGCTTCGTGCGCTTCCTGTGCGCCCTGTTTACTACCGTAAACATTCGCTTTTTCAGGAAGGTAAGCGTCACCATACTCAGAACCGATAAAGCTACGAGCCGCTTCCACCGCTTCTGCACTCAAGTTGGTTGAGTCGGTACGCATGTAAGTGATGTAACCCGCTTCATACAGACGCTGAGCAAGCATCATTGTTTTCTTAACACCGTAACCAAGGCGCGTACTTGCTGCTTGTTGCAGTGTCGATGTAATGAATGGTGCTGACGGTTTGCTCGATGTCGGACGATCTTCACGCTTGCAAACTTCGTAATCTGCTTTTTCCAAAACAGACATCGCCGCCTTTGCCTCAGCTTCATTTACTGGTTTGAAAGCTGTCCCATCTCTTTGGGCAACCAGCAAACGGAAATCAGATTTATCTTGAGTCTTGGTGTCAGCATGAATGTCCCAGAATTCTTCAGGAACAAACGCTTTGATGGCACGCTCACGCTCAACCAGCAACTTCACGGCTACTGACTGTACACGACCAGCAGACAAACCACGCGCTACTTTTTTCCAAAGTAACGGCGACACCATAAAGCCCACTACGCGGTCCATGAAACGTCGAGCTTGCTGAGCATTCACACCATCCATGCTTAACTCACCAGGCTTTTCAAATGCCTGTTGAATAGCGTTTTTGGTGATCTCGTTAAACACCACTCGTTTGTATCGCTCTTCATCGCCACCGATGATCTCACGAAGGTGCCAAGCGATAGCCTCTCCCTCGCGGTCTAAATCGGTTGCGAGATAAACGCTGTCTGCGTCTTTCGCGAGTTTTTGAAGCTCGGCAACCACTTTTTCTTTACCGGGCAGAATTTGATAGTTCGCTTCCCAACCATCGTATGGGTCAATACCCATCTTTTTGATCAGAGCTTTGCGATCTTTCTCTTTCTTAATACGTGCTTTTTCTTCTACGCTTAAGCCTTTAGTCGACACAGCTGCAGCCTTTTGGCCAGAACTTTGCCCTGCTGTAGGAAGATCACGCACGTGACCCACACTGGACTTAACGATAAAGTCTTTACCGAGATACTTATTGATGGTCTTCGCCTTCGCAGGAGACTCCACAATAACGAGTGACTTACCCATAACTGACTCAAATGCCCTCAATCATTGCCGATTATTTATAGAACGGCATACTTAAAATATTGCTTCTTTTTTTACTATTGAGCGAGATTCCCAGAAGATCAATATCTTTTTTGAAAATATCCTTTGATTGCTCGACAATTCAACGATGAGTGAATTATCAAAAGAGGCGCCATACTATACGGGCAGACCAAATCACCCTAATCGAAGCGATGATTTTCAGTCTTCGATCACAAAACCTTTGAATGAGTCCATCATATGGTAATTGATCTTTGCTCCCAGCACTCTACAATCGCAGCAGAAAACCATACTGGAGTACCCAAATGAGTGATAAAAAAGCCATCTCAGAATTTGATTTACTACTGATCGCAAACCAAATCATCCAAGAACATGATGATTATATTGAGGGCATGCGTGCAGATTCTGTCGAAGAAAAAGAAGGCGTTTTAGTATTCAAAGGAAACTACTTCCTTGATGACAACGGGCTGCCAACAATGAATACCACGGCAGTATTTAACATGTTCAAATACCTAGCTCATCATCTTTCAAAAGAATTTACGTTAGAAAAATAAACCGCTAACGAATGATGCTTTCTTGCAATAAGAAAGCAAAAAGTCCCAATAATAAAAAAGCCAGAGTCAAACTCTGGCTTTCAACAAAATTTAACGACTGAGAGACGCTAACTTCTCAAAGTAGTCCGGAAAGGTCTTTGAGGTACATTTAGGGTCATTAATCGTGACAGGCGTGTCACTCAACGCCACAAGGGAAAAACACATAGCCATGCGATGGTCATCATAAGTATCAATTGCCGCGTGTTTTAACTGCTGCGGTGGAGTGATGACGATATAGTCTTCACCTTCTTCCACTTCGGCTCCCACTTTACGAAGCTCTGTTGCCATCGCAGCTAAACGATCCGTTTCTTTGACGCGCCAATTATATACATTGCGAATTGCCGTTGTTCCCTTCGCAAATAGCGCTGCAGTGGCAATGGTCATCGCTGCATCGGGAATGTGGTTGAAATCCATATCAACAGCCGTTAGCTGTCCCACACGAGAGATAACGTAATCGTCTCCCCATTCAATTTCAGCCCCCATTTTTTCTAGCGCATCTGCAAATTGAATATCACCTTGAATGCTTTTTTTGCCAATCCCAGTGACTTTAATTTCTCCACCTTTTATAGCTGCCGCAGCTAAAAAGTATGAGGCAGATGATGCATCGCCTTCAACTAAGAAGTCTCCTGGAGCTACGTATGATTGGCCTGCACGAATAACAAATTCTTGATAGTTTCGGTTTTCAACTTCCACGCCAAACTGAGCCATGATATGCAATGTGATATCAATGTATGGTTTGGAAACCAGTTCGCCTTCAATCTTAATCGTCACGTCATCTTGAGCAAGAGGTGCCGACATTAGAAATGCGGTCAAAAATTGGCTCGAAATCGACCCGTCAATAGAAACGACGCCCCCTTTCAAGCCAGTACCGGTAATTTTTAATGGTGGATAGTCATCATTCTCAAGGTATGTAACTTCAGCGCCAGCTTGGCGCAGCGCGGTTACCAAATGCCCAATTGGGCGCTCTTTCATGCGAGGTTCACCCGTCAGGACATATTCGCCTTCACCTAAGCATAAGGCTGCCGCAAGTGGGCGCATCGCTGTTCCTGCATTCCCGAGAAACAACTCCGTTGCTTGTGACACCGAAAATGGCTGACCTAATCCCTCAACTTCACATACGGTTTTATCTTCAGACAAACGGTAGCTCACACCCAATTTAGTGAGTGCGTTCAGCATATGACGAATATCGTCACTATCGAGCAAATTAGTAAGACGAGTTGTCCCTTTTGCAAGCGCCGCTAGAAGCAACGCTCGGTTAGAAACACTTTTTGAACCCGGTAAATTAACTTCACCGTTAACTTTATTGATAGGTTGTAACGTAAGGCTTTCCATTACAGTTGTTATTCCTTGACTCGCTTTGACATCCTACTAAAGCGATGAAAAATTCTTCGTACTTGCAGCCTATCTAAAAAGTTCTGTTAAAACCAGAGTAAATCGTGGATAAAAACACGATTTTTATCGCCCTTTCAGTGAGAGCGGTATAATTCCGTATTTCTAGTACTCCTTATCAACCCTCACGCCATCATTAAAATACAAAAC
Organism: Vibrio sp. TRT 17S01; assembly: GCF_050113695.1. Lineage (NCBI taxonomy): Bacteria > Pseudomonadati > Pseudomonadota > Gammaproteobacteria > Vibrionales > Vibrionaceae > Vibrio > Vibrio sp. TRT 17S01. Next base: position 231,434 of record NZ_JBNJOG010000001.1, on the reverse strand, counting down.
TCTCACCCGGTCCCCGCGTGAGAACAGCATGGAACTATCGACATCTTGAATAATGTCGATTAGTTTCCCTTTTTCAGTTTTCACCAACAATTCTACTAATTGATATTCAACTCGGTAGCGGTTATTTACTTGATTTCTTGCAATCCCCGCTCCAGCAACAGCTCCAACTGCTGTCGCAACCTCTTTGCCGGTACCATCACCAAACTGATGACCAATTACGCCACCAACTACAGCCCCCAGTAATGTCGTCCATCCATTCCCTTTGGACTCAATGATTTCTTGTTGAGTAATGTAGCGAACCGAATCTATTTTACCAAAAACCACCTCATTAACCGGTCTTGCTTGATTTCGTTGATAGCTTGCGTTGGCAAACAGCGGAAAAATCAATAAGATCCACAACCACTTTTTCATAATGCTCTAAACTCTCTTAATAAATGGCGATTTATTTAACCGAACTAGACTGCGATAATTTATGGTTTCCGTCACCTTTTGAAGCATTGGCAGATCCCAATGGTCTCTTAGCTTTTGGCGGCGATCTCAAACCCGAGCGCATTCTAGCTGGCTATCAACAAGGAATCTTCCCTTGGTACGGACCAGGGGAACCCATCCTGTGGTGGAGCCCCTCTCCACGTGCAGTCTTTGATCCTAAGACATTTAAAGCGGCAAAAAGTCTCAAAAAGTTTCAACGAAAGCATAAATATCGCGTCAGTATCAATCATGCTACTGAGCAAGTAATTGAGCTTTGTGCAAAGACTCGCACCGAAAGCGAAACGTGGCTAAATGAAGAAATGCGCACCAGCTATAACGCCTTAGCTAACGCAGGGCACTGTCACTCCGTTGAAGTCTGGCTCGACAATACTCTGATTGGTGGCTTGTATGGTATCTCTGTTGGTCAGCTTTTTTGCGGTGAGTCGATGTTTAGTTTGGAAACCAACGCGTCAAAGATCGCCTTATGGTATTTTTGCCATCATTTTCAACAACATGGTGGTCAGCTTATTGACTGCCAAGTGATGAACGATCATTTAGCCTCTCTAGGAGCTTATCAACTGGAACGCGAAGAGTTTATGAAAAGCCTGCTATCCTTTAAACAAAATAAATTAAAAGAACATTGCTACACATCTCAGTGGTTGGAATCGCCATTAGAGGAACGCCAATGAATCCGGAATTGCAGCAAATCCGAATTGGTTTAACTGATAGCCATCCTTGCAGTTATCTAAAGGAGCAACAAGAGCGGGTAGCCGTGGCGTTAGATTCGGCAATGCACTGCGCTTCAAGTTATGAGGTGCTGCTGGCCAATGGTTTTCGTCGTAGTGGAGACACCGTTTACAAACCACACTGCACCCACTGCAACGCATGCAATGCTTTGCGAGTAGCAGTGCCAGAATTTTTTCCTTCCAAGAGCCAAAAGCGGCTATTAAACAAGGCTTCTCACCTTAGCTGGCAATTGAAAGAGACAATGGATGAGAATTGGTTTGCGCTGTACTCGCGCTATATCGAAGCGCGCCATCGTGATGGGTCGATGTACCCACCTAAAGAGAAAGAGTTTGCGCAGTTTGCTATGTGTTCATGGTTGAATACGCAGTTCCTCCACATCTATGAAAATGACATGCTTATCGCCATTGCAGTGACCGATATTCTTTCTAACAGCGCAAGCGCTTTCTACACATTTTTCGATCCTGACTATGCCTTATCTATCGGTACTCTGGGCGTCTTATTTCAGCTGGAATATTGTCGTCAACAAGGCAAACAATGGCTGTATCTTGGTTACCAAATTGATGAGTGCTCCGCGATGAATTACAAAGTCCGTTTTAACCGACATCAAAGGCTAGTAAATCAGCGTTGGCAAGGGTAGAATACGCCCCAACTTTACATAATTCATTTTTAAGGGCATTATACGCCGCTTAAAAACGCCCATTTTTTAAAAGAGGATTAAATGGCTAAAGAAGACGTAATTGAGATGCAAGGTACTGTCCTTGATACTCTACCAAACACCATGTTTCGCGTTGAACTTGAAAACGGTCACGTAGTTACAGCTCACATCTCAGGTAAGATGCGTAAAAACTACATCCGCATCCTGACTGGCGACAAAGTAACGGTAGAAATGACTCCATACGACCTATCTAAAGGCCGCATCGTCTTCCGTGCTCGTTAATCTCTGATTGCGAATACTAAAAAACGGAGCATGATGCTCCGTTTTTTTGTTGCCATCAGTCACTGTAAAGGCGCCGATACTACGGCCCCTCTTTTTACTTACCTAATGCTTCTTTGTAGTGCTGTCGGCATACTGATACATAACGATCGTTACCACCAATAGCGACTTGATCACCTTCTTTAATCGCATTTCCATGTTCATCAGTACGAATCACCATGTTCGCTTTGCGTCCACAATGGCAAATGGTTTTAAGCTCTACCAACTTATCAGCCCAAGAAAGCAGGTACTTACTTCCTTCAAACAACTCTCCTAAAAAGTCAGTACGTAAGCCGTAACACAGTACAGGGATACCAAGCTTATCAACCACTTCTGTCAGCTGATAAACCTGCTCTTTAGACAAGAACTGGCATTCATCAATCAATATACAATGACGCTTTTCTACCTCATTTAACGCTGCAATTTCTTGGTGGAGGTTAGTGTCTGGCCTAAAAAGCTGAGCATCTGACTGAAGACCAATACGCGAACTCACTTTGCCAATACCATAACGGTCATCTAAAGCTGCGGTGAAAATAACTGGCGTCATGCCACGTTCTTGGTAGTTAAAAGAAGACTGTAAAAGAGTGGTGGATTTACCCGCATTCATTGCGGAGTAATAGAAGTACATCTGGGCCACTGATTGTTACCTATAACGAAATTGATAAGAATTTAAAGAAAAGGGCTGAATCAACAGCCCTTCATAAAATAAAAATGGTATTACTTACGACGCCACGTTGTGCCTTCTGGACCATCTTCGAGCACGATGCCCATTTCGGTCAGTTTATCACGCGCCATGTCTGCATTAGCCCAATCTTTAGCCGCACGAGAATCATTACGTAGTTTAATAAGCGCTTCAATTTCTGCCACTTCATCATCACTACCTGCGTCTCCCTTCAAGAAGGCTTCTGGCTCTTGATGCAAAATACCAATAACCTCAGCCAGTTCGCGCATTTGAGCACCTAACGCACTTGCGGCCGCCAAATCGTCAGCTTTAATGCGGTTGATTTCACGTGCCATGTCAAATAGCACAGAATATGCTTCAGGCGTGTTGAAATCATCGTTCATCGCTTCAGTAAAGCGTGATACGTATTCTTCTCCACCTGCTGCCGCAGTTTCTAAATCTAGGCCACGTAGCGAAGTGTACAGGCGTTCCAATGAAGCACGAGCTTGATTTAGGTTCTCTTCACTGTAGTTAAGCTGACTACGGTAATGGCCCGACATCAAGAAGTAGCGCACCGTTTCTGAATCGTAGTGCTCTAACACGTCACGAATAGTGAAGAAGTTACCTAGTGACTTCGACATTTTCTCTTTGTCTACCATCACCATGCCACTGTGCATCCAAGTATTTACATACTGAGTACCATGTGCACAGCACGATTGTGCGATTTCATTCTCGTGGTGTGGGAACTGAAGATCGGAACCACCACCGTGGATATCAAAATGATTACCCAGAATGGATGAGTTCATCGCTGAACACTCAATGTGCCACCCTGGACGGCCCGGCCCCCATGGCGATTCCCACGTAGGTTCACCTGGCTTAGACATTTTCCACAACACAAAATCCAATGGGCTGCGTTTAGCGGTTTCAACGTCAACACGCGCACCAGCTTGAAGTTGTTCAAGATCTTGCTTAGACAACTTACCGTATTCATCAAATTTGCTGACTTCAAACATCACGTCGCCATTGTCTGCAACGTACGCGAAACCACGCTCAATTAGCTTCTCAACTAACTCAATGATTTCTGTAATAAACTGAGTAGCACGTGGCTCTATATCAGGACGTTTCATATTCAATGCATCAAAATCTGCGTGCATTTCACCAATCAAACGCTCTGTTAATGAATCGCATGACTCACCATTCTCAGCCGCACGTTTGATGATCTTATCGTCAATATCAGTAATATTGCGGACAAACGTTAGGTCATAACCTAGGTAACGTAGGTAACGGGAGACGACATCAAAAGACACAAATGTGCGACCATGACCAATGTGACAGAGATCGTAGATGGTTACTCCACAGACATACATGCCAACTTTGCCGGCATTGATTGGTTTGAATTCCTCTTTCTGTCTTGTGAGTGTGTTATATATCTTCAACATGATCTCTGTGCTTTATCGGATGAAACAAAATAGTGGTGCAGTATATCAATTTGCGTGCCGCTAGGTAATCCCCGACATGGACAAAAAATCCGCAACAAAGCCTATACTCAAGTCTCACGCTTCACTTTTCACGTATAAATGTTAGAAAAGTTAAGATAGAATCCGACTCTCAAATCAAAAACATATGTAAAGGTACTAATCATGATCACCCTTCACACTAATTTTGGTGACATCAAAATTCAGCTAAATGAAGAGAAAGCACCAGAAACAAGCGCAAACTTCCTACAGTACTGCCGTGATGGTTTCTACGACAACACACTCTTCCACCGTGTTATCGATGGTTTCATGATTCAAGGTGGTGGCATGGAATCTGGTTTACGTGAAAAACCAACTCGTGCACCAATCAAAAACGAAGCAAACAACGGCCTTAGCAACAAAGTTGGCACACTTGCTATGGCTCGTACGATGGAACCGCATTCTGCAAGCTCACAATTCTTCATCAACGTGAACAACAACACTTTTCTAGATTTCCGTAGCGAAAGCCTTGACGGTTGGGGTTACTGTGTATTTGCTGAAGTTGTTGAAGGCATGGACATCGTAAACAAAATCAAAGGTGTCAGCACTGGCTCTTACGGCATGCACCAAGATGTTCCACTAGAAGATGTTGTGATCACTGGCACAACCATCGAAGAATAAGTCATGCAGAGAAGAGCCTTGGCGCTCTTCTCTTTTATTCCTTCAGCTATAAAACACCTATGACCACTCTATTCATTTCTGATCTACACCTCACTCCACAAGCCCCTGAAATTACAGAATGCTTTACTCATTTTATGCGAACGCAAGCCATCAAGGCCGATGCTTTGTACGTATTGGGTGATCTGTTCGAATTTTGGGTCGGTGACGATGATAAATCCTCTTTCGCCCAGCAAATTCGTGACGAATTCAAACGCCTTACTGATACTGGTGTGCCAGTCTTTTTTACCCAAGGGAATCGAGACTTTTTAGTCGGAAAACGGTTTGCCAAACAAACTGGGGTTACGCTGCTCGGTGATGAAACAGTGATCGATTTATATGGCCGCAATGCCGTTGTGCTACATGGTGACACCCTCTGCACTCAAGATACCAAGTACCTAGAGTTCCGAGCGAAAGTGCATCAACCTTGGTTACAATGGGTATTTAACCGTATCCCTATGTTTATCAAACAAAAGATTGTTGCCAAAGTTCAGTCGGATATTCGAGATGATAAAAGCACTAAATCACTTGAAATTATGGATGTGACACCAAGTGAAGTAGAAAAAGTCATGCAACAACATCATGTTGATTTGATGATCCACGGGCATACCCATCGACCAAACATCCATTCATTGGAAACAGAAGATGGCCACAAAACTCGCATTGTTTTAGGAGACTGGTATACGCAAGGTTCCATCTTGGTCTATGATAAAAATGGTTACGAGTTACAAGTTTTAACATTTAACCAATAGCGGCTATTGATATTTATCTTTGATAAGATATCAATGCTTTATTATCATCCGACTGGTTAATCTAGCTAAGAATTATTCCATTGAAATATTCCTATATTGCTCGTCAGCCGATCCTCGACTGCGAGAAAAAAACGATTGGCTACGAACTATTGTTTCGTGATGGGCCTCAGAATACTTTTCCAGAAATTGAACCCGAACTCGCCACCAGCCGCTTGCTTTCGGACCACTTTCTCTCAACTCACTACAGTACACTTGGTGAGAGCTTAGGTTTTGTTAATTTTCCTTATCAGAGCTTATTGAATCGTATCCCTACCCTATTCCCGTCAGACAATTTAGTCATTGAAGTACTGGAAGATTGCCCTCCGACACCAGAGTTGCTTGAAGCAATAAAAGAAATGGCACAAGCAGGCTACAAAATCGCATTAGATGATTTTGTTCCAAGTGTCGAATGGAAAGCATTTTTGCCTTATATCTCAGTGATTAAGTTTGATATCCGAATCGTACCGATCGCAAAAGCAGCGATATTCATTCAAAAACTTAAAACGAGCAAAATTCTCTTTTTAGCGGAAAAAGTCGAAACGCATGAAGAGTTTCAACAAGCTAAAGATGCGGGCTTTGATTACTTTCAAGGGTATTTCTTCAGTAAACCTGAAATGATCGAACGTAAAGCCCTCGAACCGTCTTTTGTCACTCTTGTTCAGTTATGTATGGAAGTAGCAAAAGAAGAAATTGATTATAAGGCGATAGAGTCGTTGATCAGCACCGACCTTACCATGTCCTATAAATTGCTTACCTTTGTTAACTCTTCCTACATGGTGAGCACCAAAATACGGTCGTTCAAACAGGCGGTTGTTTATCTAGGTGAAGATAAACTGCGTAAGTTTGTTTCTTTGGTAGCAATTGCTTCAACCCAAGACTCTAAACCCGATTACCTTTATAGCCTTTCAATCCAGCGAGCCAGATATTGTGAATTGCTGGCAAAACATTTTTCTTCATTTTTAGAACCAGGCTCAGCTTTTCTAACCGGAATGTTCTCGCTGCTAGATAGCCTACTCGATCAGCCATTTGATCAACTAGTGGATTCCATGCCAATCGCCGAGGATGTCAAACTCGCGTTGAGCAATGGTGAAGGAAGACTTGGTCAAATACTCTTGTTAACTCAAGCTTATGAACGCGCTGATTGGGATAAGGTGAGCGAGATAAACTCCGAATTAGAGTTACCGGAAGAGATGCTCAGTCAAGCCTACGATGCTTCCGTAAAATGGACGGCTGAGTTGCTAGACGTAACGATGTAACATTTACTTGCCTTGAGACTGGCTATACACTGCTGGCATTTGATCAAACCGAGACATTTTATGCCTTCTTGCCCATGCCATAGCCAGTCTGATTATTCTGTTTGCTGTGAGCCGATTCATAAAGATCACCACAACGCCTTAAAACCAGAGCAACTAATGCGTGCTCGATATTCAGCGCACGTCTTAGGACTGGTGGACTTCGTCATTAATACCTATCACCCAAGCTGCCAAGCTGAAAACCAACGACAAGGTATTGAAGAGTCGATAAATTCTGAATGGAAAAAACTAGAAGTCACAAGTACCGAGGAAGGCAGCCATGTAGATGAAGGTTACGTGACATTTAGTGCCTACTTCATTGAAGAAGGCTCTGAATACTGCATGACTGAGCGCTCTCGTTTCATCCGAGAAAAAGAGCTTTGGTACTACATTGACGGTGAGTTTCCACAGCAAGAAACTAAGCCCGATCCAAGACTAAGTCAGCCAATCAAAGCTTTGAAAGTTGGGCGCAATGACCCCTGTATTTGCGGTAGTGGCAAAAAATTTAAGAAGTGTTGTGGGTAAATTCAAAAGCACCACCAGCTCAACATTTCTGTGGATGATAACGATTATACCGTTCTAACCAACGATGACTCTTTCGCTATTACCTAATAAAAATGCCGTTCACTTAATGTGAACGGCATTTAAGTTCTTACTTATCTTTCAGAATTAATGTACTACAGCTTCTTCTTCATTAAGGTATTCAAACTGCAACTCATCGCCTTTAAGAGCAACTTTTACAGTCCCACCATCAACTAATGAGCCAAACAACAATTCATTCGCTAATGGTTTCTTCAATTGCTCTTGGATTACTCGTCCCATAGGGCGAGCACCCATCGCTTTATCGTAGCCTTTCACAGCTAGCCAATGGCGCGCATCATCCGAGACTTCCAATGATACGCCTCGAGAGTCCAATTGGGCCTGAAGCTCAACAATGAATTTATCGACAACCTGATGGATAACATGCTCATCAAGACTATTGAACCAGATGATGTTATCAAGACGGTTACGAAACTCAGGTGTAAACACCTTCTTAATTTCCGACATCGCATCATGACTGTGATCTTGCTGGATCAGACCGATTGATTTCTTCTCAGTCATCTGAACACCAGCGTTGGTTGTCATTACTAAGATAACATTACGGAAATCGGCTTTACGTCCGTTGTTATCAGTAAGCGTACCATTGTCCATTACTTGCAGTAACAAATTGAAGATATCAGGATGTGCTTTCTCAATCTCATCCAATAGGACAACTGAATGAGGATGCTTGATAACCGCGTCAGTTAGCAAACCACCTTGATCATACCCAACGTAACCTGGAGGAGCACCGATTAAACGGCTCACTGAGTGGCGTTCACCATACTCAGACATATCAAAGCGAAGTAGCTCGATACCCATCAACTTCGACAGTTGAACTGTGACTTCGGTTTTACCTACCCCTGTTGGGCCTGCAAACAAGAAAGAACCAACAGGTTTGTTGTCTGCACCTAACCCAGCACGAGTCAGTTTGATGGCTTCGCTTAATACATCAATCGCATCATCTTGACCAAATACCAGCATTTTCATCTTCTCATCAAGATTTTGAAGAATCTCTTTATCTGACGAAGAAACTGACTTTTCAGGAATTCGAGCCATTTTCGCAACCATTGCTTCAATGTCACCCACGCCTACTGTTTTCTTACGACGACTCGCAGGTGCTAGACGACTGCGCGCCCCTGCTTCATCAATAACGTCGATTGCCTTATCAGGTAGATGACGTTCATTGATGTATTTCGCTGAAAGCTCTACTGCGGCTCGAAGTGCTTTATTGGTGTAACGGACTTCATGGTGAGCTTCGTATTTCGGCTTAAGACCGATCAAAATTTTGGTCGTATCATCTAACGACGGCTCTACAACATCAATTTTTTGGAAGCGTCGAGAAAGTGCTCGCTCTTTGTCAAAAATATTGCTGTATTCTTGATAGGTGGTTGAACCAATACAACGCAACTTACCACTACTTAGTAACGGCTTAATTAAGTTTGCTGCATCCACCTGCCCACCAGAAGCAGCACCAGCGCCGATGATAGTATGAATTTCATCAATAAATAGGATTGCGTCGTCTTCTTTCTCTAGCTGTTTCAAAATGGCTTTGAAACGCTTCTCGAAATCGCCACGATATTTAGTACCCGCAAGCAGTGACCCTATATCAAGAGAGTAAATTACACTGTCTTTGATAATTTCAGGTACTTGACCTTCAACAATTCTCCAAGCAAGACCTTCTGCAATCGCAGTTTTACCTACCCCCGCTTCACCAACAAGAAGTGGATTGTTTTTACGACGGCGGCATAGTACTTGGATTGTGCGCTCAAGCTCTTTTTCACGGCCAATCAACGGATCAATCTGCCCTTGCTTAGCCAATTGGTTTAAGTTTGTTGCGAAACTTTCTAATCGCTCTTCCGAGTTAGTTTCTTCAACGCTATCGCTGCTAAATGAATCAGATGACGAAGAATCGTCACCGGAGCTTGACGCTTTTGTTATGCCATGTGATATAAAATTGACGATATCTAAACGACTAATGTCGTTCTTTTTAAGAAGATACGCTGCGTGAGATTCTTGTTCACTGAAGATAGCAACCAGTACATTTGCACCAGTTACTTCACTGCGCCCTGAAGACTGAACATGGAATACAGCGCGTTGTAACACTCGTTGAAAACTCAATGTTGGTTGGGTCTCACGAGTCTCATCGTTTTCGGGGATTAAAGGCGTTGTTTGGTCGATAAATACATCAAGTTCAGCGCGTAAGCCGTCAATATCAGCCTGACAAGCTAACAACGCTTCTCTGGCAGCATCGTTTTCAAGCAATGCTAGCAGGAGGTGCTCGACGGTCATAAACTCGTGTCGTTTGTCTCGAGCTCGGGCAAATGCCCCATTCAAACTCGATTCTAGTTCTTTATTTAGCATAAGTACCTCCTTATGGAACGGCTCTGCCGATAGAATTTAGCGTTAGGCTTGCTCCATCGTACAAAGCAGTGGGTGCTCATTTTCCCTTGAATACATAGTGACCTGTGCCACTTTAGTCTCAGCAACTTCTGCAGTAAACGTGCCACAAATTGCTTTACCTTCATAATGTACCTTGAGCATTACCTGTGTCGCCTGATCGATATCCATTGAAAAAAAGCGCTCAAGGATTTCAATAACAAAGTCCATTGGTGTGTAGTCATCATTATTAAGCACCACGTTATACATCGATGGCGGCTTAACTTTGGTCTTCTCTGCCTCCAGCAAATCCGAGTCTGGAGTTACCCATTCAAAATTATTACTCATTGTTCCATTTAAAACGTTTAGAGAGTTTCTTCACTAATTTTACCACTTCACCAAAGCAAAAATGTAGATTTCACTCGTAATAAGAACAAAAAACGGTTTAGTAAAAAAAACACCCATACTTAGAGACTAATGCAGCAATTGTATCGCTGCAAATAAAAGATTTCTATTGTGGCATATGTGCTATCTAATTGATTAAAAAGACACCACAACCTACTCATATCAATGATGATTAATAGTGAAACATACTGATTTTTGTTGAAAAAATGTAAATCTCAAAAGTGATTTGTTTGCAAATATGTAGGATATTATACGTCTTGCCTATTGACTGCGCTCAATCATTGACTAAATTGGTCAAATAGTGACTGAAAATTTGGCAGCGGCTGAATGGAAATTCACTATTTACAGCTTACATTATGACGTGAGTTGAGGGTTAACAACATCAGTAACAAAATGCATGAGGGATGTATAGCATGGCTACAGGTACAGTGAAATGGTTTAACAATGCCAAGGGATTTGGTTTTATCTGCCCAGAGGGTGAAGATGGAGATGTATTTGCACACTACTCAACCATCAAAATGGATGGATACCGTACTCTGAAAGCTGGCCAACAAGTAACGTTCGAAGTGGAAGAAGGACCAAAAGGTTACCACGCAAGCTCTGTAACTCCGGTCGAAAGCCAAGTTGCAAAATAATCGCTGCCAAAACTGGTTAATTATTCCATAAAAAACCCGCCTTTCGGCGGGTTTCATTTTTATCACTTTATTAATCGATGATGCTATTGAGTGTCGCACTCGGGCGCATCAATGGTGATGCTTTGTCGAATTCAGGTGTGTAGTAACCACCAAGAACACCAGGAACACCTTGAGCGTCATTTAGCTCAGCAACAATTTTGTCTTCGTTTTCTGCTAGTGCTTTTGCCACAGGAGCAAACTCAGCCGCGAGTTCCGCATCCTTTGTTTGAGTTGCTAGAGCTTGAGCCCAGTAAGTCGCTAGGTAGAAGTGACTACCACGGTTATCTAGCTCGCCAACTTTACGCGAAGGTGACTTATTGTTGTCTAGGAATTCACCAGTAGCTTTATCCAACGCATCAGCAAGAACTTGTGCTTTCGCATTACCTGTAATTGTACTTAAGTGTTCCAAAGAGGCTGCAAGTGCAAGGAATTCACCAAGAGAGTCCCAACGAAGGTGGTTTTCTTTCTCTACCTGCTGAACGTGCTTAGGTGCAGAGCCACCAGCACCTGTTTCAAATAGACCACCACCGTTCATTAGTGGAACGATAGAAAGCATCTTCGCAGAAGTACCAAGTTCTAGGATTGGGAACAAATCAGTTAGGTAGTCACGAAGTACGTTACCTGTTACTGAGATAGTGTCTTGACCTTCTTTAATACGCGCTAGCGAGAACTGACACGCTTCAAGTGGCGCTAGGATCTTGATCTCTAGACCAGAAGTATCGTGTTGTGGAAGGTATGCATTTACTTTCTTGATTAGCTGAGCATCGTGTGCACGGTTCTCATCTAGCCAGAATACTGCTGGAACACCTGTTGCACGAGCGCGTGTTACTGCGAGCTTAACCCAGTCTTGGATTGGCGCATCTTTAACCTGACACATACGGAAGATGTCGCCTTCCTCTACTGATTGCTCAAGTAGCACCGCACCTGATGCATCAACAACACGTACTGTACCGGCAGCGTCTAGGATGAACGTCTTATCATGTGAACCGTACTCTTCTGCTTTTTGAGCCATTAGGCCGACGTTTGGCACACTACCCATTGTGGTTGGGTTGAATGCGCCGTTCTCTTTGCAGAAGTCGATAACTGCTTGGTAGATACCAGCATAGCTACGATCAGGGATCATCGCTTTAGTATCTTTCTGTTTGCCATCTGGGCCCCACATTTGACCAGAAGAACGCAACATTGCTGGCATAGATGCATCAACGATGATGTCACTTGGTACGTGTAGGTTCGTGATACCACGGTCTGAATCAACCATCGCTAGAGGAGGCTGAGTTTCGTAAACCGCTTGTAGAGCCGCTTCGATTTCTTCTTTCTGAGCTGCAGGCAGTGATTGGATCTTCGCGTAAACATCGCCGATACCGTTGTTTACGTCTACGCCTAGCTTGTCAAATACATCACCGTATTTCGCGAATACGTCTTTGTAGTAAACCTTAACCGCGTGACCAAAAATTACTGGGTCAGACACTTTCATCATAGTTGCTTTCATGTGCAGTGAAAGCAGCACGTCTTGCTCTTTCGCTTCAGCGATTTGCGCTTCAAAGAACTCAACCAACGCTTTCTTGTTCATGACTGAACAGTCTATGATTTCTTTGTCCTGAAGTGGGAAAGCTGCTTTCAGCTCTTTCACGGCACCATCAGCTGCAACGAATTCAATCTTAACGTCGGTTGCGCCTGCAACCGTATGCGATTTTTCACTACCGAAGAAATCATTACCAGACATGCTAGAAACGTGAGATTTAGAATCTGCAGACCATGCGCCCATTGAGTGCGGATTTTTCTTCGCATAGTTCTTTACAGATAGAGGCGCACGACGGTCAGAGTTACCTTCACGCAGTACTGGGTTTACTGCGCTACCTTTAATTTTATCGTACGTTGCTTTGATTGCTTCTTCTTCGTACGTGCTTGGTTCTTCTGGGTAGTTAGGTAGGTTGTAACCTTTGTCTTGTAGTTCTTTGATTGCAGCTTTCAATTGAGGAATCGAAGCTGAGATGTTTGGTAGCTTAATGATGTTTGCTTCTGGAGTTTTTGCTAGCTCGCCCAATTCAGCAAGTGCATCACCGATGCGTTGTTCTTCCGTCAAATGCTCAGGGAAGTTTGCAATAATGCGTCCCGCTAGCGAAATATCACGTGTATCGACGTTGATACCCGATGACGCTGTAAATGATTGAATAATCGGCAGTAGAGAGTAAGTAGCTAGCGCAGGTGCTTCATCAGTGATGGTATAAATAATTGTAGGTTTTTCTGTAGGCATGAAATTTCCCTATTGTTCTAACAGTGCCCTATTGGATGACTGGCCCTGTGTGAATGTCCGCTAACAAGATGGTGTATCATCCCCTCAAAGCTTGTTTGCGATTTTGTCACTCTTTAAAATTATCGGGATAAAGCGTTGAGCGTGCCATATCCTTATTCCTTGAGTGCTTATAATTAAACAAAATGATGAGAATAGTCTATCATCTTGTGTCTTAAACCTGTTTTTGGGCGCGCAAATCATAGCTCAAATTGTGTGTTCAGAAAACTTAGACACACACTTCGTTTACATTTTTGCAAGGTAGTTAACATGTCCCCACGCTCACAACGTGAGTCTTCTCGCCGAAGTTCTAAACCTAATCAATCGGGTTTTAAACGAACAAAACCCAACAATACAAGCAAAAATCATTCATCTCGACAACGTCGTAAACCAACGAACGAGAAGTCTCGTGTATCACCTGAAGAGCGTAAAGTTATAGTCTTCAATAAGCCCTACGATACGTTAAGTCAATTTACCGATGGCGAAGGTCGAAAAACACTGGCGGACTTCATTCCAGTGAAAGATGTTTATGCTGCCGGCCGCCTTGATCGTGATAGCGAAGGACTGATGGTATTAACCAATGATGGCATTTTGCAGGCTCGCTTAACACAACCGAAATCTAAGTCTCCAAAAACTTACTGGGTACAAGTCGATGGTGCACCAACGGAAGCAGATCTCGATAAACTGCGTAAAGGGGTCGAACTGAAAGATGGCATGACGCTCCCGGCAAAAGTGGAAGTAATGCCTGAACCCAATGTTTGGGAGCGTAACCCTCCAGTGCGCTTTCGAGCCAATATTCCAACAACATGGTTGGCCATCACCATTATTGAAGGGCGTAACCGTCAAGTACGTCGCATGACAGCGAACATCGGCTTCCCTACTCTGCGTTTAATCCGCTATTCGATGGGTGATGTGACGTTAGGTGATTTGCAGCCGGGTGAATGGAAAGAGATCAGCAGCCTCTAGCGGCTGTATTTCGTCATTCTGAACAAGGAGGAACGACTGTGATTCAGAATCTACCTAATGCTAACGCTACCTAGATTCCCTACTCGCTCCTACGTCACTCTATGGAAAGACGTATATCCAAATACAAAAATGCCGCTTCAATTGAAGCGGCATTTTTAATTCAACCAGAAAAATAAAATTACTCTTCTTCTTTCTTCTCTGCAGCTTTAACGGCAATCGCTAGTTCTTCAAGCGCAGCTGGATTTGCAAGGCTTGGTGCATCTGTAAGCAGACAAGAAGCAGCCGTTGTTTTCGGGAATGCGATAACGTCACGGATGTTTTCAGTACCACAAAGTAGCATTACTAGACGGTCAAGACCGAATGCTAGGCCTGCGTGAGGAGGAGTACCAAATTTCAGAGCATCCAATAGGAAGCCAAATTTAAGCTGCTGCTCCTCGGCATCAATACCTAAGATATCAAATACCGCGGCTTGCATTTCTGCATTGTGGATACGCACAGAACCACCACCTACTTCGTAGCCGTTTAGAACCATGTCGTATGCGTTTGAGTTCGCAGCCGCTGGGTTCGCTTTTAGCTCTTCTGCTGTCACACCAAGAGGTGATGTGAATGGGTGGTGCATCGCGTGTAGATTGCCTTCGTCGTCTTCTTCAAACATTGGGAAGTCAACAACCCATAGCGGAGCCCATGCAGACGTATCGGTAAGCTCTAAGTCTGTGCCAAGCTTCAAGCGTAGTGCGCCCATTGCTTCTGCAACCGTGCTTGCTTTGTCTGCGCCAAATAGGATGATGTCACCGGATTCTGCTTGAGTGCGGTCAAGAATACCGTTGATCACATCTTCGTTTAGGAACTTAGCCACTGGAGATTGGATACCTTCCATACCTGCTGCACGGTCGTTAACCTTCATCCACGCTAAACCTTTCGCACCGTAGATACCAACAAACTCACCGTAGCTATCGATTTGCTTACGAGTTAGCTTAGCGCCACCTGGTACACGGATTACTGCAACGCGACCTTTCTCGTCGTTTGCTGGACCAGAGAATACTTTGAATTCAACGTCTTTCACTAGGTCTGCAACGTCGACGAGCTCTAGTGGGTTACGTAGGTCTGGTTTATCGCTACCGAAACGACGCATCGCTTCAGAGAATGGCATTACTGGGAATTCACCTAGGTCTACGTTTAGTAGCTCTTGCCACATATCACGAACCATTTTCTCAGTGGTTGCACGAACTTCGTCAGCCGTCATGAATGACGTTTCGATATCGATTTGAGTAAATTCTGGTTGACGGTCAGCACGCAAGTCTTCATCACGGAAACACTTAACGATTTGGTAGTAACGGTCAAAACCAGACATCATTAGCAGCTGTTTGAATAGCTGTGGAGACTGAGGAAGTGCATAAAAGCTGCCTTTATGAACACGGCTTGGTACTAGGTAGTCACGTGCACCTTCAGGCGTCGCTTTTGTTAGTACTGGCGTTTCAATATCTAGGAAGCCGTTGTCATCTAGGAAACGACGAACGAAGCTAGACGCTTTAGCACGTAGTTTGATGCGGTCGCTCATTTCTGGACGACGTAGATCTAGGTAACGGTACTTCAGGCGCTGCTCTTCAGAGTTCTTTTGGTTGAAGTCTAGCGGTAGAACATCACTGCGGTTGATGATTTCAAGGCCTTTCGCGATGATCTCAACTTCACCCGTCGCCATGTCTTTGTTGACTTGGCTATCTGGACGAACGCGAACTTCACCCGTCAGTTTGATACAGAATTCATTACGAAGTGTGTTTGCCACTTCATACGCATCTGCCATATCTGGATCGACAACTACCTGAACAACGCCTTCACGATCTCGCATATCGATAAAAATAAGACCGCCTAAATCACGGCGACGGTTAACCCAGCCGCAAAGTTCTACAGTTTGTCCTGCAAGGGACTTGTTCAGGTGACCACAGTAATGGGTACGCATAATGAATTTCCCAATCTCTTAAAATTTGTTGATTACGTTCCGCCGCCTAGTCTGGCTGGCGACAGAGCAAAGATCCATTTATACGCTGAAAGTCGTCCGAGATCGACTATTCAGAATACAATTTATTGCCTTTTATCTGGGATAGACGTTTTTTAGCACAACAAATGAGCAAAACCACATCTAACCAAAAAAATTGGCGCTGATTATAGCGTTAATTTGGGCATTTATTCAAAAGTCTCGTACAGTAGCTAACATCAGTATCTAGTAAGCGAATTTTCCATGACTTTACCTTTGCGGCTTGGGCTCACTATGTGGTCTCATTCAGGATGGCAACAAAGCTTTTATGGCAGCGGCACCAAACCAGCGGAGCGCTTAGCTAAATACGCTCAGGTTTTTCATACTGTTGAAGGAAATACCACCTTCTATGCCACCCCTTCTTTAAGTACCGTCAACAATTGGCGAGCGGCTACATCAGATGAATTTCGCTTTACCTTTAAACTCCCTAGAGCCATTACCCACCAGCATATGCTAAAAGGTGTGGGAGACATGCTGCGAGATTTCATGGCCGTCATGGAACCTATTCATAATCGTGTTGGCCAATGGACCATCCAGCTACCAGCCGCATTTGGCCCCGAGCACCTAGAACAACTCAAGAAGTTTTGTCAGCAATTCCCTTCCAGTTTCCCATTGGGGGTTGAAGTTCGAAACATCGCCTTCTTTAACAAGGGGGAGGAAGAGAAAGCGTTAAACCAGTGGTTACTGGAACACGGTATCGACCGCATCATTATGGACAGCCGTCCAGTTTTCGCGGCACAGCCTATCAATGACGTGATCATAGACGCACAACAAAAAAAGCCACGCGTGCCCGTTCATGCGATTTCAACCGCCACTCACCCCATGATTCGTTTTATTGGCCACCCAGAACTTGCGGAAAACTTGCCGTTTTTTGAACCTTGGTTAAATAAACTTCCCACTTGGATTGCACAAGGTAAACAGCCGTATGTCATGATACATACGCCGGACAATGTGGAAGCCCCGGAGCTCGCTACTTCGCTATATAACAAACTCAGCCAACGTATCACTTTGCCCGATTTAGCCCCCTTTCCATGCCAAGATGGCAATCCACAAATACCGATGTTTTAATTCAATCAGCAGCTCAATAATGACAGGCGCGCCAAGATCTCATAAAATACGCGCCTTTTTTAATGCTCAGCGCAATCAAGAGACGTTGTTATGAACCCAAAGAGCAATCCGGATACTATTTTTTCTGCTCCGATCGATAAGATCGGCGACTTCACGTTTGATGAACGTGTTGCGGAAGTTTTTCCAGACATGATCCAACGTTCGGTGCCGGGCTACAGCAATATCATCTCAGCCATTGGTATGCTGGCAGAACGCTTTGTTAAGCCGCACAGCAATATCTATGACCTAGGTTGTTCGTTGGGTGCCGCCACGCTGTCTATGCGCCGTCATATTCAACAAGAAGGCTGCCAAATCATTGCCGTTGATAACTCATCTGCCATGGTTGAACGTTGTAAACTACACGTCAACGCCTATCGTAGTGATACACCAGTTGATGTCGTTGAAGCAGATATCCGTGATATCAACATCGAAAATGCTTCTGTTGTGGTGTTGAATTTCACCCTGCAATTTTTGTCGCCAGAAGACCGTTATTCTTTATTAGAAAAAATTTATGCGGGTTTGCGTCCGGGCGGGATTTTAATCTTGTCTGAGAAGTACGTCTTTGAAGATCAGGTTTCCAATGAGCTACTGATAGATCTTCACCACGACTTTAAACGCGCTAACGGATACAGCGAACTGGAGATCAGCCAAAAACGCAGTGCAATTGAAAATGTCATGCGTCCAAACTCCAAAAAAGAGCACAAAGAACGCTTTGCTCAAATTGGCTTCAGCAGCTTTGATGTTTGGTTCCAATGCTTTAACTTTGGTTCAATGTTCGCCATAAAATAGTGCTTATCACTTGCGTATTCTATAACGGCTTCTTATTTTCTATTTAAATTACAGTGACTCACTCAGTATGTTTAATTTTGCTAATTTTTATCAGTTGATCGCTCAAGATACTCGTCTTCAACCTTGGCTTAACACATTGCCACAACAGCTGACAGATTGGCAGAATGCCGAACATGGTGATTTTGACCGTTGGGTTAAAGCACTGAATAAGATCCCACAAGGTGCGCCCGATCAAGTTGATCTTAAAAACTCGGTCACCATTGCCAATGACACCCCGTTTCATACCGGCGAGCTGAAGAAACTGGAAAACCTATTGCGTACGTTCCACCCTTGGCGTAAAGGGCCATACACGGTGCATGGTATCCACATTGATACTGAGTGGCGCAGTGACTGGAAATGGGATCGCGTGCTTCCTCACATTTCACCATTAAAGAATCGCAGTGTGCTTGACGTAGGCTGTGGCAACGGCTACCACATGTGGCGCATGCTCGGTGAAGGCGCTCGCCTTTGTGTCGGTATCGACCCTTCTCACCTGTTCCTCGTCCAGTTTGAAGCCATCAGAAAAATGATGGGGGATGATCAACGTGCCCACTTATTGCCTCTCGGGATTGAGCAACTGCCTAAGTTGGAAGCTTTTGACACAGTATTTAGCATGGGTGTGCTCTATCACCGTCGCTCACCGCTTGATCATTTGATCCAACTGAAAGACCAACTGGTTGCGGGTGGTGAACTGATACTGGAAACACTGGTTATTGAAGGAGATGAAACCTCAGTACTGGTTCCGGTTGATCGCTACGCGCAAATGCGCAACGTTTACTTTTTCCCATCGGCAAAAGCGTTAAAAGTGTGGCTTGAACAAGTTGGTTTTGAAGACGTCCGTATTGTAGACGAGAATGTCACCACCGTAGGAGAACAGCGTACCACTGAGTGGATGACGCATAATTCACTACCCGATTATCTCGACCAAAATGACCCAAGCAAAACCGTTGAAGGACACCCAGCACCTCGCCGCGCTGTTCTTATCGCTAAAAAACCGATAAAGAAACAAAATTAAGACGGTGTCTTGCTAATTTGACAAAGAGTTAACCCTTCTGACACGTCAAATCATTACCCTTATACTGTTGTATTAAGGATGCGTCTTGCGTCCTTAATTTTTTACGTTTATTTGCCAATCCTCACGACTTAAGAACCATAGTCATCTGGTTGCTTGGAGTGTGAGATTGGATAAGCTAAACTCCCAAAATTAAAATAATTTAACCATTTTCAGGTTTTTCAATGCTTAAAAGATTGTCACCAGTAGTCGCGCTCGCTGTACTTTCCGGATGTACTCTGACAAACAGCGAACAATATCACCAAGAAACGTTAGCAGCTATCCAAGCTTCTGAAACCAATCTGACCAATAAAATCTCTAGTCTGGAACTTCAGCTAAGCAGTCAGTCTGGCTACATTGAAAGCCTTGAAGGTCAAATTAAATCTCTTAACGGTGAATTGCTTTCATTCAAGAAAGAAGCAATTACCGAGATCAAAAAAGAGAGAAAGCCGGTCATTTTACCTGCACCTGTCCCAACACCTCCTCAACCCTCTCATGAAGTTGTACTTGGCTCAATAGAGAAAGTGACTATCGACTCAATCAACCAAACATTTGATGCACGTGTGGATACCGGTGCGGCAACCTCTTCTCTCAATGCTGTTGATATCGAAGAATTTGAGCGTAACGGCAAAAACTGGGTCCGTTTCCATTTATCTGATGAGCAAAATGTGGCTGGTGACGATAACTGGATTGAAGCTCCGGTGCAGCGTTACGTGAAAATTCGTCAATCAACAAACGACGATTCTGAGCGTCGTGCTGTGGTCGAATTGTGGGTTAAAGTTGGCAAAATCCACGAGAAAGCACAGTTTACACTAGCTGACCGTTCTCAAATGAGCCACCCAGTATTGCTGGGGCGCGAGTTCATCCGTGACATCGCTGTGGTAGACGTAAGTCGCCAGTACATTTTCACGGGAAACAATAAGAAAAAATAAGGTAACTTTATGACGTCAAAAGTACCCTTTTACATCTCAGTGATCCTGCTGATTGTGGCAGGTATTGCATTGAGTATGTTCCGCCACCAAAATTATGGTGTGCCATGGACTCCAGGCGAGGCTCGCCAGATCTGGGATATTGAAGCTCGAGTCGAATTTTACGGCCAAGGTAAGCCAATTAAAGCCTCTTTAGCCGCGCCTCATACCCAAACAGGTTACACTCTGATTAGTGAGTCTTCCTCTTCTCCGGGTTACGGCGTTTCTTACGTAGACAGCGATGCAGGCCGACGTGCTGAGTGGTCAATCCGCTCTGCCATGGGCCCACAAACCATTTACTACAAAGCTCAATTCTTGGTTGACCCGCAAGCGAAAGTGGACCCTATTCCCCCAAGTGAAGAAATCGCAAAACCAACGTTTGAAGGCCCGGTTGAAGCTGCCGTTGTTGCCGTTATTGAGCGTGCAAACCAACGCTCAGCCGACGACATCACCTTCACCCGTGAATTGGTTAAAATCATCAACGACAATGAAAGCCAAAATGCCGCGCTTATTTTAAATAAGATGAGCAAGGTTGAAGCGGTCGATAAAATCCTCGCTTACGCTCAAATTCCAAGCAAAATTGCCGGTGTTGTTGAGTTGGAAGATGGCCGTCGCCGCCAAAGCATTCAACAAATGAACCAAGTTTGGGATGGAAAAGAGTGGAAGCTATTCAACCCAGAAAGCACCAATCAATCTGTTCAGCCGAATATCTTAGTCTGGGATGAATCCAACATCTCACTACTTGATGTTGTTGGCGGCCAAAACAGCCAAGTGCACTTCTCAATGATTGCTCAGCAAGTTTCGGCTCAGCAAGCAACCAACGACAAAGTCGAAGCTGATGGTCTGCTTAACCTTTCAATCCATAGCTTGCCACTTGAAGAGCAAGCGATGTTTAAGACCATTATGTTGATCCCAATTGGCGCACTTATCGTGGTATTCCTGCGTGTCATTATCGGCCTAAAAACCTCTGGTACCTTTATGCCAGTGCTGATCGCGGTTGCATTTGTACAAACACAATTGGTGACGGGTATTGTTGGCTTCTTACTAATTGTCGGCACAGGTTTAATCATCCGAAGTTACTTATCTAGGCTTAACTTACTGCTGGTTGCCCGGATTTCAGCGGTCATCATCACCGTGATCATGATCATTTCCGTGTTTACCGTCGTGGCGTTTAAGATTGGCCTAACTGAAGGGCTTTCTATTACCTTCTTCCCAATGATCATCTTGTCTTGGACTATCGAACGTATGTCGATTTTGTGGGAAGAAGAAGGTGCTAAAGAAGTGGTACTCCAAGGTGGTGGTTCATTGCTTACCTCTGTGCTGGTTTATCTTGCAATGACAAACCCATACGTACAACACCTAACATTTAACTTTATCGGTCTTCAACTGATTGTGCTGGCTGGCATTTTGCTGCTTGGTACATACACAGGTTACCGTTTAACTGAGCTTCGCCGCTTTAAACCACTTGCGGAGGATTAATCGATGTTTTCGAACTTCACCTCCCCGTTTAAGTTGCGTCGAAAAGGCATCATGGGTATGAACCAACGTAACCACAGTTACATTGGTCGATACAATGATCGCTCTAAGTACCCATTGGTGGACGATAAGTTAAAAACCAAAATCATTGCAGAACAAGCCGGTTGTACGGTGCCAAAACTGATTGGTGTAATTCATAACCAAGCTGAAGTAAAAAGCATTCACAACATGGTGAAAAACTGGCCGGGCTTTGTTATTAAGCCCGCTCAAGGCAGTGGTGGTAAAGGCATCTTAGTCATTACCTCTCATAAAGATGGCGTCTATACCAAGCCATCTGGCTCGACCATTAACCAAGAAGACGTTGAACGCCATATCAGTAACGCATTGGCTGGCCTGTTCTCTCTTGGTGGTAAAAATGACGTTGCCGTGGTCGAAAACCTCATCAAATTCGATGATTGCTTTGAAGGTTTCAGTTATGAAGGGGTGCCTGATGTACGTATTATCGTATTTAAAGGCTACCCAGTGATGGCAATGATGCGTTGCTCAACTTCTGCCTCTGACGGCAAAGCGAACTTGCACCAAGGCGCTGTTGGCGTTGGTATTGACATTGCTACTGGTCGAGCCATTCGCGCGGTGCAATTTGACCAACCGATCGCGAATCACCCAGATACCGATAAAGATTTATCCACCCTTCAAGTCCCACACTGGGAGCGCCTATTAACGCTCGCAGCGAGTGCGTGGGAAATGACAGGTCTTGGCTATATGGGTACGGATATGGTGCTGGATAAAGAAGAAGGGCCAATGGTGCTTGAACTGAATGCACGTCCCGGTTTAGCCATTCAGATAGCAAATGGCGCAGGTTTGCTACCAAGGCTGCACCATATTGAAAACCTTGGTACTCCGGCTGAATATCCTAAAGCGCATGAACGCGTGGCTTACGCCATGAAACAGTTTGGCTCTACGCCCGATTTTTAGTCACTCATTTTCAGGTCTCAAATAAAAATCCCTCGATTTAGTCGAGGGATTTTTTGTTTGTTGCTTTATGAAAACATCGAAAGTTCAAAATGGGGCATTGTTTCATTTAATGCTGTTAAAGTAGGCCCTTCACCTTTAATCAACCACAAAGGTAAAAACGGAGAGTCAAAGCCAACGGTTTCTCCTCGCTGAAGATAAATCACACGCAGAAATGCCAATATATGAATGTGCAACATGGCATAAGTGTTATTTAGTGTGTCCGACTCAGGGCCTGTCTCCTCGCCCGACTGCGGTGCAATTTCACTAAAATAGTCATAGTTAGCCTGCATGGCAGCTTGAGTAATTTCCTCAAGCGTTTCCTGCTGTACTCCCCAGTGGTAACCTATCAGCTGAAACAGGGGTATTTCCATAAACCAAGCATAGGTTTCCGCCAGCTCAGTATCTATTGCTGATATTGCTCCGGGTTGCGCCAACGCATTGCAGCGATTAAACACATCACTTTTAATTTGCTTGTCTTTTTCTCGAGCGAAAAACACTTTAAACAGCTCAACAAATTCAACCGTTGTGGTCACTGTTGATATAGCGCCCACATTGAGGAAATTATTTGTTGGGTAAGCCAGTAGATCCGTTTGTGCATCTTTATCCCCCACCAGCTCCGCAAGACAAAGCGCATTAAGCCAAAGAGCATCACGAGTGTAGTGTGACTTACTCTCCCCTACAGGGCGGCGAGTTTGACCAAACAACTCAAACGTAATTTCCTTGCCGGGCATACGCTCCATATTAAAATGAGCTCGACCGCCTCTTTAAGCAACCATTTAACCTGCCAATGGGCACATCCAAAAATCTCACATTGCACGGCATAACCGACTAATTCATCGGCAATCAAGTACATAATATGAGGATATCGTTCTGGGTTTAATACATTAAAAGACTCAATACAACGATTCACCTGATTAACGAGATCCTGTGGCCGCCCTTCCAGCGCATCGTACTCCACCAGTCGAGCAGGGAAATAATGTTGAGAAAATCGTACATCGATATACCTCTATTTTATATCGTAAGTTTTTTATTACAGAGCCACTTAAGCCTTCGTGATAACTTAAGTTTTTACACAACTAAATAAGATCAATAGGTAAATAATCAGACTCAAAGTCTAGCGAATAGCCATACTTTTCTTTGGCGTACTTAGTGGCTGTTAGTAACGGAAATGCGATATAACCACTCGGGTTGTTGCTGAAATCTTCACTGTGAGTCCACCACTCTTTATGCATCTCTAGAGCGCGTTTCATCGCTGCTCGAAAAGCTATTTCATCTTGGTTATGAATCGCTTTCATCACATCAAAAAAGCCCAAAGTAATTGTGATGCCACATAAAGCTGATTCATCAAGTAAGATTGCTCACTTAAAAACTCTATTTGCCCTTTCGCCAGCATACCCATTAGAAAATTCAGATCCTGATATCGCCCAGAAACAATGGTTAAAAAGATCAACTTAATCCAATTAGTACTTTCTATAACGTTAACCTCTTTACCTTTCCCTTGGACATAAAAATCACGCCCTTGGTAATGATAATGAATTGTTTCATCCTTAGGTGCAGTTAGCTCTCTATACCGGAGCAAGGCATATTCTTGTGCCTTTTGCAGGTGCTGATAAATTGCGTCCCGCGACACTGAAGGTAAGTGGTGGCCGATACACAGCAGTTTAAAATGTTTTTCGAAACCTGATTTGAAACTATAAAATTCTCCTGTCGTATCTTCCAAGCTATACTGGTTGACTTTGTAATAGTTTGATAACGTTACTTTATACAACCGCTCTTCTCCGGATAAATTTGCGATATGCGTAGCTATGTTTTTTTTATCTCGATTCAAATTAATACCCTTGATACTGCATGCGATGCATCTTAGTTCGTACGATAAGACCACTCTACAGTCTGCGATTAACAAGGCAAATGGTTGATTGATAAATTTATAACACCCATCAATTTACAAAAATATACCTGATATCAAGAGGAACTAGCGGGCTTATTGAGGATAAAAAAATCCCCGAACCAATGTCGGGGATCCATTTCACTCTCTCAATGTAAACGCAGCTTACAACTCTTCAGCCAGTTCTTGTTCTGGATCCTCTTGTCCTGATGAAAAGGCGGGCTTTTCTTCCTGACCAAAGCCACGTAGCCCCACCACGTGAACGTGTTCATGATCTTTAAAGACCTTACGAACCAATTTGTAGGTGGTGCCCTTCTCTGGGCTGATGTTTTCTGGTGCTGCAATCAGCAATTGCATGTCCAGACGATCACACAGCTCAAACAGGGTTGAGATCGACTTCGCATCCAGACGTGCCGCCTCATCAAGGAACAGTAAACGACATGGAACAATGTCTTTGCTGCGTAAGCGACGAGATTCTTCTTCCCAGCTTTGAACTACCATCAACAGGATTGACTGACCGGTACCAATCGCTTCACCAGTAGACAGTGCGCCAGACTCCGCTTGCAGCCAACCATCAGAACCACGGTTAACTTCAATACTTAGCTCAAGGTAGTTACGGTAATCCAACAGCTCTTCACCCAATACCTGAGGCGAACGCTGACCCATATCAATATGTGGGTTCACACGTTGAAACAGCTTGGCCATCGCTTCAGAGAAGGTATAACGCGCTGATTCAAACAAGTCTTTATGCTGTTCTTGTTGAGTCGCTAAACCATTCAGCAGTACTTCGTGGCTTTCGCGTACTTTCACATTCAAACGCACACCTTTCACCTGACCAAAGGCAATGTTCGACAAGCCTTGGTTCAGCATTCGGATACGGTTTTGCTCACGCTGGATGGTTTTCTTGATGATGCTCGCCACAGATTCAGAGCTGATTGCTAAGCGATTTTCACGCTGAGTCAACTCTTCCGTCAAACGTGCCAGCTCAACTTCCATCTCTTCAATCGCTTCGACCGGATCATCGGTGCGAATAATATCCTGACGGATACGTTCGCGAAGGTGTTGATAAACCGCAATATAGAACAGAACTTTACGCTCCGGATGCACATTATCTTCAGACAGACGAAGTGCATCGCGCAGGTCATCATTGTCAGCCACAGCCAGACGCAACGCACCTAATGATTTATCCGACATAGAACGTAGCTCACCCGCCGACATGTACGCTAGTTCACGTTTATGCAGGCGACGCTCAACATCGTTTTCGCGCGCAAGGCGAAGTACTGAACACCAGCCAGCTTTGGCAGCGACAACGAATGTCCGCAGTTCAATGTACTCTTTTTGTACTTTTTTCAGACGTTTCGCCACGCCTTTCATTTCGAGCTCTGTCGAGGTAATAGTGCGTTCGTATTCACTCTTACGTCCTCGAGACGTATGTAAGCGCTCATGCAGCTCATCGCGGCGACGAATTGCACGCTCTTGTGCGCCTTCATCCGCTGTCACACCAAATTCTTGCAGCTCTTGCTTAAATTCCTGAACAGTTTCAAGTTTCGCCTGATGAGAACTCTTCAATGATGCCAACACCTGATTGTATTGGTTCATCTGACTTTGTGCTTGCTTCAGCTCGTCACGCGTACGAGTTCGCATACGTTCAGCTTCCACCAACTTCGCTTTCAACTGCTCACTGAGTTCGCTGCTTTGGTTAAGCAAATCAACAGAATCTGAATACGCAAAGTAATGACGACGTTCCACCAAATCAGAAAGCGCAAAAATTTGTTTCTTCAACTCTTGTAAGTTGATATCAGCCGCTTTGTATTCGGCCTCTAGCGCATCGAACTGCTCTGGGTCCG
Source organism: Vibrio sp. TRT 17S01 (assembly GCF_050113695.1). NCBI lineage: Bacteria > Pseudomonadati > Pseudomonadota > Gammaproteobacteria > Vibrionales > Vibrionaceae > Vibrio > Vibrio sp. TRT 17S01. The sequence goes on along the minus strand of NZ_JBNJOG010000001.1, from coordinate 204,833 downwards.
CTTCTAAAGCAGAGGCGATCTTCTCCAGCTCTGCAATCGCTTTGCCGCGACTGGTTAAGAACACTTTGGCTTCTGACAACTGGTTAATTTTCTCTTCCAGCTCATCAAAGCGCGCTTGCAATGAATCGTCTTCAATTAGGTTAATGCTTGACGCCAGTTTATCGAGTGCAGAAAGCGCCTGTTTGCTATTAAGCAGTTGGCTACGTTGTTGCTGCTCTTTTGCATCCAAATCAGCCAAGGTACGAGAAAGCTGGTTGCGCTTATCACGCAACGTTTGCAATGCTTTTTCTGGGTCAGCTTCAAACGCAACCTGAATGTGTTTCGCCACGAAACTGTTGAACGCTTGGTACAAACGCTGAAGTTTTTGAGAGTCAAATGCGGCTTTTGCATGTTCCTCAACCACTTTTTCACGCTCATTACGTAACAACTCAAGACGCTGTTCACGTGCTGCACGGCCAAACAATGGGATCTCAGGGAAACGCGAGTAACGCATTTGGCGATCGTTCATGCGAACACAAACCGCCCCTTCCAACTCTTCTGCGTCGAATGAGCTGTCATCAAAGGCGTCAATATCACCTTCAATGATGTAGAGATCATCTGGACAGTCGTCTAGCTCAACCAGTTTCTCTTCAATGCCAGATAAGTCTGAAACCACAATCGCATGACGTGCTGGGCCGTACATCGCACTGAAATATGGCGCATCGTCGATGGTAATGTCGTCATAAATTTCAGACAGCAGTACACCACCTAACGTATCGGCTAACCCTTTAAGGCGCGGATCATTTGAACCACCCGGTGAAGCCAGACGTTCAATTTCGCCCTCTAAATGAGTACGGCGCTCGGCAAGCTTGTCTTTTGCCAGAGATTGCTCTTTCTCTTGCTCCAACACCACTTGCATCTGTGACATGACTGCTTGACTGTCATACAGGTCCGCACCACTTTGTTCTTTTAACGCTTCTAGTGCGTCATTGGCGGCAATCCATGTTGGCGCAATTGCTTCAAGCTTATTGATTTCAGCTCTTGCATCTTGCTCCAGACGGCGCTGCTCACTGCGTTGTTCACGCAGCTCTTCTTGCGCAACTTCAAGCGATTCAATTTGCATCGCATGACGTTCACGTTCTTGTTCAAACGTCACTTCATCGTTCAATTCAATCTGAAATTGCTTTTGATACGCCGCAGCTGACTCTTTTGCCAAACGCTGTTGATTCAGGCTACGCTCAACATCACGGTGTTGGGCACGCCATTGCTGCTCATTTTGCACCACTTGATTTGCATCACGCGCCTTCAAAATCGCAGACTGAGCGTGGCTTGAGGCCTCTTTGCGTTCAATATCACCAACAATGCTCTTCACCAGTTTAAGTGCGGTATCGAACTGTTGAGCCGCCGCTGAGGACATATCAAGCTTATGTTTCACTGCAAGGAGCTTATTGGTGTTCTCTGTTTCCCGACTTTTCAGATCAGACACCAATGCTTGCGCAGCCTCTGCCGTGAGGTTCTCTTTACCCAGTAATTGCTTCGCTTTCTCTAACGCTTGGACGGCTTGTTGGTACTGCAGTGCTCGCGTTTGTTGTACGTCTAGCGCTTGCTGATAATCGGCAAGTTGCGTTTTCAGGCTATCCACTTCTTCTTCCGCAACTGTGGATTGCTCTTCCGCCATCATCACGCGTTCTTTCGCTTCTTCGACTACCATCATCTGCTCTTCAAGGCGCTCATTGAGCTCTTCAAGATCTTCCTGATAACGGGCAATTTTTTCTTGCTGACGCAGCGCATTTTGCACCAATTGAAGGTGGTCAGACGCAGATTGGTAATCTTGCTCTAGTGCCGCTTCCGACTCAATCAGCAACTCGAGTTCTTCTTGTACCCGGTTAAGCAGATTATTTTGCTCAACCAAAGTCTCACGCGAACCAAATAGCTCACCACGAAGAGCCAATGTTTGCTCTAACTTGTTACGACGGTCATTAGCATGACGCATATAGTCTGCCGCAACATAGTTGGTGGATTCCGTGATCAGGTGTTTGAATAGATCGCGGTCAGCCTGTGTGGTTTTGATCGCTTCCAGTGTCATGCGGTTTTCACGCAGCGCAGATTCCATATCTTGGAATGCTTTCTTCACCCCGCCATTTTGTGGCAATAAGTAGTCACGGAGTGAACGCGTGATCGCGCTGGAAATACCACCATAAAGGGAGGCTTCAATAAGACGGTAGAACTTAGAACGGTCGCTGGAATTACGCAGCTTCTTAGGGATCACCCCGAGCTCAAACATTTGCGCGTGGTAGTCAACAATCGAGCTAAATGCCTTAAACTGCACACCTTCATATTGCGCAACTGCATCTTTCACTTCGTTGATCTGACGAACGCGCGCTTGGGTGTCCGAGACATTCTCAATGAGTACATCAGTCGGCTTAACATGGCTCGGTAGGCCTTGAATCACGAAAGGTTTGATGTCGACTTTTTTATCTCGACCTGCTACCTGTTGTAGCTTAACCGCGAATAACAAACGTTGTTTGCGTGAGTTCACCACATCCAAAGAGGCATAACACGCTCCCGGTTGAAGCTTACCGTATAGGCCTTTATCTCGAGATGATTGGCTACTGCCCGCTTCCGTTGTGTTACGGAAGTGAAGTAAGGTTTGATCTGGGATCAGCGCCGTGATAAATGCCGCCATCGTGGTCGATTTACCCGCGCCGTTACCACCAGAGAGTGTGGTAACTAATTCATCAATATCAAAAGTACGAGCAAAGAAGCCGTTCCAGTTGACCATGGTCAGCGATTGATATTTACCTCTTTCAATCATGCTTCACCCTCTAATTCTGCTTGCTCGTTGTCATTGTTCTCATCGTCTTCAGATAGCAGGCTACCTTGACTTGGCTCTTTCGTGTGCACCACTGCTTCACCGTCACGGATCAGACGAAGCTGAGCTTCACGCATGTCATCACCAACGCGTACATCAGCACCAAAACGGAACACTGACTCACTGATGCTGAATTTGCCTGTTTCACCAATATTGATGATCATACCCAGACGGCGCAGACGTCTAAGAGACGTACGTACTTTTTCAAACAGTTTTTCTTTGTCGAGATCAGAGCCTGTTGCACGGTTAGTCACCAGCTTCATCAGTTTCTTTTCATCCGCCAGAGCCAAAAGCTCTTCGTACAGTTCTTGGTTGGTAAAGATCCCCTCATGAGCCAAACGTTCTGGGCTTAAGTAAAGGAAACACAGAACTTTACCCACCAGCATATCCAATTCGGATAAAACACTGCGGCCAATCAACGATGTAGAACGGGGGCGCAAATAGAAGAAACCTTCTGGTGCTTTGACTAGCTCCGTGTTGTATCGCTGATAAAAAGACGCCAGTTCAACCTCAAAATCAGACAATAACGCATGGTTATCGAGATCTTCACTTGAGATATGACGCCCAGCACGCAGCATACTGTCCAGTGCAGGGAAAAGAGGGTTTGAAATTGCTTTTGCCAGATTCTCTGACATGTATTCATTAGTATCGGTCGATGACATTTGCTTGTACCTTTGCACCATATTCGTTGATCGCCTGCCAATCTGGCTGGATAGCGTTGTAATCTGACTCGGAGTAACCCAGTCGAACCGCTTGATCAATCACGATACGTGCTAAATCGAAGTGATGAGTGCGTGGGTGCTGCGCAAGATAATCACGCAATACCAGACCAAGATCGATTGGCGTGCCCTGCTCTTTATGAACACGCAGCATATCGCCAATACGTTCTGACAACTCATCATTGACCTGTTGGAACTCTTCATATTCAACTTCAAGAGGAATATGGCCCGTCACTTCGTCGTCACGAAGCACAAGAGCTTCATCACGGAGATCGGTGAGACGCTCAGCATCTGCGTAAGTCAGATACCAAGGCATATCGAAGTAATCTTTGACAGACTGACGCAAACGAGAGCTGAACGCGCGGTTTTTATCCATATCAATTGCAGTACGGATAAACTTATGCACGTGGCGGTCGTAACCAATCCACAAATCAATCGCTTGTTGACCCCAACTGGTGATTCTGTCGAGCTTCATCTGCAAGCCAAACAGGGTTTCTTCAATGAACTCTAACTCATCATCACCGTATACAATTTCCTGTATGTCTAGGATTTGAGTTTGTAGTTCATCCCCTGCTGCTTGAAGCGTATCTTGCAGTTCACGAAGCGTCGTGGACGTTTCGGTTAACAGTGCTTCACAGTTGTTGATGGCATCGCGCCAGTCTTTATTTAGCAGTTCTGCAATTTGCTCTTTAACTGAGCGCTGTTGCTCGTCCATGACGCGTTGGTTAAGGTCTATTTGATCAAAGATCTCACCAACAGAATACTTTAGTACGCCATAAACGTTTTTCTTCCAATGCCCCGGTGTGCCACCTTTTTGTGCGGCTTCAATGGCTTTCGCCATTTCATCTGCCACCATTGACAACTGAATCGACAGCTTGAGTTTTGAAAACTCACGATGGCGCACATAGTAATCAGTAATCCCAATTGCCAGCGGTGACAATCGATAGATACTTGCACCATCAGTCACTTCACTGGTGAAGCGACTGATAAGACGTTGTTTCACCATTTCGTTAATGGCGTTATTCGCACGAAATGCAGAAGCTTCCCCGGTGTCCTCAAATAGTCGAGTGACAATGGTAAAGGCGTCGTGTAACTCCCCTTCACCCAGCTCCTCATCAAACCTTTCGTTGCTCAAAACAGCAATGGCAATTAGAAATGCCAGCCGTTCAGTGGTTAGGCTCAATGAGAAGTCATGCTGTTTAACCCAGCCAACTAATTCATCGATGGGTTGTTCAGCAGCGTTTTGAGTCATCTCACTCATTGTTATTCCTGCTTATTTTTCTTTTTTGGCCCATACATGAATGTATCGACCCAATGAGAGGTATGGCTCTTGTCGACATAATTTTTGTTCGAGTGCCAGTACATCTTCAAACTGGTAATCCCCCATATACTCCATATTTCCTATATAGTCAGCAAAACAGCGGATCCCAGATTTACCACAGATTTCAAAACCAGCATCTTCAATCCATTGATAAACATCGGCTGGAATTAAGCCTTTCTGTGGCTGTAATTTAAATCGTTTCCGGTGTGGCATGCCATCAAGCACATGCGGTAGGTTGCCACACACTACATTTTTATAGACTAAGCCATGGTGGTTATAGAACATCACTGATGCAATACCACCGGGCTTAACCTGCTCTAAAACTTTTTGCAACGCCGTATGCGGGTCAGCTAACCACTCCATCACAGCGTGGAACATCACAAGTTCAACCGGCTCTTCCATATGTTCGGAGATCGATTGGACTGGCGAATGAATCAGGCGATACTGCTCAAGCACGCCATTTTTTGCAATATCTTGCTTGGCAAGCTGCAGCATTTCAAAAGATAGATCACATAACGTGATTTGATGTCCGAGCTTAGCAAGCTTTTGCGACATTTGTGCCAAGCCACCTCCCGCATCTAATACGGAAATTGAGCTATTCTCAGCGTTAAGTTCAGAGAGAATTTGCTGAAGATCTTGCCAAACAATCACTTGGCGCACCTCACCTTTCCCTGAACCGTAAATATTTTTTGCAAATTTGTGGGCAATATCGTCGAAATTGCGATCTTCAGTCACAGCAGCTTGGGGTATCATAACTAATCGTGCTGCTATTCTGTCACAAGGAAAGCAGGAATAAAGAGGCTTTCTCTTAAATTTATAATCAATTGATGTTTTTTCGGACTATTTAAGTATGTTTGAGCTGAAAAAAATGGTTTCATCCTTGCTCATGCCATTACCTGCGATGCTTTTCATCGGTTTCGCTGGCTTAATGCTGATCATGTTTACACGTAAACAGAAAACTGGGTGTTTCATTGTATTATTTTCATTCATTGGGCTCTTTTTGATCGCATTCCAACCTGTGTCTTCACGCCTTCTTATGCCTTTGGAGCGCCAATATTCTGCATTTTTCCCTGTCGATGAATCGATCGACTACGTCATGGTACTAGGCAGTGGTCATGTGGTGGACGATAAAATCCCGCCCACATCTGAACTCAGCCGCGCTGGGTTAATGCGTTTGAGCGAGGGAATCCGTATTTTACGTATGTACCCTGGCGCAAAATTGATCTTGTCTGGCTATGCTGGAGGCTCAGAAGTCAGTAATGCTCGCATGATGGCAAAAGTAGCCTTAGCCTTAGGTGTATCTAAATCTGATATTATCTTACTGGAAACGGCAAAAGATACCTGGGAGGAAGCAAGACAAGCTGCAGCCTTTGTTCAACGCAAAAAGCTGGTTGTTGTCACTTCAGCTAGCCATATGAATCGCGCTTTGAATGAATTTCACTCCGCGGGTCTAACGCCTTACCCTGCTCCAACTAACTATCTAGCACAAAGTAATGTCTCTCAGTTTTGGGAAAAATATGCGCCTAAAGCACGTTATTTAGAGCAAACAGAGCGCTATTGGCATGAAACGCTTGGAACTATCTGGCAAACACTTCGCGATTGGGCTTCTGATTACGAAGAAAAAGCGCTGGAATCTTCTCAAAGTAACGTTTAATCCATAGATTAAAAAACAAAAAGCCGAAGCAAATGCTTCGGCTTTTTATATTATTTGATTCATACCTTGGTATTAATCACCAGCAAACATGTAACCTTCACCATGAACGGTAACGAAAATTTGTGGGTTCTTCGGATCAAACTCCATCTTCGCACGCATACGGCGGATCAGAACATCAATCGTACGGTCATTTGGTGCATCAACACGGTGACTGATCATATTCAAAATACGTTCGCGACTAAGGACTTGGTTAGGGTACGAAGACAGTGCGACAAGTAATTCGTATTCTGCTTTGGTTAATTTGACGGGTTCGCCATTTCGGCTCAGAGCTCGACGCTGAATATCAAACGTCCACTCTCCAAAACGCACCACATTTTCATCTTGCTTCTTCGCGTCATCTCGCTCAGAGCCATTTCGAGCATTAGATATACGCCATAATAGGTTCTTCACTCGAACCAATAGCTCACGCAGCTCAAAAGGTTTTGTTACGTAGTCGTCTGCACCCATTTCGAGGCCAACGATTTTATCAATGCTATCCGTGCGTCCTGTCACCAGGATAATCCCAATATCAGACTGACTGCGAAGCTCACGAGTAAGCATCAGACCATCTTCTCCTGGAAGATTAATGTCTAACATAACTAGGTCAATTTCATTGGCCTGTAGCATCTCGCGCATTTTTTCACCACTATCAGCCTCGCTGACAGAGTAACCTTCATTCTGAAAGTAGCCTGCCAGTTTACTGCGAGTGACCGCATCATCTTCAACTACTAGTACGTGATAGCTCATCTACACTACTCATATTGTATATGGAATTATTTGCCGTTATATTCTATTCATAATTCGTAACATATCTAGCTTTTATCATTCTAAAATCAAGAAAGGTGATTTTTTCTTGATTCAGAACAAATGTCGACCAACGGTTCATATTTTCGAATAATTGGGCTTTATTTGTCACAACACATATTACCGCTATTCATTTTTATTCGTTAAACTAACTATATACCGATACTAGGAGTCGCGCATAATGCAAGAAATCAAGGCGTTTAATGAAAAGCGAGCAGAAATATACTGGTGGCTATCAAGTGTGTTTGCTAGAGAGCTAACAGAAACAGATATTGAACAATATCATTCACCAGAAATTCGCGCTTTTTTGACTGGATTGGGCGAAAACGAAAGCTTAAAAACCGCGTCAGACAAGTTGATTGACGCTCTAAACCGCTTAATGGATCGCGAAGATGCACAGTTAGAATTAGCGGCAGACTTTTGTGACATTTTCTTGAAGTCGGATAAGGATTCCGCCCTACCATATGCATCTATGTACGTGGGTAAATCCGGTCTTTTAAATGATGAGCCAGCTAAAGAAATGCAAACCATCATGGAGCAGCACGGCATTGCTATCGATAAAAACCTAAATGAACCTGCTGACCATATTGCTATTGAACTCGACTTTCTCGGCAACCTGATCATTCGTTCTAATGAGCTTGAACAAGAGCGCCACATGGAAGAAGCACTTGCAGAACAAGAGCAATTTATTAAGAAACACATTCTAAATTGGACACCTCAATTTAGTGATAAGTGTCAGTCTTTGGACGAATTTGGTTTTTACGCTGCGATTAGCCAACTAACCATTGCATTTCTTGAGTTAGATTGCGTTTATTTAGCTGGTAACTAATCAAGTCAGCTTTATGGTTAGTTAAATTGTGATTTAAGCACGAGCTTAATTGCTATTTTTATTTGCCAGTGAGAATTTGGCGGTCTAAAATCGAGACCGCAAACGATAAAAACGAATAATGTAAAATACAAACCGCTCTTTAAAAGCGGTTTTTGTGTTTCTGATACTTTCTGCCAAATTATTCTAAAATCAGAATAGAGATTTGTGGCAGTCATCGACAGGACAAACCTATGGCCACTATAAAAGATGTAGCTCGCCTTGCTGGCGTATCTACCACCACCGTTTCTCATGTGATCAACAAAACTCGATTTGTTGCTGAAGCGACTCAAGAAAAAGTGATGGAAGCCGTCAAGGAGCTAAACTACGCTCCGAGTGCGGTTGCTCGTAGCTTAAAATGCAACACGACTCGCACGATCGGTATGCTTGTTACCCAATCTACAAACCTGTTTTTCTCAGAAGTGATTGATGGCGTAGAAAGTTACTGCTATCGCCAAGGTTATACACTTATCCTGTGTAATACAGGTGGTATTTACGAAAAACAACGAGATTACATTCGTATGCTTGCGGAAAAGCGCGTAGATGGCATCTTGGTGATGTGTTCTGACCTAACAGAAGAACTGAGTGAAATGCTCGATCGTCACGCTGACATCCCAAAAGTAGTGATGGATTGGGGCCCAGAAAGCTCGCAAGCTGATAAGATCATCGACAATTCTGAAGAAGGTGGCTACCTTGCCACGAAATATCTGATTAACCACGGGCACACAGATATTGCTTGTCTCAGTGGCCATTTTGAAAAAGCTGCCTGCCAAGAACGTATTCTAGGCTACAAACGCGCGATGAAAGAAGCCAATTTAGCCGTCAATGAAGACTGGATCCTTGAAGGTAACTTTGAGTGTGACACTGCGGTATTGGCTGCGGATAAAATTGTCGCCATGGACAAGAAACCAACTGCAATATTCTGCTTTAATGACACTATGGCATTAGGCTTAATGAGCCGCCTTCAACAGAAAGGAATCCGCATTCCTGAAGATATGTCTGTTATTGGCTATGACAATATTGAACTTGCAGAGTATTTCTCGCCACCACTCACAACCGTTCACCAACCAAAGCGCCGTGTTGGTAAAAACGCGTTCGAAATATTACTGGAACGAATCAAAGACAAAGAACATGAAAAACGTGTTTTTGAGATGCATCCCGAAATTGTCGAGCGAAATACTGTTAAAAAAATCAATAGCTAGTAACTTTGTACTGTTCGGTATCGGCTTTTTCTGCCAACCAAACACAACAAACAAGTAAATATCTGAATTAAGATCACATTTAGACCATCAGAGTGTGATACTTACCTCAAATATTATTTATTCTTTAGTGGAATAAATTAAGCCACGCACAGGGCAAACCAATCCGAAAGGATGGGACGCAAAGCCTCCGGCCTACACAGGAAACTGCAAGGTAGCGGGGTTGCCGATGGCAAAAATGCAAACTGTTAACTCCTTACTGACAATACATCTGCATTATTTTGCTAATCTCTCGGACCTGCATTGGTGGCGTATAACTATACACCGAGAATTTACAGCATGGATAAACCAGTACTAAAAGACTCAATGCGACTCTTTGAACAACTAGGGCGCATAAAATCTCGTTCAATGTTTGGTGGCTTTGGAGTTTTCGCAGACAGCACTATGTTCGCATTGGTGGTAAACGATAAGTTACACATCAGAGCAGACGAGCAGTCCGCGGAAATGTTTAAATCTCAAGGGTTAGAGCCTTATGTTTATAAAAAACGCGGCTTCCCGGTTGTCACTAAATACTTCGCTATGCCAGAAGCATGGTATGACGATAAAGAACGTATTATCTCTCTAGCTCAAAAAGCGCTAGTCGTTGCAAAACAAGAGAAAACAACTCAAGCGAAGGCTAAACCTGAACGCTTAAAAGATCTTCCTAACCTAAGACTTGCTACAGAGCGCATGCTCAAAAAAGCAGGTATTGATTCAGTCGAGAATTTGGAAGAGAAAGGCGCAGTAGAAGCGTTTAAAGCGATTCAGCAGACTCATTCCTCAGATGTCAGCATTGAACTGCTGTGGGCTTTGGAAGGAGCAATTAAAGGCACTCATTGGTCGGTGATCCCTCAAAACCGACGTGAAGAATTAATGAGTAGCTTGAAGTAACTCTATATTGACCAATAAAAACCAGCGCTCGTCGCTGGTTTTTTATTATTTGAAATTTTTTGCCCCTCTCCCTGTTCTAATAGCTTAGTACTACCATTTAAAACTAAATGCTATTGTTACTTTTTTATGTTTCTTTTTTTGTTAATTGAGCCAATTGGTCATGGGAGCTATCTGTATGAATAAAAAACTCATTCTTGGTGTATTACTGGTTGTGACCATCATATTTCTGGCAATGAATTTCGGCCAACATCTCACACTCGAAAACGCAAAAGCTCAGCAGCTTGAACTAGCAAACTTTATTGAAAACAATTTCTTCATTGCAGCAACAACCTATTTCTTTGCCTATGTTGCCATCACTGCCTTTTCTATTCCTGGAGCGGCAGTGGTGACATTGCTTGGCGCCGCTTTATTTGGGTTTTGGACTAGTTTACTGCTTGTCTCATTTGCCAGCACGATCGGTGCGACGCTCGCCTTTTTGAGTAGCCGCTTCTTATTACGAGAGTGGGTGCAAAGTAAGTTTGGTGATAAGTTGACTGCAATTAACAATGGGGTTGAAAAAGACGGGGCATTCTACCTATTCTCTCTACGTTTAATTCCAGTTTTTCCTTTTTTCCTCATAAACCTACTAATGGGGTTAACACCAATCACAACGTTGCGATTTTATTTGGTAAGCCAACTTGGCATGCTCCCAGGAACGGCCGTCTACCTTAATGCAGGTACACAGCTTGCGCAAATTGAAAGCCTATCCGGTATTGTTTCTCCATCAGTCTTAGTTTCTTTTGCTCTGCTTGGCTTATTCCCAGTCATTGCTAAATGGATCATGGCGAAAATTCGCGTCTCACCTTCAGCGGAGAATGGAAAAGCGTAGTGAAAATCTACATTGCCAAAAACCCAACCGAAGCTCACATTCTGTGTGAGCTTTTAAAAACTCAGAATGTCTCTTGTGAGGTTAGAGGAGAAGGTATCTTTAGCTTGCAAGGCGAATTACCTATATCACCAGAGACCAATGCCTATATATGGTTACTTGCCCCATCCAAACACACTTTAGCTCTATCAATTATTGAGGAGTACGAAGCGCAGAGAAACAGCAATGCACCTAGCTGGTATTGCCACCTGTGCGGGGAGGAGAATGAATCACAATTTGGTTTATGTTGGAACTGTGGAGCGTTACCGGAAAGTCATTGAGCTACAATTTGCTTTTGAATAAAGGCAATGGAGTGATTGTTAAATTCGTCAGAGCGCTCAACATTACATACATGACCACAATCGGGAATCTCAAGTAAATGGCTTTCTTGATGCACCGCAACCATCTCTTTTACGGGTTGAATAAACATATAATCCCGTTCTCCCATCAGATATAACGTCGGGATGGGAAGCTCTCTATCTTTAAAGTAACGCATAAGCGGGTTCACTTCAGCCGTCAGAATAAACCAGCGTTTAAATTCCTTTTGGCATAATTTCTTGGCTTCCCGGATAAATAAATGGCGTGACTCTTTCTGAGTTCTTTGTGGCATGACGATATAAGCAAATAAGCTGTATAGCCACATATAAGGCACGATGTGTTTAAATAGGTTCCCTAACTTAACCAACACTTGAGATCGAGTATTCAGCCTTGTGACCGCCCCCCCTAACACCATCGACTGTACCCTGTCAGTAGCAAGCTCTGCCAAGTTTCGAACAATGATGGTTCCCAAAGACATACCAACAAAATGAGCGGACTGTATCTTTAAGTGATCAAGAACGCGGAGAATATCCATTGTCACGGCTTTAAACGTGTATTGATTAGACATCAACCCTTTAAGCAACTCGTTAGATTTTCCATGCCCTCGTAAGTCAACCAATAAAAGATTGAAGTGAGCTTTATATGCTTTGATCTGTTTATACCAGATAGACGAACTCCCCCCTGCTCCATGGACAAAGACAACCCATTCAGAGCTAGTTGGATGAAGAAACGTTTTATGAAATAGCAAACTATCTGACATATCTTTTCGAATAATTTAGGTTTAACAAATTCGAGTTTCGAAGAATATCACAGAACATGACTGAATATATTCAGCTTAAGTCAATTCCTTACAATTGTTCGGGAAAGGGCGTAACAAAATGTCAAAAGGCGCCAATGCGCCTTTCATTTTCTCAATTCTGAGTCGATTGATATAACTTCAAGTACTCATTTGCAGCATTATTCCAGCAAAAGTCTTGTTGCATAGCAAAGCATTGAGTTCGTTGAATTTCTTGTGGCGATTGTAAATAGAGTAAAAATGTTCGTTGAAGTTTGGCCAATAAAGCCTCAGGTTCAGGCTTATGAAAAACGAATCCGGTTGCCTTAGTATTATCTTCATCGTAGTCCGTGACGCTATCTTTTAGCCCGCCGACGGAGCGAACGATAGGTAACGTACCATAAGCCATACTGTACATTTGATTCAAACCACAAGGTTCGAATTCTGAAGGCATAATGAAGAAATCGGCTCCCGCCTCCACCAAATGAGCGAGCTCATTGTCGTACGCATTTACAAAAACAAAGTTATCCGAAAACTCTTCTGCAATATGTTCAAGCTGATAAGCAAAGACAGGATCACCAGTCCCTACAACCACAAGTTGTAAATTATTGCGTAAAAACTCTTTTAAAACGGGCATAAAATAATGCACGCCTTTTTGATGAGTCAATCGGCAAACCATGCCATAAACCGCAACGTCTTTTTCAGGTAAATTAACCCGTTGCTGTAAAGCACGCTTACACGCCTTCTTCCCTTGGAGCATACTCTTAAGATCACCATGGTAATTTACCGGGATAATAGGGTCATGCCGCGGATCCCAAGCAGAATAATCACACCCGTTTAGAATGCCGACTAAATCTTCTGCTCTAGAGAGAAACTCTTCCCCCATCCCATGGCTTCCCAGATCCGTTTTGAGTTCTTCGGCATAGCGTGGGCTTACCGCATTCACTTTATCAGCACACATCACACCGGCTTTGAGCATGGAAATGTGTGAGCCACTCACCTGTGCTTCCGGTGCAAATCGTGTGTGGAATTCAGGAATACACTGAACCTCTTCGAAAGGAAACTGCCCTTTAAATACAGCATTGTGAACGGAAAGGATAGTTTTGATAGAGGAATAAAAAGGCGTCGAGTGATAACGATGCTTTAATAAATATGGGATCAGCCCGGTATGCCAGTCGTTGACATGGATAATATTTGGTAAAAAGTCGAGCTTAGGAAGCATATCCAAACAAGCAGCGCTAAAAAAAGCAAAACGCTCTCCATTGTCCTTATAAGCTTGGTTTTGTTCCGCATACATTTCTTGGCGGTCAAAATACTCCGGACACTCTACTGCATACGCCATGACACCAGCGACTTCTGTTTGCCGCACTTTATATTGAGTATGAGGCCAAGTATCGAGTCGCGTATCAAGCAAGACTTTACATTGCTTAATACCAGTAATTTGCCCATACGCAGGTAAAGCAATACGAATATTTTGATCAAGCTTAGAAAGTGCTTCTGGCAGTGCTTTGGCCACATCGGCCAAACCACCACTCTTAATCAAGCCTTCAACTTCTGATGCAACAAACAAAATAGAGAATGTATCAGTAGCCAATTCTTGCTCCTTTAGGGATAACGACAATGCCTTCTTCTGATACATGATAAAGCTTACGATCTTGCTGCAAGTTCACGCCAATCTCAGTACCAGGTGCAATATCCACATCCTTATCAATAATCACACGACGTAAAACGCAACCTTCGCCAATTTTTACATCACCGAGCAGGATACTTTCACTAATATCGCAAGCAGAAGCAACATTTGTTCGAAAGCCTAGCACTGATTTTTCGATACGAGAGCCGCGGATATAGCTCCCATTACACACCAAACTGTCAATGATTTGTACCCGACCATTAACAGAGTCAGAAAAAGTAGCCGGTGGTAGAGGTGGGTGATAGGTGTGCATTGGCCACTTACGGTTATACAGTGAAAATGGCGCGTCTTTTTCCAGTAAATCCATATGCGCTTGCCAGTAGGCGTCAATGGTGCCCACATCACGCCAATAGACGTTATCTTTTTCACCTGGAATTTGGTTGTTACTAAAGTCATATACAAAGACGTCGCCACGAGGATACATTTTAGGGATGATATCTTTGCCAAAGTCGTGGGAAGATTCAGGGTTGTCCGCATCCTCAATTAACTCACCAAACAAAGCTTGTGCTTCAAAGATGTAATTCCCCATTGAGACGAGAGAATGTGCAGGATCTCCTGGAATGGCTTTCGGTGATTCAGGCTTTTCGGCGAAGCCAATCATTTTCCCCTCTTCATCGACTTCAATCACTCCAAATTGAGACGCTTCTTCGAGTGGCACTCTTAACGCCGAAACTGTTAGAGACGCTTGTTTTTGCTTATGAAACTCAAGCATCTGTTTGATGTCCATCTTATAAATATGATCGGAACCAAAAATACACACCTGATCAGGTTCTGCCAACTCCATAAAACCAAGGTTTTGATAAATGGCGTCCGCGGTACCTTCATACCATCGTTTACCTGTGCGCATTTGAGCTGGAATAGGGTCAATAAAACGATCGGTAATACCATTGATATTCCACCCTTTTTTAAGGTGGTGGAATAAAGATTGCGATTTAAATTGGGTGAGTACATAAACTCTCATGAGATCTGCATTAACAAAATTGTTTAGTGCAAAATCGATTAAACGATAGCTTCCACCAAAGGGAACCGAGGGTTTACTGCGACTCTCCGTCAGGGGACGTAAACGAGAGCCCTCTCCACCAGCCAGAATCATGCCTAAAACGCCAGCCATTACTATCTCTCCTTTTATTGTTTGGCTTATTGATATCTACATATCGAGATACCTTTCCCCTTTTACGCCAACTCACGAGTCCATGTTATTGCAAGTCACCATACTTCGGCAGCAAACCGACAGCATAACAATGCGCAAAAGGTTTACTATAAAGTAACCATTTCGTTGCAGATTACAATTTAAAATACGACATACGCGAAATGTTCATCTGGTTACTTTTATATGCCTGATTCAGCTCACAAAACAATGGCTGACACAGATATACTCACCGGATATGACAGGATCTATATGAGATTTAATTGGTAGTGATAAAAACTAAGTAGTTGCGGAGGCATCAAGGCATTTGTCATTAATGATATGTGTGTTTCCTATTCCCTTATTTTTGGCCAGGTAAAGTGCTCCATCAGCTTTTGCTAACGCTTGTTTTAATGTCAGCTCGGGTTCAATCATAATGGCGCCAATGGATAAGGTATAATCTTCAAATAGTGACGGCTCGGCAATAACACACTCATCAATATAATGATTTAGTCTAGAAGCAATAGCATCTAACGAATTTGCTTCGGTTGAACGAATTAAAACCAGAAATTCACCATCATGCCAACGACAGGCGGAATCATATTCTCGTACCGCCGTTTTAATACCTTTCGCCGCCGTATGAAGAATGTTGTCTTCTTGCTCAACACTCGTATCTTGACCTTGCTTTTCAACGTCCAACCACAATAAGCCAAAACAATAATCTTCTCTTTTTGCTCTGGCCAATTCATTTGACAACTCTCGCTCCATCCCTTTCTGGTTCAGTAGTCCAGTCGTGGGATCAAGCATCGCCATCTGATATAACGTTGAGGTTCTAACCGACACCAGTTGCTCAATTGAACCTCTGGCTTGTATCAGCTCTTTACCCACCTGTTCAATGTTGGTTTGCAAATGCCAAAGCTCACTGCAAGGGCCATGTTCATGGCATGGACTTATGCGTTGTAACTGCCGTTTAGCGGCTTCAATAGGTAACACAAACTTTTTAAGGCAAAGCATATAAATCAGCGACGCGAGTACCACAGTCAATGCCAGTGTAACGTATATGAGCACATCTATTGTCTTCGCAGGAACAATACCTTCTAGATTTACAAACGTGACTTCATACCAGCCAAGCGCATCGATATAGTGGATAGAAATCATGGATTTTCCATCCTCTCCTTCAATCATAATAGAGCTTGCTTCTTCACCCCTCTTTTGCTTTCCCATTAACGACTGCACCGCAAGGTAGCTTTTCGGGTCATCGAAGAAGTCCGTCATATTATGCTTTTCGGTAGGAATGCTTTGTATTACGCCAGATTTACTATGAAGCTGCACTTTAAAGCTTTGATCAATGAAAACTGTTGTAAGTTCAGGGTTTTGGTATTGTGTTAATGTCTCAACAAAAGGCTCGACATCTAACCCCGTCCCGACAATGCCTAAGAACTCCCCATCTTTGATAATAGATTGATAAACCCATAATTTAGTGATCCCTAGGTGACTATCTTCAGCCATATTGAGTGCCAATGGGCTTTCACTATTCTTATGATGATAATACCAATTATCTTGTGGTCGATTCTTTGAAAGGAAGTAACGAAAAAATGATTGTCCCCTTACGGAGGCAACACTATTGAAATGAAATGAAGCGTCGGCGTCCACAGCAATAAAAAAGTTTTTTGCTTCAAATCGCCAACGATATCGCTCTAGTGTCTGCTCAGCAACGAAGCGATAGATCTCATCATCATGCTTTTGTGTCCAGCTAATGATATTTGGATGCTGTGACAGCTCCTGAACTAAGTGAATCTCTTGCAGTATAGGGGATAGCGTACGATCGATATCGTAATGGGTAGCCACTTCGCCGTATTTCCATAAAAGCTCGTTAATAACGCCATCGAGTATGGTTCTGACAGTGAAAAACAATGTTCCGCTTATTGCGATACTTAGTAGCACAGAAAAAAATAATGTCTGGAGCTTTAAGGTCATATTTACCCACTTATCTCTATTAAATAAGCAAATAACACGATATGAATTCTAAACAAAGTATCAAAATGAGACATGTATTAATAACCCTCCCCCGAACAGAGTTTTGTTAACTGACTCGCGATACTGAATGATAAAAATGACAATTTTACAATTAGATAGCTAATTTGCGTTCACTGTACGTATCGGTTGCTTGATAACAAACGAGGAATGATGACATTGGCTAAACACATCCACAAAACGAAAACCGGCTTCTAGCCCTAATTGATAATCATGCTCGAGATCTTCTTGCTCACTCAATAGCGATGATGATTTAAGTGGAGATGAGGGTTTGATTTGCACAACAAAACAATCATCAGGTGGGTTTTCAAGAAATTCCTGTGTGAGAGAATATGTTTGATAATGGACCATCAGCATGTCCGCAAGTCCTGAGTCGAACTTATCTCCTAGCAAATGGCTTAGTCTGTATATATCATCCGCTCCGAATAGCCACCGACCGCCATTTAAAGACTCTAGATGTAACTGATCTTTCTTTTGTTCTTTAGAACGAATAATTTGTTGGGTAAAAAACTCATTCCAATCAGATTTCCATTCCGCCAATTTTGATTGAAACTGCTGGTGAATAAGCTGAAAAGACTCTTCAAACCATTCCACCTCTTTCGTTTCAACAGCAATGTTCTTATGCGAAGTTTCTAAATCTTCTCCTTCTGTACGGATCACAATGATACAACGGGCGTTTTTTCTCCACGCTTCTTGTACTGGAATGGAAGCAGAGACGCCCCCATCCACATACCAATTTCCAGCAAGTTCTACTTGCTTGTCATAGAGCCTTGGGATTGCGCATGTTGCGATCAGAACTTTATACCAATCCTCATTCAACATTGGTAAGTAATGGTCAGCAAGTGTTGTTGTATCAGTCACGGCAGCGAAAGCTCTTCTTTCTCCTAAGGCAAGCTGACCCATATCAATATCCAGCTGATATGGATAATGGCAAATCTTATCTAAAGCCCAATCTAGCCCTAGAAACTGCTTCCGCCGTATGTAACCAAATAAAGAGAAGAAATCTGGATCTGTGGTGAGTTCTTTAATGAACGCGCGCCCTATTCCTTGTTGTCGGCACAAGAATGCGCAGACATTCAACGCACCTGCGGATGTGCCATAAAACTCATGAAAAGGATCAAAATTTGATAATAGGAAGGCATCCAACACACCGGATGTAAAAATACCTCGCTGACCGCCACCTTGGGCCACCAAAGTATTTTTGCCTCCGGTGTATTTCGATAGTCGAGTAACATCGACTAATGTTGCAGCGTTAGAAATGATACCGCTGTTGGGCATCTGAATTACCGCACTAGTGCGTGATTGCCACTAGACCAAATGCAATCAACACAGTAAAGACAGTGACGGTAACAACAAGAGCGAATTTTAGATCATGTTCCATAGAGACCTCCTTACCTTTAACAAAGTAATAACATCACTGTGAAGCGTCTTCAATTATTGTTCTTTTTTTGTGCTTAATTATGGCGTTAACATCACAATAAGTGAGTGTTTTTAAAAGTTTTAATCGTTTACCTAATTTCAAAGGATATGAAAATGCAACGAACAACGTTAGCTGCGTTACTGATGACGTCTTTTGCTTTTACTCCTGTAGTACAAGCAGACATCTATTTAACGCCATGGGTGGGTTACACCGCAGGTGGTAGTGTTGAAAATCAAGATGGAGCAGAGTTTGATATCAAACCGTCTGAGAACTATGCGCTTTCGGTTGAAACCGACTTAGATAATGGTCGCGTCGGTATGTTTTATTCCGCACAAAGTAGTGACGTCGAAGAGGTTAATGCGAGCTCGACCATCCACTACTTGTTGTTCCAGAGCGCTATTTATTATCCGCTTGAAAACCAATTTTCTGGATATCTGGGTTTAGGTTTAGGGGGGTCTTATGTCGATGCAGATTGGGTTGATGACAAGTACGGCTTCTCTGCCAGTGTATATGGTGGCTTTGAATATGCGATTACTGACAATCTTGCCCTCAACTCACAGCTACGCTGGTTGGGGACCGCAGTTGACAACGATACCAGCGGTGTTTGCCATATCCCATCCTCTGAAGGACCGTGTGTCATTCGATTTAAAACAGAATGGATGAATCAAGTTTCCGCAAACATTGGGGTTACTTTTACCTTCTAATTGTTAATTAGTTGATAATTTTAACAATTCAGCAAAATACCAAGCCAGAGTGTATGTTTTTCAGTCATACACTCTATTTATTCACAATAGAATAAAAAACTAAAATACAGACTAAAGATAGAACTATTGCAAAATCAAATGTTCAACACCCTCCCAGCAATACCACCAGAATCCATTTCAAACAAACTTAATACCACCAGAACACCATAAGTTAACATTTATATTCTATTGCGTTAACTAACATTAGTGGTTAGTCTGTAAAACATGCGCAGCTGATTATTTCAGGTTTCGCAAACACACATCGAACAATAAAGAACAATATTCTAATTTTTCTTGATGCATACAAAACAATAAACCAAAAATTGGTTCAATCACGGAAGATAGAGCATTTATTCGAGCTCAACATCGACCATAACGTATATCAAGAAAGCTTCATTCCTCAGGGAGTTGTTATAGGAGTCTAAATATGAAGCGAGAACAATGGGGATCCCGTGCTGGATTTATTCTAGCAGCTGTAGGGTCAGCAATCGGCTTAGGAAACATTTGGCGTTTCCCTTATATGGCCTACGAGAATGGTGGCGGTGCCTTTTTTATTCCTTACCTTTTTGCCATGCTCACCGCAGGTATTCCTTTTATGATCCTCGAATTCAGTATGGGTCAAAAATATCGAGGGAGCGCACCTGCAACTCTTGGTCGAATCCATTCTAAATTTGAATGGCTAGGCTGGTTCCAAGTTGGTGTAGCCGCAGTGATTGCCGTTTACTATGTTGCGGTTATCGGCTGGGCTATTTCATACTTTGGGATGTCATTTACCCAAAGTTGGGGAACCGACACAAACGCATTTTTCTTTAGTGAATACCTTGGTTTAGGTGATAACTCACCAACCAATCTAGGTAGTATTCAGTGGAAGATCGCAGCTGCAATGCTCATAGCTTGGGCGATAACATATGTCGCCATCCATACGGGTGTTAAGGCTGGTATTGAGCGCGCATCAAAAATCATGATGCCAATCTTATTTGTTATGGTTCTATTGCTAATTGGACGCATGGTATTCCTGCCAGGTGCTCTTGATGGTGTGAACTATATGTTTGAGCCAGACTTTAGCAAGATATGGGATGTGAAAGTATGGGCCGCAGCCTATGGTCAGATTTTCTTCACGTTAAGTATTGGTTTCGCAATCATGCTTGCCTACTCGAGCTACTTGCCTGAGAAGTCAGATATTACCAACAATGCTTTCATGACCGTACTTATCAACTGTGGCTTCTCTATCCTTGCTGGTATTATGATCTTCTCAGTTCTTGGCTACATGGCACAAGAGCAAGGTAAACCGTTGACTGAAGTGGTTTCTGCTGGCGTTGGTTTAGCATTTGTAACCCTACCAGCCGCAATTAACTTGCTCCCTGCACCATTTATCCTTGGTCCACTGTTCTTCTTTGCACTTGTTGTTGCTGGCCTAAGTTCGCATATCTCTATTATGGAAGCGGTGACTTCAGCTCTAATGGATAAACTGAACTGGAGCCGTAAGAAAGCAGCAAATATCGTGGTAGGTGTCGGCTTAGTCGTATCAATGGCTTTTGCAACAAACGGTGGCTTACTGCTACTCGATCTTGTTGACCACTTTGCTAATAATGTCGGTATCATGCTAGGTGGCCTAATCGAGATCATTCTAATGGCATGGCTACTCAACAAAGTTCCTGAAGTCCGCAACTATGTAAACAGTACTTCTGATTTCTCTATCGGTGTTTGGTTTGACATCTGCTTGCGCTTTATCACGCCTGTCATGCTGGCGGTTATCCTAGCCACCAAACTGCAAACCTTATTCACTGAAGGCTACGGTGGCTACGATCTAACATTGGGTTGGGCTGTCATTGGAGCGCTTTTTGTTTACGCTATCATTATTAACGCGACTAACCGTGGGGAGGTTCGCTCATGACAACAGGTGCAATCATTATGATGGTTCTAGGCTTAGGCATTACTTGGGGCGGAGCTGCAATTTGCATCAAACGCGCCATGAATAAGCAGTAGTTAATCACCTTTCAACTGATAAAAAGCCGACATTATGAATGTCGGCTTTTTGTTACCTAAAATGTGTACTTAATACCTAACGCACCACCTATTTGTAACTCAGGCCCTTTATACAAGTTCAGCTCAGGCTGAACCTGCGCATAAGCATCCCACCCTTTACTAATTTGATAACTCAAGCCAAGTGGTACTCTCATTCCAAAATCATTTTTCCATTCAGCCCAACCACCAGCACCCACATACCAGCTCAAAGGTTGATGCTCCTCAAAATGGCCTCGGGCAATAATATAGTCAAATGCCACACCTTCATTACCTAGTATGAAGCGATATTGCTCATTTAATTCAGCCACCACACTCAACTGTTGGTCCACTGCCATGCCAACAGACAGACTCGTTGCTTCTTGTTCTGCAGCGACTGCAGTTCCACAAGCGACAATAAAAGCCATCGCTAAAACCTTTCTCATACACATTCCTCTATTGAGATGTTTATTTTCGAATAAAAAACACTGTTCTTTTTATACTTAACGCATAGGAAATGGATGTCAGACAAAAGTTAAGCCGGTGTTAAGGCTAGTTTCTAAAGATCAAAAAAAGGAGGCTAAATAGCCTCCTTTTTATTTACGTATGGGGATTAACCGTGATGGCGGATCCACTCGTCCATTTCTGTCTTAAGGTTATCAGACTTGGTACCAAAGATAGCCTGAACACCACCAGAAACAACAACAACACCCGCTGCACCAAGCTTTTTCAGCTTGTCTTGATCAACGATTTCAGTATCAGCAACAGATACGCGTAAGCGTGTGATACATGCATCTAGGTTAGTGATGTTCTCTTTACCACCAAATGCAGCAACAAGTTCAGCAGCTAGCTCAGAGCCCGTTGCAGTCGCTTCATCGTCTGACTCGTCTTCACGACCTGGAGTTTTAAGATCAAGCGCTTTAATTACTGCACGGAATACAACATAGTAAACACCTGCGTACGCAACACCAAGACCAATTAACAGAGGTATATTTTCTGCTCGAGGAGACTGAACAACAAAATCAATAAATCCGTTCGAGAATGTATGACCGTGGATAATACCAAGTGAATTTGTCAACACATAAGCTAAACCAGCTAGAATCGCATGAATTGCATATAGAACTGGAGCAATGAATAAGAATGAAAACTCGATTGGTTCAGTAATACCAGTCAAGAAAGAAGTTAACGCAGCTGACGCCATGATACCCATTACTTTTGCACGGTTCTCTGGTTTAGCTGAATGTGCAATAGCAAAAGCAGCAGCAGGAAGACCGAACATTTTAAATAGATAACCACCCGCTAATTGACCGAAACCATTACCTGCAGCACGTGATGCATCATCAGCAGTTAGGAAACATGTCATGATGCCATGAACTTCCTCGCCACTACCATTTACACAAGTACCAGCTTCGTAGAAAAATGGTACGTTCCAAATGTGGTGCAAACCAAAAGGAATCAAAGAACGTTCGATGATACCGTAGATACCAAATGCTGTAACAGGGTTTTGGTGTGCTGCCCAATCTGAGAATGAAGCGATTACAGATCCAATTGGTGGCCAAATGAATGACAATACAACACCAAGTGCGATAGAAACAAAACCAGTGATAATTGGCACTGCACGTTTACCAGCGAAGAAACCAAGGTATTCCGGCAATTGAATTTTGAAGAATCGGTTAAATGCCCATGCAGCAACACCACCAGCTAGGATACCACCTAGTACACCTGTATCGATCTTATCTACACCCATTACGTCAGCCATAACGCTTAACGTAGCGGTCATAATGCCGTAACCGACAATCGCAGATAGACCAGATACACCATCATTATTCGTGAAACCTAGTGCAACACCAACGGCAAACAGCAAAGCCATTTGACCGAAAACGGAACCACCCGCTTGTTCCATTAAATGTGAAACAACTTCTGGCAACCAAGAAAAGTTGGCGGCGCCAACACCCAACAAAATACCCGCAACTGGAAGAACTGATACTGGAAGCATCAGAGCCTTACCAACTTTTTGCAGGTTAGCAAAAAGGTTCTTAAACATGTTCATGCTCCTGAAAAATTATATGTGTTATTGGGTTCTAACGGCACACCCCCGTAGCCATAATGTTAGCACCCCAGAAAATGTAACTATTTGTAACAGTTTATTTTCTGCATCTAAATATATCTGGTGAGCCAATCTCCATGCTAGTGAGTTACGAAAATTAGTTTCAAATTTATAGATAGATCACAATAACGAGACAGTCATGAAATGCATTGCAAACAAGCTAACTATCTAATATTTATAAACTTATAAAGATATGAGATTAATTTTAATGGGTAAATAAAATAGGTACGGTTGTTATTTTATGTAACAAAATTACATCTTGGACTTTTTGAGCTCTCAAGTTCAACAATTTGGGTAAACACGATTAAGCAAACGTTCAAACGTGAGATTAGTTACAAAAAAAGGAGCCTTGGCTCCTTTTTTATACAATCTATGTTTTATTTCTCAAAAAAAGATCTTTGAAGTTTTCGGTTGTTTTATGCGCAACCTCATGAAGGGCTAACCCTTTTAATTGCGCAATGTATGCCGCGACCTCAACCACATAGGCGGGCTGATTTTGTTTACCACGATGTGGTACGGGAGCGAGGTAAGGAGAGTCAGTTTCAATAAGCAGCCGCTCTAAAGGAAGCTCTTTAACCACTTCTTTTAGCTCTGTCGCTTGTCTAAATGTCACAATGCCAGAGATTGAGATATAAAAGCCGAGTTCCATCGCTGCTTTGGCAAAAGGCAGGTCTTCAGTAAAGCAGTGGATAACACCACCACATTGATCAGCCTGCCCCTTCGTTAAGATATCTAACGTGTCCTTACGTGCATCCCTTGTGTGGATTATCAGTGGCTTATTCAAGTCCACAGCAAGCTCAACTTGTTGTGAAAACCGTAGCTTCTGTAGCTCTGCCGTTTCAGGCTGATAATGATAGTCAAGGCCTGTTTCCCCTATCGCCACCACTTTAGGATGACGCGCATACTCATGTAACTGGTCAAGCGCAAAATCACTTTCGACATCTAGTGGATGAACACCACAAGACGCATATATTTCCTCAAAAGGGCTGATCATTTCCATCATATTAGGAAAAGAGTCTAACGTTACCCCAACAGACAACAGTTGATTTACGTTAGCTGCCTTTGCTTTTGATACAACATCTTCTATCCCCGAATGAAGATTTTGGTAATCTAGTTTATCCAGATGACAGTGCGAATCTACAAACATACTTCCCCATTAAATTCGAATAGCCAGTTTAATATCAGCAGCTCTTTATTCAAGCCAGTATGATGAGCGAGTTGCTCTCGCAATCGACCTAAGCTTTTTGTGTGTTTATATAACGTATCGTAGCTCAATAAACTTGCTAACGTTTCACTACCGGGAGTAAAAAAAGGTTCCGTAATACTGAAACTTCTCTTCTGTGCATCTGAAAGCAAGAACCATAACCACAATAAGCTGTCTTCATGACTAGCTAGTAGCTTCGCAAGATTAACCCCGTCTTCAGTACCAGAAAGAAAAGATAAAAAAAATTGTTCGATTTTTTTATATTCAGCATCTAAACCTTTTTCCACAAACTCACGCGTACACAAAGGCGAATTACCATGAATATGTGCCGCATATTCTGGGATCGGCTTAGAAACATGACTAGTTAACCATGCCGTAAGGAGTTGTGGCTCTGGGTTAGCAATATGCCACTGCTGACAACGACTTTTTATGGTGGGAAGTAATTCGTTGACTTGCGTTGTGATCAGCAAGAAAAAGCAGTTTTCTGCTGGAGACTCTAAGGTTTTTAACAACGCATTAGCCGCTGATTCATTCATCGCTTCTGCAGGTTCAATAACAAACAAACGGAAGCCTGATAATTGAGAGGATTCTTGTGCGACCCTGTTATATTGACGAACTTGATCAACCGTAATCGACTTACCTGATTTTTCAGGTGCAATATAATGATAGTCAGGGTGACTATTTGATTGCATTAACTGGCAACTATGGCAAAACCCACACGCGTCTTGCTCATCATTCGAACACATCAATGCTTGAGCAAAACGACTAACCAAAGGCTCTGTGCCCATACCTTTTTCTGCACTCAGTAGTATTGCATTCGAAAAGCGGGACGCTGCGAGGTTAGTTTGCCATTGCCGCCAAACCTCTTCTAACCAAGGCGCTAGCGTGCTCATGCCTGACAATCCAGCCACTGGTTCAGTGTTGATGTAATATCAGTGGCTACTTGTTCGATTGATTGCTCCGCATTAACAATGACAACACTTTGATCTTGCGCAGCAAGCTCCAAATAACGCTCACGAGTCCTATCAAAGAAACTCATATCCATCTTCTCAATACGATCAAGCTCACCACGTCCACGAGCCCTTTCTAGGCCAACACGAGGATCGATATCAAGATAAATCGTCAAATCAGGTTTAAACTCACCCAATGTGGTTTGTTTCAGAACAGTCATCACATGACGATCAAGTTGTCTGCCACCACCTTGATAAGCTTGAGAAGACATATCATGGCGATCACCGACAACCCATACCCCTTTATTTAAGGCAGGCTTGATAACATTTTCAACCAACTGAACTCGAGCAGCATAAAGAAGAAGTAACTCTGTCATGTCTTGGAGTACTTCACCTTCGTGCTCTTGTTTAATCAAGGTTCGTAGTTGCTCTGCTAAATCTGTACCACCCGGCTCTCGAGTGTGCTGAATATCTTTAATGCCCGCTCGATTTAAACAATTCAATACTGCTTCAATTGCCGTGCTTTTCCCAGCACCTTCTAAACCTTCAATGACTATGAACTTCGCTTGCTTCATTTCTTACTTCTTAATTTTCTCAAGTACGCCCTAACGGCACGATTGTGTTCTGCCAATGTTTTGGAAAATACATGACCACCATCCCCACTCGCAACAAAATAGAGATAGTTACTATCTTCAGGATCTAATGCAGCAGCAATGGATGCTCGACCCGGCATTGCGATCGGCGTAGGTGGTAATCCAAATATCACATAAGTATTGTAGGGCGTTGGTGTACGTAAATCTCGTTTACGAATATTACCATCGTACTTATCTCCCATGCCATAAATGACCGTAGGATCCGTTTGAAGTCTCATTCGTTTATTCAATCGATTCACAAATACCGAGGCCACCCGTTGCCTTTCCGAAGCAATGGCCGTTTCTTTTTCAATAATGGAGGCCAGAATGAGTGCGTCATACTGATTATTTAATGGTAGATTTTTCTGTCTCTTTTCCCATTTCGAATCAAGCTCTTGAGCCAGCTGAGTGTTGGCTCGTTTCAGGATCTGAACATCTGACATACCATTGGTGTAATGATAAGTTTCAGCAAGAAACATTCCCTCAAGCTTATCTACATCCAGTCCAAGAAGGGCTGCGATTTCTTTCTCACTCAGCTTGTCAATTGTATGCTGCAGATAAGGCGCACTCGCCAGTGCATCTCGCCACTCTTTAAACGTTGAGCCTTCAACAAAGGTAAGAGAAAATTGATGTTCTTTTCCTTCACTAAATTGAATAAGAACATCTCTTAATGTGGTTGGCCCCTTTATTAAATAAGTACCGGCTTTGACACCAGTTAATTCAGGATAAAATCGACGGGAAAGAGGGGATAAATCATTAATTTCAATGAGCTGATCATTTGACAGTTGGACCAACAGTCGATTGAAACTTGTGCCCGGTTTAATCGTTACTATTTGTTCTCCAGCAAGATTTAATGGCTGATTAACAAATAAGTTCACTTGCTTAGTCACATAAAAATATCCGCTTACAAGTAGCAAAACAGCGGCAATAGTCAGTACAGTGATTTTTTTAATCACAGGATATGTTCTCCTGAATCATTTTTGTTATTTTTCCAATTGGGTAGCACTTCTGTTTAATGTTTTTAATCGGCACTACACCTAGAATTGAATTAGTGATAAACACTTCATCAGCATTCTCTATATCACTGAGAGAAAAATGCCCAATAAGCAACTCCCAGTGATTTGCTTGCGCGAACTCTAAGACCTGAGCTCGCATCACGCCTACTACACCAGAATTCGTTAAGTCTGGCGTAAATAACACGTCATTTTTAGTCCAAAAAAGGTTAGCCATCGTGGTTTCAATGACATGTTCATTGATGTCTAACACCACGCCATCGACATAACCTTGATTATCCATTTCTGCTTTTAATAAAACCTGTTCCAATCGGTTATTGTGTTTATGCCCTGCTAACATTGGATTTAATCCCAAACGCTGTTCACAAACACCTAAAATCATCCCTTGATGACGATAATCAGCGTAGAGTTCAGGGTAAGGGAAAGTGCTGATCGTGACGGTAGGATTAATGACGCCCTGGGGGCTGTATCCTCGCCCACCTTCACCACGGCTAATATGAATTTTGATTCCAGCTTTATCATCGCTCAGCGCTGCTTGGCGTACCCAACTTTCAATTTGTTGCCAATCAGGAAGTGGAATCGAAAGTTTCTCCAAGCATGCATTCATACGATTAACATGACATGGCCAAAGAGCAGGCTCACCTTTGCGAGTAAGCAGCGTCGTAAAGCATCCATCACCGTATTGAAAAGACCGATCTTTAACCATATGGTTTTCGGTCTTCATTCCATTTATCCAATACATATTTACTTCCAAACAAAACAAAACGGCTTAATGCCAAAGCATTAAGCCGTTTTACCACAATTCGGTTGATTTCTCTTTAAATCTTTTTGAATACAAGAGAACCGTTTGTACCACCGAAACCAAATGAGTTACAGATCGCGTATTCCATTTCTACTGCTTTTGCAGTGTGTGGAACAAGATCGATATCATCCAAACCTTCATCGCGGTTATCGAGGTTAATTGTTGGAGGTACAATCTGATCCACTAATGACATCACTGTAATGATAGCTTCCACAGAACCTGCCGCACCCAACAAATGGCCTGTCATTGACTTAGTTGAAGAGACTTTAACTTGTTTAGCTCCCTCTTCACCCAAGGCACGACGGACACCTTTTATTTCTGCAACATCACCTGCTGGTGTCGATGTGCCATGCGCATTTACATAGCCAACCTGAGTACCGGTAATACCTGCATCTCGCATCGCTGCTTCCATAGCAAGCGCACCACCAGACCCATCTTCACTTGGAGAGGTCATATGATAAGCATCACCAGACATACCGAAACCAACAACTTCAGCATAAATCTTAGCGCCACGAGCTTTTGCGTGTTCGTATTCTTCTAGAACCATGATTCCGGCACCGTCACCAAGAACGAAACCATCGCGGTCTTTATCCCAAGGACGAGAAGCTTTCTGAGGTTCATCGTTACGAGTAGAAAGTGCTTTCGCTGCACCAAAGCCAGCCATGCCTAGTGGAGTAGATGCTTTTTCTGCACCACCAGCAACCATAGCTTCCGCATCGCCGTATGCAATCATACGTGCTGCGTGACCAATATTATGAAGGCCAGTTGTACACGCCGTCGAGATCGCAATATTTGGACCACGTAGACCGCGCATAATAGATAAGTTACCCGCAACCATATTAACGATGGTTGATGGAACGAAGAATGGGCTAACCTTACGTGGGCCTTTGCCTACCAACGCAGTGTGGCCAGTTTCGATCAAGTCTAGACCGCCAATACCTGAGCCGATAGCAACGCCTACGCGAGCCGCATTTTCTTCATTGATTTGTAAGCCAGAGTCATCTAGGGCTTGGATACCCGCGGCGATACCGTACTGGATAAAAAGATCCATTTTACGAGCATCTTTTTTAGACATGTACTCAGTGCAATCGAAGTCTTTTACAAGGCCTGCAAAGCGAGTAGAAAAGTTTTCAGTATCAAAATGTTCGATATTAACGATACCACTTTGACCTTCTAGCAGGGCTTTCCAAGATGATTCTACAGTGTTGCCTACCGGTGACAACATACCCATGCCAGTGACAACAACACGACGCTTGGACACGATTTTATTCTCCGGGATTGAAGTGATTCTACGAGAGAGATAGAAGAGTTTAAAAACACAGGCGGCCAGAAGGCCGCCTAGGGGGAGATATTACTGAGCGCTGTTCACGTAGTCGATTGCAGCTTGAACAGTAGTGATCTTCTCAGCTTCTTCGTCTGGAATCTCAGTGTCGAATTCTTCTTCTAGAGCCATTACTAGTTCAACAGTGTCTAGAGAATCAGCACCTAGATCGTCAACGAAAGAAGCTTCGTTTTTAACTTCTGCTTCGTCTACACCTAGCTGTTCAACAATGATTTTCTTTACGCGTTCTTCGATGTTGCTCATTTTTTCTTTTCCTTTACAGATTTCGCCTAATGCGATGATTCCGTAGTTTATTCGAACTATTGAAAGTTGCAAGGGGGTCCTTGCTGGTCAAACCACAATTTTAGCGATTTTAACCGAAATTCAATACATTTTTGACTTATATCATGCACAACTGTTGTGCAGGTTTACATCTAATCTCACAAGTTAGAAGCCGTTTTATAAGACAGCAAACAGCTCATTTTGTTCAGATTAGACATTAAACCATGTACATACCACCATTTACGTGCAAAGTTTCACCAGTAATGTAAGCCGCTTCAGGTGAAGCAAGGAAAACTACTGCTGATGCAATTTCACGTGGATCACCTAGACGACCTGCAGGCACGTTCGACAACGTTGCTGCACGTTGGTCATCATTTAGCGCCTTAGTCATGTCAGTTTCGATGAAACCTGGAGCAACAGTGTTAACCGTTACGCCACGAGAAGCCACTTCACGAGCCATTGATTTAGTGAAACCAATTACGCCTGCTTTCGCAGCAGCGTAGTTTGTTTGACCCGCGTTACCCATAGTACCAACAACAGAACCTACGTTGATGATGCGACCAGCGCGTTTTTTCATCATGCCACGTAGAACCGCTTTAGACATGCGGTAAATTGGTGTTAGGTTCGTATTGATGATGTCATTCCACTCATCATCTTTCATACGCATCAATAGGTTATCGCGCGTGATACCTGCGTTGTTAACAAGAATATCGATTGCACCGAACTCATCATTGATGGTTTTTAGTGTTGCTTCGATAGACTCAATGTCAGTTACGTTAAGTGCTAGGCCTTTACCATTTTCACCTAAGTACTCGCTGATCGCCGCTGCGCCGCCTTCAGAAGTCGCAGTACCGATTACCGTTGCACCACGCTCAACAAGAAGTTCAGCAATCGCACGACCAATGCCACGGCTTGCGCCTGTCACTAGAGCGATCTTACCTTCTAGATTCATCATGTTGTGTTTTCCTTTTCTTATCGTGAACGAATTACTTAGCGGCTTCTAGCGACGCTACGTCGTTAACAGCTGTTGCACTTAGTGTTTTCACGATACGTTTAGTCAGACCTGTCAGTACTTTGCCAGGACCAAGCTCAAGAAGATTTTCTACGCCTTGCTCGCTCATTAGTTGCACGCTCTCAGTCCAACGAACTGGGCTGTGAAGTTGACGAACAAGTGCGTCTTTGATTTTTGCAGGATCCGTTTCTGCTGCCACATCAACGTTGTTGATAACAGGAAGTTGTGGTGCATTGAACTCGATAGACTCTAGCGCAACCGCTAGTTTCTCTGCTGCTGGTTTCATTAGAGCACAGTGTGAAGGCACTGAAACAGGAAGAGGAAGTGCACGTTTTGCACCCGCTTCTTTACATAGTGCGCCCGCACGCTCTACTGCGTCTTTGCTACCTGCGATAACAACTTGACCAGGCGAGTTGAAGTTTACTGGAGAAACTACGTCACCTTGCGCTGCTTCTTCACAAGCTTTTGCAATCGCTTCATCATCTAGACCGATGATCGCATACATTGCACCAGTACCTGCTGGTACTGCTTCTTGCATAAGTTGACCACGTAGCTCAACCAGTTTGATTGCTTCTTTAAAGTCAATCACGCCAGCACATACCAGTGCTGAATACTCACCTAGGCTGTGACCCGCTAGATTTGCTGGTTGCTCAAGACCAAGCTCTTGCCACACGCGCCAGATAGCAACCGATGAAGCTAACAATGCAGGCTGAGTACGGAAAGTTTGGTTGAGATCTTCTGCAGGTCCATTTTGAACAAGCGCCCATAGGTCGTAACCTAGTGCATCAGATGCTTCTGCAAATGTTTGTTTTACTACGTCATATTGTTCGCCTAGGTCAGCAAGCATACCAACAGCTTGAGAGCCTTGACCTGGAAATACGATAGCAAACTTGCTCATGTTATTTTCCTTTAAGCAAAGTAAAAAGAAATAAGATGCACCTTAGTGCATCTTAAATTTTGAATTTTTGTGAAATTTAAAACTTCACTAGGGCTGAGCCCCAAGTAAATCCGCCACCAAAGGCTTCAAGAAGTAGCGTTTGGCCACGCTTAATTCGACCATCACGAACCGCTTCATCCAACGCTGTAGGTACCGTTGCTGCAGACGTGTTGCCGTGTTTATCAAGAGTAATCACGACTTGGTCTAGTGACATCGAAAGTTTCTTCGCTGTCGCCGAAATAATGCGGTAGTTCGCTTGGTGCGGCACTAACCAATCTAGCTCAGACTTGTGCATATCGTTTGCAGCAAGTGTATCTTTCACTAGCTTAGATAACTGAGTTACTGCCACTTTGAATACTTCGTTACCCGCCATGTGCAGCCATTTGTCAGCATCTTTACCACGCTCTGGTACAGGAAGACTCAGTAATTCGCCAAATTGACCATCAGCATAGATGTGTGTTGATAAGATGCCCGGCTCTTCACTTTGACCAACAACCACTGCCCCCGCAGCATCACCGAACAAAATGATAGTAGAACGATCGGTAGGATCACACGTTTTTGATAATGCGTCAGCACCAATCACCAGTACGTTTTTACACATACCTGATTTAATGTGTTGGTCTGCTACCGATAGAGCGTAAATAAAGCCAGAACACGCAGCTGCCAAATCAAATGCAGGACAACCTTTGATGCCTAGCTTATCTTGAACCTGACATGCTGAAGATGGAAACGTGTGGCTACCACTCGTTGTCGCTACAATGATCAAATCAATATCATTTTTGTCAATGCCAGCCATTTCGATAGCATTCTTAGCAGCGTAATAGCCCATATCTGCAACAGATTCGTTTTCAGCAGAAATACGACGTTCTCTGATACCTGTTCGGGTTACGATCCACTCATCGCTTGTATCTACCATTTTCTCGAGATCTGCGTTTGTACGCACCTGAGATGGCAGGTAGCTGCCAGTACCTAAAATTTTGCTATACATGAAGACTAATAATGCCTCTCGAGTAAAACCGCTTCCAAACGATCGCTAATACGGCCTGGTACTTGTCGTTTGACCTCGTGTAGCGCTTCGCCAATTGCGTTGACAACAGCCGCTACATCAGCACTTCCATGGCTTTTTATGACAATGCCGCGCAATCCTAGCAAACTTGCGCCGTTATACTGGTCGGGGTTCAATGTTTTTAGTTCATTAAATAAGCCAGAAAATAATTTTCTTGCAATCCAACCCTTTATTGAGGAAGCCATCATATACGCTTTTAGCTTATCAATAAAAAGCTGGGCTGTGCCCTCACAAGCTTTAAGGCAAACATTACCTACAAATCCATCACAAACAACCACATCTGCAACATCTTGTAGTAGCTGATTACCTTCAATGTAGCCAACATAGTTCACAGACTGAGTTTGTGATAACATTTCAGCGCATCGCTTAACCAAGTCATTGCCTTTAATTTCTTCAGCGCCAATGTTTAATATTGCAATTCGAGGAGGACGTTGAAGATATTGCTCAGCCAATGCGCTTCCCATAACCGCAAATTGAAATAAAGAATCCGCATCACTGGAAACATTCGCACCGAGATCCAGCATCCAAGTTTTCCCACCTTTCAGGGTAGGTAACGCGGAAACTAATGCTGGCCGTTCGATCCCAGGCAATAATTTGAGCTTAAAGCGAGAGAGTGCCATTAAGGCGCCTGTATTTCCACCACTTACACAAGCTCCTGCTTGCCCATTGGAAACATGATCGATCGCCAGAGCCATGGAGCTTCCGGCACTATTTCTTAAAGCAAACGATGGTTTTTCTGAATTAGAAATCACTCGGTCACAGTGTTCAATACGCAGGCGTGAATCTGGCTGATAGCCAAGCAAAGAAAGTTGAGTTGTGATCGCGTCCCGATCACCAATTAGGGTCACTTTTAGCTCTGGGAAATGCGACAGTGCCTGCACGGCGGCAGGCACTGTGACGCGAGGACCGAAATCCCCGCCCATTGCATCAAGTGCAACGGTTATATTTTGCAAAGGGTCAACCTTACTTGTTGATAACCTTCTTGCCGCGGTAGTAACCTTCAGCAGTGATGTTGTGACGTAGGTGAGTTTCACCTGAAGTTGCGTCAACAGAAAGTGCTGCTGTAGTTAGGGCATCGTGTGAACGACGCATACCACGCTTAGAACGTGTCTTACGGTTTTGTTGTACGGCCATGGACCCTACTCCTGTGTTAATGGCTTATAGAATTACTTCTTTAAGCTTTTTAAAACATCGAATGGATTCGGTTTCTCTTCCACTACTTCTTCTGGAAGTTCACCAAACACCATGCTATCTGAATTAACGCTACAGTCCGCCTCATCATGCATTGCAACTTGAGGTAAGTTTAGAATGAACTCGTCTTCAACTAACTGTATTAGGTCAACTTCACCGTACTCGTTAAGATCTACCAAATCGTACTCTTCCGGTGCATCTTCTTCACTTTTTTCACTGTAATACGGTGTGTAAGTGAATTCGACTTCGCACTCATGTGCGAAAACCTCGTTACAGCGTTGACACTCTAAATCGACTTCTATGTTAGCTTTACCAGAGATAACAACAAGTCGCTGTTCATCTAACTCAAATGACAATGACACTTGAGCGTCGCGTTTAACGCCTTCGACCGATTCCTCTAAGCGCTTAAAAAGACTGACCTGAATGATACCATCATAATCAAGTCGCTTTTGAGCAGCGCGTGCCGGATCAACCGTTCGCGGTATTTTTACCTTTTGCATAGGGCGCGAATTCTATCTTTCAATTTGTTTAGAGTCAAAGAAAAAGGGCAAAAAAGTCTACTTTTTTTCCTTTCAGGTGAGAGTGCTATGGCTTGCTCAAAAAGATCGTATATCCTTCTGAAAACACGCGAGCAGATTGTAAATCAAAATGAAAAATTACCAACTAGTTTTAGCTTCAACCTCCCCTTATAGACAGGCATTATTGGCTAAGCTGAATCTACCTTTCGTAACGGCAAAACCTGAATGTGATGAAACACCGTTTGAACAAGAGTCCCCAGAAGAACTCGTGACACGGCTTGCTATGAACAAAGCAACCTCATGCCAGTTGGAGAAAGACTGTTTGGTCATCGGCAGCGATCAAATTTGTGTTATTGATGGGAAAATTGTTGGTAAGCCACTGACAGAGGAAAATGCAGTCGCTCAATTATTAGCTCAAAGTGGACGATGCATTACTTTTTTCACAGGTTTAGCACTTCACAATACTTCCACACTCGAAACACAAGTCAAAGTCGATACATTTCATGTGCATTTTCGACAGCTAAGTGAGGAGGATATTCGTCAATACATTCAAAAAGAGCAGCCTCTGTATTGTGCAGGAAGTTTCAAGAGCGAAGGGTTGGGTATTGCATTATTTGAGAAGCTTGAGGGGAAAGATCCCAATACATTGGTTGGGCTCCCACTTATCGATCTTATCGATATGTTAAAAAATCAAGGTGTTGATATTTTCTAACTCACAAAGTGCCCGTTAACCTTTGAGCACCAAGTAGCCTTATAAAATAAGGGAGCTTTCCGCTCCCTTATTTGTTAGATGTTCAATCTTTTTTACGCAATCCAGCCAATACTTTTTCCAGTTTTCGTTCCATTGGCGCATTAATTTCCATCCATTGTTCCGTTGCTGGATGAATAAACTTAATGTTTGCCGCATGAAGGAATAAACGGTCCAAACCAAATTGTTTCGTGTATGCATCAAATCTTCGATCACCATAGCGATCATCCCAAGCAATTGGATGCCCAGCGTATTGAGTATGTACCCGAATTTGGTGAGTACGTCCTGTAATGGGACTTGCTTGTACTAACGTTGCATCAGAAAACTTTTCTAAGATTTTGAAACGTGTTTCCGAAGGTTTTCCATTTGGGTTAACGCGAACAATGCTATTTACTTCATTTTTAAGTAAAGGAGCGTTCACCACTTTACAGCTGTTCTTCCACTGCCCCATCACCAACGCAAAATAAAACTTCTTCACCGTTTTCTCACGAAACTGAGCTTGTAAATGACGTAATGCAGAGCGTTTTTTAGCAACTAATAAAATACCCGATGTATCACGATCAATTCGGTGTACTAGCTCAAGGAAACGAGCTTGTGGGCGCAATGCCCTTAATGCTTCGATTGCACCAAATTTTAATCCACTACCACCATGCACCGCCGTACCTGAAGGTTTGTTCAAAATCAGCATATGATCATCTTCGAAAATGATCATGTTTTCCAACTCTGCCACCTTATTTAACTTCGTACTAGGTGCAACCTCGTTCGGTTTTTCTTCTATCGTTACTGGAGGAATACGGACTAAGTCTCCTGCTTGCAGCTTATATTCAGCTTTCACCCGTTTTTTATTTACGCGTACTTCTCCCTTGCGCAAGATTCGATAAACCATGCTTTTAGGAATACTTTTCAATTGGTTGCGCAAGAAGTTATCAATACGCTGACCTGCCATGTCGTCATCAATATCGACGAACTGGACTTTTGTTCTTATCTCGTTCATGAAGGCATTCTATCACTGAAAATTGCGTCAATTCACACTTTCTTCGCAACTTACTGGTAAATTGATTAAGTATGTGTCGGTTTCAAATCATGTCCGTTTAAATAACAGTCAAGCTTGAACAATTGAATCCTTAAATACAAATAGTCACTTAAAAACATAGAGTTATCAAAAGTGAAATTAGATTTTTTTATCGAATTATTATAAAGCTGATTGCTGAGTTTACTGGGTACTGCTATAGTTCACACCTGCAATAAATGATTTGTTTGCTATTTAAACAAAGCTGGTCATTTTTGAGCAAAACTTGAGTAGAAGGTTAATTTACTAAAATGCTGCATACGGCGTAAGACATTTTCGAAATTAACACTCTCGTTGCCCTACTCGCCGCCACTTCATGTTGAGTAAATCCGCCCCAATGCGGCTCATAAACGAAAGCGTTTGTGAGAACTGAAGTGCCCCAGAGCATCCCTCCAGCCGGGAGGCTGCACCGATATAGCCACGGGATCAGGCACCATGAAGGCGCTCTCAAGCAACGAGAAAACGATTACAAAAAAAGACAACGAGATTTGTAAATGAAAAGAATGTTAATTAACGCAACTCAAAAAGAAGAGTTGCGTGTTGCTTTGGTTGATGGCCAAAGACTTTACGATTTGGATATCGAAAGTCCTGGTCACGAATCAAAAAAAGCAAATATCTACAAAGGACGTATCACTCGCATCGAACCTAGTCTTGAAGCAGCTTTCGTAGACTACGGCGCAGAAAGACACGGTTTCCTCCCTCTAAAAGAAATTGCTCGCGAATACTTCCCCGAAGGTTACACCTACCAAGGCCGTCCAAGCATCAAAGAAGTGTTAACTGAAGGTCAGGAAGTTATTGTACAAGTAGAGAAAGAAGAACGAGGTAGTAAAGGTGCAGCCTTAACTACGTTTATTTCTCTAGCGGGTAGTTACCTAGTATTAATGCCAAATAACCCTCGTGCTGGCGGAATTTCTCGTCGTATTGAAGGTGATGAACGCACTCAACTAAAAGCGGCATTGAGCACACTTGAGCTTCCTCAAGGTATGGGCCTCATTGTACGTACTGCGGGTGTAGGCAAAAGTGCTGAAGAGTTGGAATGGGACTTAAACGTTCTATTAAATCACTGGGGAGCGATCAAACAAGCTTCTGATGCTAACCCAGCACCTTTCCTTATTCACCAAGAAAGTAACGTCATTGTGCGTGCTATTCGCGATTATTTGCGTCGTGATATTGGCGAAATACTGATCGACAGTAATACGATTTATGAACGTGCTCTCGACCATATTCGCCTAGTGCGCCCAGACTTTGTCAATCGTGTGAAAAAGTACGATGGTGAAGTGCCACTATTTAGTCACTACCAGATTGAAAGCCAAATCGAGTCTGCCTTCCAACGTGAAGTTCGTCTCCCTTCTGGCGGTTCTATCGTTATTGACCCAACAGAAGCTCTCACATCTATTGATATCAACTCTGCCCGCGCGACAAAAGGCGGTGATATCGAAGAAACAGCACTGAACACAAACCTTGAAGCCGCTGACGAAATTGCACGTCAATTACGTCTTCGTGATCTTGGTGGTCTCGTCGTGATCGACTTTATCGATATGACCCCTGTTCGTCACCAGCGTGAAGTGGAAAACCGTCTAAGAGATGCGGTTCGTATGGACCGTGCTCGTGTTCAAATTGGGCGTATTTCTCGCTTTGGTTTGCTAGAAATGTCACGCCAGCGCCTGAGCCCTTCTCTTGCTGAAGCCAGCCACCATATCTGCCCTCGCTGTACTGGTACTGGTGTTGTTCGTGATAACGAATCGCTTGCTCTCTCTGTTCTTCGTTTAATCGAAGAAGAAGCACTTAAAGACAATACAGCTCAAGTACTCGCTGTTGTTCCTGTCCCAATTGCTTCCTACCTACTCAACGAAAAACGTCGCTCGGTTAACCATATTGAACGTACACAAGAAGTGAAAATCACTGTTGTGCCAAATTCAGAGATGGAAACACCGCATTTCGATGTAATTCGTGTACGTGAAGGCGAAGAGTTCGACCTACTTTCTTACCTACTGCCGAAAAAACTTGAAGCGTTGAAAGAAGCGGAAGGTAAAGAGTCTCCAGACGTTGAAAGTAAACCGAAGAAAATCGAAGAGCCTGCACTTAAAGGGTTTGCCGCGCCATCACAATCGGCACCGACACCAAAACCTAGCAAGGCCAAACCTGTTGCGACAAAAGCGCAAGCTGAGGAGCAACCAGGTATTATCTCTCGTCTGTTCAAGGCTCTAAGTGGCTTCCTATTTGGCTCTACCGAAACTGAAGAGAAGAAGGAAGAGCGTGGCCAAAAAGAGCAGAATAATCGCGGCAATCGCAATAACAACCGCCGTAACCGTAATGATCAACGTCGTCGCAATAATCGTGACAATAACCGAGATCGTGATAACAATCGTGATAAACGCAAACCAGCGAAAGACGAGCAAGCTCAAACTCAAGAGCGCAAGCAACAAAATCGCAAGCCTAAACAAGAACGCCGCAATAAACGCGATCGTGACGATGTGAAGGCAAGTAAAGTTGCAGAAGAAGGTCTAAAGCTAGCAGCTGATGCTCAAAGCAAAGCACCGGAAGCTCGTCCAGAAGAGAAAGCTGCGAAGGTGAAAGAACGTCGCCAACGTCGCAAACTGAACAAGCAGGTACGTGTTAAAAACCAAGCCGCTCAAGCTGAACAAGAGCAGTCTGCTAAAGTTGAACAAGCTCAAGCTATTGCTGAAACAGTGGAAAAAGAAACCATTACAACGCAAGCAGAAGATACTGAGCAACAACCTAAGCAGCGACGCAATCGCCGTTCCCCACGTCACCTACGAGCAAGTGGCCAACGCCGTCGTCGTGGTCGCGATCGCCGTCCAAACCCATTCCGCCTTCGCAAAGGTGGTGTAGCATCTCCAGAGATGGCTATGGGTAAGGTTATGCCTCGTTACGACTTACCGACTAAGCCAGTGAAGAAACAGGCTGAAAAAGAAAATGTTGTAGACACTACAACAGTAACTGTACTTGGCGGATTTGCATGCCCAGAAATGGCCATGGGTAAGGTTATTATCAGACATGAAACCGTTGCTCAGAAAGTTGAAGAGCAAGAAGCGCAGAGCACGACAGCAGAAACAATCGTTCCTGTCATTGAATCAATAGCTAAACCCGTTAAGCAAGCTCAGCCAAATGCTGAAAGTGAGCAGAAGGTTGAAGTCGCGACAAAAGCAGAAACTCCAGAAGTGGTTGCTAACGTTGTTGCACCTCAATCTGATATCAAAGTGCCACTTGAAGTGAAAGGTCATGCTTCAGCTCCAATGGCGAAAGCTCCTGGTACTACAGCACTTAAAGAAATTGAAGTTATTGCAGCACCTTTCCGTGCTGAACGCTATCAAATTCGCGGTGCAGGTAGTCAAGTTGCAACGAACCAAGCTGGTTCTGCAATGGCAAAACCTAACAGCTTTTAATTAGCAAAAGCCTGAATAAGCAGCTCCTATTTGGAGCTGCTTTTTTATGTCATGCAGACGAACTCATTGGCATATTTATTGGTCAATGGTGGTTCATTATTGAACTTAATCACACTTTTCGGTAGCATGCGCCGATTCGGTCTAACTCTAGAACTTTTGTATCACGGCTCTTTTTACTTTGCATTCTGCTCAGCTGATATATAAGTCATAGTTAGAATACACTCATTTACTTAGTCAACACTGAGCAAACATGTTTGAATTCCCACAATTTTCTAAACACTCCGTAAAAAATGATGTGCTATCAGGTTTAACTGTTGCGCTTGCACTTGTCCCTGAAGCTGTTGCTTTCGCTTTTGTTGCGGGTGTTGACCCAATGGTTGGTTTGTACGCTGCATTTATTGTAGGACTTGTTACCTCTATATTTGGTGGTCGCCCAGGTATGATTTCGGGTGCTACAGGCGCAATGGCAGTGGTCATGGTAAGCCTAGTTGCAACTCATGGCGTCCAATACCTGTTTGCCGCTATATTACTAGCCGGCCTTTTCCAGATTACCGCTGGTTTGTTTAAACTAGGCAAATTCATTCGTATGGTTCCTCACCCTGTAATGATTGGCTTTGTAAATGGTTTAGCCATTGTTATCTTCCTGGCACAATTAGGGCAGTTCAAAGCTCCGGATTTAAGTGGTGCGCTGACGTGGCTTCCATCCGACCAGATGATGTTGATGCTGGGTCTTGTGGCCTTAACAATGGCCATCATTCACTTTTTGCCAAAGCTAACCACAGCAGTGCCTTCTTCTCTGGTTGCCATCGTGACGGTTACAGCACTCGTTGTAGGGCTTGATCTAGAAACACGTACTGTTGTTGATTTCCTTCGTACTATGTCAGGTAACGAAGCTGCGACACTAGCAGGTTCTTTACCAACCTTCTCAATTCCAACCGTACCACTGACATTGGAAACTCTCCAAATTATCCTGCCATACGCAATTATTCTTGCTGCTATCGGGTTGATCGAATCACTGCTTACGCTAACGGTACTGGATGAAATGACCAATACACGTGGTCAATCAAATCGTGAATGTATCGGCCAAGGTATGGCTAACGTCACCTGTTCTATGTTTGGTGCAATGGGTGGCTGTGCGATGATTGGTCAATCCATGATCAACGTAAACTCAGGTGGTCGCGGTAGACTATCAGGTATCGTTGCAGCGGTAATGCTGCTTATGTTCATTTTGTTTGCCTCATCTTTAATCGAAATGATCCCACTTGCCGCACTTGTTGGCGTTATGTTCATGGTTGTGATCGGTACATTCGAATGGGCGACATTCAAGCTTGCGCGCCGTGTACCAAAACAAGATTTCTTTGTTATCGTCCTAGTTACGGTTGTAACCGTGCTTACTGACTTAGCAGTCGCGGTTGCTGTTGGTGTCGTAGCTTCTGCACTTATGTTTGCTTGGGAGCATGCGAAACACATCTACGCATCCAGCAGAATTAATGATGAAGGCTCAAAAGAATACCAAATCAATGGTCCTATCTTCTTTGGCAGTGCTGCAAACTTTTTAGAACTGTTTGACGCTCCAAATGACCCACAAGACGTTATCGTTGATTTTGCTAACTCACGTGTCACTGATCATTCTGCGATTGAAGCGATTGAAACTCTTGCAGAGCGCTACTCGGCGGTCGGTAAAACCCTTCATCTTCGTCACTTGAGCCCAGATTGCCGCGCTTTATTACAGAAAGCAGGAAGCTTGGTTGAGATCAACGTAAAAGAAGATCCAAGCTACAAAGTGGCTACAGATATATTGGCATAATAAAAACACTATAAAAAAGGCTCCCGGTTGGGAGCCTTTTTTAAATCAATTTATTTAGTTTTTCACCAAGCAGTTCCAAACGCCAACCTTGCATAAGATCAGGCAAATTAGCCGGGTCTCGATCCTTGTTCCATACCCAGCTTAATAGCTGATTGAGTTGCTTCTTAGAAGCCAAAAATTCGGTACTTAAACCGCTCGATTGAGAAACATGTTTAACTTCATCTTTTAGCTTTTTAAAGAGTTGCTTATATCCCGGTTTATCCATCATACGCACAATCTTCTCAGGAAAGTCCTCTGGTGAAGTGCCTTTTGCACTCTTAACCAAAGATATGATTCTCGCGCTATGACGCTGTACTGAGCGAAGGTCCATCCCCTCTTGCTCCATTTGGTTGCGATTTTGGATGCCTAAACGAGCAACGGTCAGTAAATCCGTTTCTTTAAAAACAAAGTTTAAGGCTAAATCTCGGCGAATGGCTTCTTTATATCGCCATGTTGCT
This sequence comes from Vibrio sp. TRT 17S01, assembly GCF_050113695.1. NCBI lineage: Bacteria > Pseudomonadati > Pseudomonadota > Gammaproteobacteria > Vibrionales > Vibrionaceae > Vibrio > Vibrio sp. TRT 17S01. The sequence continues at coordinate 162,877 of NZ_JBNJOG010000001.1, read as the reverse complement.
AGGGGTTTGAGTATGGCTAGTTCTCGAGGTTTTAACTGCCAAGCCCCTTTAATATCCAAATAGGCTTTGTCTGGATCCACTTCTTTTATACGTTTTGTAGCAATAAGATCGCTTTCTTGCTGTGCAGCCTCCCACCAACCCGCTTCTACAATTTCAGCATGCAGTTTTTCGTACAATGGTAGCAAGTAATACACATCAGCAGCAGCGTATTCAAGTTGGCGATTGCTTAGTGGACGAGCAAGCCAGTTTGTTCTTGATTCGCTTTTATCCAGTTCAACACCAAGGAAACTATCAACCAACGATGCAAAACCCGTCGACAATCCATTTCCAAGAAACGCCGCCATTATTTGTGTGTCTACCATTGGATAAGGAAGACATCCAAATGCATTTTGGAACACCTCTAAGTCTTCACCACAGGCATGCAGTACTTTCAGTACCGATGTATCTTGCAGTAACTGCACAAACGGTGTCATGTCTTCTAGCTCGATTGGATCTATCAAAGATAACTGTTTGCCATCGAATAGCTGAATCAGCCCTAATTGAGGGTAAAAAGTCCGAGTCCTAACAAACTCGGTATCTAACATAACGACCTCAACCTCTCGGGCGGCGGTACAAACTTTCTCTAGCTGTGTCACTTGCGTAATGATTTGATAGTTCACTAAATTCTCGCTGTGTTGAAGTTTCTGCCATACAAAAATGCCGACAATTAAGTCGGCATTTTATCACTAATCAAAGCGTTAAAGTAATTTTACTCAGCTTTAGCAAGCTTAGCATCATTTTCTTCGCGCAGAACACGGCGTAAGATCTTACCCACATTGGTCTTTGGTAAGTCTTCTTTAAACTCGACCAATTTAGGCACTTTATAGCCAGTTAAATGCTGGCGACAGTGTGTGATCACTTCATCTTTCGTCAAGCTAGGGTCACGCTTAACGACGTATATTTTCACCACTTCACCGGAGACATCATGCGGCTGACCAATGGCTGCAACTTCAAGTACTTTGCCATGAAGAGCAACAACATCTTCGATCTCATTTGGGTAAACGTTAAAGCCAGAAACCAAAATCATATCTTTCTTGCGATCAACAATGTGCAGGAAGCCTTCCTCATCAAACTTAACAATATCGCCCGTTGATAGCCATCCATCTTGGTTGATCACCTCTTTCGTTGCCTCTGAGCGTTGCCAATAACCTTGCATCACTTGAGGACCACGAACTTGAAGTTCACCCACGCCATCATTGGCTAACGGATTCCCATCTTCATCAACAATACGTACTTCTGTTGAAGGAACTGGCAAGCCAATGGAACCATTGTACTCGGTTAAGTCGTGCGGATAAGCGGCCACTAAAGGAGAACACTCAGTCAAACCGTAGCCTTCCAGCAAATAACAACCTGTCGTCTTCTTCCACTGTTCTGCAACCGCTCTTTGAACGGCCATACCACCACCAACAGCCAACCTTAAATTGCTAAAGTCCAATTCATGGAAGTCTTCATTGTTGACCAAAGCATTAAACAGCGTATTTACCCCAGTAATTGCAGTAAATGGGTGCTTTTGCAGCTCTTTTACAAAACCCGGAATATCACGCGGGTTGGTAATAAGTAGGTTGCGTCCACCAATTTCCACAAACAGCAAACAGTTAACGGTCAATGCAAATACGTGATAAAGAGGAAGCGCTGTGACGACTAACTCTCGTCCTTCCGTAAGTACTGGGCCATAAGCACCTTTTGCCTGCATGACGTTTGCGATCATATTACGATGCGTCAAAATGGCGCCTTTAGCGACCCCAGTCGTACCACCCGTGTATTGCAAAAATGCAATATCATCACCCGACATAAATGGTTTGACGTACTGAAGACGACGACCTTTATGCAGTGCTTTACGCATGGAGATTGCACCGGGCAGGTTATATTTCGGGACCATCCCCTTGACGTACTTGACGACAAAATCAACCAACGTTCCTTTTGCCCTTGGTAGCATTTGCCCTAAACTAGTTAAAACAACGTGTTTTACTGGTGTATTTTCAACAACTTGTTCAAGCGTATTAGCAAAGTTTGAAACAATCACAATCGCTTTAGCGCCAGAGTCATTAAGTTGATGCTCAAGTTCACGAGGCGTATAAAGTGGGTTAACGTTAACAGCGATTAAACCTGCGCGAAGAACACCAAACAGCGCAACTGGGTATTGCAATAAATTCGGCATCATCAGCGCAACACGATCACCTTTTTGCAACTTCAACTCATTTTGCAAATACGCAGCAAATGCGCGGCTACGCTCTTCCAGCTTACGAAACGTCATGACCGAGCCCATATTCATAAATGCGGGCTGATCAGCGTATTTCTGTACTGATTGTTCAAACATCTCAACAAGAGATGGATACTGATCTGGATTGATCTGTTCTGGTACGTCACTTGGATAACGAGACAACCAAGGTTTATCCACGATACTACTCCTCGTAATTGGCCTGCTAAAATGGCACCACTATTGACACAATATCGTGTCATTCCACGGGCATTATTACAGCACAGCCTAGGGGCTTGAGCACGAAAGACTCAAACACTTGTTTAAATTTTGTTAACTAAGCCAAAAATTAGATCAGATACTCTAGATGGATACTGTAAATGGCAGTGATGTCCTCCTTTGATGACATGAACATCAAAGTTAGGCCATTTTTCTATCTGAGTATTCAAGTATGAGAAGCCGTCTTCTCCTAGAATAATGTACTGTGGGCATTGGACTGCTTGAAGTATGCCTGCTGCATGTTCAAAGTGCATACGGTATAAGGAATCACTTTGTAACTTTTGATCATGTCGCCAACGCCACGTTGAGTCTTCTTGTATCAAACCTCGACGCACAATTGGCTCTATCTGCATTGCTTCTAACTGGTTTACTTTCGCTCTGCGAGCAACAGCCTCTTCGATACTAGCAGGACTTCTCTGTGGTTTTCGCCGAATGCGTTGACGACTCAGCACACCATCCCGCAGGCGAGCGACTACATTTGACGCAGGCTCAGCTAATGGACCAAAGCCTTCTATCTGAACTAACCCCGAGATCTGCTCAGGAAAGGCGGCACTATAACAACTCGCAATCAAAGCACCAAGAGAATGTCCTACCAACACCCGTTTGTTTGCTGAAAAATTAGACAAAACTTGATAAACGTCGTCGATATAGTCATGAAATGGATAAAAGTTACTGCCAGATTTATGGGTTGAGAGACCATGTCCAGGTAAATCGATTGCGCAAAGATGCAGTGATGGGTTGTGGCGATGAAGTGCTTCTATCGTCGTTATAAAGCTAGCCGCATTATCTAACCAGCCATGAAGAAAAACGACCGATGTTTCGGCCGTTTCCATATTCCCTACTTCCAAAGCGGCGATCTCACCGCCATGAATTGAATAATGACAAGATTTGAGCATTATTTTACGACCTGAATCACTTGCCCTTGAGATACCCTTGGAAAAGGGTCACGACAGAAGATGCCACGACAAGGGTAATAGTGGCTGTTGAAGTCATTTACAATCACCCGCTCTTCAACACGCCATAAGTGGTAACCCACTCCTTTCATGACTGGAAAGATATAGTCATACTGCCCGACTTTACCTTTTTCAGTGCCACTCGCGGCGCCCAATACCGTCACCAATCGCCCTTTTGCAAAGGTGACCGGATCAACAAAACCGTCGATGTAAGCAACAAAACGTCCACTTGGTTCTGTATCTATGTTTGGTCGGCCTGTTTTATCGATCGGTATGTTAACAACTTCAACTCGCGTTTTATCCGCTAAGTTTCTTACATCGGCAATCATTCCACCAAGGCGTATCATGCTGTCCGACTTGATAGAGCCAGAGTTCCACGCTTGGTAATCGGTTGTCACCGGCATAGAATCGGTTTTGAGGTTTTCTGGCAATGTGCTGCAGGCTGACAATAAAATGAGTGCAGCCATTGAGATGATGAAACGGCAGGCTAAACGAGGCATGATATTTTCCATTGTTGATAAAGCTAGATGTAAATATCGACGCCTAAAAGCTGGCTAAGTTCCTCTCGCTTGGCTTGGTTCATCACATTCATATACTCTTCCATTGCTTTACGACCTTGCCCTTCAGGGAGATCATATTGGATTTGAGCCCGATGTATATCAGACTCTTTCACTTGACGAATGCTATGAGCAACCGCGTTGGCAACCTTAGTAGGTTGGCCAACTTGAGACTGAGCTTGAGATTTCTTTACTTCGTTCTTTTTGTTGGTCTTATTCGTTCGGTTAGAACCAGGGACCTGAGAAGGAGGTAAACCATTAATCGATACCATATCGTTCCTTTAATAAAAAAGGCTGTTTTACCAGCCCTTTCCGTATTTACTCACGTCCCGGTAACTTTTTCCAAGCAACCTTATCGCGTAAGTAAACGGGGCTAGAATCTTCCACAGCCACCGTGTTGCCTTTCTCCAGCTCTAACTTTGCCAAATAGACAATGTCTTCCGCGTCGGGAAAGAAAACATCACTGGCTTGACGCTTCAGTTGCAACGCTGAAAATTCTTCGCTGTACGCTTCCCAACCAGTGCCCGCTGTATACCAAACCTGCTCATCGAGAACCGTTTGCTCAGCGACTTCAGTAGGTGGAACAACACATTCTTGATCTATCGCATCCCAACTGCCATCTTCTTGACGGCCAAAGCGTCCCCAATACACTTCACTCATACGAGCATCAATCGCACAAGCAACACGGGTAGCTTGATGCTTTCGGTAACAGCCTTGTGCCATGGCTTGAAGTGTTGATACACCGATCATCGGCAGATCTGCGCCAAATGCTAAACCTTGTGCAATTCCAATGCCAATGCGGACTCCCGTGAAGCTACCAGGCCCACGACCGTAGGCTAACGCATCTAATTCACTCAGTGTGATTCCGGCTTCTTTTAATACCTCATCCACCATTGGCAATACTTTTTTTGTGTGATCACGCGGTGCAACTTCACTGCGGACGTATATTTGGTCTCCGACCATGAGTGCAACAGAGCAGTTTTCTGTTGCAGTATCTAGAGCAAGAATTTTTACACTCATCGACATCTCTAACTATTCGTTTGTTGTTTCTGAAATCTGTTGTAGGAACGCTTTAACCCTATCCAAATCCCGCGTTCTTGGGATGGGTGGTAAACTGGATAAGAACACACCACCATAATCTCGAGTAACTAATCGGTTATCGCAGATGATCAATGCCCCTCGATCTTTCTTATCTCGGATCAATCGTCCAACCCCTTGCTTTAGCGTAATTACAGCATCTGGTAACTGTACCTGTGCGAATGGGTCTCCGCCTTTTAGGCGACAATCTTCAATTCGCGCTTTAAGCAATGGGTCATCTGGCGCTGTAAAAGGCAATTTATCGATAATAACACAGCTGAGTGCATCACCTCTAACATCTATCCCTTCCCAAAATGCTCCCGTGGCAACTAACAGCGCATTACCTAGCTCCATAAACTCAGCCAGCGTTTTCTGCTTACTGGTCTCACCTTGTAATAGAACTGGGAAATCCAGCACCTCTCGAAACAGTTTACCAAGTTCACGCATCATGCTATGTGATGTACAGAGAAAAAAGCAGCGCCCTTGGTTTTGTTCAATCACTGGTGCAAGCATATCCACCAGCTTTTGCGCCAATCCCGGACTATTCGGCTCAGGTAAATAACGAGGCACACATAGCCTTGCTTGTTGTTGATAATCAAAAGGACTTGGTAAGGAAAACTGAGACTGAGGCTTCAGCCCTAATCTTGACGTAAAGTGGCCAAAATCGCCATTTACTGCCAGCGTCGCCGACGTAAAAATCCATGCCCCTTGCTTCATCTCAATTTGTTCATGAAACTTATCAGCCACAGAGAGCGGTGTGATATGCAAGCTGAAATGGCGTGGCGTAGTATCATACCAATACGAATACCCAGTAATGGAGACATCGCAAACTCGGTCAATGCGACCCTTAATGGTATTGGCTCTTTCAAATGCAGTGTCTAATAATTGGCTCCGACCCAGCGCTAGTTTTAATACATCAACAGCAAAATCTAGCGCTTCTCTCACTCGCTCCAGTTCTCGAGCAATCGATGGCGATTGTATCGCCTCACGCCAATTGCCACGAAACCCCGGTTCTCCTAGCGTGATTCGCAAGTCCATGGCACTTTGAACCAATTTCTCACCGACCTTTTGCAATTGACGCATGTCTTTCGCTTCTGTCCGATAACCAATTTCAATGTCTTTCGCTAACTCTTGGATTTGGCGACTAGAGACTGATTGGCCAAAGTATTGGCTAGCAATGTCAGGAAGTTGATGTGCTTCATCAAAAATAAAGACATCCGCTTCGGGGATAAGCTCACCAAAGCCAGTCTCTTTGATTGCAAGATCGGCAAGAAATAAATGGTGGTTGACCACGACGACATCTGCATCCAACGCTTTCTTACGTGCCTTTAAAACAAAGCACTCTTGATAGCTTGGGCATTCCTTCCCTAAACAATTGTCGTTCGTTGAGGTAATCGTGGGAATCACTAAACTATCTTCAGCGATGGCATCACAATCACCCAAATCCCCAGTCTTTGTTTCAGAAGCCCAACTACGCACTTTAACTAACTGACTCAATAAAGCCGGGTCAGCTTGGTGAGAATGGCTTTCCACCATTTGACGACTTAGTCGATCTAAACACAGGTAGTTGGCTCGGCCTTTTAATAAAGCGACTTGCCCATAGAAACCCAATGCATTGGTCATTAAAGGCAGATCACGGTGAAAGAGTTGTTCTTGAAGGTTTTTCGACCCTGTACTGATGATCGTTTTCTTTCCACTCAATAAAGCTGGGACTAAATAAGCGAACGTTTTCCCGGTACCTGTTCCTGCTTCAACCACCAATTGCACCTGTTGCTGGATGGTTTTTAAAACTGCCTCCGCCATATCGAGCTGAGCTTGTCGTGGTTGAAAACCGGGGATAGCTTTGCCTAGCGCCCCATCAGCAGAAAAGGTTTTCGAGATCATGTATATCGGTACAGTATTTTGAGAATAGAGAGGATTATGGCAGTTTTTGGAATGGAGCGCGAATCCGATTTTGACTCCGCGCTCAGTGGCAGAAAATTAACGGCGATTTAAGTAGCGTGCAAGCCAAGAAGGCCCAAAGAATTCGTTCTGATTGTCTGTGATTATTTTTGCTGCTTCACTGGGTGAGGCTTTACTTTCCCATAGTTCCATGAGTAAAGCATCATCAATTTCATGATTCCCAACTAATTCGCTTACTCGTTCTGAATACAGTTTGCGCGCGAGTAGTTCTCTATCCATAAATACCACCTTAAGACACTCAAATGAGGGAGAGAATCTTCAACAAATGCGGTCAACCAAACGGTTAACTCAGATTATTTGTTGAAACCAACTTGATATTAGTTTAATTGTAGCTGTGATATTGCGGCTTAGTTCACCGTTCGCTAGCCCGAAAAAAATTCACCATACAAAAAAAATAATTCACGGAAGTACGAACTAAATGGAAAAGAAAACACTGTTGACCCACTGTACAGACGCACCGGGTCTTATCTCAAAAATAACCAATATTTGTTATAAACATCAGTTAAACATCATTCACAACAATGAGTTTGTTGATAACACCAGCGGCCATTTCTTTATGCGCACTGAGCTTGAAGGCTATTTCAATGATCAAACTTTCCTTGCGGACTTAGATCAAGCACTACCTGAAAAAGCGAAGCGTAAATTGGTCGATTCATCACGTAAACGTATCGTCATTCTCGTGACCAAAGAAGCCCACTGTATTGGCGATATTCTCATGAAGAATTTCGATGGCAGTTTGGATGTCGATATCGCAGCTGTCGTTGGCAACTATGACACACTGCGTGATCTAACAGAAAAATTTGGCATCCCATACCATTGCGTATCTCATGAAGGTTTAAACCGCGAAGAACATGAGCAAAAGATGTTAGAAGTCATCGATCAGTATCAAGCAGATTACCTTGTTCTGGCTAAATACATGCGCGTGCTCACACCAGGTTTTGTTGAAAAATATCATCACAAAATCATCAATATTCATCACAGCTTTTTACCGGCATTTATTGGTGCAAAACCGTATCAACAAGCCTATGAGCGTGGTGTAAAAATCATCGGTGCGACGGCTCACTTTGTAACTAACGATCTCGATGAAGGCCCGATCATCAAACAAGATGTGATTCCTGTCGATCATAACTTTAGTGCCCAAGACATGGCTCAAGCAGGCCGTGATGTTGAAAAAAATGTTCTTAGCAAGGCATTGAATAAAGTTTTGAATGATCACGTTTTTGTATATGGAAACAAAACTGTTATCCTCTAAATAGTAAAAAGGCCTCATTACAATGAGGCCTTTTTGATTGATGTTATAGCTTTAACGCTAATTCAACGCCTTGCCGAATCGCGCGCACTGCATCAAGCTCACCAGCATAGTCAGCACCACCAATCACATGCAGTTTTTCTTCAAGGCTCGACCATTGTGCTTCAAATGGACGTACTGATTCTTGACCAGCACAAATCACCACTTTATCCACTGGCAGAAGTTCTTCCTTGCCATTGTGATGAATATGAAGTCCTTGATGGTCAATTTTGTCATAGCTGACACCACCAAACAGGTTCACTCCCCTTTTTTCCAACGTACGTTTGTGGATCCAACCTGTCGTTTTTCCCGGACCTTTCCCTACTCGGCCATTTCGACGCTGCAGTACCCAAACTTGTTTATCAGTCTCCGAGTCCGGGTATGGGAATAAGCCCCCTGGGTGACCAATTTCCTTATCAATCCCCCACTCGTGTAGCCAATCATCCAAGCTATGCTCCGTGGGTTCTGTAAGCATGGTGGCAATATCAACACCAATACCACCAGCGCCAACAATGGCGACATTGTTACCAACATAGGTTTTGTCTTTAATGAGCGTTTGGTAATCAACAACTTTATCCGGGTTATCAATACCTTCAATCTCAACCTTGCGTGGTTCAACTCCAGAAGCCATCACCACTTCATCATATTCGCTCAGCAACGCCATGTTTGCTTCTGTTTCGAGCAATAGATTCACGCCAGTCTGTTCGATTCGGTTAGCAAAATAACGAATAGTTTCTCTAAACTCTTCTTTTCCTGGAATTTGCATTGCTAATCGAAACTGACCACCAATCCGATCATTTCGCTCAAATAAGTCAACTTTATGACCACGCTGAGCCAATGTGGTTGCGCAAGCAAGCCCGGCAGGACCTGCGCCAACAACTGCAATAGATTTTGGTGATGAAGTTGGAGTAACCACTAACTCCGTTTCTCGGCACGCGAGCGGGTTCACCAAGCAACTGGCACGTTTGCCTTTAAATACGTTATCAAGACATGCCTGATTACAACCAATGCAAGTGTTGATAAGTCGAGATTGATTATTTTCTGCTTTTGCTACGAAATAAGGGTCTGCAAGAAACGGGCGCGCCATGGACACCATATCAGCCTGACCACTTGCTAAAATCTTTTCCGCTTCATCTGGCGTATTAATGCGGTTGCAAGTCACAATTGGTACATTCACGTGTGGCTTTACTTTCTCGGTCACCCACGTAAATGCGCCTCTTGGCACTTGTGTCGCTATGGTGGGTATTCTTGCTTCGTGCCACCCAATACCAGTGTTAATGATGGTCACACCAGCTTGCTCAAGCGCTTGGGCAAGTTGTATCACTTCTTCAAACGTGCTGCCTTCTTCCACCAAATCCAACATCGACAATCGAAAGATAATAATGAATTCTCTACCGACAGACTTCCTGATGGCTTTGACCGTTTCAAGCGCAAAGCGAATGCGATTTTCATAACTCCCACCCCAATCGTCGTAACGCATATTGGTGCGTTTACAGATAAATTGGTTGATGAGATAACCTTCAGAGCCCATCACTTCCACACCATCGTAACCAGCTTGCTTCGCCAAGGAAGCGCTAGTTGCAAAAGCCGCGATCGTATTTTTGATCTGGCGTTCACTCATTTCACTCGGAGCAAAACGAGCAATCGGAGCTTTAATCGCTGAAGCACTTTGGGAAAAAGGATGCATTGCGTATCGCCCAGCATGGAGCAGTTGAAGAGCAATTTTGCCACCGTGCTTGTGCACAGCCTCGGTCACTACTTTATGAGCTTGAGCATGTTTAGGTTTACTGAATTCGGCACTAAAAGGATGTAAACGCCCACGTAAATTTGGAGAGAAACCACCGGTGACAATCAGTCCAACGCCACCTTTAACACGTTCTTCGTAGAACGCTGCTAATTTACCGAGGCCTTCCTTATCCTCTTCCAAACCAGTATGCATTGACCCCATCAAAACTCGGTTACGCAGTTGGGTAAAACCAAGATCTAATGGTTTAAGTAAATTCGGATACATAGCAGACTTCACTTCTCATTATTATCTTTCTGGTCTGACCACAATATTACCAACAGCAACAAAAATCAAACAAGCGTTTACATTTATGTAACACCGATCAATCTTGAGGTTGTTCACATGTACTACTTTAAGTAGGATGGTAGCTACTTAGGTTGTCAGGCATGTTTCTGAACAACACACGGTTAAGTGTCTAAAAAACCGAAGGAAAACGTTTAGTAGAGATTATCGACGTATTCCAAAGCGGAGAGAGAATGAAAAAAATATTTAAATTTGTTGGGCTTATTTTTAAGGGGATATGGAAACTCATCACCTTCATGCGCCTAGCATTAATGAATCTGTTCTTTATTGCCAGTATTGCTGTGATCTATTTCGTATACACCAGTGGAGATACAGCAGCACCGTCCGTTCCGACCAAATCAGCATTAGTTCTGAATCTATCAGGCCCAATTGTTGAGCAAGCGACTTATGTCAACCCTATGGATTCGTTAACGGGCTCGGTGTTTGGTCAAGAGATCCCTCATGAGAATGTCTTGTTCGATGTCGTTGAAGCGATCAGATATGCCAAAAGTGATGATAACGTCACTGGCCTAGTGCTTGCGCTACGTGATATGCCTGAGACCAATCTCACCAAACTTCGCTACATTGCAAAAGCGCTCAATGAATTCAAAACTTCTGGAAAGCCAGTTTATGCGGTTGGCGACTTTTACAATCAAAGCCAATACTACTTAGCCAGCTATGCAGATAAGATCTACTTAGCACCTGATGGCGCTGTCATGATCAAAGGCTACAGTTCCTACTCTATGTATTATAAAACGCTGCTCGAGAAGCTAGATATTAATACACATGTATTCCGTGTAGGGACGTATAAGTCTGCGATTGAACCTTTCGTCCGTGATGATATGTCTGATGCAGCCAAGGAATCAGCCTCACGTTGGTTAACGCAACTTTGGGGGGCGTATGTTGATGATGTGTCCACCAATCGCAACATCACACCAGAGACGTTAAATCCAAGCATGGATGACTTCTTACATCAGCTCAAAGATGTCAATGGTGATCTGGCTGTATTATCAAAAAACCTCGGGTTAGTTGATGAACTAGCAACCAGACAAGAAGTTCGCTCAAAACTGGTTGAGACCTTCGGTAGCGATGGTGAAGACAGTTACAACGCCATTGGTTATTACGATTACCTCGCAACAATGAAACCAACCTTTGATATCGCCAGTGATGATATTGCTGTTGTCGTCGCTAGCGGGACTATCATGGATGGTACGCAACCACGTGGAAGTGTAGGTGGCGACAGCACCGCTGCTCTATTGCGCCAAGCTCGCAATGATGACAAGGTCAAAGCTGTGGTTTTACGCGTCAACAGTCCTGGTGGTAGTGCATTCGCCTCAGAGGTCATCCGCAATGAAGTTGAAGCAATTAAAGCTGCAGGTAAACCAGTAGTAGTTTCCATGTCGAGCCTTGCAGCTTCAGGTGGGTATTGGATTTCCATGGGAGCCGATCAAATTGTAGCGCAACCAACAACGCTCACTGGCTCTATCGGTATATTTAGCGTTATTACCACATTCGAAAAAGGCCTTAATAAACTTGGGGTATACACCGATGGTGTCGGCACTTCACCATTCTCTGGTGTAGGCATCACAACAGGGTTAAGCCAAGGCGCTGCAGATGCTTTCCAAATGGGCATCGAACATGGCTATCAACGCTTCATTTCTTTGGTGAGCAATAGCCGTGACATTCCGGTTAATCAAGTTGATGGTATTGCTCAAGGACGAGTCTGGACAGGCCAAGATGCATTAGAGCATGGTTTGGTGGACAAAATGGGCGACTTTGATGACGCACTTGATCTTGCGGCTGAACTTGCACAAATCGAAAACTACAATGTTTTCTGGGTAGAAGAGCCATTGTCTCCCGCTGAACAATTCATCCAAGAATTCATGAATCAAGTTACTGTCAAACTCGGAGTTAACCTCCAAAGTCTGATACCGCAAAGCCTATTACCCGTTGCAAATCAGCTTGCACAAGATGCTTCACTACTAGACAGCTTAAACGATCCAAAGGGGCAATACTCTTTCTGTCTCACCTGCGAAGTTCAATAACTATAAAGCTAGGCCAAATGGCCTAGCTTTTTTAATCCCACTAACAAATAACAAAATCAAACTTTCGCAGTGGTTGCTGGAACTCTAATCAAGTAGTGACTGAAGGCTCTTTTTATTGCGAGCCATTTCGCTATAATCGCCGCTCTGTTCCCTAATTTACATTGGTTGTCTCAAACCATGGCTAGAAAACATATCTATATCGCCTACACAGGCGGAACCATCGGCATGCAGAAATCAGATCACGGCTATGTTCCTATCGCCGGATTTATGGAAAAACAACTAGCAAGCATGCCTGAATTCCACCGACCAGAAATGCCAGAATTTACCATCCACGAATATGATCCTCTAATCGATTCATCTGATATGACACCTGCAGATTGGCAGCAAATCGCTGATGACATTCGTGACAACTATGATAAATACGATGGGTTCGTGATTCTCCATGGCACCGACACAATGGCATATACCGCTTCTGCACTGTCTTTTATGCTGGAAAACTTGGGGAAACCTGTCATTGTTACAGGCTCGCAAATTCCTCTTGCAGAATTGCGCTCGGATGGTCAAGCAAATTTACTGAATGCCTTACATATCGCAGCCAACTACCCTATTAATGAAGTGACCCTGTTCTTCAATAATCAGTTAATGCGTGGCAATCGCAGCACTAAGTCTCATGCAGACGGTTTTAATGCATTTACCTCACCCAACTTACCTCCATTGCTGGAGGCGGGCATCAATATTCAAGTTAGTAACAACGTAAAAGTTGATGAAAAACCACAAGGTAAATTTAAGGTGCATACGATCACACCACAACCGATTGGCGTGATCACCATGTATCCAGGCATTTCACACGAAGTTATCCGAAATACGTTGCTGCAGCCCGTTAATGCGATGATCTTATTGACGTTTGGTGTGGGCAATGCTCCGCAAAACCCAGAGTTACTTGGTCATCTTAAAGAAGCATCTGAACGTGGCGTCATTGTTGTAAATCTGACCCAATGTCTGGCAGGCAAGGTAAATATGGGGGGCTATGCCACAGGTTGTGCTTTGGCTGAGTCTGGCGTGATCAGCGGTTATGATATGACTCCAGAAGCAGCATTAGCGAAACTGCATTACTTATTGAGTCAGGGCTTGTCTTATGAAGAAGTCAAAACTCAAATGCAAAAGGTGTTACGTGGTGAAATGAGCCTCTAGCACCTAACTTAAATAATAAAAAAACCATTCTCTTGAATGGTTTTTTTATTTCCAAACGCACTTAATCGCGATTGATGTTCACCCTAACAATATCGGTCTCATTCGCCGAAAATTGTTTTTTCAATTCAGCTTTGGATTTGAAATTGATCTCTCCACCTTTCGCCACCGTCATATGCTGAGCATCATCATTATGTTTAGATTGATACAGCATCACAGCTTGCATACAAGAATCTCGCTGCTCTTTTGAAAGTGGTGTACCCTCAGGCCACTTACCTGTTTCAACAGCATAAACCAGCCGCTCATATACTTCCGGTGTAATAGCGTTTAATAACTGTTGTGCATCCATGATGTATCCTTAATGATAGAGATTGCCATAAACCATAACCAGCAATGCAATTGAGTCAAGGTGAGGCAAAAGAATAAGTGTAACTGATCACAAGCAGTCGAATATGAAACCAATAAAACTAACGTTAGTAACAATGGTCGCCGTAAGTATCACTGGATGCTTTGAAGGCAGAAAAAATACCGAACAATTGTGCAACGACAATCCTGCGTTGAGGTGCGAACAACTCAATATCAATGACGGGCAATGCCGGGTTCCACGAACAGATTTAATTTGGCACCGTTTTGAAGTGCTAAAAAACCCGACAGACACACGTCAGATCAAAGAATATCAATTGATTAGCGAATACAAAAAATGCCTTGAACTGGCTTCGCAAATACAGCCAATCGATCAAACCGAATTGAAACAACGCCGATTTAATGCACTTATTCATTCAGGTGAAGAGCAAGAGCGCATTGCCCAAGAGCTAAAAAAATCCAACTCGCCTCAAGCACTTTATTTTTTATGGAGCCAAATTGGAGACGACCAAGCTAAACGAGCTTTTCTTCAGTTGGAAGGCTCACCCGCTCTTGAGACCGCAGAAATGCAATATGCTCTAGCGACCTTTTACACGAGCCGAGATCTAGAAAAAACCATCAAATTACTCAATCACGCACTTGAACTGTCCAAAGGGAATGATGTTAACCCTGAAATATTTAAGTCTCTTGCCAGTATTAATTATCGCTTAAACAATAAGGAACGAGCCTACGTATGGGCGATCGTTGCCAGCAACTTTGATGTCCCCATTGCGTCAGACAAAGAGCTGCAACTTCTCTATGGATTCAGCGATGCTAAGTACCGACAACTACAGGAACTCGCAGACGACTTAGAGAGTGCGATAAAATCAGGAAAATATCGCACTTCAATGACATCTAAAATCGATTAGAAAATTATGAAAGGATAGAACAACGAGCGGTGATCTATTCACCGCTTTTACTAGATTTGTTGAAAATTAACGACACAGAGTTGACACAAAATCGCTCTCCCGTAGTTTTGGGCCCATCAGGAAACACATGCCCCAAATGACTATCACATGCCGCACAACGTATCTCGACACGCTTCATTCCGTGGCTCAAATCATCTAGATATTTGATACAAGTCTCATTAACTGGCGCATCAAAACTTGGCCAACCGCAGCCTGAATCATACTTATTGTCAGACTGAAAAAGTGGCGCTGAGCAACAAGTACACGTATAAATTCCCGTCTCTTTATTGTGGAGTAATTTACCACTAAATGGTGCTTCAGTACCTTGTTCACGACAGACTCTAAATTCTTCGTCCGTCAACTGCTCACGCCATTGTTCATCTGACTTAATCATTTTTCCCACTCCTGATTTATTCAATTTTTTTCTTCCTTTTCTCAGTTTTTATATTGACTTTTTTCGCGAAAAACTTGCTAACGCCACCCTTTGTAGCACATACTTTCTCACCGTAAAAGTATGACTGAATTTTGAGCTTTTTTTAAACCTCTAAGTTATCTTACGCCAACTGGTGAAAACAAAAGTCAACATTAGGGTTAAAAATTAACCGATTGCGACGAATTGTGAAAAAAAGCGACGCTTTTTTTTGACTTTAAACAAGTTAAGTCCGATTATCTGTTGCAGATTTTGGCTGGATTTTGTAATTTTACTACCAGTTATCTTTAATCAGAAATTAAGTTGTGGAGCAACTATAATGACTATCAAAGTAGGTATTAACGGTTTTGGCCGTATCGGTCGTTTCGTATTCCGTGCAGCGCAAGAGCGTGCAGACATCGAAGTTGTAGGTATTAACGACCTAATCGACGTAGAATACATGGCATACATGCTTAAGTACGACTCAACTCACGGCCGTTTCAACGGTACTGTTGAAGTTGAAGGCGGTAACCTAATCGTTAACGGTAAGACTGTACGTGTTACTGCTGAGCGTAACCCAGCTGACCTTAAATGGGATGCAATCGGTGTTGACGTTGTAGCTGAAGCTACTGGTCTTTTCCTAACTGACGAGACTGCACGTAAGCACATCGAAGCTGGCGCGAAGAAAGTTGTTCTAACTGGTCCTTCAAAAGACGCAACTCCAATGTTCGTAATGGGTGTTAACCAAGACACTTACGCTGGTCAAGACATCGTTTCTAACGCTTCTTGTACTACTAACTGTCTAGCGCCTATCGCTAAAGTTCTTAACGACGAGTTCGGTATCGAATCTGGTCTTATGACTACAGTTCACGCAACTACAGCTACTCAAAAAACTGTAGACGGTCCTTCTGCTAAAGACTGGCGCGGTGGTCGTGGTGCTTCTCAGAACATCATCCCATCTTCAACTGGTGCTGCTAAAGCTGTAGGCGTTGTTCTTCCAGAACTAAACGGCAAACTAACTGGTATGGCTTTCCGCGTACCAACTGCTAACGTTTCTGTAGTTGACCTAACTGTTAACCTTAAGAACGGTGCATCTTACGAAGCTATCTGTGCAGCTATGAAAGCAGCATCTGAAGGCGCTCTAAAAGGTGTTCTAGGTTACACTGAAGATCAAGTTGTTTCTCAAGACTTCATCGGTGAAGTTCAAACTTCAGTATTCGATGCTAAAGCTGGTATCGCACTAACTGATAACTTCGTTAAAGTTGTATCTTGGTACGACAACGAAATCGGTTACTCAAACAAAGTTCTAGACCTAATCGCTCACATCTCTAAGTAATTAGAAATAGCGTTTAGCGAAGATCTTCGTTAAAGAAAAGGCGGCTCACGAGTCGCCTTTTTTGTATCTGAAATTTGAGCATAGTCTTCGACAATATACCAATAACTGTGAATACTACGTCGAGGTTCTTCTCTCCCTACCATAGGAAAACAGACGATGGATTTAAAAACTCTCCCAGCCCTAACTGTCTTGTCCGATAACATCACTATCGTAGAAATTGACCAAGTTAAAGTCGTACGCGTTATTCATGAGAAAGCAACGGCTGGTATCGCTTTACACGGCGGCCACGTAGTCTCGTTTACACCAGCAGGTCAAGAAGATCTGATTTGGATGAGCGAGAAAGCAATCTTTGATGGAAAAGCCGCACTTCGTGGTGGTATTCCAGTTTGTTGGCCGTGGTTTGGCCGTATTGCAGCACCTGCACATGGCTTTGCACGTACCGCAGAATGGGAACTGGTTGAACACCGCGAAAATGATAATGGCGTAATCGTTGAACTCGCATTGTTCCCAACAGAAGAAATTCACGACATCTGGCCTCATATGTTTGATGCTCGTCTGGTCGTTGAAGTAGCTGAAGAGCTAAAAGTAACGCTGAAAGTGATGAACATCGACGATGAAGCTTGGGTCTTCTCTGGTGCATTACACACTTACCTAAACGTAGGCGACATCAAACAAGTTCAAACCATGGGCATGGGTGCAGAATATATTGATGGTTTAAAAGCAGGTGAAGTTTGCCAAGGCGGCGATGTTCTGCAATTAACTGACACGATTGACCGAGTTTACACACAACCAGAAGCACAAATACTAGTGGAGGATCCGGTATTAAACCGCACGCTGAATGTAGAAAACCAAGGTCACAATTCCGCGGTATTGTGGAACCCATGGGCAGAAGGCGCACAAGGTATGAGTGATATGGCCGACAATGGTTATGAAACCATGCTGTGCGTTGAATCAACTTTACATGCCCCCACTATTGAGGAGGGGAAAACCCTTCAGCCAGGTGAGTCACACTTATTAGTAACCACTATTGGTGTTCAGTAAGAATAAAAAAAGGAGGCGTCAAGCCTCCTTTTTTAATTTAATAACAGACTATCATCTGCTAACTCTTCTCCTCGAACTTTCGAGAACATTTCTAATAGATCAGGAACCTTCATATTGCTACGTTGCTCCCCTTTCACATCAAGGACAATTTCCCCTTGGTGTAACATGACGGTTCTATCTCCACATGCCAATGCATCTTTCATTGAATGTGTCACCATCATTACAGTAAGGTCGAACTCTTTTACGATCCTCTTCGTTAAGTCAATAATAAATGCCGCCATCCTTGGATCGAGTGCTGCAGTATGCTCATCTAGCAATAGCAACTTACTCTCTGACAACGTAGCCATAACTAAGCTCACGGCTTGACGTTGCCCACCGGAAAGCAGACCAATGTTATCTCCCAACCGATCTTCTAAACCAAGACCTAAGATACTGATTCGCTCTTGAAATAGCTTTCGTCGCTGAGAAGACAACGACAAACTCCAACCTCGCTTTTTCCCCCGCATATACGCTAACGCCATATTTTCTTCAATGGTGAGGTCACCACAAGTTCCGGCTAGTGGGTCCTGAAACACTCGAGCACATTGACTTGCTCGCTGATCCACGGTTTGTCGAGTCACGTCCATTTCATCAATGATGACTTTCCCACCAATCATTGGTGTTTCGCCTGTCACCGCACCAAGCAGCGTCGATTTTCCAGCCCCATTAGAACCAATCACAGTCAAAAACTGATGTTCAGGCACCTCAAGAGTGACTCCTCTCAAAGCTTGATTCTCGAGTATGGTCCCAGGATTAAATGTGACCCTAATATCTTCCAATCGAATCATGCAACATCTCCTGATTCTTTCTCCTGCTCAACATGCTTCTGAGCAGGATCATTAATCTTTTTTGGCGTTAAGTTCCCTTTTATTTTCGGCGCGATCAATGCGATTGCGACTAATACGGCCGTAACTAGGTTTAAATCTGAGGCTTGAAGGCCAAACATACCCGTACTTAAAGCAAAAGCAACTACCAAGCGATAAAGCACCGAGCCAACGATAACGGCGACAACAGCAACCCATATCTTACGGCCGGGAATCAGCGTCTGCCCTAAAATAACAGCAGCGAGCCCGACAACAATGGTACCAACACCAGATGTTACATCAGCAAAGCTATTAGTTTGGGCAAATAAAGCACCGGCAAATCCAACAAAGCCATTAGATAAAGCCAAACCAAAATAAGTATAAAATGATGTGCTAGCTCCTTGAGCTGAAACCATTCGCGCATTCACCCCTGTCGCTCGCAACGCCAACCCAAAATCGCTATTAAGCAAGCGAACAACGAGCCATGCAGAAACTAACACTAATAAGCCAACGATGAGAGGACGGATTAGAACAGGGTCTCCAATGGCTTCAAACGGTGTAAGAATGGTTTCCTCACCAAGCAAAGCCATATTGGGCTTACCCATAATTCGAATATTAATTGAAAATGCTGCAATCATCGTGAGGATAGAAGCCAATAAATGCAATATTCCACAACGTACAGCTAGAAATGCCGTGACCCACCCTGTCGCCGCACCAGCCATTATCGCCATAAGAGTTGCAATCCATGGATTAATACCTGCAACAATAGCCGTCGCGGCAACCGCAGCCCCCATTGGGAAACTACCATCAACACTTAAATCGGGAAAATCGAGAACACGAAATGTTAAATAGACGCCGAGTGCGACCAAACCGTATAGCAGACCGATTTCCAACGCACCAAAAAAAGCAAAAGCAGACATACAAACTCCCTTTTCTGCTAATTGCGGACAACCTCTTGTTATCCGCATACGTATTATCGCTTTATTTCACGCTGGTTGCGCGAGCTAGGACGGACTCTGGCAATGCAATACCCAATTTCTCAGCCGCTTTTTTGTTAACGACCAAATCAGAGCCTTGAGCAACTTTTACATCCAAAGTTCCTGGCTCCGCTCCTTCAAGGATCGCCGCAACATAATCCGCAGTTTGAACACCAACTTGATAGTAATCAAAACCTAAACTGGCTATTGCTCCTTTTTCTACATAAGAAGTTGCGCCACCAAGAACCGGTGTCTTGGCTTGGTTTGCCGCAACAATCATCCCTTCGATAGCACTGGCAACTGTATTGTCTGTCGGCGCATAGATGACGTCAGATTTAGCTGCAATCGCCTGTGTTGCAGACTGGACATCCGCACTTTTCAATGCAGTCGCTTCCACCACTTTGATACCCTGCTCTTTTGCACTGGTTTTCAGTAGTTCGACCAAAGTAACCGCATTTGCTTCCCCTGGGTTAAAAACAACCCCTATAGATTTAACGTTAGGGAAGATTTCTTTAATCAATTCAACATGCTGCTTAACAGGTGAGAGATCAGAAAGGCCCGTCACATTTTTTCCTGGTTCCTTCATTGTTTTGACTAACTTAGCACCAACTGGGTCAGTGACTGCCGTAAAGACAACTGGAATTGTTCTGGTTGCAGACACTAGTGCTTGCGCTGTTGGTGTAGCAATGCCAACCAATACATCTGGCTTTTCTCCAACGTATTGTCTTGCGATTTGAACCGCAATAGCAGGGTTTCCTTGTGCAGTTTTATAATCAAATTCTAGATTCTTTCCTTGCTCATAACCCTTTGCTTTCAAACCTTCGACTAAGCCTTGTCTAGTCGCATCTAAAGCGGGATGCTCGACAATTTGCGATACTGCTACTCTTGCGGTTTTGGCCATAATGCTTGCCGATGATAATACCGCCGCGCTTGCAAGAACGGCGGTTACAATAGCTTTACCTGCTTTCATCTCAACTCCTTGAATTCAGCACTGTGGTGTGGATGTTGTGTTTCATTGTATTGTTATATTTACCTGTACACTAAGTGTGCAGATAACAACATTATTACCAGTAACGATACGGAATTGGAAGTAAGATTTAACAATAAGGCAACAAAGATTGATCGTCAGTCGTTATTTTCTTTCCGCGTGCAAGAGAATGTTTCTAGGCGTGATTTTCTTTGGACAAAAGGTCGATAACTCAACCTGATAACCACATGATTGTAGATATAGAGCGCGATCGTACACCAACCACATTTCCAATGGACGACGAAAAGCCTGTTGAATTAGGCTCAATTTCTCCATCTGCCAATAGCGTAGCTCTCCCGCTTCCTGATATAGCGAGAAATTCACATCAGGTAATCTTATTTTCTTTTTCTCACTTGCCCAGTAACAAAAAACTTCAAACCCTTCATTTAAAGAAGACTTTTTTATGCTCGGAATAGGAATGTATTGTGTTATACCCAACTGTTCGCGAAGTAACAAATCGAATCCCAGTCGATAACTCATTTCAAGAAAGCGGTGACGTTTAACTCGTTCGCCTCCCGTTACCGTTTCTTGCAAGGGTATACGCAAATCTTGCCGCTTGAGTTGCAAACAAGCCTCGCGCCCTTCAGCCGACAGAGGCTGATAGTCGTCATTCTGTATCAAGTGATAACAACAGGGTGATATCGATATTGCAGGAAGCCTGAGCTTTGTACCAATCTTAAGTAGGGAAACATGTAGATCACCACAAGCATGAAGTGCTACAGCATGTTGATTGACGTTAAACACTGATTCAACCTGTTGGCTTAACGCATCCCCCTGAACAAATGTCATCGGAAGTTTTTGTTTGTCAGCTTCTGCTTGACCAGACTGACAAAGGTCATCTTGGTACTCTAAACTCGTCACCAGTTCTGAACTTTCAGATGCTAGTAAACGCCCCAAATACCCCTTCCCTGAGCACCACTCCAACCATTCAGAGCCTTTGTGATGCTGTATCACGTGATAGCTTAATGAAGCAATTTGCTCTAGTTTTCGTCCGGGGATACCTGCATAACGACGTGAAGAAAAATCAAGCAAATGTTCTTCTCGACAAGGTAAAGAAGACAATTGATCAAGTTGTGCTAAATCAGGAATAAATTGGGTTAACCATAGATTAAGTGCCGAGGCATCATGCTTAAGTCGTTCTACTTCTTCGTCAGATAAACTAAACAAAGCTTGATAGAGTTCAGGGTAATGCTCAGCCCAAGCAGGTTTACCCGAGCAAGCAGAATAAAAAGGGTCAGCACGCCACAACGATTGATAGCGTGATAATAGTGAATCTAACGAGATAAAAACAGACTTCATGGCTCCCCCAAAAGTTGGCGTGTATTTTGAGGGAACCGGTATGAAAAGAAAAGTGCTATCGAACAGGGAGATCGATGTCTTTAAACATTTCCTCTATTTCAACATTTGACTTGAGTGAAATGGCTTGCTCAACAACAGGTCGAGTTAAATGAGGAGCAAAACGCTCCATGAAATCATACATGTAAGAGCGCAAAAAAGTGCCTCGACGGAAGCCAATGCTTGTCGTACTTGCCCCAAAGATATGGCTTGCATCAATTGCGACTAAATCCGTATCCTTGTCTTGATCGATTGCCATACTTGCGATGACACCCACCCCAATACCCATTCGTACATAGGTTTTTATCACATCCGCATCTGTTGCTGTAAATACCACGCGTGGCGTAAGCCCGACTTTATTAAATGCTGTATCTAACTCAGATCGCCCCGTAAAACCGAACACATAAGTAACGAGTGGATAAGAAGCCAGATCTTGAATGGTTATATGCTCTTTTTGCGCCAGTGCATGATCCTTCGGAACCACAATCGAACGATTCCAATGGTAGCAAGGAAGCATGATTGCATCTTGATACAAGTGCAAAGCCTCAGTAGCGATAGCAAAGTTTGCAGTCCCTTTTGCTATCGCTTCAGACATTTGCGTCGGCGTGCCTTGATGCATATGTAGAGACACTTTAGGGTAGCGAGCGGTGAAGCCTTTGATCACCTCTGGAAGAGCATAACGTGCTTGAGTGTGAGTAGTTGATATATTCAACGTTCCCATTTCTGGGTGCGTGTGTTCGCCAGCGACCGCTTTAATGCTCTCCACTCGCGATAAGATTTCCTGAGAAATACGAATAATATCTTCACCCGCAGAGGTCACTTGAGTTAAATGCTTACCACTACGCTCAAAGATTTGGATACCGAGTTCATCTTCTAATAACCTGACTTGTTTACTGATACCCGGCTGAGAAGTATATAGACTCTCAGCTGTCGCAGACACATTCAGATTGTGGTTCACTACTTCAACAATATACTTCAGTTGTTGTAACTTCATTCTTGACCTCGTAATCCCTTTCGACGCCCCATATCGAGCAAACATAGTTTATAATGTTTAGTTATAACGCCTCTTGAATAAAATTGATAGTGGATTTGTTGTTTTGTAGAAGCTCGGAGAGGAATTGAGCGAAGAACAAAGTATTTTGCAAGCAATGACTCATTATGGAATGATGGTCAGGTAATTTTCTTTAATTATCAAGAAGCAAACAGTCATAATACAAAAGAGCGAAATATGGATGCAGTGTTAGTTAAGATTCGTGTATCCTTATCTGCTAGCCATTAAAGACATAAGATACGGAATTTATGAATATTGGTTTAA
The DNA here is from genome assembly GCF_050113695.1 of Vibrio sp. TRT 17S01. Classification (NCBI taxonomy): domain Bacteria; kingdom Pseudomonadati; phylum Pseudomonadota; class Gammaproteobacteria; order Vibrionales; family Vibrionaceae; genus Vibrio; species Vibrio sp. TRT 17S01. Next base: position 139,632 of record NZ_JBNJOG010000001.1, on the reverse strand, counting down.
TTATTGCGTTAGTCGCAATCTTATTAGTGTTGGTCCTTGGCTACAACATCATGCTTCAATACAAAGTTAAGGTCGAGACAGCTAAGAAACAAGAAGGTGCACGTTACTTAACGATCATCGATGCGACAGAAGAGCTTATTGGGCATGCACACCACCTTCCTTACAGTAAGGAATTGTTGCTCTGCCTGAATAACCGAATCTTGGATGCCGTAGAAAGTATGCATCAGCTTGATCCCAAAAATAAGCAGTTAGCCCACCGTGTAGATCACGTAAAGCAACAAATTAAGCAACTGGATGAAACCTATCAAGGTGGCGAAAGTACCGCATTTAAAGTTCCTAGCAGCGACAAGCAAGCTATTGTGATGCTGAAACTGGTAAAACGTCTTCGTGATACAATCCGAAGCGAACACAACAAAGGTCGCTTTGATACTCAGTCCTATGTAGCCGAAAATGCTCGATTAGAAACAATCCAAATTCGTATTAATATTGAAAACGTAATTAAGCGGGCTAACGACTCAATTGTAAGGGGTCAGCCAGGAACGGCTGTTCAGTTACTGCGAAAAGGCTTAGACGCGCTTGCCTCTAAAAACGACAGCTACTCAAACCAAGCCAGAGAAAAACTGCAAGGCATGTATGACGAGCTCGAACAGAAGCGCCAAAATAAAAGTGCTGAAGAGCTTGAACAGATCGAGCAGAAAGAACGTAAAGACGATATGGACGTTCTCTTTGGTGAAAAGAAAAAGTGGTAATATAATCCCACTTCATGTTTTCAAAAAGGTCGCAGATGCGACCTTTTTTCTATTTATTTTTGCAAAGTGACCGCCCAATGATCGAACTAAAACAATACCAGTCACTCCTAGAGCCAATTAACGGCTTCCTACAATGCTCAACGCCCGATGCATGGGTAGAAGAAGCTCGTAAACCTGAAAACTTAAAAGTTGTCTTAATAGACCATTTATTGTGCGAATTAAAAGCAGGGCAATCTGCAATGTACCTGATCCGTAAATACGCAGTTGATCAATCAAGCGCTCATAATTTACTTGATTGGTTTAAACCCTACGAAGACTTTGCTTACCGTAAAACAGGAAGCCTTGAAACTCTCAAAGGAAAAAGCAATATCTCGAAAGCAATTATGGCAAAGTCAAACTCTTCATACAGCCAAGACTTGATTGATAAAATGGTATTACTGATCAAAGAAGAGTTACACCACTTCTATCAAGTGTTAGAAATTATGGAAAACCGCAGCATTGCTTATGAACCAGTACAGGCAAGCCGTTACGCAAAAGGTCTTATCAGTAATATGGCCACTCATGAACCGCAAACATTAATAGATAAATTAATTATTGGTGCCTACATTGAAGCTCGCTCATGTGAGCGTTTTGCCAAACTTGCGCCTCATATGGACGAAGATATTGCCAAATTCTACGTCTCTCTACTGCGTTCTGAAGCAAGGCATTATCAAGATTACTTAACATTAGCAGAAGAGATTGCTGGCAGAGATATCAGTGAACGCGTGGATTATTTTGGGAAACTTGAAGCTGATTTAATCTCCTCTCCAGATAATGACTTTAAGTTTCATAGTGGCGTACCTGCCTAAATAAAAAAGGATGCTTATCAAAGGCATCCTTTTTTACTTCATCATCTATATGACGTGAACTGCATTAAACCAGTGTTGCGTTAATCTCGGCTAAAACAGCTGCAGGATCGACAGCTTGTGTAATAGGTCGGCCAATAACCAAATAGTCCGATCCTGCCTGAACTGCATCCACAGGAGTCATAATACGCTTTTGGTCACCAACAGCAGCACCTGCTGGACGAATTCCCGGCGTGATAAGTTTGAACTCTTTACCTAACTCACTCTTTAACATTGAAGCTTCTTGAGCTGAGCAAACTACCCCATCCAATCCCGAAGCCTTTGTGAGTTTCGCTAAACGAATGACTTGCTCTTGTGGAGCAATATCAAGTCCAATTCCGGCCAAGTCACTCTGTTCCATACTGGTAAGAACCGTAACACCAATAAGTAGTGGACGGTCTTTTCCATAAGGTTCAAGGATTTCACGTGAGGCCGTCATCATCCGCTCACCACCTCCAGCATGAACGTTTACCATCCATACTCCCATTTCAGCTGCAGCACGAACCGCTTTAGAACATGTGTTAGGAATATCATGGAATTTGAGGTCAAGGAACACCGAAAAACCACGCTTATGTAGCTCTTTAACGAAACTAGGACCAAATAGCGTAAACATCTCTTTGCCCACTTTAAGGCGACATGATGATGGATCAATTCTATCTACAAAGGCTAATGCATCAGCTTGGTTATCATAATCCAGCGCAACAATGACTTTTTGGTCGATCATTTCATCTCCTAACAGGTTATCTATACATAAAAAAATGCAGCTGACAGAAACTGTCAACTGCATTAAAAACTATTCACCATCCAATCCACGGATTGGCTTAATCGTCCCCCACCCTTTACAGGAAGGGCAATGCCAATACATTGAATGAGTTGAGAAACCACACTTCCGGCATCGGTAATGAGGCTTAACTTTTAATTGTTCTCCAACGAGCTTCTGTAAAGTGCCTAAGCTCGCTTTAGCACGTCCTTCTTCTGCATCAGCCAGATGGTAGTCCATCAAACGATAAAAGCCCTTCATGGTTGGGTTTTTCACTAGCTGACGTGTAAGAAGTTCTTGAGCTGCACCAACACCTTCATGTTGAGCAACCAGTTGAGCCAACATTAGCTCGGCAGACACACCTGCTTTGTTTGCAATACACTGGCGCAGAAAATCTAATAGTTCATCTTCGCGGCCTAAATGGTGATAGCAATCCGCTAAAGTTGGTAAAACTTCACTAATAAAGTCGGTATCTTGCTCCAGCACCATCTCCATATACTTAATGGTGTTGGTGTAATCTTCGTTCTCTAGGTATAGCTTACCCAAAGCGATGCTAGCACGAGCACATTTTGCATCTTCATCTAACGCACGTTTGAAGTATTGAATGGCTTTCGCATCATTCCCATCAGCTTTTTCTTGCATTGCTAGTTCACAGCAGAAATGGGCAATTGATGTTTTCATTCGCTTTCTGCCTAATTTAACAAGCAGTGACGCGTAATGAATGGCTTTATTCCATTCTCTTGTCTGTTGATAAATCGCCACTAACTGTTGCAGAGCCGCTTCTTTGTGATCGGGTTCATCGACCAACTGTTCGAAAATACGTTCTGCTCGGTCGAGAAACCCTGACGCCATGTAATCTTTGGCAAGTTGTTGGAGCGCGATGTTTTTTTGGTCAATAGTCAGACCAGAACGAGAGATTAGATTTTGGTGAATACGGATCGCGCGGTCAACCTCTCCCCGGGAGCGGAATAGGTTGCCTAGAGCCAAGTGAGTATCAATCGTGTCGTTGTCAACTTGCAACAATTCAATAAAGTGGTCAACAGCTTTATCGGATTGATCAGAAAGCAGCAAGTTTAATCCCGTCACATACTGACGGGATATTTGATGGGATTGCTTCTGCTTGTCTTGCTGAGCACTGCGATTACCCATATACCAGCCATAAGCTGCAGCAATCGGCAACAACAAGAAGAGTATTTCCAGCATTGAGTGAAAAGCCTACCTATAACTTTGATTACGCTTTATTTTCTTCAATAGGCTGTGAGGCGGATAGCTTATTTAGTTGCTTATTCAGCTTACGAATTTGCAGTCGAGATTTTAGATGTAAGCTACCAAAAATCGCCCAAGCCAGTGCAAATCCTACCACGAATACTCCGCCAAGTAATGTAGATAAGTGGAAATCGCCTTGTGCAATAAGATAGTTAAACGTTACCACCGCTTGATTTTGAGAGCCTAATGCTAAAGCAATAAGAAATAGCGCAAGCGCGATAACAATTTTTATAATTTTCATAGTCCATCACCTTTCCAGTAATTGCCGCTACGATTATGCAGTAAAAGCTTGAAACAAACCATGATTTCAGCGCTTTCTCCATGATAAAAAAGCGGCATACCAAAAGTATGCCGCTTCACATGTCTCTTAAATAAGATTAGCCTAGATTAACGCGCTCTCTCAGCTCTTTTCCTGGCTTAAAGTGAGGAACAAATTTTCCTTCAAGCTCCACTTTATCACCAGTTTTTGGATTGCGCCCAACACGTGGCTCACGATAATGCAGAGAGAAACTACCAAAACCTCGGATTTCGATTCTGTCACCACGCTCTAGAGTCGTCGCCATATGTTCTAGGATATCTTTCACTGCGTCTTCGATCTCTTTCGCTGAAAGGTGAGTTTGTTCAGCACAGAGTCTTTCTATTAATTCAGACTTAGTCATAGTTTCCCTCATAGAGTAATTTATCACTTATTATAGTAAGTAATACCAATTCCAACAAACACTTGCTTTAAATTCTAGTCAAAATTTAATCAAAATGTGGTTTGTGCGAAGTGACTGTTCTCACAACTCTAACGTTATTGGAATTAGTATTGTTCTACGTCATTCGATAAAAAAGGAGCCTTTCGGCTCCTTTTTTCTGGCTTTAGCAGAGTAAATTACTCGCCTTTAGCTGCTTTGAAAGCGTCAGCCATAGCGTTACCGAATGAAGCATCATCTTGCTTGTTCAGTGAAGCCATTGCTTCTTGCTCTTCAGCTTCGTCTTTAGCTTTGATAGATAGGTTGATTACGCGGTTCTTACGGTCAACACCTGTGAACTTCGCTTCAACGCTGTCACCAACACTTAGGATTAGAGAAGCATCTTCAACGCGGTCACGAGCTACTTCAGACGCACGGATGTAACCTTCAACGCCTTCTTCTAGTTCGATTGTCGCGCCTTTAGCGTCAACAGAAGTAACAGTACCGTTAACTAGAGCACCTTTCTTCTTCTCAGATACGTAAGCATTGAATGGGTCATTTTCCATTTGCTTAACGCCTAGAGAGATACGCTCACGCTCTGCGTCTACTGCTAGAACAACTGCAGAGATCTCGTCACCTTTCTTGTACTCACGTACAGCTTCTTCACCTGGAACGTTCCAAGAGATGTCAGATAGGTGAACTAGACCGTCGATGCCGCCTTCTAGACCGATGAAGATACCGAAGTCAGTGATAGACTTGATCTTACCAGTTACTTTGTCGCCTTTAGCTTGCGCTTCAGCGAATGACTGCCATGGGTTAGCTTTACACTGTTTCAGACCTAGAGAAATACGACGACGTTCTTCGTCGATCTCAAGAACCATAACCTCAACTTCGTCGCCAACATTGACAACTTTAGATGGGTGGATGTTCTTGTTAGTCCAATCCATTTCTGAAACGTGTACTAGACCTTCAACGCCTTCTTCGATTTCAACGAAACAGCCGTAGTCAGTTAGGTTAGTAACGCGACCAGATAGTTTGTGACCTTCTGGGTAACGCTTAGCGATTGCTACCCATGGATCTTCACCTAGCTGCTTAAGACCTAGTGATACACGAGTGCGCTCACGATCGAACTTAAGAACTTTAACTAGGATTTCATCACCAACGTTTACGATCTCAGATGGGTGTTTAACACGCTTCCAAGCCATATCTGTGATGTGTAGAAGGCCGTCAACACCGCCTAGATCTACGAACGCACCGTAGTCAGTAAGGTTCTTAACGATACCTTTAACTTCAGAACCTTCTTGTAGAGTTTCTAGAAGTTCATCACGTTCAACGCTGTTTTCAGATTCGATAACTGCGCGACGAGAAACAACTACGTTGTTGCGCTTCTGGTCAAGTTTGATAACTTTGAACTCTAGCTCTTTGTTTTCTAGGTGAGCAGTGTCACGGATAGGACGTACGTCTACTAGAGAACCAGGAAGGAAAGCACGGATACCGTTTAGTTCAACAGTGAAACCGCCTTTAACTTTACCGTTGATGATACCAACAACAGTTTCAGCTTCTTCGTAAGCTTTCTCAAGAACGATCCAAGCTTCGTGACGCTTCGCTTTCTCACGAGAAAGCTGAGTTTCACCGAAACCGTCTTCAACAGCGTCTAGAGCTACGTCTACTTCAGAACCAACTTCAACTTCAAGTTCGCCAGCAGCGTTCTTGAATTGTTCAGCAGGGATTGCAGACTCAGACTTAAGACCAGCGTCAACAAGAACGAAACCGTTCTCGATAGCTACTACAGTACCTTTAACGATAGTACCTTGTTGGAATTCAGTCTCGTTTAGAAACTCTTCAAAGAGTTGAGCAAAAGATTCAGTCATTTATTTAATCTTCAATAAATTAAACGTCCACGGGTTTCCTACCACATGGGGTTATTAACTTCGCCAGCCATCATCCTTGCGGCCAACGCTCTGACCTAGCAGCCCTTAAGCTACTAGCTTAGATTCGATATATTGTAGTGCTTTTTCTACTACTTCGTCGATACTCATCGTAGTAGAATCCAACAAAAGTGCATCCTCAGCGGGACGCAATGGCGCGACCGAGCGATTACGATCTCTGTGATCTCGCTCTTGGATCTCGCTCAAAAGGTCGTCAAATTTAACATCTAACCCTTTGCCTTGCAACTGTTTAAGGCGACGATTCGCTCGCTCTTCAGCGCTTGCATCAAGGAAAATTTTCACTTCGGCTTGAGGGAAAACAACCGTCCCCATATCACGGCCATCGGCAACAAGACCAACGCCCTCGGCAAATGCTCTTTGTCTTCGTAGTAGAGCTTCTCGTACCCTTGGGAAAGCAGCTACTTTTGATGCAGCCATCCCCGTTTCTTCTTTACGAAGCTCACCGGACACATCCTCACCTTCGAGAATAACCTTAACCAAATCACCTTCTGCGATAAACTGAACATCTAGGTGAGTAGCTAGAGGTACTAACGCATCTTCTGAGTTGATATCGACACCATGATGGATTGCAGCAAGTGCAAGCACTCGATAAATAGCGCCTGAATCGAGCAATTGAAATCCTAGCTTTTTAGCCAATAGCATACAAAGTGTGCCTTTGCCTGCACCACTTGGGCCATCCACAGTGACTACCGGTGTGTGAGAAGACATGTTTTACTCCAATTTAATTGATGATCTACCTCGTTGGAGGCCAGACTTTTCAAGCGGGAAAGTATAAAGGCATTGGGAGAATGGTGCTAGCGAGGAATATAAAGAATTTACTTATAAGCGGAGGAACTCAATGATTCCCCCGCCCTATAGTGTTTTACAACTTGATACGCTCTTTATTTTTTTCGAGCGTACCACTGCCGATACCTTTTACATTTGCCAAGTCTTCAACTTTCGAAAAATGACCGTTCAGTTCTCGATATTCGACAATTCGCTGAGCTTTTTTCAAACCAATACCTTTCAATAATGCAGCGATTTCCTCAGCTGAAGCAGAATTAACGTTAACCGTCAGCTCTATACCTTCATATTTATCGGTTGCTTTATCTGTCGCATAAGCCATCCCACTAAGCAGCCCCAAAACGATCACCAGACCAACCAAATAGTTTTTGATTTTCATATTGCTTCCTTTTTCATGACACAGAGGTAGTGCCAACATAACCATGTCTTGCATTTGGAAGTATCAACACAAAATAAAAACAAAACGGGCTGCAAATGCAGCCCGTTTTAATTTACTTATCAATTACATTGAAATCGTTATTGGTTCACGATGTAGTATTCGATATCAATAGTGTGGCGTAGGATGCTCAATAAACCAGCTAGATCTTGCTGTGCGTTCATCTGAGTCAATTGCGTGCCAATTTGGTCATTATATTGCGCATCAGCAGAGGCCTCTACTTTAGCTAATTCTATAACGACGATATCACCATTGAAGTCTTTGGCTTGAGCAAACTCAACCTTACCCTCTTCTGGCTTGCTCATTGCGAATACAACGTCAGCCAAAGGAGAGCTACGATCTAACTTCTCTACATCACCGAACTCAAGGCCTTTTTCATTAAGAAGTGTTTGCTTGCCTTCTTTAAGCTCAGCCACTAACCCTGTAGCCAGTTCAAGCGCTTGTTGTTCACCTTTTACTTTAGATAGTTGGGCAACAACTTGCTCACGCACATCATTTAAAGGCAATACCATTTCATCACGAACGTCTTCCACGCGAACAACAATAATGTGTTCAGGCGCAACTTCGATGACTTCTGAGTTTAGACCGTCTTCTTTAACTTCAGGACTCAGAATAGCTTGCATTACAGCTGGAGTTTTTAACAGCTCAGGTGCGTCTGCTTGAGAAATAAAGTCAGTTGTATGAATCGGTTGGCTTACTGCTTTAGCTGCATCATCTAGCGAATCTGGGTACTCAAACGCAATTTTCTCTAATTCACTCTGCAGCTCATAGAATTGATCAACAGCTTGCTGATCTTTCAACTCTTGTTTGATGTCAGATGCAACTTCATCAAAAGGTTTAGCAACTGAATCTTTGAGCTCGTCAAGCTTAATAATGTGGTAACCAAAATCTGATTTAACTAAGCTAGAAACATCACCAACATTCTCTAGAGCAAAAGCCGCTTTTTCAAACGCGGGATCCATCACGTCACGTTCGATCCAACCTAGTGAACCACCTTCTTCTGCACTACCAAAGTCGTTCGATTTTTCTTCAGCCAATTTCGCAAAATCAGCACCAGCATTCAATTCATCTAGAATCGCTTGAGCCTTAGTTTCATCGTCCCCTTCAATTAGAATGTGACTAACTTTACGTTGCTCTTCTGATGAATATTTATCAAGGTGCTCGTCATAGTATTTCTTTGCTTCTTCATCAGAAACAGAAATAGCTGATTTCAACTGCTCAGCCGAAAGCTCAACATATGCAATTTTAGCCTGTTCAGGACGAGTGTAACGTTCAGGGTTTTGCTCGTAATATTGCTGAATCTCATCTTCTGATAACTCAACTTTGCTCGCAAAATCAGCTAGCGATAATTTGACAGTTCGAACATCACGAGTTTGTGTTAGCAATTTACTTTGTGCATTGACTTCACCTGGCAGTGAGAAATCACTACCCTGAATTGCTGTTAGCAGCTGGTTGCGAACCAAATCACCACGCAGATATTCAGCAAAACTTTCTGCAGAGAATCCTGCACGACGAAGAGCAGATTGATAAATTTCTTGGTCAAACTTACCTTCTACTTGAAATTGTGGCATATCCAAAATCATCTGGCGTACTTGAGCATCGCTTACACGTAGTCCCAGTGATTCTGCATGCTGTTCAAGCAACACATCATTTACCATGCGATCAAGCACAGAACGACGGAAAGACTCCACATAGCTTGGGTCCCCAAGCAAGTTTGAAAAGTAATCCCCTAACTGGCTTTGCATACGATTGCGCTCATTTTGATAAGCTTGTTCAAACTCACCTCGAGCAATCTCTGTGTTACCAACTTTTGCAGCTGCGTTATTACCTCCAGAAACGAGGTAACTACCTACACCAGCAAATACAAACGATAGGATGATAAGTCCCAGAATAATTTTAACGGCGATGCTGTTAACGCCTTCGCGTAATCGCTCCATCATACTTAAGCCACTCTCCGCATAAAACTCGTATTAACCGCTGCTAACACGACATACGTTAAAAATAAAAAATTAATAGCGCGATAATACCAGAAAAAGAAATGCGCATCAGTATGATGCGCATATTTTAAAAAGGTTCGAAAATACTCGAAAAAAGAAGCGATAAATTAGTTACAAGCGTCTTTTAGTGCTTTACCAGCTTTGAAAGATGGTACTTTAGCTTCAGCGATCTGAATTTCTTCACCTGTTTTTGGATTACGACCAGTACGTGCAGCACGTGTACGTACACTGAAAGTACCAAAGCCAACAAGAGCAACTTGATCACCAGACTTAAGCGTATCGCTTACGGCTTCAATTACTGCGTCTAAAGCACGACCTGCTGATGCTTTAGAAAGATCTGCATTCTCTGCAATTTTTTCTACTAATTGTGTTTTATTCACTGTGATTCCCCTTTACGCTACCTATTATTATTTTTTAAAGATAGCTTTTGTTCCATTTCGGTTTTGTATCTAGCTTGAAGCCAAGTCCAGCAAGGCTTCAAGCTATAGTTGGTAACGTTAGCTCTACAAAAAAAAGCTGACAAGACTTTTTCGACTTATCAGCGTAATCTTTTACTTATTTTTGCTACACATCACTATTTTGCACTAGTAAATTCAACGCCTGAAGGCTCTTTTTCGAGTGCAACCTTCAATACCTCATCGATCCATTGAACTGGAATTACCTTTAAGTCAGCAATAACATTGTCCGGAATGTCTTCCAGATCACGTTCATTGTCCTTTGGAATGAGAACCGTTTTTATGCCGCCGCGATGTGCTGCTAAGAGCTTCTCTTTCAGACCACCGATAGGTAGAACTTCACCACGTAGAGTGATTTCACCTGTCATGCCCACTTCCGCTTTTACTGGGTTACCCGTTAAGCTAGAAACTAGCGCAGTACACATTGCAATACCGGCACTTGGACCATCTTTCGGTGTTGCACCTTCTGGTACATGTACGTGGATATCACGTTTTTCATAAAAGTCTGAGTTGATACCAAGTTTCTCTGCACGTGAACGTACTACCGTCATTGCCGCTTGGATAGACTCTTTCATGACATCGCCAAGAGAACCAGTTTGTGTCAGCTTGCCTTTACCCGGCATCGCTTCCGTTTCGATCGTTAGAAGGTCACCGCCAACTTGCGTCCAAGCTAAACCTGTTACTTGACCGATACGGTTGCTGTCGTCCGCTTTCCCGAAATCATGACGTTGAACGCCTAGATATTCTTTAAGGTTATCCATCGTTACTGTGACGGATTTCAGGCTCGTATCCAGCAAGATATTCTTCACAGCTTTACGGCAGATCTTAGAAATTTCACGCTCTAGACTACGCACACCCGCTTCACGCGTGTAGTAACGAATAATGCCGATAATGGCTGAGTCTTCGATCGTGATTTCGTTTGGCTTCAAACCATTACGTTTCACTTGCTTCTCAACAAGGTGACGCTTCGCGATGTTCAGTTTCTCGTCTTCTGTGTAGCCAGATAGACGAATCACTTCCATACGGTCTAGTAGCGGCCCAGGAATGTCCATCGAGTTCGACGTTGCCACGAACATCACATCAGATAGGTCATAATCAACTTCTAAATAGTGATCGTTAAACGCATTGTTTTGTTCCGGATCCAGAACTTCAAGCAGAGCTGAAGATGGATCGCCACGCATATCTGAAGACATCTTGTCGATTTCATCTAAAAGGAACAGTGGATTTTTCACACCAACTTTCGACATCTTCTGGATCAACTTACCCGGCATAGAACCAATATAAGTACGACGGTGGCCTCGAATTTCAGCCTCATCACGTACGCCGCCCAATGCCATACGCGTATATTTACGACCTGTAGCCGCAGCGATGGAGCGTCCTAAAGAAGTTTTACCGACACCTGGAGGACCGACCAAACATAAAATCGGTCCTTTAAGTTTGTTAATACGGTTTTGAACTGCAAGATACTCAAGAATTCGCTCTTTCACACGCTCAAGACCATAATGGTCTTCATTTAAGATTTCTTCGGCTTTGGCGAGATTCTTCTTAACCTTAGAACGCTTATTCCAAGGAACTCCAACCATCCAGTCGATGTAGCCACGAACTACGGTAGCTTCAGCAGACATCGGAGACATCATTTTAAGCTTTTGTAGCTCTTGTTCAGTCTTCTCACGTGCTTCTTGTGGCATTTTTGAATCTTCGATCTTTTGTTTCAGAACTTCGAACTCATCTACACCGTCTTCGCTTTCACCCAGTTCTTTCTGAATCGCCTTCATCTGCTCATTCAGGTAGTATTCGCGCTGAGATTTTTCCATCTGCTTTTTCACGCGACCACGAATGCGTTTTTCGACTTGAAGCAGATCGATTTCTGACTCCATTTGCCCCATCAGAAATTCAAGACGCTCTGTCACATCAAGTAGTTGCAAAACTTTCTGCTTGTCCGCCAGTTTAAGCGGCATGTGAGCAGCGATGGTATCTGCTAAGCGGGCTGCTTCATCAATACCGTTTAGTGAGGTCAGTACTTCTGGTGGGATCTTCTTATTAAGCTTAATGAAACCTTCAAACTGGTTGATGGCACTGCGAACAATCACTTCTTGCTCACGTTCATCAAGTTCAGATGTCACTAAGTACTCAGCGTCAGCGACAAAAAAGTCGTTGTCGATAAATTGATGAATCTTTGCTCGTTGTTGACCTTCTACCAACACCTTTACGGTACCATCAGGTAACTTTAACAACTGTAGTATCGTCGCTATGGTACCAACTTCGAATAGATCGTCTTTTGATGGCTCATCGGTATCCGCTTGCTTTTGTGCCACAAGCAGTACTTGTTTGTTGTTATCCATCGCAGCTTCAAGGCAAGCAATGGATTTTTCTCGGCCAACAAACAAAGGAATTACCATGTGCGGGTAAACGACTACATCTCTTAGAGGTAGTACAGGGATCTCGATACGTTCGGAACGTTCCAAGTTCATATTATTCTCTCTTCCGCTTAGTCTTATGAGCAGTATATGGGGGCTAATTAGTTGGATTCAATGGAAGAATAAAAAAAAGGAGGTATTTGATACCTCCTTTACAATTTGATGTGAAATTAAGATTCAGCGCCTGCGGCTTGGTTGTCTGTATTGCTGTAAATCAGCAATGGTTCCGATTCACCATTGATCACTGATTCATCAATAACCACCTTACTTACATCGGTGGTTGATGGCAGCTCATACATAGTTTCAAGCAACACACCTTCAAGAATTGAACGAAGGCCACGAGCTCCTGTCTTACGTTCCATTGCTTTTTTAGCAATAGCGCGTAAAGCGTCTTCACGGAACTCAAGTTCAGCATCTTCTAATTCAAATAGTGCCGCATACTGTTTGGTCAGTGCATTCTTTGGTTCGCAAAGAATTTGAATCAATGCGTCTTCATCCAGTTCGGTCAAAGTGGTAGTCACAGGAAGACGACCAATGAACTCTGGAATCAAACCGTATTTCACTAAGTCTTCAGGTTCCACTTTCTGGAATAGATCGCTGAGTGATTTTGACTCATCTTTTGAGCGCACCTCGGCACCAAAACCGATACCAGTACCCGTTGCAACACGTTGCTCGATAACTTTATCGAGACCGGCAAATGCACCACCACAAATGAACAAGATCTTAGAAGTATCGACTTGTAAGAATTCTTGTTGTGGATGCTTACGACCACCTTGTGGCGGAACCGATGCAACCGTACCTTCAATAAGTTTCAACAATGCTTGCTGTACACCTTCACCCGACACGTCTCGAGTGATAGATGGGTTTTCTGCTTTACGAGAAATCTTGTCGATTTCATCGATGTACACAATACCGCGCTCAGCTTTCGCTACGTCGTAGTCACATTTTTGCAGAAGCTTTTGAATGATGTTTTCAACATCTTCACCCACATAACCGGCTTCGGTTAGTGTGGTAGCATCCGCCATTGTGAATGGTACATCGAGGAAACGAGCGAGGGTCTCTGCCAGAAGTGTTTTACCACTACCAGTTGGACCAATTAGTAGGATATTACTTTTACCAAGCTCTACCCCTTCACTCGTTGTGTCTCCATTTCGTAAACGCTTATAGTGGTTATAAACGGCAACCGCTAGCACTTTCTTTGCGTAATCTTGGCCAATCACATAATCGTCAAGATGTTCACGAATTTCTTTAGGCGTTGGCAACGCTTCAGATTGTTTTTTCGGCAGAACATCTTTGATTTCTTCGCGAATAATGTCGTTACATAAGTCGACACATTCATCACAAATGTATACGGAAGGACCGGCGATTAGCTTGCGAACTTCGTGCTGGCTTTTACCGCAGAAAGAGCAGTAAAGAAGTTTACTACTACCGCTCTCTTTGCTTTTATCAGTCATTCGCTAACCTCTTAGCCTTTACTATCTATGATTTGAGTGTATATCAATTTAAACCGAATTGCGCTAAACAATTTGGCTCAGATCATTCACCGCGATGTGTTAAAACCGCGTCCACTAAACCATATTCTACTGCTTGATCGGCAGACATAAAGTTGTCGCGATCAGTATCTCTTTCAATGATTTCCAGAGGCTGTCCCGTGTGTTCAGCCAGCAACTTATTCAGCTTCTGTTTAATTGTCAGAATTTCTTGCGCATGGATCTGAATATCAGATGCCTGACCTTGGAAACCACCTAGAGGTTGGTGGATCATCACACGTGAATTTGGTAATACATAACGTTTACCTGGTGCACCACCTGCTAATAGGAATGCGCCCATTGAACACGCTTGGCCCATACACACTGTGCTCACATTTGGCTTGATAAACTGCATTGTGTCGTAGATAGACATACCTGCGGTTACGCTACCACCTGGCGAGTTAATGTATAGGAAGATGTCTTTGTCTGGATTTTCAGACTCAAGGAAAAGCAGCTGAGCAACGACAAGGTTTGCCATGTGGTCTTCTACTTGACCGGTTAAGAAAATCACACGCTCTTTTAGCAAACGAGAATAAATATCGTAAGAACGTTCACCACGGGAAGTTTGTTCCACCACCATGGGTACTAGCGCGTCTAAAATTGGCGACATTGCATTTTTTTCTTGGTAGCTCATATTCTTATATCCCTAAAATAAATGGCCCGGATGATGTGTATCATACGGACCATTGTTAGCAGAATAGTTAACGGTTAGTCAACTTTTCTACGCAAGATATTGCTTATTGAGCAGCAGGTTGGTTCATTAGCTCGTTGAAGCTAACGTCTTTTTCAGTAACCTGTGCTTTAGCGATGATCGCGTCGATAGCTTGCTCTTCTAGAGCAACGTTACGCATGTTGTTCATCATCTGTTCGTTTTGCTCGTAGTAAGCAACAACTTCTGATGGATCTTCGTAAGCAGTTGCCATCTCTTCGATAAGTGCTTTCACTTTGTCTTCATCAGCTTTTAGCTCTTCAGACTTGATTACTTCACCTAGTAGAAGACCAACCATTACACGGCGTTTTGCTTGCTCTTCGAACAGTTCACGTGGTAGTTGAGCTGCTGCTTCTGGGTTACCGCCGAAACGTTGAGCTGCTTGCTGACGTAGTGTACCGATTTCTTGATCGATAAGTGCAGCAGGAACATCGATGTCGTTTTCTTTAACTAGACCGTCAATCGCTTGCTCTTTGATGCGGTTTTTAACAGCTTGCTTAAGTTCGCGTTCCATGTTCTTACGAACTTCAGCTTTAAGTGCGTCAACACCGCCTTCTGCAACACCAAACTTAGCAACGAACTCATCGTTAATTTCTGGAAGTTCGCGAGCTTCTACTTTGTTTACTTTGATAGCAAACTTAGCTGCTTTACCTTTTAGGTTTTCAGCGTGGTAATCTTCTGGGAAAGTTACGTCGATTTCGAATTCCATACCAGCAGTCTTACCTGCGATACCGTCTTCAAAACCAGGGATCATGCGGCCAGCACCCATCTCTAGAGGAAAGTTCTCAGCTTTACCGCCTTCAAACTCTTCACCGTCGATAGAACCAACGAAGTCGATAATTGCACGCTTACCAGCTTCTGCTGCTTCTTCAACTTCAGCCCAAGATGCTTGTTGTTTACGTAGCGTTTCGATCATCTCTTCTACGTCTGCATCTTTTACTTCAGTCAGTGGTTTTTCAACTGCGATAGTTTCAAGACCTTTTAGCTCAACTTCTGGGTAAACTTCAAAAGTCGCGTTGAAAACAAGGTCTTCACCTTCTTTGTTTTCTACTGGTGCAAATGTAGGTGCGCCAGCTGGGTTGATTTTTTCTTTAACGATCGCTTCGATGAAGTGGCGTTGCATTACTTCACCTAGAACGTCTTGACGTACTGCTTTGCCGTACATCTTCGCAACCATTTTTAGAGGCACTTTACCTTTACGGAAACCATCGAAACGACGGTTTTTTGCGATGTTGCGTAGTTCCGCTGTTACAGCATCTTCGATGTTAGCAGCAGGAACAGTAATGTTTAGACGGCGCTCTAGGCCTTCTAGCGTTTCAACAGTAACTTGCATTGTTCTTTAACCTCAAAACTGGCTCAGCGAAGCTGAGCATATGGGTCACGCTTAATTCGCGTAACCACATCCTTATTCGTACTCCAAGAGCACCTATATAAATAGAGAATCGATAGTTGATGATTCAGCTATCGTACTAATTAGCGATATCTTTATTCACCCTAATTGGGTTCAAAGGTATCTCCGATTAGTCTCAGGATAAAAATTTAGACGCAGCATTCTAACGGCCAAGCTCTAAGCTGTCGAGCCGAACCAAGATATAGGGTGCGTAAACTCCTAAATTCTCACTTAACTGCTACTAAAACGAGCAATTAAGCTGGCAATGTTCACAGAAATGGGGACATTAATCTGTTTTTCAAGAGAAACTAGGCTTTTTTTTAAATTAAAAACTAAAAAGAGATCTAAGTCCTGTTTTGTCGCGCAATTTCGTAATCTTTTTAAACACCTTTGTAACAAAAAAACTTACCCTATGAAGATAGGTTTTGATACAACGGAAGGACCAGTATAGTGACATTTCGCCGGGCTCGTTTTTATCTCCTGACGCTGTATCTCCTGTTCTTGGTGCTTGGTTGTCACTTCTATTGGAGCTATCAGCATCAGTCGTTATTGGATGAACATCAAGCGCAGTTGGATCGTTTTGCCAGCCATATTTCAGCCAAGCTCGATAAGTACGCCCACCTTCCTCAGTTACTGTCAAAAGATAAAGAGCTCGTACAAGCATTACTGGATACCAATAACCCGGCACAAATCGAGATCACCAATCGCTATTTGCAGCAAGTCAACAATGTCATACAAGCCGCAGATACCTACTTGCTAAATAATATCGGCACCACCATTGCAACAAGCAATTGGAACCTGCCACGCTCTTTCATTTCACGAAACTTTGCTTGGCGTCCTTATTTTGCAAATGCTATCACGGGCAAGGCAAGCCAATACTACGCGCTCGGCTCGACATCGGGACAACGTGGGTATTACTACTCCTACCCTGTAATTTACGCGGCGGAGATCATTGGTGTCATCGTCATAAAAATGGATCTTTCCGCAATAGAAGAGAATTGGAAAAGTAAGCAAAGTTACTTTGTGGCAACCGACCCACTGAATGTAATTTTTATGTCGAGTAACAATCAGTG
This sequence comes from Vibrio sp. TRT 17S01, assembly GCF_050113695.1. Classification (NCBI taxonomy): domain Bacteria; kingdom Pseudomonadati; phylum Pseudomonadota; class Gammaproteobacteria; order Vibrionales; family Vibrionaceae; genus Vibrio; species Vibrio sp. TRT 17S01. The sequence goes on along the minus strand of NZ_JBNJOG010000001.1, from coordinate 122,561 downwards.
GTTATTTAAAAGCTTAACCACATTAAATGAGGCCGAGCGAAACACCATTCTCAACAGCCGACAATACCTCGACAAACCAATACGCTCTCTTGGCCTTGTTGGTGATCTATCCAAACCAGTAACTGAGTTAATCAACCCTTACCAAGGTTGGTTAAACGGAGATTTCATCATTTCGACACGTCCACTTCCCGCCTTGCAGCTTAATATCCGAGTGCTCACCCCCAAGATGCATTTGTTTTGGGCAACGGCTGGCTTTGCTTTGGTACTCAGCATGGTGTTTGTCATTGGCTACTTGGTGATGTTGTTGCTACACCATCGACAGCTCAAACAACGACAGTTTGAACAATTGCAATCCGAAGCAAAGCAGAAGCTCGAGTTTCTCGTCATGGAACGCACCGCTGAGTTACAAGCGCAAGTGCATGAACGAACTAAAACCGAACATGCTTTGCGACAAACCCAAGATGAACTCATCCAAGCAGCCAAGCTGGCAATTCTTGGGCAAATGTCCGCTAGCATCAGTCACGAGCTGAATAACCCACTCGCGGCCATTCGTAGCTTTGCGGATAATGGTCGTCGCTTTCTTAACCATGACAAGTTTGACCGTGTTGATGAAAACCTCGAACGGATTTCTAAGCTAACCGACAGAATGGCCAAAATCAGCGATCAATTAAAATCATTCGCACGTAAATCTGAGTCCAGAGAACGTCATCTGGTTACGATTGGGACGGTGTTAAGATCAGCAGAAGAGTTGCTTGCACCACAAATCAAATCCAGCCGCGTGCAATTTACACTCGCCCCATACCCTCATGATATTCAAGTAGAGGTTAACCCAATTCAGTTAGAGCAAGTGGTCATTAACCTTGTTAACAATGCGTTGCAAGCCGTGGCTGAACAAATTGAACGTGTTGTTATTGTGAGTTGTGATGTCGAAGCATCCCTTGTTTTGATCCATATTGATGATAATGGCCCCGGGATTGCCAAAGAGAAAATAGAAAGATTGTTTGAACCTTTCTATACCACCAAGAAGAATGGACTTGGTTTAGGCCTCTCGATCTCACAACAAATTTTACAAGCCATGAACGGCGATTTAAGTGTGAGTCACAACCCAATGGGTGGTGCTCGATTTACCTTAACACTGCCAAGAAAGGACGCATGATGTACGACGTTTTTTTTATTGATGATGAAAGCGATATCCGCACAGCAATCGCACAAAGTTTCGAATTAGAAGAGATTAATGCCTGTTTTTTTGCGGATGCTGAACAAGCATTATTGGCAATCAAACAACATGGCATGCCCAAGGTAGTCATCAGCGATATTTGTTTACCCGGTATTTCTGGTGAAAACCTACTCTCTTCAATTTTGCATCAAGACGGTGAAGTTCCGGTTATTTTGATCACAGGTCATGGTGATATCTCCATGGCAGTCAATGCGCTGCGCAGTGGCGCGTATGACTTTATTGAAAAACCCTTTGCCATTGAGCGCTTGATCGACACGACCAATCGTGCCCTAGAAAAGCGTGAACTGACTTTAGAAAACCAAGCACTGAAACGTAATTTAAAAGCAAGCCAGACACTCGGCCCTAGAATCATTGGTGATACCCCTGCGATTCAAAATCTACGTGAAACCGTCGCCCATATTGCAGATACCCACGCAGATATTTTGCTGTTTGGTGAAACGGGCACAGGTAAAGAGCTATTCGCACGTTCTATCCACGAGCAAAGTCAACGTCGAGAAAAAAACTTTGTCGCGATTAATTGTGGTGCCGTTGCCGAAAACCTGATTGAAAGTGAGTTATTTGGACACGAAAAAGGAGCATTTACCGGCGCTGATAAAAAACGGGTGGGTAAGTTTGAGCACGCTCATGGAGGCACACTTTTTCTGGATGAAATCGAATCCATGCCACTTCAAGCTCAAATTCGCTTACTTAGGGTTCTGCAAGAGCGCGTGATTGAACGTGTTGGCTCAAATGAACTGATTCCAATCGATATCCGAGTGATCGCCGCAACCAAAGTCGATCTCAAACAAGCTTCAGCTGAAGGAACATTTAGAGAAGATCTGTATTACCGGCTAAATATCGTCACCCTTGACCTACCGCCGCTCAGGGCACGAAAAGAAGACATTGCAACCCTATTTCACCATTTCCTTTTAGTCGCCGCCGCACGTTACGGTAAAACCGCCCCCGCTTTACCAGAAAGCGCCCTTCAACAACTTCTTAGGCACGAATGGCCCGGTAATGTGAGAGAGCTGCGAAACACAGCCGAACGATTTGTATTACTAGGTAAGCTGATCCAAGAAGATGGCGTAAGTAATGCCGATGATGTACAGCGCGGATTAGCAGAGTTAGTTGCGGAGTATGAAAGAAGCTTAATCGAACAAGCGCTGAATGATACTGGTGGCAGTATCAAAACTACGATGGAAAAACTACAGCTTGCGAGAAAAACACTCTACGACAAAATGCAACGCTACGAGCTCGATAAGAATGACTTTAAAAACGATAGTTAAGGCACTGAATCAGTGCCTTAGCATGACATCAAGTTGATCGACAACTTCTGCCCAATCGGCATCATCTTCAATTGCTTCTTTTAAAAATGCCGCTTGCGATGCACTCCAGAAAAACGCTTCATGCAGCGCCGTGCCAACCACTAAACCATTGTGGTGTTCAACGAAATCTCGAATTTCATCGTCACTGCTGCCCAGTCCAAGTTGGCTAAACAGTTCCGGAATCGTATGCGGTTGAATTTCCATACTATGCCCTCCCACCTCTTTGAGCGTTCACTTTTATAGTCTAGTTGGTATTTTTCTGGTGCGGATAATTAAAAAAGGGCACATCTTGTGCCCTTAAAATTACTCCGGCGAAAACAGGTTAGAAGTTGTATTCCATGCTGATCCCCCAGTTACGGCCGGCTTGGGTATCGAAATCATCCAGCCCTTCGTCTTCACCTTTCAGATCTTTGTACAACCAGTACTTTTCATCGAAGACGTTGAATAGCCCCGCACGCAGCGTCATATCCTGCATTGGACGATAGTAAGCGGTCAGATCGACGATGTTATACGAAGGCGCGTCAATATTGTCTTCATCTTGCCATTCGTCTTTCTTCGCTACCCACTTGTAGTTCAATAATGCACCATACTTTTCACTGTTAGCCGTGTAGCCAATGCCTATATTAGCGGTGAACGGCGCTACCGAGTCTAATTGGTGACCCGTTTTTTTATCTTTGCCTTTGGCATAAGCAAGACTTAAACGACTATAGATACCTTGGGGCCCTAATACTGTTGTTGCAAACTCTGCCCCATAAATTTCGGCTTCATCAAGGTTTTCCATCGTGATGACGTCTTTGTCTGCTTCTTCACCTATCTTGTCACTGGTGATGAAGTTCTTATAGTCGTTATAAAACGCACTCACTTCATACTGCAGGCGTTGGTTTTCACCCCGGAAACCGAGCTCATAAGACAAGCTTTCTTCCGCTTCAAGATCCGGATTACCTTCAAAAATGGCACCTTCACTGTAGTGGTAGTACAAGTCGTACACCGTTGGCGCTTTAAAACCTTGGCTGATTTGTGCATATGGGCTGAATAGATCTGCAACGTGATAAACCATGCCAAGACGACCAGTCAACGCATCATTCTTGTTTCCTTGATGATCGATATCATAACCATCCGAGGTTTCAGGAGACGTTTTAAAAGCGTCATATCGCAAACCAGCAGACAGGACTAATGTTTCATCAAGTAGGAAGAGTTGATCTTGTACAAAGATCCCCCACTGGCGCACATCCGCATTCGGCAACCCGGTACTGCCCGGTTTCACCTGACCATCAGGAACCCCAGCTTGACCACTTGCAATAAAGTAGTCGGTATTCTTTAAAGAGAATTTGTTTTCAAGATAGCTGGCACCATATGTGATCTGATGATAATACGTATCCGCCGCAGCGATTTTATTAAACTGAGCATCAAACTGAATCGAGTCATCACTGGAAATACGTTGGCGATTACGACGACGATCGTTATACGCAGGCATCATCGGAGGCCTACCAGCAAAATTGGTTGTGTCGTAATTGTCTGAATGGCTTTCGGTCTGCTGATAACTGAGTTTCCACAGCAACTCATCAGCAACCACTGTATTCATGGTCCATTCGTGTTCGAAGCCCATACGCATTCTGGTATTGTTATCTTTTACCGACGAGTCGGAATAAACAAACGTCGGCATGATCTCATAGCCTTCTTCGGAGGCTAAGAACGAATCATACTGGTAATCGTAATATTCAAATGTTAAACCAAGTCGGTGGGCTTCGTTGGCTTGATAGAAAGCTTTTATCAGCCCATTGTATAGCGTTGAATCCGCAGGATCCGCTGCGCCGCGATCCGGCCCCAGAATATTCGCCCCATCACCATGAGTCTGATACTCATTACCATCAGCATACGTGAGCATGGCAATGGTTTCCCAATCGCCCTGACGCATCGCCCAAGTTAGCGTATTCTTAAACTCGTTATTGACTGATGCATAACTGGTTTTGATGCCAAAGCGATGTTCGTCTCCTTCTGTTACCAAAACATCATCCGGATTCTTGGTACGGAACAACACAACGCCACCCAATGCATCAGAACCATACAGACTGGACGATGGCCCCTTATTCACTTCCACTGCGACCAAAGTATCGGTTTCAATCGTGTTAGGGAATTTGCGTTGCTGGCTTGCGCCTGGGTTATAAGGCACAGGTTGTTGCACCCCATCCACCATAACTTTAACCCGACTGTCTTCCATACCACGGATATTAAAACCAGAGACGCCAAAGCGCCCACCACCTTGTGCATCAACGCCCGGCGTGTATTTCAATGTGTCTTTTAGCGTTGAAGTCATGGTTTCATCCAACTGCTTGCGATCGACAACCGCAACAGAAGAAGAGATATCTTCCTTATCTTGTTCAATGCGCGTTGCGGAAACGACAACTTCATCAAACGAGTAGACTTCTTCAGCAATGGCAGGAGCGGCGAGCACAGCACCAACAACCAGAGCTAATTGTGTTTGCTTAATCATGAATGTATCCATTTCAATAAGGTAAGTTACACTCGGCTATAATGATTGATGTTTGAGTGAACTTAGTTCTTCGTGTAGTTATTGCTTCAAACGTGCTTTCTCTGCTTTTACATGCCCTTCTGTCAGATGGACAAAATCAAGCAAATCATTCCCAGAAACTTCAAACGCCTGCCCAAACCCTTTCACGTAACGTCCGGATTCAGGAACCAACCGATACAAATTGAAATCACCAAGCTGGCTCAGGTTGTCAACAATGTCTCCAAAGCGTGCTTTTAATGAAGCCACGCCACGAGACCACGCGTGTTCCTCTTTGTTTACTAATTCCGCATGCGTATCAAACGTTAAGCGCTTGCGAGCATAGACTTGCTTGCATTCACTTTCATCTTCAATCATCAAAATGGAAACATTGCGGTTGGTTTTAAGATTTTTGCCATGTGCAGCAAGATCACTCACTAGGATGTAATAGGCTTGGCTATCAAAAGCGAAAGGCGCATAAGTTGCATTAGGCGTACCGTCCGCACTGATTGTCGCCAGTTGCAATGTTTGTCTGGAATCACGAAACGCTTGGATCTCAGGTTCTAAACGGTTTTGTAGGCGCTCACGGCGGATTTCTTCACGCTCTGCTAGTGGCTCTTGTTGTACTTTTGTTGGCTGACTTTGATCCTTCATGCGGCAAACTCCGTTTTCATCTGCGTAAATGCCTCCACTTGTTCCGCGAGTAGTTGACGCTTTTTGTCTCGTCCTACATACACCTTAAAGACACAATCACCTTCACCATTGAAAAAGCCAATGTAATGACTTTCCATGCCGCGAAACGGTTTGCTGACAAAGGCAATATGTTGAACTAAATCTAAGCGAAGGTGACCATGGAGCTCACCTTCCTTCCCCATCAAGTTGTAATAACCATGAGCTAATTTGCCTTTTGGAAAGCGGGCTTTGCTTTCAAAGATGGAACCAAACGAGTGAACAATCGTGGTTACGTTGCCCCATTCTGGTAACTGCTCCAAAATGGTTTGCGCATGTTCTCCAGATACGCGAGTGACCATCTCATCAGGCAGGGCAAAAGTAATCGCGCCTTCAGATAGTCCCAGTTGGTGTGACATCTCTGAAACAGGTGTTGCGGTATCCTTGGCAAGGGCTTCATTCACTTTGTGTTTTACTTCTGTTTCAGAACAAGTGGTGTACATGTTTTCTCCAATGACTTCGTGTTTACTTAAGCGACATCAGCCACTGCTGTCGCTTGACTTTGAATAACTTTGATAGCGTTACTGGCGAGATTGACAGCCCAAAACTGGCCAGCGAGTGTGAGTTCAACGGCTTGTGGGGTAATGTTGACTAAACCACGCGTTTGCCAAGCTTTGAAAAGTGGCATCAACGCATCAAACCATTCACCGAAATGGTGTTTGAGCAAAACACCCTGATCAAAAGCGGCCTTAAGGTTATTATGAATCGCAGCATTTTGATCGGCACGAAACGCCATCGCAGCGGGAATGAGGGTTTGGTCAATCGCTTCAATATATGACGTCATATCTCGATACTGCATCGTGCTGATGCCATTAAAGTGACCTCCCGCACCAGCCCCTATCGGCAGCACCTCTGCATTGGTTTTTGCCAAACTATTGTAGATGCTGCGCTCTCGATTCCCTGATGCCCAATGATTGACGCTAAGCCTTCTTTGATGATGCTCAGCCATATACGCCACACCCATTTCAAACATGGTAGCTTTGGTGGCGGTGTCTGCTGGGTTGGGAAGTTTCCCTTGTTCGATCAGGCGAGCCATCGGCAGGTTTTGCAGCTCAAGCAATTGGTATAGGTCAACACCATCTACGCCTGACTCCAGATAAAACGCCAAGTCACGTTGCCAGAGTTCTAACGTTTGATGTGGCAAACCGTAAAGTAAATCGATCACAATGGGCGCTGCGTTATAACGCACCATTTTCTGCAGGGTCTCCATCACCACATCGCCATCGTCTAGGCGTTTTGCGGCCCGACGCACCTTGGTATCAAAACTTTGAACACCAAGAGAAAAACGGTTGAAGCCGCCTTCTAATGCGGATTCAAATTTTGCTTCATCAAATCGATTGACTCGCCCCTCAAGGGTAATTTCACAGTCAGGTGTCAATGGGAAGTGATGATGTATCAAATCACCCAATTGCTGAATTTGTTCAGCGCTCAAATCAGTAGGGGTTCCCCCACCGACATACACCGCTTGAAATGGATGACTCTGCGTCCATGGATAAGCAGATTTTCTCTTGATCTCTGCAACCAATGCTTGAAAGTAATCGGCGATCAGTTTGCCACTTGAGGCGTATTGGAAGAAATTACAGTAGGTACAACGTACGCGGCAAAACGGAATATGAATATAAAGACAACGACTCCCTGACTGACCACGGCTGTGCAGAGCAGCGTCTATAGCCACTTGCGTTTTTTCAGGCGATATCGGCACCATAGCACCACCAGCATGTGGCCCTGTTTTAGCAGAAAACGCAAAACGCAGCGGATCAGGAGAGTCTCTCCCCACTATCTGCTCATCTGATACATCAAAAATCATTGGCTTCATAACTACCGCCTTATGCTCTTAACTTTAGGCTTGGCTTTTTAAATAAGCTCAAGCAATAAAAATTAAAAAAAGCATACGTTTATAAAATTGTTAATAAGAATATTGTTCGCTATAATACCGATCGTTAATGATAATGCAAATGATATTTGATCTCATTTTTATTTAATAGATAATAAGTATTATTTGCTCTATGACTTCCTCAACACGGTAACCAAAAATGGCAAAGTTTCGGTATCTTATTGCTGGCTTGATTGCATGCCTTATTCATGGCATTGCACTCTCTTATACGCCAGAAAAAAAAGCCATAAAGGTGTCCACCGAGCAAGGTAATCAATCATTACAAATTCAATTAATGACGCGCGTTATCCGTGAACCGAGTGTAGAAAAAACCGCCGTTGATAAACCGGAACCCCAAAAAGCACCCACCGAACCCGTGGTTACAAAACCAATATCAAAAACAACGCAGAATGCAAAAACACTTAATAAGAACAAAGCGGCGGTAAAGAAGGTTAAACCTTTGCCCACAAAACCTAAGGTCGTCCCAACTAAACCCAAGGCTACCGTGCAAAAGGTCGCTAACACGGCGCCAGAAAAACCGTCGCCAATCACTGAAAAAAAACCACCTAAACCGAAAACTGAAACTCCGACACAAGCCGCAGCGGAGAGCCGAGCCCCCGTATTGATTAACAAGCCAAAATTCAGCGCCCGCCCAACACCGGTGACGTATCCCAAGCTGGCACGCAAACAAGGGCTCGAAGGAAGAACAATGATAGAAGTCTGGTTAGATAAAGACGGAAAGCAGATAAAACGCAGAATTCTTCAATCCAGTGGGCATCGCGTACTCGATGAGCGCGCACTAAAAACCATCAAGCAATGGCAGTTCTCTCGGCAGATTGAACAAGGGCAAGCCATTGCCCATCGCGTACATATTCCAATTAATTTCCAATTACAGTAGTTACTACCATGCAAACTTTGAGCACTATTCAAAACCAACTGGGCATGATGACATGGCCTTTGATCATCATGTCGTTTTTAACCATGGTTATCCTGATTGAGCGCACCATCTATATGCTGCTCAATAGCCGTACTCACACAACAGAAATCCTAAAACGAGTACATCAGCTTGATTTTTCCAATCCGAACCACGTCGATGCTTTTATCGAACAGAAACTTCAAGGAAAGCAACTGATCTTTCAATCAATGCGTATGTTGCTCAGCCACCGTCACTTTACCAAGCCTTTGCGAGAAGAAGCCGTTGGGATCTGGCTATTTAAAAAACGACAACAGTTTCGCTCTGGTATCCGCCTGCTTTCAATGATCGGGGTGATCAGCCCGTTAATAGGCTTACTCGGGACTGTTTTGGGCTTAATGGAAATGTTTAAAGGCATCACTTCAACGGCTGGTGCTATTTCTCCAGCCACCTTGGCTGATGGGCTTGGCCTTGCCATGACCACTACTGCTGCTGGCCTTATCATCGCACTTCCAGCCATTACCGGAGCGCAATTGCTCAGTATGTGGGTTGAGAAAACGCTGGCGAAGATTGAATACACTTTAAACCACAGCAATTTACATATTGAAGGGATCTCTATCGATCCCTTTGCTGGCAATCCAAGCACGCATCGCGTGATCACCGACGAGGTGGTGTAATGATTCAATCACACTCTCGTTTCAACGATGAAGAATTTAAACCCGATCTCACACCAATGATCGACATCATCTTTATCGTCATGGTCTTTCTACTGCTCACTGCAAACGTCAGCGTTCAAACGCTCAATATCGACATTCCCAAAACGGAAGAAGTCACTCAATTATCCAGACCAGACAAACCCGTGATTTCAATTGGGATCCTGCACGGCGAGGAACAGAAATGGGCACTCGACGGTCAGCGTTTCAGTCACTGGGATGCCTTTACTCAAGCACTTTTAAAAGCTCGTAATGAAGCATCAGATAAACCGTTTGTGATCGCAGCAGATAAAAAAGCCGATGTGGAGTCCATGCTCAACTTACTAGCCTTTATGCAGAAACACCAAATTTCCGCCACCAATATTGTTATGGAAGAACAACGATGAAAACGCTTATTTGGGCACTTAGCCTACTCCTCTCATCGACAACAGTGCTTGCTCATCATGAAGCAACACATCAGAACCGCATTATCAGCGCTGGCTCTAGTATCACGGAACTACTCGTGGCACTTGGCGCCAAAGACCAACTCGTTGCGGTTGATGTCACCAGTAAAAAGTACAATGTCGATGGTCAACTGCCTCAAGTGGGTTATCACCGCCAATTATCCGCTGAAGGGCTCATGGCACTCGCTCCAACACACCTTATCGGCTCGCATGAAATGGGGCCAGAAAGCACATTAACTTTGCTTAAGAACGGCGGCATTAACGTTGTTACTGTGCCATCAGGCGACACCGAACAAGATCTGTTTGCTCGCATTGATAAGATTGCGCAGATCACAGGTACAGAAGCCAAAGCGAAGGCGCTCAAAAGCACGATACATCAAAAGCTGACAACCGTGCAGTCACGTCATATTGAACAAGCACCCAAGGTCATGTTTGCCATGCTGACTAAAGGACGACCAGCAACCATTGCCGGTGACGAAACCACCATTGATACCATCATCAGTCTCGCCGGTGGCAACAACCCGGCTAGAACCGAAATGCGTTCCTACAAACCGGTTTCGCAAGAAGCCATCGTGGAGATGCAGCCCGACTATCTACTGGTCACCAAGCGAGCTTGGAATGCACTTGGAGGTAAGGAAGGCATTCTCAAAGAATTCCCACTTTTAGCAGCCACACCAGCCGCCAGCCAAAACCGTATTGTCGCCGTCAATGGCAGTGCCATCATTGGTGGCTTGGGGCTTGAGAGTTTGGAGTTAGTCGATGAGCTCTTTCAGAGCTTTGCTCAAACATCAGCCCAATAGACAGGCTCTAAGATGACTGACGCGCGTATGCTTTCAGCCAAATCACTGTGTATTGTTGCCGCCATAGCTTTATACCTTGCCATGGTTGCTTCCATCAGTGTCGGACCGATGAACATCAGTTTTTGGGATAGCATGAAATCACTGATCCCTGCCAGCAGTGACGGATTGCCTGCCCATATCACCATGATCGTGCAACAAGTGCGCCTGCCGCGAACGTTGCTTGCCATTGCTGTGGGTGGGATTCTTGCAATCAGTGGAGCGGTGATGCAGGGGCTATTTCGCAATCCTTTGGCTGATCCGGGCATTATTGGTGTGTCTTCCGGGGCGGCATTAGGCGCTGCGATTGCCATTGTTCTGTTTGGCGAGCTTGCCGCTCAATACCCTAACCTCTTACTGTTTGGAACTGTCCCTATGTTCGCCTGTATTGGCGGCGCATTAACTACCTTTATCGTCTACCGACTTGGCACTGGAAGCACGGGCACCTCCGTTACCATGATGCTGCTTGCTGGCGTAGCGATCTCAGCATTAGCAGGCGCTGCCTTGGGCCTACTCAATTACTTTGCCGATGACCAAGCACTGCGCGATCTCTCTTTATGGACTATGGGATCATTGGCAGGCGCCAATCCCAAAAGCTTATGGCTTGCGTTTAGCACTTTACTGATATTATTTGTGGTGTATTACTGCGATGCCAATAAGCTCAATGCCATGCTACTTGGCGAAGCCGAAGCTCGTCATATGGGTATTAATGTTCAAGCACTAAAACGTAGGCTCATTATCCTTGCAGCCGCAGGTGTTGGGGTCACCGTCGCGCTAAGTGGCATGATTGGTTTTATTGGTTTGATCGTGCCTCACTTGGCACGCATGATGATTGGGCCAAATTATAAATCGCTGTTGCCCGTGACTTTGCTGATGGGTGCACTACTGCTTTTGATCGCCGATATGATGGCTCGGACTGTGGTTGCCCCATTGGATATGCCAGTGGGTATCGTCACCGCCTTACTCGGCGCGCCATTTTTCGTCTGGTTGCTGATCAAACAAAAAGGACGCCTCTAATGTTTGCCGTATTTAATCAGACCAAGCAAAATCAACCTGAACAAGAGATTTTATACCAAGGCCAACAAACCGTAGCGATTCAGCAACTCTCGGTGACTTTGGGTGGCCGAGATGTTTTACAAGATATCGACCTTACCCTAAACCGCGGCGAATTTACTGCATTGCTCGGCCCAAATGGCACAGGTAAAAGCACTTTGCTGAAAGCATTAACTGGAGAGCTTGCAGCACAGGGGCAGTTCGAGGTGTTTGGCCAACCGCGTGATACTTGGCCAACGAGCACATTGGCAAAACATCTGGGGGTACTGCCTCAAAACAGTTCATTGTCATTTAATTTTACCGCCAGAGAAGTAGTGGCACTTGGCGGGATTGGCCTCACAATGAGTAACACTGAACTTGCTCAAGTGGTGCAAGACAACATGACACAAACCGACGTGCTCCACTTAGCTCTACGTGCCTATCCCACTCTTTCGGGTGGTGAAAAACAACGCATTCATTTCGCCCGAGTACTGACTCAGTTGCATCAAAGTGGCAGTAACAAAATCTTGCTACTGGATGAACCAACCTCGGCACTGGATATTCACCACCAGCACAGTACACTTGCTCTGGCACAATCTTTATCCAAAGCAGGTGCAACGATTGTTGCCGTGTTGCATGATTTGAATCTGGCAGCACAATACGCAGACAGATTGGTGATTTTGAATCAAGGGAACATTGTCGCCGATGCCCCACCTGCATCAGCATTGCAGGTAGATATCATTGAACAGGTCTATCACCACAGAGTCGCGGTGATACCTCACCCAGAATATGGTCATCCCGTCGTCATTGCTTCTTAGCGTCAACCAAAAAGCCCCAGTCACATGACCGGGGCTTTTAGGTGAAACGAGACTACTTAGTGATGATCTCTGGTCCCATCAAGGTCGTCGGTAACCAAGTGGACACCCAAGGAACATACGTCACGATAATCAAGAACAAGAACATCACCGCAACCCATGGCAATGCGGCTTTCACCACTTGCATCATCGACATTTTGGCGACCCCGGCGGTCACAAACAAGTTGAGACCAACAGGCGGGGTGATCATGCCGATTTCCATGTTCACCACCATCATGATACCAAGATGAATTGGATCAATACCGAGTGCGATCGCAATTGGGAAAACCAAAGGGGCAACGATGATCAATAGCCCTGAAGGTTCCATAAATTGGCCACCAATTAGCAGCAATAAATTCACCACAATCAAGAAGGTGATTGGTCCAAGCCCGGCAGAAAGCATCGATTCAGTGATCATTTGAGGGATGCGTTCTTCTGTCAGTACGTGCTTTAAGATCAGCGCATTGGCGATGATAAACAGCAACATAATGGTGAGCTTACCCGCCTCGTAAAGCGTGTGTTTGGTGTCTTTGTGGACAAAAGCTTGCAACACTTTCACCAACATCGGCTTGGTGTTCTGCTGATCAGCAAACGGGCCCATGTCTTTGTAAACAAAGTTAGCAATCAAGAAAGAGTACACCGCGGCCACGGCAGCGGCTTCCGTTGGGGTAAACACACCCCCGTAAATCCCACCTAGGATGATCACCACCAGCAATAAACCCCAACTGGCGTCTTTAGCTGACTCAAACATTTCCTTCCAACCAACAAATGGCTGTTTAGGTAAGTTCTTCACTCTGGCTGCGATATAAATTGCGATCATCAACATCACACCCGCTAAAAGGCCCGGGATCACGCCACCCAAGAACATTCGGCCCACTGACACATCAGTCGCCGCGGCATACACCACCATAACGATTGATGGCGGGATCAAAATCCCCAGTGTACCTGCGTTACAAATTACCCCAGCGGCAAATTCTTTGGAGTAGCCGTTTTTGATCATCCCCGCAATAACAATACTACCGATGGCCACAACCGTTGCAGGCGAAGAACCTGAAAGCGCAGCAAACATCATACATGCCACGACCGACGCCATTGCTAAGCCGCCGCGGAACCAACCAACCATCGCAATAGCAAAACGGATGATCCGCTTCGCCACGCCACCGGTCGACATAAAACTGGAGGCCAAAATGAAAAACGGGATCGCCAATAAGGTGTAGTGCCCAGCGAAAGCATTAAACAGTGTTTGAGCAACGGAAGCCAACGAGGCATCAGAATGCATCATCAAAAAGAGGATACTGGATAGTCCCAATGAGACAGCAATTGGCACACCAATAAGCATGAAGCCAATCACCATTATGAATAAAATCAGAATATCCATGGTTTAGTGCTCCTTGCCATTTTGATTGTTATCAGATTTTGGCGCCATCGCCTCGCCGGCTTGTGCCATATCGGCTTTTAACGCCTCTAAGTCTTCTTCTGCTTCATGACCTGCAATCAAGCGATCAAGTTTACCCGTCGCGATTTGAATCGTGGCTTGAAGAAAGCGAAACGTCAGCAAAGCCATGCCGATCGGTAATGCCATGTAAGGAATAAAACGAGGTAACTTTTCGTAGCGTTCGCCTTCGTTGAGCCAATCCGCAAGAAACTGCAGCATTTCAGGCATCGGAATATCGTCGGTTTCATACCACGCACGTTCAGTGGCAAACGGATACCAATAATTCCATGAACCAATGAGCAACAATATTGAAAACGCTAAGCAGCAAGCCGCTGCCAACAGCGCATACACTTTACGTAAGTTATCTGGGGCAAGGTTAATGATGACATCGACGCCAATGTGGAAATGCTTTTTCACGCCGTAGGACGCACCAACCAGCACCATCCAAGCAAACATGAAAACCGTAAGCTCTAATGCCCAAAGAATGTTGTCGTTAAATACGTAGCGAAAAATCACGTTGGCAAATGTCAGCAACGTCATCGCTCCAAGAAAGAATGCAATCAAGCTCTCCTCAATTGCATCGGTTGCTTTTCCGACCTTAGAAAAAATAGACTGATCCATATACTACTTCGCTCTAATTATAATGTTGCATGCCACCGAAAAGCAGGAGCTCTCGTTCCCGATACGAAGAGCCCCTGTTCGGTGATTTAGTTGTTTGAAGCCAATGCCGCTTCAATCAGATCAGAACCTATGTCCTTTTCAAACTTCTTCCATACTGGCTGCAGTGCCGTTACCCAAGCTTGGCGTTGCTCTGGCGTCAACGCGCGCACTTCACCACCCGCTTCAATGATGTTGTTCTTATTGGCTAAGTTCACGGCTGTAGATTCCGCATTACGCTGCTGAGTAACCTCTTGGATAATGGTGTTGAGCTGCTCACGCTGATCAGCTGGTAACCCTTTCCAAAAGTCATTCGATGTCACAACTAAGTAATCAAGAATGCCGTGATTGGTTTCTGTGATCCCGTCTTGTACCTCGAAGAACTTTTTACCGTAGATGTTCGACCAAGTATTTTCCTGACCATCAATAACTTTGGTTTGTAGACCGCCATAGACTTCTTTGAATGACATCTTCTGTGGGTTGGCACCAAGCTGTTCAAACTGAGCCACTAAAACATCCGAAGCTTGAACACGGAATTTCAGCCCTTTGGCATCCATTGGGGAAAGCAATGGTATGTTTGCCGACATCTGTTTCATGCCGTTGTGCCAAAATGCTAGACCTTGTAAACCGCGGCGCTTCATTGCATTTTTCAGTTTTTCACCAGATTCTGAGTTTTGGAAACGGTCTACCGCTGCTACGTCTTCAAACAAAAATGGCAGATCGAAGATACGGTATTTTTTCGTGAACTTTTCAAACTTGGAAAGAGAAGGGGCAGCAAGTTGCACGTCACCATTTAGCAGCGCTTCTAGCACTTTATCATCATCATAAAGCGTCGAGTTTGGGAACACCTGCATACATACCTTACCATTCATCTCTTCATTCACGCGTTGTTCCAGCAGTGAAGCAGCAATGCCTTTTGGGTGTTTGTCGGTATTGGTCACATGGCTAAATTTAATGACGGTTTCACCCGGATCACAATTTGCCATAGCATTAAAACTGGTAAGTACGACAGCAGATACAGACAGTAGAGTCAAAGGCTTAAACATCGTTATTCTCCTTGTTAATGAAACAACCCCATCTTTGGGTGTTGATAATCAATAAAGAGCAAAGAACAGACCAAGAGTTTACATTTTTATAACATTATTTGTTTTTCAATTGGTTAGAAGAAAAATAAGGGATTTATTGAGGTATGTTAGACAAGTACATCATCTATTTTGGGTGGGAAATGACCCATGATAAAAAAGAAACGGGTGGGAATTAACACAATTCCCACCCGCAGAGCAGGAGTTCATAAATGTGAGGAGAGGGGCAAGTGGAAGGAGACTAAACCATGCCCTCTCCTCCATCTAAGATTAGTAGGTACGCTGTTGATGTGCCACATAAACCGATAACCTTGCAGCCATACAAAAACCTCTCGTACCACTATGTATAAGCATAGACGCTATTGATAGATTTGTAATCACAATCAAATGAAAGGGGTACATCCTCAACCTAGTGGCAAGCAACACCAGTTTATCCCCCGCAAGCACCGCAGCCAAAGCCGCGGATTGAGGATGTACGAATTCGAATTAGAAGTCGATGCGTTGCTCTGTTTGCGCGTCAAAATAAACGGCTTTATCTAAGTCAAAATGCAGCCCTGCCAATTGCCCCACTTGGACATCAAACTCTGGCGATAAGCGACACGCCACTTCTTGATCATTGACTTTAATCATCGCAATAGTGTCTGGCCCCGTGGGTTCCAGAACCTCTAATTGAATATCAAGTTGAGTGGTCGCTTGTGATTCAGGATTTTGCTTTTCGGTAATGTGCTCAGGGCGAAGTCCAATCACGATCTCTTTGCCATCTTGCTCACGCATAGACGCTGGCAGCTTAATGTGATGCTCTTGGTCGTTACTGCCCTTCACTTTAATTATTGGCTGCTCTTGCTGATCCAAATCCACCATGGTTTTAATGAAGTTCATTGACGGTGACCCCATAAAACCAGCAACAAACATATTGTTTGGTTTGGTATATATCTCGTGAGGCGTCCCTAGCTGTTGTAAAACGCCATCTTTCATCACCGCGATACGATCGGCTAACGTCATGGCTTCAATTTGATCGTGCGTGACGTAAACAATGGTGGTGTTGAGCTGCTGATGCAAGCGTTTGATCTGATGACGCATTTCCACACGAAGCTTGGCATCAAGGTTCGAAAGCGGCTCATCAAATAAATACAATTTAGGTTTACGAGCCAGCGCTCGACCCATTGCGACTCGCTGACGCTGACCACCCGACAATTGGGAAGGTTTACGATCCAGTAAGTGGTCAATTTGCAGCATTTTCGCCACGCGCTGTACTTCTGCATCGATTTTCGCTTGCGGCATTTTGCGAATTTTTAGCCCAAACTCGATGTTGCCACGCACCGTCATATTCGGATACAGCGCGTAAGACTGAAACACCATGGCGATATCACGATCTTTCGGTTCAATTTGAGACACATCTAAGCCATCGATAACAATCTCACCAGAGCTAATATTTTCAAGCCCAGCAATGGTGTTCATTAGGGTGGATTTACCACATCCCGACGGGCCAACCAAAATCAGAAACTCTCCCGAGTCGATGCTGATATCAATCCCTTTTAAAGTCTCTTGATCCGCTTTTGGATAGGTTTTGCGGATCTGTTTAAGTTCAAGTGTTGCCATGTTAATTATCCTTTTACTGATCCCGCTGTTAATCCACGGACAAAGTATTTCCCTGCTAAAACATAAACCAACAACGTCGGCAGTGCGGCGATGATGGCGGCCGCCATATCAACGTTATATTCCTTAACCCCGGTACTGGTGTTCACCAAGTTATTCAGCGCGACGGTAATTGGCTGGGTTTCTGAGCCGGAATACACCACACCAAATAAGAAATCATTCCAAATCGCGGTAAACTGCCAGATCACCGTCACCATGATGATCGGAGTCGAGATCGGCAGCAGAATTTTGAAAAAGATGGTGAAGAAACCCGCACCATCCAACTTCGCGGCTTTGATCAGTTCATCAGGGACCCCGATATAGAAATTGCGGAAGAACAAGGTGGTAAAAGCCATGCCGTATATCACATGTACCAGAACAAGCCCGGTGGTGGTATTGGCTAAACCCAGCTTCCCGAGCACGGCTGCCATCGGTAATAAGATAACTTGAAACGGGATAAAGCACCCAAACAGCAACAAGCTGAAAAACAGGTTTGAGCCACGAAATTGCCATTTGGTCACAACGTAACCATTAAATGCCCCCAATAGGGTTGAAATCGCCACCGCTGGGATCACCATTTGAAATGAATTCCAGAAATACCCTTTAACCCCTTCACATTTCACGCCGGTACACGCGCTATCCCAAGCCTTATACCAAGCATCAAATACCCACTCTTTTGGCAAACTCATCAAGTTACCCGCTTTAATATCTGGCAAGGTTTTAAACGAGGTGATCACCATGACAAACAGAGGCATCAGGTACACTAAGCAGAAAAAGGTTAACGCGCTGTAGATAAACAGCCGTGCAAAATTGATCTGACTACTCATGATTTTTTCTCCCTCAATTCGGAATAGAGGTACGGCACTAGAATCGCCAGAATGCCAGCAAGCATCATCATGGCACTCGCTGCACCAAGACCTATCTGACCACGAGTAAATGAGTGGGCGTACATAAATAACGCAGGTAAATCCGATGAATAGCCCGGTCCGCCAGCGGTCATTGCCGTCACTAAATCAAAACTCTTAATCGCAATGTGAGAGGTGATGATCACCGCACTGAAAAATACAGGACGCAGGCAAGGTAAGATAATGCGCCCATAAATGGTGGGTAGGCTCGCCCCATCGATTTGCGCCGCTTTGATGATGGAAGAATCAATGCCACGCAGCCCAGCCAAAAACATGGCCATCACAAAACCGGAAGACTGCCACACCGCCGCAATCACCAGCGTGTAGACCGACATCTCGGAATCCACCAGCCAGTTAAAAGAAAAGTCACTGAATCCCCAATCTTGCATCAATTTTTCAATGCCAAGACCCGGGTTGAGAATCCATTTCCACGCTGTACCGGTCACAATAAACGACAGCGCCATCGGGTAGAGATAAATTGTGCGAATCGCGCCTTCCTGACGAATGTTTTGGTCCAGCAAAATCGCGAGCCCCACACCCAGTCCAATGGCGACCAGCATGAACAACAATCCAAAAATACCAAGGTTGGTGATCGACGTGATCCAGCGATCATTGTCCATCAACTTTTCATACTGATCGAAACCGATGAAGTTGAAACTTGGTAAAAAGCGCGAGTTGGTCATCGACAGCGCCGCTGTCCAGAATATGTAGCCATAGATGCAGACAATAGTGACCAATACCGTAGGTGCTAATACGATTTTTGGTAACCAATGTTGCAACTTATCGGCAAAACTGAGCTTCGGTGCTGACTTCTTGCCAGACCGATTCAATACATGCTCCATAACGAATCCTTACGTTTTAATGCTGAGCATTGTTCCGGCTCAGATAAGGAAAGGGCGAGACAGGCTCCCCACAAGCCTGACCGCCCTTGGGGGTGTACGGTGGTTCAGGCTAATTAAATGGCTGCTTTAACCGCTTTAGCCAGCTTTTGTGCCGCTTGTTTTGGATCCGCTTTTGGATCGTTGAAAAAGTTCGTCACCACATCAAAAATCGCACCTTGTGCGTAACTGGTGGTCGATAGGCCATGCGCCATACTTGGCACCAAGTCACCTGATTTCGCGCTGGCTTTAAAGGTCGCCATTGAATCGAGGGCACATTGGTCAAATTTCGCCATGTCCATATCCAAACGAACCGGGATAGAACCCTTGTTGAGGTTAAAAACTTCCTGGAAATCTTTCGTCAGAATAGTACGCGCCAAATCTTGCTGCGCTTTTTGATTGTCTTTATCGCTTAGCTCAAAGAAAGCAAAGCTATCGATGTTAAATGTGAACTGACCATCCGTCCCCGGAGCTGGCGCACAAATGTAATCTTTACCCGGTACTTTCCCGGCAGCACTGAACTCACCTTTGGCCCAGTCGCCCATGATTTGCATAGCCGCTTCACCATTGATCACCATCGAGGTCGCGACGTTCCAATCACGTCCCGGTGAATTGGCATCAATGTAATCACGGATTTTTTTGAACTTAGTGAAGACTTCCACCATTTTGTCGCCAGAAAGGACGTCCATGTCGAGGTCAACAAAGGCTTTGTTGTAGTCTTCGCTACCTAAAACGTCTAACGCGACCGCTTCAAAAACCGTAGCGTCTTGCCAAGGTTGGCCGCCATGAGCCAATGGTACAAACCCTGCTGCTTTGATTTTTTCTGCCGCGACAAAGAACTCATCCATTGTGGTCGGTAGGCTAACACCCGACTTTTTCAATACTTCTGGGTTGGCCCAAATCCAGTTTACACGGTGAACATTGACTGGCACTGCAACGTACTCACCATCAAACTTCATCACTTTGGTTACCACCGATGGAAGAATGCCATCCCAATTTTCTTGTTTTGCCGTGGCATCAAGCGAAGTGAGAAAGCCTAAACCACCCCACTCTTGAATATCGTGGCCTTTGATTTGCGCAGCTGATGGTGGGTTGCCTGATACGGCGCGTGTTTTAAGTACCGTCATGGCCGATTCACCGCCACCGCCAGCGACCGCAAAATCTTTCCATGTGTGGCCTTGCTGTTCGAGCATTTGTTTGAGTACCGCAGCCGATTTCGCTTCACCACCAGCAGTCCACCAGTGTAGTACTTCGACCTCACCAGCTTGAGCAAAGCTGGCGGCAGACATCAGCGAAAGAGTAAGTAGGGTTTTGTTCATTTTCATTGTTATCTTCCATGTATTGGATTAGACACTGGGCCGACAGCTCTCTGACCCCAAGCATTCTTGCTTGTACAAAAACCAGTCTATCCAAATAGAATTTTTTGATTGAAACAAACCGTAATGCCAATGTAACACGTTTGTTACACTACACCTCTAACCCCGGTGGAATAAAGACTTGCGCCCGAAGACCACTATTTGGCAAGTTATCAATAATGAGATCTCCGCCATGTCCATGAAGGATATTGCGGCAAATTCCCAGCCCTAAACCGTGGCCTTTATCATCTCTGGCTAAGCGAAAATACGGCTCGAACACCGCTTCTAATTTGTCTTCTGGGATCCCTTGTCCTTGATCAGTTATCGTTACAGTGATCCACTCTTCAGAACGTGAAATCGTCACCTCGGTTTCACCACCGTACTTAACCGCATTTTCAATAAGATTACTCAGCACACGCTTTATCGCCAGTGGCTTTGCTACCACTGACCCTATATTGACTGGCGTAAAGTGCACCCACTCTTGTGCTTGGTTATGCTGCTCGATGACCGAATCGATCATGTCATTAAGATCAATGTAGGCGTTATTTTCATGCATATCCGTATCTTTAACGCACTGCAATGCCCCTTTCACCATCATCTCTAACTCATCTAAGTCTTTGTTAAACTTGCTGCGTTTCACATCACTTTCTAACAGTTCTGCTCGCAAGCGCAGCCGAGTGATTGGAGTTTTTAAGTCGTGAGAAATGGAAGAAAACAAGTGTTCTCTGTCAGCGACATAACGACGGATCCGCTGCTGCATCCGGTTAAACGCCCGGGTTGCCGTCACCAACTCACTGGCCCCGTCTTCTTGGATTGGGGGCTGGTCAATATCCATGCTCATTTCATTTGCTGCTTTGGCTAAACGCTTAAGCGGTTTCACCTGACGGCGCACCAATAAATAGGTAAGAATGAGCAAAATCGTAGTCGAGAGGAACAAAAACACTATCTGTTCCCTGTCAATCAAAGTGTCATCAAGCGTGACGTATGGCGCTGGCAAAAGCGCGGCAATATAAACCCACTCCGACGGCGCGATTTCGATTTGCACCACCAAGACTGGTGGGTCAATCGGTGACAAGGTAAGCGTATGATGTGCCCAAGATTTAGGGAGATCATGCAAGTAAATGTCGTTTTTCAGCAAACGCAAATTATCTGGATGAGAAAAGTCCACTGAGATGGCAGAGGCCTTGGGAAGTTTATTGTTCAAGACCTGTTCAATGGCGGCTATCGAGGCCATTTTTAATTGAGTGTCAGCAATCGGTTCTACAACCAACTGAGCTTTATTAAAAGAAACGAAAAAGCGCGTCCCGCCCATATTACGGATTTGGTCGAGCACAATATGGCGATAGCGCACCGGCAGAGATTGGAAAAAGGTCACGGTGGAGGCAAACATATTGGCCATGCTTTCAGATGCATCACGAATACCTGCCAGCTCTTTTTGTTTTGATTCGCTATACCAAATCGCTGTTGCTATCCCTTGCGCCAATAATACAGCCAACAAGGTCAGCCCCAACGTTCTTGACACCAAAGAGTTGGGCTTCAAGCTTTTCAACCAGCGCCATGGATTAATGTTCAT
Source organism: Vibrio sp. TRT 17S01 (assembly GCF_050113695.1). Classification (NCBI taxonomy): domain Bacteria; kingdom Pseudomonadati; phylum Pseudomonadota; class Gammaproteobacteria; order Vibrionales; family Vibrionaceae; genus Vibrio; species Vibrio sp. TRT 17S01. The sequence continues at coordinate 100,601 of NZ_JBNJOG010000001.1, read as the reverse complement.
AGCTGACCGGCACTGCCAAAATGTACCCATTCCCACGCATGGTTTTTATGTATTGCGGGTACTTGCCACTGTCGCCCAATCGCTGGCGCAAACGGCTTAACTGCACATCAATCCCGCGCTCAAATGGCAAGGCTTCGCGCCCTCGCGTTGCAAAAGAAATGGTATCGCGATCCAACACTTCATTTGGACGATTTAAGAACAACATAAGCAACGCAAAATCACTGCCAGATAAGTCATGGGTTTGCTGATTCTCAAGGTGAGTAATTCGATGAGCCAAAGTATCCAATTGCCAGTCACCAAAGGTGATTTGCTTGGGTAAACTGTCGCTTGGCTTCTCTTCTGGTAATTGAACTCGTCTTAGCACCGCTTTAATCCGAGCCGTTAAATGACGTGGGTTGAATGGTTTGGCAATGTAATCATCAGCACCAATTTCTAAGCCAATAATTTGATCGGTATCGTCCGAGACCGCCGTTAACATAATAATCGGGACACTTGACTCTCGCCGCACCTGTTGGCACAGCGTAAAGCCGTCATCACCCGGAAGCATGACATCCAACAGGATCAAATCAGGAAAGCCGTGATTGTTCAGGTGTTCTCTCAACTGTTCCCCATCGGCAACCGCCATCACCTGATAGCCAGTTTTTGTTAGGTATTCGTCTAACAATTCCCTAATTTCTTGATCATCATCGACAACAAGTATTTTCGCGTTCATTGCTCAGACCGCTCGCTACTACTGAAATTAAGGGTAGTTTAGATAGTTGCCTCTCGCATTCTTATTGATAAGTTTGAAGAATTTGAACAGATAGCAGATTTACATCACATCTTTTTAACAAAAAAGACATTAAAGCAATTCCCTCTCCAAAAACGACACTTTATGTCTAAGCTTTAGCTTAAAGAACGTCAAACTTAGGCATGAATAATAATGAAATTACTTGCTGATATTACTGGTGTCATGTTGAGCCTAGATATCACTACCTCTACTTCTGCTCGCATTAAGTCCTTAAATCAATACACACGGAAATAGGTAGAGATGATGGGGCTGGCAAAAAAACTGACTGCACTAATTGTTGGGATCACGTCATTCATCATTCTGATCACAGCCATCATAATGTATAAAATCGCTGAGCAAGCGTTTGAGCGTAGTGTAAATCAACAACTTTCCGGTACGCTTGAACTCGTCAGTGGCATCATCGAAGAAAACAATACCGCCACTTTATCCATCGCGGAACTCAACGCCCAAAACCGGAACATTAAAAAGGCAATTGATACTGGCATTAATCGAGGCATTGCTCAGTCACTCAATGATGTGGTCAAAACACACGACTTCATTAACTACATCATCATTGTTGATTACGACGGGACCGTATTCGCAGCATCGACCATCACCAGCAATAACCAACGATTCAACAGTGAACCCTGGTTATTAACCAATGTGGAAAAGTTTGATGTTTTCTCTAGCCTGATGACAGACAGAGCACTCCTAAGCCCTCCATCGACAGACCCGTTGATTTCATCCGATGACAAAAACACCTTGTCTCAATGGGTGGCCAGTCCGATTTACCTACGAAATCAATTGGTCGGTTGGGTGATGATCTCACTCGACTGGGAAAAGCGCTACTTCTCTTTACTTTCTGCAACTTACGAAAAGCTAAGACATGCGTATTATCCGATTCAAGCCATCGAATTAAGCTTTGCCGACTCAAAACAAAAAATTCAAGTCAGTAACCATGAATCAATTTCAGCCGTGATCACCAAAGAACATGATGTCGCGGTTGGTATGGCACAATACCAATTGAAGATTCACTTTGACCATCAAGCCGTATTCGCCGCTTTCATTCGCATTCGTGACATTGCCACACTGATATTAGTCCTTTCTGCTGTTGTACTATCAGTAACGCTGTTCATGAGTTTGCAACAGCTCCTGATCCATCCCATCACTCATCTCATTGAGCAAATCAACTTACTCGGAAACAATGGCCTTGGTTATCGCCTGCCACGCTTTAACATTCGCGCTATCGACTCCATTGCCCAGTCCATCAATACGTTAACGGGAAAAATCGAGCAAAATACCACCTCATTAAAACGGCTGGATTTAGAGGTAAAGGAAAAAGAGCGCCTAATGAGCCAGCAGCAAGAAACAAAGCAACGGCTCGAAGCGGTGCTTGATACCGCTGCTGACGGCATCATTACCATCGACAGTCAAGGGACCATCTTAACCTTTAACCAATCTGCACAAATGATTTTTGGTTACTCCGAAAATGAAGTGGTTGGCCAACCCGTCGAAATGCTGATGCCCAATCAATACAAAGCCCACCACCAAGGCTATATCGACCGCTATCGCACCACGAAAGAAGCCAAAATCATTGGTATCAGAGACACCCTTGGGCAATTAGGGCGCGAGGTCATTGCCCAGCGAAAATCGGGGGAACAGTTTCCAATACAGCTTTCCATTGCTCCAATAGAAACAGAAGAAGGCATGTTTTTCTCTGGCATGGTGCGAGATATTGGTCCATTAAAAGCATCACAGGATGCATTGATTAAAGCTAAGGAGAATGCAGAACGAGCAGTAAAAGCTAAAAGTGGACTAATGAGCCAGCAACAAGAAACAAAACAACGCCTTGCCGCAGTGCTCGATACTGCTGCTGATGGCATCATCACCATCGACAGTCAAGGGACTATCTTAACCTTCAACCAATCTGCACAAATGATTTTTGGTTACTCCGAAAATGAAGTGGTTGGCCAACCCGTCGAAATGCTGATGCCTAATCAATACAAAGCCCACCATCAAGGCTATATCGACCGCTATCGCGCCACAAAAGAAGCTAAAATCATTGGCATCAGAGACACCCTTGGGCAATTAGGGCGCGAGGTCATTGCCCAGCGAAAATCGGGGGAACAGTTTCCAATACAGCTTTCCATTGCTCCAATAGAAACAGAAGAAGGCATGTTCTTCTCTGGCATGGTGCGAGATATTGGTCCATTAAAAGCATCACAGGATGCGCTTATTAAAGCTAAGGAGAACGCAGAGCTGGCAGTAAAAGCCAAAAGTGAATTCTTGGCTGTTATGAGCCATGAGATCCGTACACCGATGAACGGGGTTATCGGTATGCTGGATTTGCTAATGTCTAATAACCTCAATCACTCACAACAACACCAAGCCTACCTCGCGCACAGTAGTGCTTTATCTTTACTGAGTTTGCTCAACGACATTCTTGATTTCTCTAAAATTGAAGCCAATAAGTTAGAGTTTGAAAAACACGATTTTGATCTGCGTAGCTTACTCGGTGAATTCAGTGAAAGTATGGCAGCCACCCTAACGAACCCTGATATCGAACTGATTTTAGATACCATTGATATTGAGCAAAGCCGTGTGGTGGGTGACAGTTCCCGCATCCGACAAATCTTTGCTAACTTAGTCGGTAATGCGATGAAATTTACCGAAAAAGGTGAAATTCTGATCCACGCTGAACTCAACGAACATGATAAAAATCACTGGCGTCTCGATGCTTATATTTCGGATACAGGCATAGGAATTCCAGCCGACAGAGTCGATAGCTTGTTCGATAAGTTCAGTCAGGTTGATGCATCCACTACCCGTCGATATGGCGGCACCGGACTAGGGCTAGCGATCGTAAGAAAGTTGTGTCAGTTGATGGACGGCGATGTCTCTGTCACCAGTGAAGTAGGCAAAGGCACAACATTCAGTTTTAATGTCCTCGTAGGAAAATCCGAGACATCAACCGTTGTCGTACCCGATACCAATATTTCTGAACTCGATATTCTCATTGTTGATGACAATGCCATTAACCGAGAGGTGTTGCTAAAACAACTGCAACGTTGGGGGGCGAATGCCGTTGAAGCGAAAGGCCCTGAAGAAGCTAAAGCGCAGTGCCAACTTCAGTTTGAAACACATGGCAAAGAGTTTGATATCGCATTTCTTGATATGTTGATGCCGCTGCAAGATGGCATCGAACTCAGTCAAGAATTACGCCAGCATCCCCATGCCCAACGCACTAAGCTCATTATGATGACATCGTTAGATAACATCAGTGCTCAGAATGAGTTTAAACAGCTAGGGTTCAGTGGTTATTTCATTAAGCCTGCGACCACCAAAGACTTACTTCAAGCGCTTCGAGTGATTGGGAGTGAGGACTTCGATGAGCGGCAACCGCTTGTTACCCACAACTACTTACTTGGCCTCGATAGCGCACCAGTTGATGAAATGCTAGAAAGTACATTGCATGTGTTGGTTGTTGAAGATAACCGCGTGAATCAAATCGTAATTACTGGTTTCTTAAAGCAGCTAAAATGCAGCTACGAAATCGCAACAAACGGTCTTATTGCTCTAGAGAAACTCCAAGCATCCAATACGTTTGATCTGGTGTTGATGGACTGCCAGATGCCAGAAATGGATGGCTATGAAGCCACTATTAATATTCGTAATGGCGAGGCTGGCAGCCAAGCTCAAACCATTCCGATTTTAGCCATGACCGCCAATGCAATGGAAAGTGATCGCAAAGCCTGCATTGAAGCGGGTATGGATGACTTCCTTACGAAACCAGTGAATAAGCAATTACTGGAGAAAAAGCTGTCGGAATGGGGCAAAAAGCACTCGAAAGCATCATGAGGAGCAGCTGATCTCCATACCCTTACCCCATTCTGGTGGCAGGTTAGCATAAGCATTGAAGTCGGGCTGCTCATCAAACGGTTTTCTGAGCAATTCAGCAAGCTGATTCACTTCACTAAAATCTCCCTGTTCTGCTTTGTCGATGGCAATTTGAGCAAGATAGTTTCGCAAAATGTATTTGGGATTTACTTGGCGCATTTTGTGGCAGCGCTGCTCAGCTGTGACAGCTTGCCCATCGTTCGCTATCTCTAGTTCACAACGGGCCAGATACGCAGTTAACCATGAAGCTGCGCTGTCACGGTCAACAAACAAATCCAACACGGCTTGTTCCGGCTGGCAATCAAGCATCGATAGTTGACGCATAAAGCGGGTGTAGTCAGTGCGGTTTTTCTGAAGTAACTCAAACATGGCATCAAACAACTCACCGTCGCCGTCCAGCTTACAATGTAATCCGAGTTTGCTGCGCATTAGTTGGCTAAAATAGAGGCTCAGTTTGTGTTCATATTGCCCTAAGAGCCGTTCTAGATCCGGCTTTTCAATCAGTGGCGAAAGGGCATGGGCCAATGCAGACAAATTCCACAACGCAACACGAGGCTGTTGATCAAACGCATAACGCCCTTGGTAGTCTGAGTGGTTACAGATATAGCTCGGATCATACTCATCGAGAAAAGCAAAAGGACCATAGTCGAACGTTTGCCCCAGCACAGACATATTGTCGGTATTCATTACACCATGAGCAAAACCCACCGATTGCCAGCAAGCAATCATATAAGCGGTTCGGTCAACAATCTGTTCAAACATCGCCACATAAGGAAGTGCCACATTGCAATACTCAGGCCAATACCATTCAATGACCTTATCGGCCAATAGCTGCAAATACTCGTGCTGATTGGTATAGAAAAAATGTTCAAAATGACCAAATCGGATATGGCTCTCTGCCATTCGAATCAGCAGTGCACCTTGCTCCGTTTTCTCTCGGTATACAGGCGTATCACTAACCATCATTCCCAATGCTCGGGTGGTTGGGATACCAAGCCCAGCCATCGCTTCACTGCACAAATACTCACGAATGGTAGAACGTAGCACAGCGCGACCATCGCCCATTCTTGAAAATGGCGTCAGCCCTGCCCCTTTAACGTGGATATCAAACACTTTTCCTTGATCATCTTCAATTTCAGCCAAGAGCAAACCACGTCCATCACCAAGATCTGGGTTATAAACACCAAATTGATGACCCGCGTATTTCATCGCCAAAGGATTAAATTCAGCCACCGCATCTTCACCACTAAACTGACGCAAAAGCGCTTCATCCGCTTGCTGCGGTAAGTCAAACGCCATCGCAAATGGTGCATTCCATGCGACCCAACGAGTATTCGTCAGAGGCTGTAAGGCAACCTTATGATAAAACGCAGCGGGCAGTTGGGAGAATCGGTGAGATAAGTTAAGCGTGCTCAGGTCAGACATAAAGAATCCATTCATATGTTGATAAACCGAAAATAGCATAGCTTAACAAAGCAAACTAGTGAGGCTAAGCATTGCAGTCTACTACACGATAGTAACCACAAACTTAATATGGATTCTTAAGCCATAAATCTTAAGATATTTGATTTAAAATCGCGGTTTATATCAGCGTAAACACACTCAAAAGACCAACGAAGCAAAACAGGCATGTACGGCTAACGACACCGAAATGGGAAGGTTGGATCATTTCTTGATGCTGCATCATTTCTCCTTGTTCTATTTTTATGACACCACAATGACACTATGATGAATTCTGACCCAAGATGCCAATGTAAGACGATGAATTTTTTGTGACACTGCGGCTGCAATACCTAAGTTTACACCTTTCGATAGATCTTCATTTTTTCCCAACGCCTTACCACGTTGTTGCATATTTTTTCTTGCCCTATCGCAACTTAACCAAAACCACACCAAACTTAAGATTGAAACAAAAGCAACACCTTGGTGCTAGGCCATTTCATACATTAAACCTTTTGACCAAAAAATAGACGATCTCAAAAACAAAACAGAGACACGATTACAGAACGAGATAGCATAAATAGGTTATTTGCATATTTTTCATCATCTTAAAAAGAGCGATGAATGAGATTCTATTTTTTAAGAAAAGGATTTTTAACGTGTTGGCTAAGAAAACGAAGCTTAGTGTCATTCTTGCAGGTGCATTAGGGCTAAGCGGCTGCTTTTGGGACAGCGACAATGATACAAACAGCGCGCCCACAGTAACTTTGGTGTCAGAACAAACCCAAACATATGGACTAAGAGAAATCTCAGTTCAGGTTAATGCTTATGACCCAGATGGCGATGCACTTTCATTTAACTGGGAGCAATTGTCAGGCACACCTGAACTGGATTTAAGTAATATTGATGAACATGGCAACCTTACCGTTGTGTTACCAGACGTCGCCTCAACGGAAACCTTCAAATTACAGGTTAACGTGAGCGATGGTGAGTTCACCGTGAGTGATGAGATTGATATCAATGCAGACAAATCGAACCCGATCCCGTCTGCTAACATCATGGGTAAAGCCACCATTGCCAAAGTAAGAAACTGGCCTATCGCAAATCAACCTAACTTGTCTATCTTAACCAGTGATGGCTCGGTAGGATTAAACCCAATCTGGAAAGTCATCGAGTCACCAGAAAATAGCCAATACACCCTGACAAGTCCTAATTCTCACAGCACTGGATTCTTTGCCGATACATCTGGCGAATACCGCCTAGAGTTAGTCCTAGACAACGAACAAGATTTATCAGCATTTGCTCATTACACCATTAACGTGATTGATGATATTGACGGGGATGGGTTAAGCGATTCAGATGACCTAGACGCCGACGGTGATGGCTATTTAAATGATGACCTCTTCCCGCTCGACAAAGCTTCACACTCTGACAGCGATGGCGATGGGGTAAGTAACTACCACCAGCATGATGAAGATGGTGATGGCGTTGTCGACCAACTTGATGGCTACCCATTTGATGCTTCCAAAGACAGCTGGCCTGAGCACATTGAAAGCCCAGTCAACAACGATGGTATTGCTGTTTCAGAGACGGTAACGGCCTTCCCTTCATTTATCTCTGGAACACTTCAAACCAATAGCGGTTATGACCAAGATTACTACCGCCTCACACTGCCACAAGGCAGAGTTTCTATCCAATTAAAGACATCGCTGCCATTTGCTGGCTTTATCACCTTAGTTGATGCACAAGGTGTCCCCGTTGCCTTTATGGAACACACATTACCAGGACAACGGATTATCAGCGCGGTGATCCCATCTTCCGGCAACTACTTCTTTGCGCTTGGAGCAAATATCAGCGAAACCATAGACTATCAAGCTTTGGTTTATCTTGATTCTGACCAAGATGGTCTGTCTGATGAAATGGAACAAGCATTAGACAGCAATTTTCTCAGTGCAGATAGCGATGCTGATGGTGTTAGCGATGGTATTGAATTCTATGGTCGCGCGACACCAACACTTGATATGGATGGCGACGGGCTACCGTCATGGTGGGATCTCGACAGCGATAACGACCTGATTGCAGACCAATTAGAAATGCTCAATGTCGCCTTAGATGTCGATAACGACGGCGCAATCAACAGCCAAGATGAAGACAGTGACAATAACGGTCAATTGGATAGCGTTGAGGTGGGTTTCAACTTTATGGAGCCAAGTAACATTGATGGCGACCAGTTGTTTGACTTTGTCGATGCCGACAACGATAACGATATGGTTGATGATACCTTGGATTCTGAGCCAAATATTGCCATGTTGAATTCGGTTGCTCGCGACAACAAACCACTTGAAATCACCCAAGTGACAGACAGCCATAACCAAATTACCTTCCAATGTTTACTTTCCCAAAGCGTATCCATTTCACTATCGAACTTTAACCATTATTCAGGGTTAAAAACTGTGGTACGCAGCCAAGGGGAAAGTTCAGTGATCCCACATACTGTCGAGCAAGACACATTACAAATTGATTGTCAGACACTTGGTATGGGGAATCATCTTCTGCTTGTGACTGACGGTGAAACACGCACCGGGGAATACCCGATTGAAGTGTTGCAAGACAATGCGCTGCTACTTAGCCAAGTGTCCTTATCCGGTAATCAATTAACTCTGCACGGCACTAACTTAAACCAGCCATTTGTACTGCATTATTCGGCAGGCACCCTCGATGTTGACAACCGCTATTCCGATCAAAGCTATACGTTCACCTTGCCAAGTAACTTTGTCTCTGGTGAAATTTATCTGGATCATGCATACGGCAGCACTCAATCTTTCTACGTGAGCTATAAGCAAACCACTAGCCACAATGTTACCGCTGAACTGCCAACAGGCATTCAACCGGAAGATGTTTATTTATCCACCTCTCTAGACAATGAAGTGCCATTCAATCCTAATGGCAACACATTAGATATCGATGTCTCACAACCTGAAATTGCGACACTATCAAAATACATTGGTGAGGAGATCCACACGCTAGGCTATGCTCCTGTGCTGCCGTCTTCAAGCTCAATACAAATCAATGCCACCACCACCGCAGTTGGTTACTTGTGGCACAGTATTAATAACGACTGGAGCAACGCATCAGCAGAGCAACAATTGCAAGCAATTTACGCCTTAGACAGTGTTCAGCAACTGGGTGAATTAATTTACAACGGGTTAGCCAGTGATCTTGATTACTTGCTATCCGATGAAATCTATTTATCTCCGTTGTACCAGCAAGCGCTAACAGACATCAAAGCCAGTCTAGTGGCTCAACCCAATGCTCTACGCCAAGGACGCTCCAACTCACCTATCGTGATCACGCCCGAGCAGGAAATTGACGACATTGGCGTAAAAATCGATGGTGACAATCAATTCAATATCGAAAACGACACCAAATTGCATTTGGCTTTTCAAGTGGTGAGTAGTGAAGGTAAGAGCATTTGCCAATATGGCTCTGGGATGTGGAGTTCCAATTTTGTTGGCCCTCAAGAGACCATGTGGCATATCGCTTCAACGGGGATTTGTGGTGGTTCTGTCGTGCAAGACTCAACGGTCCGTGTATTAAGTGCGGGTTCCGACGCAAGCTACGATGCGATGCTAACGCCCGGGCAGATCAGCGCTCATGAAAAAAGTGTTCGCCAGTACCTTGTCGGCAGAACCATCATTGATGGTGTGGTATTGCCTCAACTAATGTTCATCCTCGACAACGCTGGCCTGCTCACCATCAATAAAAACCAACTTGCTACCATCTTTTTAACCGAAGCACCTTGGTTTATGACTGAAGTGATGGAATTCACTACAGGCGGTCAATCACTGGAAGAGTTCCGATACGACGTTTTAGTTAAGCTAAAAAATGACTTTTTAAGTTATGGCCCAGTTACCCAAGCCATCTTTAAAGCCGCAGCGCAAAACCTGACCGCAGAAGCCTTAGCCAAACTGGCAGCAAAAGCGGTGAAAAAAGCCATCCCAGTGATTGGACAACTGCTTATCGTTAAAGACTTCACTTTAATGGGGGTTGATATCGGCAAAACACTCACTGACCTTTCATCAGTTGACGTTGTGATAGATTTTCAAGTGGAAGTAGAACTGGAAGTCACTAGTGTGGAACCTGCGGTGATCATGCCAGATGGAGAACCAAAACAAATCATCATTGGCGGACGTGGCTTCCAGCCTGTCAAACCTGATTTTTGGAGCAGTAAAAAGTACCCAATGGTCACGCTCACTAGCACACTTTCAGGTGAAGCCCGCCAATACAAGCCATACTATATCAACCATGACGGTACAGAAATGTGGATCATGGCAGGTGCCAGTTTGTTTAATACCGATGATGATGTGTTTGATCTATCAGTGAAACACTCTGCTTTTGATCTGCCAGCAGAAGAGTTAAAAGAAGCCATCACCGTAGAGGCTGATTTGGTGCTCAGCAGCGTATCCAAAACTCAAGCTGCATCCAATGATATTCTCACCGTAAAAGGATCGGGATTTTCTAAGTTCTCTTCAGAAAATATGGTGATGTTTGGTCAATATCAGGTCGCAATTTTAAGCCTAAGCAGTACGGAACTCTCTTTCCGAATTCCAAAAGATCTTGACCCAGGGACCTATGCAATTAAAGCAAAACGTCTCGACATCAATGACAGTAAATGGTCTAACGAACTTGAAGTAGAGATCGCTGAAGCGGATGTTGTTATTACCGTATGTGACAATGGCGGTTTGAAAGATGATAACTTTGCACTGGATGTAGATGGACAACGTGTGGGACAAACATCGACCAGTAACAGCAAGTACTGTTTTGCCTTCCCAATAACGCTACCAACTGGGGTACATTCAGCGACCTTAACTGGTCTTGATGCACCGGATGGCATCGGCACATACAGTATTTCGTTTTCTGGTGTCAGCGATGTTTCAGGTGCACCGACATCAGGAAGTGATTTAGTTCCGGGATCTGCCCCTAAGCAATACTCATTTAAAGTGATACAGCCTTCAGCTCCTAGCGTATTTATGGTACCTAAGAGCATTCCAAGACGACTTGGGGCTGAGTAACGTTTACTACTTACTAATAGGCCAGCACATCTGTGCTGGCCTAAGAGATCAAAACAATGGAACAAAAAGATAAGGATTATTGGCAATACGGTGATAAATGGAGCAAAACCTTTCCGCTGCGCTTACCGCCGGCACAAACCCTGCGCACTTTCTTCATTTTAAGTGGTATTTTGTTTGCGCTTTGGGGCATGTCTCTGATCACCTTATACGAAGATATCATTGGCGTTCCCAATGCGGGGGGCAATAAAGGGGGCGATCCTTTAAATAACTACATCGTCTTACCTTTACTCAGCTACCTTGTCTGGATCTGGCGCTATACCGCCCCATTATCGTTATGTCACTACCACAAAGACAGTTATAATCGACCCGCTTTAAATACGCGACAACATTGGCTTGCTACAGCAGCGACCCTCGTTCTAGGGTTTGTTGCGACACTGGTGTGCTACTATCTTCTGGTCCCAGAGCAATATCGATAACAGGCTTAGCGGTCTGCTGGGTGGTTCACACCATCATTCACAATTACCTCTCCGAGTTCATAAGGGTTGACCCCTTCTAAACATCCGACATTAAAGCCATATTCGTTCGGGTTGGAACGCCGTTGATGATGAGTATAAATACCACAGTGGACACAAAAATAATGCTTCGCCGTTTTGGTATTAAACTGATAGAGCTTTAATGCATCTTTTCCCTTTACTATCTCGATTCCATCTAGGGAAACCGAAGCGACTATCGCCCCTTTGCGGCGACAAATGGAACAATCGCAACGCCTTGGCTTCTCAAGACCGTTGGGCAATGACAAAAGCAGTTCAACAGCGCCGCAGTGACAACTCGCTTTATGCTCCGGTTTGATTTCGGTCTTTCCTACTTTCTGAATCATCCTAAATTCCTTTTTGAAAGTTTTTACCTTCCACCCGCTAAATCAATAAAAGAGCCTGTCGCGTATGAAGCTTCATCAGACAACAACCACGCAATGGCGTTGGCCACTTCTTCAGGAGTACCTCCTCGTTTTAATGGAAGGTGAGCGCTAAGACGATCCACCCGATCCGGCTCACCACCATCGGCATGCATATCTGTATAAATACACCCCGGGCGCACCGCGTTCACCCGAATACCAAGCTCGGCCACTTCCAGCGACAAACCTTTGGTTAAGCTGTCCATTGCTCCTTTCGAAGCAGCATAATCGACATATTCAAATGGCGCTCCGATTCGTGATGCCGCTGAAGAAACATTCACAATAGCCGAGCCTGCCGACATGGTTTTCAGCGCTTCTTTACAACACAGAAAACAACTCATAACGTTTGTATTCATTACGGTTTGAAAGCGCTCTGCTGAGATCTCGGTAAGTTTCGCTTGGGTAAATAAAACTCCGGCATTATTGACAAGATGGGTCACCGGACCAAACACCTGATTTGCCTGTTGAAACAACTCCGTCACTTGATGTTCGTCAGCCACATCTGCTTGAACCGAGATAGCCTGTCCACCTTGAGCGCGTATCTTTTTCACTACCTCATCAGCAGCATTTTGATTACGCAGATAATTCACCACAACAGCGTAACCTTGACTTGCCAACAATACCGCCGTTGCCGCACCGATCCCTCGGCTAGCTCCTGTAACCACAACAACCTTGTCCATTTTAACCTCCTGTTATAAAAGAAAACCTCATAAAAAAACGAGCCCTTTCTGGACTCGTTTTATATCGTAGATTACTGGTTAACGCCAATCGCTACGTTTGATGGCATACAGACAGTGTCGCTGTAATGGATGGCCTTGCGGAAGTTTAGGATGATTAAAATCTTGTTGTAGGTTCTTCACCCCCAGTTTCATCATCACCTGTTGCGAAGGCTGATTAGGCAACGCAGTAAAAGCATACACGGTATCAAGATTGAGTTGTTCGAAAGCAAACTTGAGCGCTGCTTGAGCCGCTTCCGGTGCGTAACCTTTTCCCCAATGAGGCTGAGCCAAGCGCCAACCAATTTCAACCAAAGGAGCGTTGGGAATACCGCTGTCTTGTGCTTGTTGGTGCAGTCCGACAAAGCCAATAAACTCTCTCGTTTCTTTCAGTTCAACGGCCCAAAAGCCCCAGCCTTTCTGATCAATAATGTCAAAAATTCGCTGCACCATCGCATCTGATTCATCATGACTCAGCAAAGCTGGGAAATAACGCATGACCTGTGGGTCAGCGCCCATCAGACGAAAAGCTTCGCGATCTTGTGCTTTCCATTGTCGCAAGCGTAAACGTGCCGTTTCCATCACACCAAACTCCATTTTTATTCAAGATAAATCGTTTATAACTGGAGAGTGTATTTATAGCAATGAATCGCTTTCCCGTTTAATCGCGCGTAGTTTTTTACGCACTCTCCTTTCAGGAATTGATTGTTTGCGAGAACTTTTTGTGAGGCAATATTATCGGTAGCCGCAAAAGCAACGATTTTTTTAAGACCAATTCGGCGTGCTTGTTGCAGAATTTCATTAACCGCAAATGATGCCACACCACGGCGCGTGTATTGCTCACCGATACGGTAGCCTAAATAAGCAGAAGCCGTTTCCATGCACAAACTGTGTAAATTCACGCGTCCTATCACTTCACCTTCAGTACCACACACCAGCATGGGTAAACATTGACGTTGTCGATAGTCTGAAAGAAAGTCGAGCACATGGCTACGCACCCCTTCAAAACAGTAAAATCCCCCTTCTCTCGGCGGAATAAATTGCTCAAACCATTTTCGGTTTTCACTTTCAAAATCCAGCAGCGATGCGCAATCTGATTCATGTAATAATTTCAGATACATGTTTAATTTTCGTTATATTGAATTATGTGCATAAGACTAGCAGAGTCTGCATAAAAAATCGCCACAAACTGCCGTAAGTTTTATGTCGGACAAATCGGATATCGATCGTTCGTATTCACCCAAAAGCATATAGACATTTAGACGTCTAGACGTTGACAACATCCGCCAGTCAGATTAGTCTGCTCGCCCTTATCATTTATTTAGCGCATTTGAATGTCTGGCTCAAAAAACACAACTCAATCTGCTGCGCCCTCGGCGATAGCCCTCATGCCCTTAGTGGTGTTCCTAGCACTGTTTATTGGCGTTGGAACCTACCTATCTTTACAGGGCGTTGAATTTGCTTTCTACCAGTTACCGGCACCTATCGCCGTACTTCCCGCCATCATTCTGGCTATCGTATTAAGTAAAGAGTCACTTAACCGCGCGATTGAACAATTTATGCGTGGCGTTGGCCACCCAGACATCATCGCCATGTGCATGATCTATCTGTTGGCAGGCGCCTTTGCCGCTGTAGCTAAAGCATCGGGCGGTGTTGATGCAACGGTTAACCTTGGTCTGTCCGCTATTCCAGCGACCATGATCCTACCGGGTATTTTCCTGATTTCAGCCTTTATTGCCACCGCCATGGGCACTTCAATGGGCACCATCGCAGCTGTTGCCCCTATCGCTTTAGGCATTGCTCAATCGGCAGGCATGAGCCTACCTCTTACAGCAGGAGTGGTGTTAAGTGGCGCAATGTTTGGTGATAATCTTTCCATTATTTCCGATACCACCATTGCAGCAACCCGCTCCCAAGGTTGTGAAATGCGCGATAAGTTTAAAGAGAATGTCCGCATCGCCATTCCTGCTGCTCTGTTTGCGCTGGTTATCTTCGCCTTCAATAGTACGGCAACCCAAACACCGGAAACTGGGCCTATTGAGTGGCTTAAAGTGCTGCCGTATATCACGATTTTAATTCTCGCCGTTTCTGGCCTCAATGTGTTTATCGTGCTTACCATCGGGATTCTGCTTGCAGGTAGCGTGAGCCTAATCAGCACGGAAAGCTATGCGCTAACTGACTTTGGTAAAGACATCTATGAAGGCTTTGGCAGCATGCAAGAGATATTCTTGCTCTCAATGTTGATTGGTGGCTTAAGTGAGCTGATGCGTCGCCAAGGTGGGCTGGCTTTTCTTACTCAGTTGGTTGGTCGCATGATCCGAGTTTTTGGTTCGACACACTCTGCCAAAGCAAATGGTCGTGCGAGTGAAGTTGGTATTGCGAGCTTGGTTGCGATGGTGAATGCATGCACCGCAAATAATACCGTGGCGATTATCGTTTCGGGCAGCGTTGCGCGCCAACTGGCTGAAGAACACAATGTAACGCCAAGACGCTCCGCCAGTTTGTTGGATATCTTCTCTTGTGTGATGCAGGGAATGTTACCTTACGGTGCGCAAATATTGCTACTCGGCTCCGTATTCAAGCTATCACCCATTGAGATCGTAGCGAACTCCTACTATTGCTTCTCACTGGCTATCGCCGCCATTGTCGCGATTTTCATCAATCACCCAGCGAGAAGAACGGCAGCACAGACCAACTAAACACCAAAACGAAAAGAGCGCCACTTAGGCGCTCTTTTTGAATCTGAGCTAAACGCCAGAAACGTAAAAGCCCCGATGACTCATTGAGCTATCGGGGCTTTAGAATAAATGGCACGCCCTGTAGGATTCGAACCTACGACCACATCCTTAGAAGGGACGTGCTCTATCCAGCTGAGCTAAGGGCGCGCTACAGGGACAGAATTATACGAGTTCAATTTGTTAAATCAATCGCTTTATCTAACATTCTGATCTGAATGCCTAAAAAAAGGGCAAGGAGCGTTGAGGCGTCCAAAAAACACTCAAAGCAAACGTTTGCTTATAGATGTTCATTGATTTTTTTGCGACAATGCGCGACAAATAAATTCCGCTATTCTATTTTTCAAAGGAAAGTCATGACTGCTCAAAACATTGATGGAACTCTCATCTCTCAAACTGTTCGATCTGAAGTTGCTGCGCGAGTAAAAGCGCGCGTCGAAGCAGGATTACGTGCACCGGGTCTTGCGGTGGTCTTAGTCGGTGAAGATCCGGCTTCTCAAGTTTACGTTGGTAGTAAACGTCGTGCTTGTGATGAAGTTGGCTTTGTTTCTAAATCCTTTGATCTTCCTGCATCAACTTCGGAAGAAGAATTGTTGGCACTGATTGACGAGCTCAACCAAGATAGTGAAATTGATGGCATTCTGGTTCAGCTTCCCCTGCCTGCAGGCATTGACGCGACACACGTTCTTGAACGTATCATCCCTGAAAAAGACGTAGATGGCTTTCATCCATACAACGTTGGTCGTTTAGCTCAACGCATCCCTAAGTTACGTTCATGTACACCAAAAGGCATCATCACTTTACTTGATCGATACAATATCGAGCTTAGAGGCAAACACGCGGTGATTGTTGGGGCATCCAATATCGTTGGTCGTCCAATGACATTAGAATTGCTACTTGCAGGTTGCACAACCACGACATGCCATCGCTTTACTAAAGATCTCGAAAGCCATGTGCGCCAAGCAGATGTGGTTGTGGTTGCCGTTGGTAAGCCCAACTTCATTCCAGGAAAGTGGATTAAAGAAGGCGCGATTGTGGTTGATGTGGGCATTAACCGCCTTGAAAGCGGCAAGCTTGTTGGTGATGTTGACTATGCCAATGCAAAAGAGCGCGCTAGCTTTATTACCCCTGTCCCTGGTGGTGTCGGCCCAATGACTGTTGCAACGCTAATTGAAAATACCATGATGGCGTGTGAACAATTCCACACCAAAAAGTAATTCCTTAAAAACACAAAAGGGTTGATGCGAAACATCAACCCTTTTTTAATTCTAACGAATGACACCGTGCTACAGGCTTAAAATTACACCTGCAATTGAAGCACTCATTAAGTTCGCCAGTACACCTGCTGAAATTGCTTTGAAGCCATATTTGGAGATGAACGGACGCTTTTCTGGCACCAAACTACCTAGACCACCAATCAACATCGCCATGGTAGAAATGTTCGCAAAACCGCAAAGGGCAAAGGTCACAATCGCTTGAGAGTGAGCACTCAATTGCGATTTAACGTCCATCAGCTGAATGAAAGCAACAAACTCGTTAACCACAATTTTGTTACCAATCAGAGAGCCAGCTGTGACGGCCTCATTCCATGGAATACCGAGTAACCATGCGATTGGTGCAAACAAGTAACCTAAGATCAGCTCAAAGCTTAATTGAATACCAAACCAGCTTCCCACCCAGCCTAACAGGCCGTTAAGTAATGCAATCACTGATACAAACGCCAGTAAGGTTGCGCCCACGGCAACTGCAATACGAAGGCCAGACATCGCACCATCTGCCATCGCTTCAACCACGTTGGTTGCTCGTGGGATCTCGACATTTTCCATTGATGACTGCTCAATCGCAGGCTCAATTTCTGGCATCAAAATTTTCGCCATTAATAAACCGGCAGGCGCAGACATAAAGGCAGCGGCGATCAAGTAGTTCAAGTCCACACCTAGTGATGCATAACCAACGAGTGTGCCACCAGCAACGGAAGCCAAACCACAAGTCATGACCGCGAAAAACTGAGAGTCGCTCATATGTTTCAGGTAAGGTTTCACCACAAGAGGCGCTTCAATCATACCGACAAAGATATTCGCAGTTGCCGAAAGTGACTCAGCGCGGCCAGTACCCAATAAACGTTGCAATGCGCCGCCAATCAAGTTGATCACTTTAGGCATCAGTCCGATATGGTAAAGACCTGAAATCAGAGCAGAGAAAAAGATGATGATACCTAGTACGTTGATGGCAAAGGTAAAGCCACCTGTCGCCAAGCCACCAAATAAGAAAGTGATCCCTTCTTGGCCGTAGTTGATCATATTCGATACGGCGCCAGTAACACTGTTAAGTGCTTCTTTGCCCGCAGGAACATATAAAACCAACAATGCAAAAGAGACTTGCAGAGCAAAGGCCAATGAAACGGTTCGATAGTTAATGCTCTTTCTATTGGCAGAAAGCAGCCACGCAACAGCAAATATCGCGATAACACCTAACAATGAGTTCATAAAAACAATCCAAAAAATGGGGAAACAGGAAAGGCGTCGGATTGTATAGACGCAACAAATTGTTGCAACTTTCAAATGTTAACAGGGTGAGCATTGCTAGTGATTAAAGTTTCACCACCAAACTAACTGATTGAAATTAATGCATTTAAACGTTTGCTTCACTTTACTATTTCTATTGAGAAAAGATGTTTATGAGGCAGGAAATAATCAATCGTTAATCTTACAACTAATCAGGCATTGAAATGTATGGTGCGAGTTTTTGATCCCAGTGACATGGAGAACCAATTTTATCGCGAATGAACTCGATCACCGCAGACACTTTTTTAGGCATGTGTTTTCGGCTTGGGTAAACAGCATAAAACGGCATTTTTTGACACGCTCGCCACTCGGGTAACAATTGAATGAGCTTGCCATTTCGAAATTCATCATCCAGTAAGTAAGTCGCTAGGTAACCAATCCCCCACCCTGCTATCGCCGCATCTCTCACAGCTTCCGCCAGATCGACGGAGTAATTACCAGAAACTTTAACGGCAAGTTGATCTCCTTTCTGACAAAAGGCCCAAGTATGGTAATCACGCTCCCAACTTCTATAAATTAGACAATTATGTTGCTTAAGATCATCAGGGTGGCGCGGCGTATCATGGCTGAGTAAATAATCAGGTGAGGCGACGACAACAAACTGACAGTCCGCCAACCGCTGTGCAATATACCCTTCTGGAAGTTGTTCATTATTGGTGATCCAAACATCCAACCCTTCTAATAACATATCCACTTTGTAATCAAACAAGTGAACTTCGACTTGAAGCTGAGGATACTGCTGACGCAGTTCGTTAATCGCAGGAATAATATGCAGCGTACCAAACGATTGAGAAAGGCCAATTTTGACTAGCCCTGAAATTTCATCACGCTGGTTTTCCATCTCATATTGAGCATTGGAGACGATCTGCACCACTTCTTCACAATGCCGATTGAAACGTTCACCCGCCTCTGTCAGGGTAAAAGTACGGGTTGTACGCTGCACTAACTTAATGCCAAGTGAAGCTTCAAGTAGGGCCAACTGTTTACTTACATGAGAAACCGAAACACCTAATGACTTAGCGGTGCTGGTAAAGTTTTGGTGTTTGACTAAGGTGGTGAAAATCACCATCTGAGCAGCGCGTTCTGAAAGCACAATTTCCTCGAAAAAATAAAGGGCTCAATAGAGCCCTTATCGTTAAAACTAATATCGTGAAGACTATATCCGATCAGCGAGATGGCTCACAGCCAAAGCAAAGTAATAAGAGCGGTTCCACTTCATCAATACATTGTAGTTGTTGTAAACCAGATAAATGCGACCATTTTCGTCATCTGGGGCAATCAACCACGCTTTAATATCTTTATCCAGCGTAGGCAATGGACTGCCATCATATTTGGTGATGCCCAGCTTGCTCCATTGCTGCAAATACTTACCTTTACTTTCTTCGCGCCCTTGAATACTGGTATCAAAACCTTCAGGTAGCTTTACCTGACGTCCCCAAGTGTATTGGTCATCCCAGCCAGATTGACCAAGATAATTGGCTGTGGAGGCAAAAACATCTGCTTTGGTATTCCAAATGTCTTTTTTGCCATCACCATCGCCATCCGCAGCGAAAGATAGAAACGAGCTCGGCATAAATTGGCATTGTCCCATCGCCCCTGCCCATGAACCTTTCATGTTTGCAGGTGTGATATGGCCTTCATCAAGGATCTTCAATGCAGCCATGGTTTCTTTGCGGAAGAATGCTTCCCGACGCCCGTCGTAAGCCATGGTTGAAAGCGCATCGATCACACTGTAATTACCGGTGAACTTACCGAAGTTACTTTCAACTCCCCACAAAGCAACGATAAAGCGAGGCTGAACGCCAAACTCGTCACCGATACGTTTGAGCTCTGTATAGTGCTCTTTGTATAGTTGCCTAGCTTGTTTCACTTTCCAATCAGGGACGGCACGTGGAATATATTCGTCCAGAGTGAGCTTTTTCTCTGGTTGGTTGCGATCGGCTTTTACCGCTCGTGGCTTGTGCGTTACATTTTGAAAGGCCTGATCGATAATCGTTTCAGAGATGCCATTTTCACGCGCTTCTTCTTTGAGCCCTTCAACATAGCGTTCAAAGCTGACTTCTGCCGCTAACCCCGGAGCGGAAAGACTTAATCCTAACAATACTGACAATAACTTTTTCAAATTGCTTCCCCTGTGCAATTTCCGCTCTTTAACAGCCGATCACTCAGATGCTTGACGAGCTTTTTGTTCTTTATATTCTTCTAATAGATTCTTCGGTGGCGGAGGTAATTGCAAGAAAAAGCCATCTTCATTTAAAGATTGTTTCACTTTTTCAATATCAACCTGTGCAAGTTGACGACCATCCAAGTTCACCATCATCACCATGATAGGTTTGCCAAACATCTGCATCAGAGTGTCAGGAACCTGTGAAAAATCGTCCTTCTTCTGAATATAAAGATAAGCTCCTTCCTTTTTGGAACTTTTGTATATCGCACAAAGCATATAAAGCCTTTTGGTAATTCAATTCAGTTTCGTCAACGTTTCGCTAAAATTATCAGCAAAACGCATAATTGAGCGCAAGATAACTTGCTGTGCCTAAACAGGGAATATAACATGACACCCCTAGTCTCAGGCAACGCCATTTCAGTAATGGCAACGAGTTATCGAGGTCCAAAGTAAACGATGTCACGTACCCCAGATTTAAAAGGTAGTAGTTTTACTTTGTCAGTTTTACACCTTTCTGACAATGATATCGAAAAAACGATGCATTTCCTCAATGAAAGAGTGAAACAAGCCCGTGCATTTTTTGCATCTGCACCTGTTGTAATAAACATAGCAAAGGTTGAAAGCGAGATTGACTTTGGCCAGTTAAAACAGGGCATTTTAGACGCGGGGCTGATCCCTGTTGGTATCGCAGGCTGCAAAAATAAACGCGCACAATCGCTAGCAACAGAAGCGGGGTTTGCCATCATGTCGGCCAGTCGCTCTTCTTCTCAAGCGCCGGCAAAAATGGTTCCGACTAAAGTGGTTCGTACCCCTGTACGTTCGGGTCAGCAGATTTACGCGAAAGACGGCGATTTGGTGATCCTCAATCACGTTAGCGAGGGGGCAGAAGTCATCGCAGATGGCTCAATTCACATTTATGGCACTTTGCGTGGCAAAGCCATTGCAGGGGCTAACGGAAACACCGATGCTGTCATTATTTGTCAGAAACTCAACGCTGAGTTGATGTCAATTGCCGGACACTATTGGTTAACCGATCAATTCGACCCAGCACTCTGGGATCAAAAAGTAATGATGAGTTTAAAAAGTGACTCGCTTGAACTTGAGTTGCTCACGATTTAAAAAAATAAGGAATACACGTCATGGCACGCATTATAGTTGTCACGTCAGGTAAAGGCGGCGTAGGTAAAACTACATCTAGCGCAGCAATTGCATCTGGCCTTGCTCTTAAAGGCAAAAAAACCGCAGTAATCGATTTTGATATCGGTCTACGTAACCTAGATTTGATCATGGGCTGTGAACGCCGCGTCGTTTACGATTTTGTTAATGTCATCAACGGTGAGGCAACGCTAAACCAAGCCCTTATCAAAGACAAACGTACAGACAACCTTTTCGTTTTGCCTGCTTCACAAACTCGC
Organism: Vibrio sp. TRT 17S01; assembly: GCF_050113695.1. Classification (NCBI taxonomy): domain Bacteria; kingdom Pseudomonadati; phylum Pseudomonadota; class Gammaproteobacteria; order Vibrionales; family Vibrionaceae; genus Vibrio; species Vibrio sp. TRT 17S01. Next base: position 78,874 of record NZ_JBNJOG010000001.1, on the reverse strand, counting down.
GACAAAGACGCGCTAACACGTGAAGGTGTTAGACGTGTACTTGATGAAATGGATGAGATGGGTTTTGACTTTATCATCTGTGATTCACCAGCTGGGATCGAGCAAGGTGCGCTAATGGCGCTATACTTTGCAGATGAGGCCATTGTGACAACGAACCCAGAAGTATCTTCCGTCCGTGACTCTGACCGTATCCTTGGAATTTTGGATTCTAAGTCTCGCCGCTCTGAAGAGGGCCGAGAGCCAGTGAAGCAACATTTACTACTCACACGTTATAACCCAGCACGTGTGGCACAAGGCGAAATGCTAAGTGTTCAAGATGTAGAAGATATTCTTCATATTTCACTTCTGGGTGTTATCCCTGAAAGCCAAGCCGTACTGAATGCATCAAACAAAGGTGTACCAGTCATTTTTGATGAACAAACTGACGCTGGTATGGCTTACAACGATACTGTTGAACGCCTTCTTGGCCAGCAAGTAGACTTCCGCTTCCTAACTGAGCAGAAGAAAGGAATCTTTAAACGACTATTCGGAGGCTGATCGTTGGCATGTCATTACTAGAATTTTTCCGCCCAAGCAAAAAAAGCTCAGCCAGTATGGCGAAAGAGCGCCTGCAAATCATTGTTGCAGAACGCCGCAGCCAAAATGATCCTGCGCCATCTTATTTGCCACAACTGAAAGAAGACATTCTTAAAGTCATCAGCAAATACGTTGCGATTGATCCAGCGATGGTTGATCTTTCTTTAGAGCACAAAGGCGACGATATTTCAGTGCTAGAACTTAATGTTAAGCTACCAGACGAAGAGAAATAGAACTCGCAATCTAGTAAAAGCCGATGCATCTTCATCGGCTTTTTTGTATCCACTCTCCAGCCTCTTCTCTTTCTGTTTTCTTCTCAGTCACACAAAGCAATACCAGCTCACGGCATTCAATCTGCTCTTCACATCAACAAACGGATCTTAGTTTGAATTAGATAAAAAAAGCCCCAGTCTTTCGACTGGGGCTTTAACCTTTTCCCGATTTAAGGTTTCGTGCTAGCGAAAACCTTTCTCAAAACTAAATGCTTACTTAAGCTTTAGCTTTTTCTTTCTTAGCTTTAGGAGCCGCTGGTGCTTCTTGGTCAGCTTTCTTCTTGATTACAGTTGTGCCTTCGAAAGTTTCACCTTCAACGAATGCTTTACCGTAGTAAGACGCTAGTAGAACTTCTTTTAGCTCGCTGATTAGAGGGTAGCGTGGGTTCGCACCAGTACATTGGTCATCGAACGCTTCAACTGCTAGCTCTTCTAGTTTCGCTGTGAAGTCTGCTTCAGCAACACCTGCAGCTTGGATAGAAGCTGGGATGTCTAGGTTCAGTTTAAGCTCTTCCAACCAACCTAGTAGACGTTCAATCTTCTGAGCAGTGCGGTCACCAGCTTGGCTTAGGCCTAGGTGGTCAGCAACTTCAGCGTAACGACGACGTGCTTGTGGACGGTCGTATTGAGAGAACGCAGTTTGTTTAGTTGGGTTGTCGTTCGCGTTGTAACGTACAACGTTCGAGATTAGTAGTGCGTTCGCCAGACCGTGTGGTAGGTGGAACTCAGCACCAATCTTGTGCGCCATAGAGTGACAAACACCTAGGAATGCGTTCGCGAATGCTACACCAGCGATAGTTGCTGCGTTGTGTACTTTCTCACGAGCGATTGGGTCGTTTGCACCGTTCGCGTAGCTTGATGGTAGGTACTCTTTAAGCATCTTAAGTGCTTGTAGAGCTTGACCGTCTGAGTACTCGTTCGCTAGAACTGATACGTAAGCTTCTAGAGCGTGAGTTACTGCATCGTAACCACCGAATGCTGTTAGAGACTTAGGCATGTTCATTACTAGGTTAGCATCAACGATAGCCATGTTTGGCGTGATTTCGTAGTCAGCTAGTGGGTACTTAGCACCAGTTTTGTCATCTGTAACAACAGCGAATGGCGTAACTTCTGAACCCGTACCTGAAGTTGTAGTGATACATACAAGCTCAGCTTTCTTACCCATTTTAGGGAACTTGTAGATACGTTTACGGATGTCCATAAAGCGCATTGCTAGTTCTTCGAAGTGAGTTTCTGGGTGCTCGTACATTACCCACATGATCTTAGCAGCGTCCATTGGAGAACCACCACCTAGAGCTAGGATTACGTCAGGCTGGAAGCTCTTCATTGCTTCTGCACCTTTCTCAACAACAGATAGTGTTGGATCCGCTTCTACGTCGAAGAATGTTTGAACTTCGATGCCTTGCTCTTTAAGCAGTTTAACTACTTCATCAGCGTAACCGTTGTTGAATAGGAAACGGTCAGTAACTAGGAATGCGCGCTTCTTACCTTCTAGGTCGCTCATTGCGATTGGAAGGCTACCACGACGGAAGTAGATAGACTTAGGTAGTTTGTGCCACAACATGTTTTCAGCTCGCTTAGCTACAGTTTTCTTGTTGATAAGGTGCTTAGGACCAACGTTTTCAGAGATAGAGTTACCACCCCATGAACCACAACCTAGAGTTAGAGAAGGTGCTACGTTGAAGTTGTAAAGGTCACCGATACCACCGTGAGTAGTTGGGATGTTTACAAGGATACGTGCAGTCTTCATCTTGTCACCGAAGTAACGGATGCGGTCTGCGTTAACGTCTTGGTTAGTGTAAAGACCAGATGTGTGACCGATACCACCGATTTCAACCATTGTTACCGCTTGAGCAACTGCGTCTTCGAAGTTGTCAGCACGGAACAGACCTAGAGTTGGAGATAGTTTCTCGTGAGCGAACTCATCATCGTAAGAAACTTTACCTAGACCTTCACCTACAAGAACTTTAGTGTCAGCAGGAACTTTAACGCCAGCCATTTCAGCGATTGCTGGAGCAGGTTGACCTACGATTTTCGCATTTAGCGCGCCGTCGATAAGAAGTACTTTACGTACTTTATCAGCGTCAGCTTTAGATAGAACGTGAGCTTTGTGAGAAGCGAAACGCTCTTTTACTTCGTCGTATACTTCGCTAACTACGATTGCAGCCTGCTCAGAAGCACATACTACGCCGTTATCGAAAGTTTTAGACATTAGGATAGAAGCAACAGCACGTTTGATGTCAGCTGTTTCATCGATAACTACAGGAACGTTACCTGCACCTACACCGATTGCTGGCTTACCAGAAGAGTAAGCTGCTTTAACCATGCCTGGACCACCAGTTGCAAGGATAAGTGCGATGCCTTCGTGCTTCATAAGAGCATTAGAAAGCTCTACAGATGGTTGGTCGATCCAACCGATGATGTCTTTTGGAGCACCCGCTGCTACTGCTGCATCTAGAACAAGTTTCGCTGCGTCGTTAGTAGAGTTCTTCGCACGTGGGTGTGGCGAGAAGATGATACCGTTACGAGTCTTCAAAGAGATTAGAGATTTGAAGATTGCAGTAGAAGTAGGGTTAGTTGTTGGTACGATACCACAGATGATACCTACAGGTTCTGCGATAGTCATCGTGCCTAGGTTGTCATCCTCTTCAAGGATGCCACACGTTTTTTCATCTTTGTATTTGTTGTAGATGAATTCTGAAGCAAAGTGGTTTTTGATAACTTTGTCTTCAACAATACCCATACCAGACTCTTCAACCGCTTGTTGTGCTAGCGGGATACGAGCGTGGTTAGCCGCTAAAGATGCTGCACGGAAGATTGCGTCTACTTTCTCTTGAGAGAAAGTTGCAAACTCTTCTTGCGCTTTCTTAACGCGTGCAACCATTGCATCTAGTTCAGCCAAATTAGTAACAGGCATAGTGAATCTCCTAAATTAATAAATATTAAAAACTTTTTAGTAAGGTTGCTGACTGCTTGTTCTCACATTTCTTCAGTGACTTAACTTACAACATTCTTAGTAAATTGCTTTCAGGTCTGAGTATAATATTTCAGTGTGTGAAAAAAATTGACTCAGATCAGTTCTGAAAAATTAATTACCCCGTTAGTGGTAATTAACATCAAAAACAAACCATAACACACTGATAAATAACAACTTAACCTCAACCCAAGCAATGTTCAAAAAAACTTCAATTGAAGTAGTAAAAATAAAAAAACTACATCAACCTGTAAAAAAGTTTCATTTTTAGACAAAAAAGGCACTTGTGTACGAGCTTTTACGTGCTACTAGGAGTATATCCGAGCTCGTTATACACACTAGCATTCGGACAGTTTTTTATTAAAAATGTGCGAATGTTAACAGTTGCACAAAATTCTATGCCTTCAGGCCCATATTGTATGTAACAAATTGTGCTATTTGTTTTCACCTATTGTTCAAAAATTAGTATTTCTCAGTTATGAAAAGGATTACACGTTAGTTTTTTTCATTCGCTCCATGGGGCTTTTTCGCTTACATTACTCAACAATATCTGCCAGTTACCCTTTAAGGTGTACGCAAGAAGTCTCGCGAATCACGCCTGTACTCTCTCATCTACCTCGTGCGTCACTGTTAGATAATAATTCCTTTCTATTCTCCTTCGGGACCTTGTGTGAGATGTCTCTATGCAAACTTTTGAGATAGCGATTTTTTTACAGTTTTTTCTTGGTTTAGTTGCAGCCGTTAACCCAGTCGGCATTATGCCCGTTTTTGTTTCCTTAACTGGCCACATGACCTTAGAGGAAAAGCACAAAACAGCGGCAACCGCGAATTTTGCCGTTGCCATTATTTTGATTGTTTCTTTATTTGCAGGTCAGATGCTGCTGGATATGTTCAGCATCTCGTTGGATTCTTTCCGTGTTGCTGGTGGCCTATTGCTATTAAGCATCGCCTTTTCGATGATGAGCGGTAAGCTGGGTGAAGATAAACAAAACAAACAAGAAAAATCAGAATACGTAAGCCGAGAGCAAATTGGTGTCGTGCCACTCGCAATGCCTTTAATGGCAGGTCCGGGGGCTATCAGCTCGACCATTGTTTACGGAGCCCGCTACCCTAGTGCTCTGGACACTGTGGGGATCAGTATTACAGTTGCTGTTTTCTGCTTGTGTTCGTGGCTTTTATTTCGCTCTGCGCCTTTGATTGTCCGCTTCCTTGGTCAAACGGGTATCAACGTTATTACGCGTATTATGGGCCTGATCCTTGGCGCACTAGGGATCGAGTTTATCGCAAACGGATTACGCAATCTGTTCCCCGGCCTTGCCTAGCGACGGCTAAGAGCTCTTCTATACTCTAGGTTTATCTAAAACTTACCTGACTATATAAATAGAGGTATGATATGGCTAACCACAGGAAGCCATTAAGTATCATGCCTCGACACTCTCTCAAACATCACCTTTACGTTATCATTTTCGGGACCCACACCCCGGCAGGCCGTGCATTTGATATCGCGCTGATCATCGCGATTATCACGTCACTCTTGGTGCTCATCCTTGAGTCCTTACCAACGGTGATGACTGAGTGGTCACAAGAGTTACGTTATATCGAGTACACATTTACGGCATTATTTACAGTTGAGTACCTGCTACGGCTCTACTGTTCACCAAAACCGAAATCTTACGCCACTAGCTTTTATGGCGTGGTGGATCTGTTAGCTATCTTGCCAACCTATCTTGCTATTTTCTTCCCCGGCGCTTCGTTTATGGGGGTTGTACGTTTGCTGCGGGTCATGAGAATTTTCCGCATACTTAAACTCGTCCGTTACCTGCAAGATTCCAACATCTTGCTCCGCTCATTATTAATGGCTCGTAGGAAGATCATCATTTTCTTCAGCACAGTAGGCATCCTTGTCACCATTTTTGGGGCACTGATTTTTGTCATTGAAGGCCCACACAATGGCTTTACCAGTATTCCAAAAAGTATTTATTGGGCCATTGTGACCATCACGACCGTCGGCTACGGTGATATGGTGCCACAAACTCACTTAGGTAAAGCAATTGCATCGCTGACAATGTTACTCGGTTACTCGATTCTCGCGGTTCCGACTGGGATCATCACGGCTGAACTCAGTAATGAAATGAGTGCGCACAAACAATTGGTGAAGTGCCCAAATTGCAATCGCTCCGGCCATGATTCAGATGCCATGCACTGTAAGCACTGTGGCAGCGAGCTCGCGGATCCAGATAAACGCGTTGTCAGTCAAGACAACCAAGACAATTAACGACACTGCCGCTGGAAACATAAAAAAAGCGCCAATTGGCGCTTTTTTCGTTCAGTTTTTCTATTATTTTTCAGCAAGGATGATTCGCAGCGTACGACGTAGCGGTTCTGCTGCACCCCATAACAGCTGATCACCAACAGTAAAGGCGTTCAGGAAGTCGTCTCCCATTGCCATCTTACGCAGGCGTCCAACAGGAATCGATAATGTGCCTGTCACTTTTGCTGGTGTTAGCTCTTGCGCCGTTATGTCACGATCGTTTGGAATCACTTTCACCCAATCATTGTGTGTCGCGATCATCTCTTCAATCTCGTCCATTGGTACATTCTGCTTAAGCTTGATTGTTAGAGCCTGAGAGTGACAACGCATTGCGCCGATCCGTACACAGGTACCGTCGATTGGTACTGGTGCATCTTGGAAACCTAAGATCTTGTTTGCTTCAACACCCGCTTTCCACTCTTCCTTGCTTTGGCCGTTGTCACGTTTAACGTCAATCCAAGGGATCAATGAACCAGCCAGAGGTACGCCAAACTGATCCGTAGGGAATGAGTCGCTACGCATGGTGTCCGCAACTTTCTTATCAATATCTAAAATAGAGCTTGCTGGGTTTGCCAGCTCAGAGCTGACTGCATCGTTGATAACACCCATTTGTGAAATCAACTCGCGCATGTTTTTCGCCCCTGCGCCAGATGCCGCTTGATACGTCATAGCACTGGTCCACTCCACTAGCCCTTTCTCAAATAGGCCACCTAAACCCATTAGCATAAGGCTAACGGTACAGTTACCACCAACAAACGTGTTGGTACCACCATGAATGCCTTGCTGAATCTGTGATAAGTTCACCGGATCCAGTGTGATGATTGAATCTTGTGCCATACGCAATGTTGAGGCTGCATCAATCCAGTAACCTTTCCAACCCGCTTGGCGTAGTGCTGGGTAAACTTTTTCTGTGTAACTACCACCCTGACAGGTAATAACAGCGTCTAGCTGCTTTAGGCTTTCAATATCAAAAGCGTCCTGAAGCATACCTGCATCTTTACCTAAGTTAGGGGCAGGAATACCCACTTGAGAAGTACTGTAAAAAACGGGCTCAATAAGGTCAAAATCCTTCTCTTCAACCATGCGCTGCATTAATACCGAACCCACCATGCCACGCCAACCAACTAAACCTACTCTCATCATGTACTCTCCATGTAATCAAATCTAAAAAGGTGATGTCTCAATAGTTCAATTTTCGAATAAAAATCTCAAGAAAAAAATGCCTCTTTACGTAACTTTTCTTTCACTTGGCTAAATTTTTCTGTGGAAAGTGAATTTTGGCATCTTTTCATTCTCCAATTCCCACACATGAACAAAAAGCATTCAGATTTCATATAACGATTACATGATGTAACACAACAATCTCACATTACAAAACATTTCAGATCATTAAAATTAACCATTTTTAGCATTTATAACTATACAATTTAACCATCACAGATTTATATCACATCAATACGACATTAATTCGAAATATAACTCCGTTCATTGTAAAGTACGCGTCATTATAAAAACGAGTTAACCATTTATTAGCTCTTTAATCAGACAGAGGCTCTTAATGACGCAGAACTCTCCTCGTTTACCTAGCTTATTGCAGGTAACCCTTTCGCTAGGATTTTTCCTGCTGTTAGCATTTTCTTTTACAGCAAAGCTTAACTTGCCGATTCAGTTAGCTTTGTATATTGGATGGTTTGTGATCATTGCGCTGGGTGTTCGCCTAGGCCACAAGTACAAAGCATTGGAAAAAGCGGCGCTCAATGGTATTTCAAATGGCCTAGGAGCTGTGCTGATCCTATTAGCTGTTGGGGCATTGGTTGGAACATGGATTTCAGGCGGCATTGTACCCACGATTATTTATTACGGCTTGAAAGCGATCCACCCTTCTATCTTCCTTCTTGCCACTATGATCATTTGTTCATTAACCGCACTGGCAACCGGTACCTCTTGGGGTGCGGCAGGTACCGCCGGAATCGCAATGATGGGGATTGGACAAGGCTTAGGTGTTCCAGCACCAGTGACCGCAGGGGCAATCCTGTCTGGCTGTTATTTTGGCGATAAGATGTCTCCTTTATCTGATTCGGTGATCCTTGCATCTTCCATGTCGAATGTCGAAGTCATGGAACACATCAAGGGCATGCTGCCAATCGCACTCATTAGCTACATCATCACTGGCGTTATGTTTACCGCATTTGGCTTCCACTACGCTGGTAATGTCGACATGTCTCAGGTGCAGTCTGTCATCAAGGCCATGGAACAGCAGTTCTATATTACCCCATACTCTTTTGTCCCAGTCCTCATCGTTCTGGGTTTATTGGCTATGCGTATGCCATCATTCCCAGTGATCAGCTTTGGTTCTTTGCTTGGTATCGTCTGGGCAGTGATGATCCAAGATGTCGACTTCCTACAAGCTTTCAACACGGCTTGGGCGCCATACCATATCGAATCTGGCGTGCCATTTATTGATTCAATCCTTAACCGTGGGGGTATGTCATCCATGCTCGGTTCGGTCGCTGTGATTGTCTTTGGCCTTGGTTTTGGTGGCTTATTAGATAAAGTGGGCGTATTAGAAACTATCGCCAAACTGTTTGAAAAACGCGTTAATAGCTCTGGTTCATTAGCAACCAGCACCATCGCAACAGCCTTTATGGGTAACGTCTTTGGTTCTGCAATGTACGTTTCTCTTATTCTTACCCCGAAGATCTGCGCGAAGAACTATGACCGTTTAGGCTATAAACGCAAAAACCTATCACGTAATGCGGAATTTGGTGGCACACTGACTTCCGGTATGGTGCCATGGAGTGATAACGGCATTTATATGGCGAGCATTTTAGGGGTCGCTACTCTCTCTTATGCGCCATTCATGTGGTTAAGCTTTGTCTGTATCATTGTCACAATCTTAACGTCGTACATGGGCTGGTTTGTCGACAAGTGCGAGCCACAAGCAGTGGTCGATGAAGAAGTTGAAGAGCAAGAACTTCAAAAACAAACCGCTTGATCTTAACGGATACAAAAAGAGCGCCTACATGGCGCTCTTTTTCTTTCTCCCTTCTAGCCGATAGCAATAACAGGAAGCTTGCTGTCTAGCTCTACCATTCCAACCGAATTAAAAGCAAAACGCCCGATGATGTTCATCGGGCGTTGGATTTTATATCGAGCGCTGAAATTATTTCGCTTGCTTATCTGCAACCGCTGATAGCACTGGCACCATATCTTTCAGTAATGCTTCTTCCACTGGCTTACCAGCAGAGTCTGTCACGTTGATAGAGGTTCGGTTACCCAAATCACCCAACAAGAATGTGTACGTACCTGACTTGAGACCAATCGGTTTCAGACCAACTTCTTGCCAAAACGCATCATCCGGCTCAGCATACTTAGCCTTGATGGTTCCTTGAGATTGGTTGCGCTCTTCCAATGTAAAGCCCATTGCTGGCAGTAACGATGGCGCACGTTGCCATAAAACGTTGTATGGTGTGCGTGCAATAATAACTGGGAAGCCACTACGGTCGGTACCCAGTGATATTGGAATTTGCTTCACTAATTCCTGTGCTCGACGCGCCGCTTCTTCGCGTAAATCACGATCGTAACGAGCGGTCACTAAGTTCGTCATTAGCGCGTTGTAACGTTCTTTATTGGTGGCAGAAACAGGCATTTGCTTACCGCCTTCACGCCAGTCAATCAGAGAAATTTTGAACCCGTGACGATTATTCGCTTCAACGCGTGTAATTTCATAACGGCTACCCACTTCCATGTCTTCATCTTCAGACTGCCAACTCACCCATTCGGTTTCAATGCGTTTATCAGTTTGGGAACGAATCGCGATGTTTTGCTCCGCGAGCATTTTCTCAGCCGTTAGCCACACTTTTTGTGCTTCATCTTCACGTAGCAGCCAAAGTGTCACTTCACCATCTCGGTGTTCAGCACGAGCACCCGGGATCAACTCCAGAACTTGCTGCGGTGGTCGAATATCGACTTCTTTACCGATGCCACCAGCAAAATCCCCTTTAGGGATCTGATAGTTGGTGTAGTACTGGCGCTTAGAGCCAGCAGGAACCTGCCACTCAGATAGTGATGGTGTGTCTAAGTATTCAAAGTCATCTTTCGCCTGACGACGCTGAGATGCACCACCAGAACAAGCCGTTAAAACAAAAACAGCTAGTGAACTCAAAACTAGCTGGTGTGAATATTTCATTGATACTCCCGGACAATTAAATGCCGAAGCTTAGCCTCGGCAATCCATATAATTTAGTAGATACAAGCTTCTGTCATCGCTTGAGCGACAAGTGGTCGAGCGCCTTCAGACAATTCAGTAAGAGGCAGACGTAGGCCACCATGTGCAATTAATCCCATTTTATGGGCTGCCCACTTAGCTGGAATTGGGCTTGATTCGACGAATAAGTTCTTGTGCAGCGCCATTAATCTCTGATTAATGATTTCTGCTTCTTCAAACTTACCTTCCAATGCCAAATGCATCATTTTCGCCATATCTTCTGCCGCAATATTATTCGTTACCGAGATAACACCTTGGCCGCCACGTTTTACAAATTCCAAGCCTGTCGAATCATCGCCACTTAGTAAGATAAAATCTTCGCCACAAAGTTCACGGTGAATTGCAATTCTTTCTAGATCGCCAGTTGCATCTTTCAGCGCAACAATGCTGTCGATCTCAGCAAGGCGAGCAACCGTCTCTGGTTGTAAGTCTACCGCTGTACGGCCTGGTACATTGTACAAAATTTGCGGCACATCGCTCTCTTCTGCAATCGCTTTATAGTGCTGGAACAAACCTTCTTGGGTTGGTTTGTTGTAGTACGGTGTCACACTCAGGCAACCAGAAATGCCAGAGTTGTTTAATAAGCGGCTGAAGGTGACCGACTCATGCGTTGCATTTGCACCAGTTCCTGCGATCACAGGAATACGACCTTCGGCAAATTCAACCGTTTTTAAGACAACCTTGACATGCTCTTCTACAGTCAGCGTAGATGATTCACCAGTCGTACCAACGGCAACAATACCGTCTGTACCCGCAGCGACATGATACTCAACCAGCTTCTTAAGGCTTACGTAGTCAACTTCGCCATCGTGATTAAACGGTGTAATTAACGCTACTATACTTCCTGAAAACATGTCTCTCTCCCTCATTTCGTTTCTTTTTGCATGGTACTGTAAGGCGATTGAAAAAGACAAGCTATTAAACCCGCTTAAACCACCTAATTGAGTGAATATTTATCAGATGTTAGAGATCCGGCAAATTACGCCTTTTTCATCAAAATTTGTCATGTTGAAGTAAGGTTTCCACGATGCTGACGAGGATTATGGGAAATGCGTTGGGAAACTAGCCAAAATTGCGTTTTTCACTCTAGAAAGCGACACGATAGATTGTTTTTATCTTCACCAACTATGCTAAGCTAGCATTAATAATGATAACAAAGACCAAAGTGATATTATGATTCAGCATCTGGTGCTCACTGCGGTAGGTTCAGACCGCCCGGGTGTATGTAACCAAGTAGTCCATCTTGTAACTCAATCGGGTTGCAACATTGTGGATAGCCGAATTGCTCTATTCGGTAACGAGTTCACACTGCTCATGCTACTTTCAGGAAATAATGCCGCGATCACTCGTGTTGAAACGACACTGCCTCTGCTCGGGCAGGAACACGATTTGATCACTATGATGAAGCGTACAGCGAAACATGCACCACTCGACAATGCTTATACACTTGAGGTGTTTGTAGAGTCTGACGACAAACCCGGTTTAACCGAGAAATTCACGCAGTTTTTTGCTGACAGAAACATCGGCTTATCATCACTCAGCGCTCAAACCATCGAAAAACAAAAAGTTCAGTCTCAACAAGACCAATTCCATATTGCAATTACCGCGTTTGTCGATTCAGAGATCAATCTCGTCCAACTTCAAGAAGAATTTGATGAGCTTTGCCACACCCTTGGTGTGCATGGTTCTTTAAACTTTTTTCAAAGCAGCCAATAAAATAAAGGAAGAAGAATGAATACGCTTACTGCGGGTGCAAAAGCACCTGCTTTTTCACTCCTTGATCAAGACGGCAATACCGTCACTCTTTCAGATTTTGCAGGTAAAAAAGTTCTTTTTTACTTCTATCCTAAAGCAATGACGCCCGGCTGTACTGTGCAAGCTCAAGGTCTGCGTGACACGAAAGCTGAATTAGATGCGCACAATGTTGTGGTATTGGGTGTCAGTATCGACCCAGTAAAACGCTTAGGTAAATTTATTGAGCGCGATAACTTAAACTTTACTCTACTGTCTGATGAAGACCATGCCGTTGCTGAGCAGTTCGGTGTGTGGGGCGAGAAGAAATTTACCCTTATAAAATTTTCATGACAATAAACCTTGATGATTTTTTATGACAAACCTATCTTTGATATGTGGGTAACATATTGAGGGCTGTTTCGTGATAGAAACGCATGAAGACAAATATTCTGATATTTATGATGACTACCAACTGCTTTCCATCGAGGTAGATACATTAGCAAAGCTAAAAATTTCAGCGAGTATCGATACTGAATCTGGAGAGGTGACACACTCTCCCAACCTTTCCCCTTCCGAACTGGAATTCAGCCTGAAGAAAACAGATATCATCATTGCACCTGATGGGACGGTTGTTTACCCACAAGCCCTATACCTCATGTATAAATTACGTGGTGAAGGGAAAGTCAAAGACACTGGGTCGATTGCAAAAGGCTTGTTAGCTTTTACTCGTTATTTAGATTCCACTCACTACTCTCAAGTTGATGAAGATGGTAATGAAATACCACCTGAATATCTAACTTATAAAACCCTATCGAAGTATGAAGAAGAAGGTGCACCTTGGCGATTTGCAAAGTTTCTACTTGCTAACTGCAATAATATTGAAGGTGCAAATGGCGATGAAGCTTTTAGTTTATCTACCGCTAGAAGTTATATGAGTGCTGTTATTGGATTCTATAAGTGGATGCAAAAATACGGCTACATCAAAAATGACGATAAGAATGTTGTTACCCACTACACAACTGGAACAGTGCATCAAGAGTTAAATCAGCACGATATGTTGGCTCATACAAAGTCAGGCTCTAACCGTACTTATGAAACGTCTAATCTCATGAAGATGTTTCCCAAAAAACAAAACACTCCCGCCCATAAAAAGCTAAAGCCCATGCCCCCTGAGCACAAGGCTTTATTTAATGAACATGTAACTTCACTCCCAAAGGCGACAGGATTAATCTTTCGGCTATGTGTCGAGGCTGGGCTAAGAATTGACGAAGCTATTCACTTCCCCGCTCACGACATAGGAAAGGCTGACTACAGTGATTTAGATGCAGTACCAGTCAAAATTACTCGCACAAAAGGTAGTAAGGAACGTACCGTAGAAATTCCCATTGAACTGTACGAAGAACTTGAGATATATAAAGAAAGTAACGCACGACTTACGAACCTAAACAAGCGCAATGAGCTTGTTCAGTCAGGTGAGGTGTTAGATGCCGTAGAATACCTCTTTATTTCAAATAAAGGGACTCCCTACTCAGGCAACACTTTAGAAACGCACTTTTCAAACCTTCGAAAACAGATACGTGAAGTAGACTCTTCTTGGTATTACCGTATTCATGATTTACGTTCTACCTTTGCAACTCATTGGCTTTGGCAGGAGTCGCAAAAGCGTGCCGTTGGCTATGACTTCCTGATGGATGAACTAGCAGAATTAATGGGACACGCAAGCACGGCAACCACTGAGAAATACATTAAGTTCATGAATAAACTTGACGACCAAATCAACATGGCTAAAGCGAAAAACCGTAAAATAAACGGAGGCTGGGCGTAATGGCGAAAAGTAAAATTACCAGACAAACCAATTCCGTTAAACGTGTGCGCAATAGTCAAAATGTTGTGCCTTTGAATCTGACGATTCCTTATAAAAATACGACGTTAAGTAAACCAAAGCAGTTCGATGTTTCTCACTTATTGCATTTAGGGTGTAACAAAGAAAATGAGAAAATAAACAGCCGAGCAGTATTTATTAGGCGGTTTTGCGAGAAAGCCAACCAACATGTCGATAATGGTAAATCAGCAAGAACCGCCACTAGATTCTACGATAACTTGCGTTCCTATCTTGCTTTTTGTGATGCGGTAAATGTTGAGCCATTTACCGAAAGTGGGTATTTGAAGTTTGCTGGCAATGATGGTGAATTAAGGCATCGTATCAAGATGTTTAGTCCTTCAAAACACCTATGGGAATACAATCATGGTGATGAGCTAGGTATTAAAGAATCTTCAGCTCCGGCTACACTCTCATCCCTTCGTAATGCGCTCGATTGGTGTGGCTTACCAGCATCTTCATGGGCTTTGCATCATCGGGGGTTTGCAGGAGAAAAAACGTCACATAAGGGATATTCAGAGGAAGAAGAAGAGCTTCTTGTGACACGTTTGAGTCATTTATTCTTCACTCTCGCACCACAGCTTATTGCCGCCAAAGAAAACAATACACCTTTGCCAGAAGCGCTTCCTATTATTATTGCCCTTGGCGAACATGAAGAAGTGGTTTCAATCCCTACATCATTGGATTCTAAATGGGGCGGAACAAGTGAAAATGGTACAAACATTAACGCTAGAGCAGCTTTTAATCTTACGATGGGCGCTGCATATCATTTGATGTGCTATTTCACCTCACTGAACGACAGCAACATTCGAAATATTGCCCACCCAATTAAAGTTCATACCGAAGAGCGAGATAAGAGCCTGCAAGTTGTGAAAATCTCAAGCTATAAGCCCAGAGCGGACAAAGAGGTCGATGCTCTATTGGTAGGTGAGCAATTTGACGTTGATAAGCGTGATGGTGTGAAGTTTATTCGATTACTCGAACGACTATCTAAGCTGTATGGCAATAGTGAAGATGGCTCTGAGTTAATTTTCACCCTCAATAACAACGCTGATGTGAATCATACCTTTGATTTGAAAGAGATAAATAAAAAGCTCGTTAACCAACTACAACTGTTATCTCCGTATCGGGCTGGCAACCTACCTTGGTTTAAAGAGCTGTTTTACGCCTACCGAAACCAACAAACAATCACGTTAAAGAAAGTCGATAATCACCTGGGTCGCACTGTTGTTCATAAAGAAACACAAGCAACTAACAAAGCCAAGGCAGGGCAAGGGGCAACCAATAGCGCCTACTGTATTTTGTCTTGCTATACAGACTTGCCACTCAAAGGTATTTTACTTCCACTCACGTACTCTGAAAGAGATAGTGATGGCAATGTCACCGTTTATTTTAACTATAGAAATGGCATAGGTGGTTTCTTTAAAGTACCAGCTTCTGATTTAGCTTTAATCAAAGATATTGAGCAATCTTCTAAAGAGAGAGCAGACAAGCAGCCAAAGAGATATGAACGGCTGCTTTTAGCACGAAATGTTGGTAATACCCCTAAAGACTGGGAAGGTATCAGCCCTATTTCATCACATTTAATGCGCACTTGGTCTGTTGAGCCAAACCATTATTATATCTCTCTTCAATCGAGTCGCTGGCGAGAAATGACCAGTAACCAAGCCTATGCCGAAGGTGGAATTCAAGGCGCTCAAAGCTTACTCCAAAACGCGAAGAAAACGTTAGAGAGAAGTTACCTTAACGGGCATCCATTACTAAATAAAGTCATCTTATCTCAGAGTATAGAGGTCATTGAAAACCTCGATGATGAAACGAGCTTAGAGCAAGCAAAAGATATTGTGGTGAAAAGGCGTGGCATTCCGATGTTGTCACACGATGAGTGGGAAAAAAAGCGCACAGCAGGGAATGCTAAAACCAACCCCAATGGTCTAACTTGTAATGGGCAACAAGCCATTAGTGATGGCAAAAACACGCAGCGAGAAACAAACTATGCTGTAGGCCTAAGCTTACCTTGTGCTGAATTTGATATGTGTTACAAGTGCCAATCAGCCAAGGCGGTAGATGACGTTGAAGCTGTTTATAAGCTCATTTCATACATAGATGTTCTTAAAGAAACACTTGATATGTACCCTAATGCGAAAAGTGATATTCATGAGAAAATTGAACAGTTTGAATATACGCTAGACGGGGCTAGTGACGATGTGTATGACGAGGCTATGAAGCGATTTAATTCCCAAGGTCGTCACCCAAGAGTCTATCTCGATCACGCTCTTTTATCCATATACTGACGGAGGCTAAAATGATAAAACTCACTGACCTAGAGCATCAAAATAAGCTTCTTAAAGCACAAGAAAATGTTGGTGCTCATGCAAATTATTTAATGGATGTTTTAAAGCCAGCTATTGAGCGTGGTGATTGGGATGAGATCGAAAGCCTTGAGATTGGTTTTACTGTTAAGGGTAAATCATTAGGTAAAATTGGTGATGATGAAGCCTGGAGAAACCTACAGCCTTATTTTGAGCCAAGAGCAAAGCAAACCTTAACCATTGATTTTACGCTCGATGGTAAAGTTATTGAACGTAACCTAAAAAATCAGCTTAAGACCCTCCTACTAAAAATGATGTGGCTATCACCTCATAACCATTCATTTTCGACTCTTAAAGAAGCATTAGTAGACCTAAAGAAAGTCATTACCCCACTTTTAAATGAAGGGTATAACACCTTATCGGCTTTAAATTTTGACCAACTCGAAACTTGGGTGCTAACGGGTTTTACCAGCATCGACTTTGAAAGATCTGATATTTACACCGGACTCAATCGCCTCTACAAAGAAGCCAGAGGTTTGCCGTTTGAAGTCAACCTAAACAAAAAGCTTACCGCCTCTGACTTTGGTTTAGTAATCAAAGAAGCTGAGCAATTTACCGTCATTCCTCAGAGGCTCTACTATCTTGGTCTTCAAAGGTCAGAAGCCCTTATTAATGAAGCTTATGCCCTACGTGATGAGCTAGAGCAATTGGCAGAATACATCGCCACCTACTTTGATAAGGCTTATGAGGGTTATGCCAAGTATCTTGTCAGTGATGAAGCCAGATTAAAAAACGGTAATATTCAATGGTATTTAGGGAAATCGTCCAAAATAAATACAAAGCGCACATTTGCTTTTCAAGAAGCCTTTGCAACGCTTAATTCTCCAAATGAAGAAGAGACACTTACTCTCATACGTCTTCATAAACCAGAGATAAAGAACGACTACATTGATAAGTTCCACACCGAACGCCAACTAGCAATTGGGCAATGGTCAATCACGGGACTTACAGAAGCTCGATCGCTTTTTACAAAGCTCAATGGTGGCTGCCTATGGGGTTTAATGGCTCGAACAGGAATGAGAGCCGATGAGATGTATGACCTAAACACAGTTCAGGGCTGCACGACTGAGATAATAAAAAGACAGAAGATACACGTTATCCATGCCAACCTATCAAAGACAACTAAAGGCTCTCAATCAAAGCAAGATGAATTTGTCACTACCGAAATCGGCATGAAAGCGTATGAAGTTCTTCAAGCGCTACATGCACCACTAAGAAAACTTCATCCTGACTCACAATCTTTTTTCCATAAAATAAAAGAGGACTGTAGTGAAGTAACTAAGATTCAACTAGGGAAACATTCTCAAGCTTGGTTTGAAAATGCTATGGGCGAAGAACTTGCGCTAACCAATGAAGACATTATTGACCTAAAAACATCTGACCCAAATTTATCGTTTGAAGTGGGTGATGATTATAAATTTACAGGACATCAACTTCGCCGCTCTTTTGCTTACTACTTAATTGGTTACGAGCTTTGTAACTTTCCGCAACTGAAACAGCAATTTAGTCATGTGTCTATGGCAATGACCCGGCACTACGCTAGGAACGCCAGTAAATTCCAAAAGATTAGACAAAAGAAAAAGACTCTTGCCAATGCCATTGATGAAGAAAGAATCGACCAGAAAGCCCGTATCTACTTGAATATCTATCAGAAACTGGCAAACAAGGAGCGGGTTGCCGGAGGTAAAGGCAAAGAGTTTGCTAAGAACATGATGAAAACAGACCGAAATTTATTCAAGGATAAAGTAGATAATGAGATGTTATCTCTAACCTATTGGAAAAAGCAAATTCGAACGCAAAACCGACACATTCATGCTGTTGCGCCAGGGATATACTGTACTTCGACCACCTGTGGTTTAAGAACGCTCGTTAACCTAATGGAATGTGTAGACTGCAAGAATGATTACATCGTTGATGCCGTATTTGCTGAAGCAAAGCGTAAAGAAGCCGAAATCCACATGCTTTATGATATTGAAAACAACGAACTCACCCCTCAAACCGCCTCTGAATCTTACATAAAAGTTCAAGCAGCTGAACGCATTATGGGTGATTTAGGTATCGACTATGAGCCTGTCATTTTTCCTGATGAAGTTAAGAACTTACTTATCCCATACGGAGTGATTTCATAATGTCACAGATAACCAAAAATAAGCTAATCAAAGCATTGGAAAGACTGTTGGATGGTGATGTAGCGAAGTTGACATCGAGAGAGGTGCGCAATAAAGCTCGAAAGGGCAAGCTCAAAATCAACAAAAGCAATGTTGAAAAAGAAGCGGGTCTTTCCCCTGGCGCACTCAGAAGGCATAACGACGTCGTTTTAATGATAGAAAATAAATCATTAGAAGTACAAGTTGATCAGGATGAAACCTCTGACTCCCCTATTGAAGTACTTCAAAAAAAAATAAAGACAATCAAAGGAGAAAGAGCACAGGCAAATAAGAAGAAAAAAGAGTATTACGACGAAGCTCAAGGCCATAAAGAGGCGTTAGCTGTTCAAGCAGCCACTCATATTAAGGTCGTTCAAGAACTAATGGAGATGTTACATGAAAGTCAGCGAGAGAAAGCGATGGATAAAATCGTATCGTCTCGTTTAGACAATGTTATTGCACCCCAATTTAGAAAACCAAAGTAGCGTTTAGTGCTGCAACTAAAAAACGTACTGTTTAGTGTGAACACTAGACAGGACACTAAATTAACGATAAAAACGTACACTCTAACGTAATAAAAATGCACTAAAAAGGACGTAGCGAATAACGCTACGCCAAATACCATTAATTGAGAAAGTAAGGACAAAACCAATGGCAATCGAAGCTGGACAAATCGCACCAGATTTTACCCTGAATAACCAAGACAATAACCCAGTGACGCTATCTGAGTTTCAGGGAAAAAAGGTACTGCTCTATTTCTACCCACGCGCTTCAACACCTGGCTGCACAGTTCAGGCTAAAGGGTTACGAGATACTAAAGCTGAGTTAGATGCCCACAATGTTGTTGTTCTTGGTATCAGTCCAGACACACCGCAAAAATTAACTAACTTTATCAACAAGCAAGAGCTTAACTTCACTTTGCTAGCCGATGAAGACCACACAGTTTGTGAAAAGTACAATGTTTGGCAACTCAAGAAATTTATGGGCCGCGAAAATATGGGGGTAGTACGAACAAGCTTCCTGATTGATGAGTCTGGTAACCTTGAGCATGTATTTAACAAGTTCAAGACCAAAGATCACCATGAAGTCGTATTGGACTACCTAAACAGCAAATAAGCTTCCATGAGCAATTAACTCTTAACTTGGGGGCAGGCATGATTGGCTACATTCGAATATCAGATTCACAAAGAGCCGATGGCGGATCACAAAGAGAAGCTATCAAGGCGTACGCTGCTAAACGTGGCATACAAATAACGGATTGGATAGAAGAGCACGAGTCTGCCACCAAGACAAAGTTGAGTGAGCGGAAGTTATTTTCTCTCATCACCTCTCAACAAAGTATCATTGTATCGGATATCACTCGGTTAGGTCGCCATAAAGTTATGGAGCTAATAGGTGCCATTGGTCAAATAGCCTCATACGGTGAGCTACATTTAGCATACAACGACACCGTCATAAACTCAGAGAACGTTGACAATGCCGAAATCATTTTTACAGTTATTGGGCAGTCTTTTGCCAGCGCTGTAGAAGCCCAGAATCGCTCTGAGCGAGCTAAAGCTGGCCACGCTAAACGAAAGGCCAAAGGGCTATCATCTGGCCGTCAGAAGGGGCAGAAGGTGAAATCAAGGCTTGATGAGCATACAGCGTTTATATTGAACCTTCTCGACACTAAGACCACCAAAGCTGAAATTCTTAGGCAACTAAACGAACGTGGTGTATCTATTTCTCGAAGTCGATTCTACTCTTGGTTGGAAGCCCGTGGGCTTCATAACAAAAAAGCTGAGTTTCAGGTGGACATGTTCTCATAGCAAGCCTAGTTTGCCTGACGTCCCTCACTTTTCGCAAACTCGTTTTTGCCCCAAAAACATTTAGATTAAATACTCTGCACAATTGAGAGGACGTGCGTTTACCCTACTAAAACTTATTCGATTGAGTTGATAACTGTTCATTCTCGTCATTAGGCGACATCTTGCAGCCTAACTTCCCGTCATGTGCCATAACTTATTGATTACAAGTTGAGTCAATATGAAAATGATGGCATTACCGAAAGATGAAAGACGACAATTTGTGGTCTAATAAGCGCAATATCACTTCGAAGGAACAATAAATATGAAGGGTAAAATTGTTAGATGGATTGATGATCGTGGTTTTGGTTTCATCAACTCTGATGACTACCAAGGTGATGTTTTTGTCCATATATCGAAGTTCAAAAAAGGCTATAGACGCCCTCAAGTGGGTGACGAGGTTGAATTTCAAGTTGAAGTAAGTAATGGAAAAACCAATGCCTATAATGTCTCGCTTGTTGGTGTCAAACTACGCAAAGATAAATCATCGACATCTATCGTGTCGGTTGTTTTCATTGGTTTAGCTATCGGCGTTTTCGGCTACTTTGCTATCGAGAAACTGTTTACTACACCAGAATACGAAAACATGGGATTTGTGTGTCAGGGTAAGACTCATTGTAGCCAAATGACGTCCTGCAATGAGGCGAAGTTTTATTTAGCAAACTGCCCAAATGTACAAATTGATGGAAATCGAGATGGGGTGCCTTGTGAAATGCAATGGTGTACCAATTAAGGCGTGATATAACAAGGCGTTCAAGGCGGATTCACAACGCTTAGCTATTTCAGTTTAAGTTAGCTTAAGTGTTTAAGGCACAATGGTTTAGGTTTGGTGGCTGGCGTTGTTCACCACTTAACGCGGCGTTAGGTGAAGGAGGGCAGATGAACAAGAATAGGTTCATAAATGACGTGATTAAGCCATGGGAAGAGTTAAATCTACTTCTTGTAAATCAGTTTGCATTTCAATCAGACCTATCGGATGTAACCCGTTTGGCTGGAGGGATTTCTATAGCATTACGACACCAAGTGGATTTTTCAGAGTTGAGTGTTCGGCAAGCAAATGAAATGTGTTTTTCACAAAACTTAATCGTGGATGCAGGTGATTTTTACAAACATGGTCAACTGAGAAATGCGAGTAGAAATTGCCCAATAGCCGTGGTTTCAAACTTTGAATATAAAGATAATGAGTTCGCTTTTCTTCGAAACGCTGTTCTTTTAGAGCACCGCGCTCACGGAAATTATGATTTTATGGAAGAGTAATTAAAAGCTATTCGGTTCTGGATTCAACAGCACGGCTACGATATTACATGGGAAAGTGAAATAAAGTTAGCTCCAAGACGTTTCCAGCATGAAGCTATGCTGAAATTTGACCCTAAATACTGCTTTGAGATGTCTAGTACTAGAATCCAGTTCTTCAAAGAGAGTTGTGTTGGCACCCTAGAGCCATATAGACCAGAAGAATTCCGATTTTCTGTATACTAATTCACCTAACAAGAGACTATGGCGTCAATAGTTAATTTTTGGCGCTATTGTTATCCCACATTACACCGTCTCTGAGCATCGAGTTTAAGATCACAACCATCTTTCTCATGCAGGCAACTATGGCTACTTTTTTGGGTTTTCCTGCCGCAAGTAATCTTTTATATGTAGTCTTAAAAACAGGAGGTGTTGGCTACGTGGGCTTTGAGGTCAGCGCCATGGCGCATGATTTTGGTTCTTCGTCGCAGCAAATCTCGTGTTGCTCGCATCGTTTTTGGATAAACATAGGCGATAGGGAAATTACCGCCGCGAAGCAGTAACGCAATTTTGAAAGAATCGATACGATCGTTCTTCGACCACCGTGGATCGCTTTCATATACAGCGCATGACCGAGTACAAAGTCAAACGCATAATCAAGGCAAAGATCGCTGACCTAATACCAGCAATGCATACATTCGACACCAATGACGATGTTGTCTTGATAAGGCGTAATTAACTCAAGTAGTGCATCGGGATCTGCCTCAATCTTCTTGTGTAGGACTTTATTGCCAAGTGAATCGAGAATACAGACGTAAAGTAAGCGAGCATGCAGATCAATGCCACAGTAATAGTTATGCTGGTTGTTATAGAATCTCATAGAGTCTTCTCCGTTTTGGGTTTCGTCACCTTCCAGCTTAGTCGAGAGGCTAAGTTGGAGGAGAAGGCTCAATGAGTATCAAAGCATTTAAGAGTGACTCACAACGCTTGGCGATTTCAGTTTAAACTTGGCTTTAGTGTTTAAGGTGCAGTGGCTTAGGTTAGGTGTTTTAGCGTTGTTCTAAAACAACCGTCACACAGTATTTATCCGAAATGACATACTGAACTTCAACAAAATTTGGTAAATTGTAATGTCTGGCAAAGTTATCATTTAACTCAAAATGCAATACATTTCGCCTGACATCAAGTGAAGTAAAATTCGCAATTTCAAAACCAAAGTATGTACGAACAAATGGATAGTATGCTTTAAATATACTTTCCTTAGCTGAGAATATCAAAACAACTAAGTAATCACCTAGACCATAATGATCGCATTTAAGACACTCTTCGTCAGATAAAACATGACCACCTATTGCTGACACTAATTCCTGACTTTGGAACTCTTCAACGTCAATACCAACTACATTTTGAGTATTGCTGGACAGGATGCAGAGTGCTCGATCATTGGCATGACTAATTGATCCAACTATTCCTTGCGGCCAAGTAGGTTGTCTATCTTTTCCAATTGTCACTTGAGTTTTGTCTCGGCCAATCGATGACAATCCAATGCTTGCAGCAATGCGACCAGCAAGAAACTCTGCTTGTCTTTTTCGCACGGACTTCTGAATGGCTGCTGGCATATCTATACCGAACAGCATAAACATACTTTCAGAGTACTCATTAATATCATAAGACAAATCAACGAGGTAATACCTTTTGTCAAAGTCCATATATGTCTGAACTTTGACAAAAGGCATACCAGAAAAAAAATCTGAGTGTGTACTGGCAAATTTTGGAAACATTACTTGACCAAAGTTAATTTAGGATTTCATAGAGGTCCATTCCGCGGTCTTTCATAAAAAAGTGACCGCCCTGCACTGAATGGACATTAATGGAAGGAAAAAACTGTGTCCAACTCTTTATATCCTTTTCAGTAACAGCCTTATCATCTACTCCAGTAACAACACATCCCTTCAATTCGAATACCTGAGTAACAGGATTAGAATTCAGCAAATCTAGGATTCTCAAGTCTCGTCTTACTTCTGTCAAAAAGTAGTCTAGTACTTCGGGGTCAGAAAAATCACTACTCGAAAACTGGCCGTACCTTTCAAGTTCTTCGATTAAAGCTAAATCCGAATACAATAATTTACTAAATGAGTTGTTAAGATGAAATTTAGAACTCAGTACAGAAATCTCATCAATGCAGTCTCCAAGACCAATATTATACATTCTGTTTAAAACATGCAGTGCAACCGTGCTACCCATGCTAATGCCTAAGAATGAATATTTTTTTTTTGAATCCCTGACAATGTCATCTACGATTAAATCGACGAAGGTGGAATAGTCAATAGGACTGTCTAATTGGTAATAGTTTCGGTAGTCTAAGTATACAAAAGAGGTACCTGAATACATAAGACCACTCAGGTTCCTTTGATAGCACATCTCAGCTCCTAGATATGGAAAGCATATAACTTGCTTCATTCATCTAGACTCGAAATGAAAGTAAGTCATCCTTTTCCCATGGTAAATATCAAGGATTTCATTGACGGAACTGCTGGATAATTTACTAATGGTTGATTTCCAAAATGCATATGCTGGAGTATTACCTTCTAGTACTCTTACCTGCCAATTACCTGGGTGTTTTTGCAATGTTTTCTCAAACGCATATTTACCTAGCCCATTACCTGAATACATAGCAGCTATATAGAACTGCCCCATATCCATTAAATCTTTGTCGCCCGGGTATCTTCTGGCCAAGGAGAAGCCGATAATCATATCATTTTGTTTAATGAAGTAAGGAAAATGGTTTTCTTCACTGAAATAAGCATCAACGATAGACGAGTCGACTTCAAAATCTCCTTTATCAGAAAAAGGCCATTTCATAACTCTAGACATATCATACAAATAGAACTGGAACATCTTATGCAACATCATTCTATCTAGATGACTAATCGGTACTAATTCAGTATTCATGATGGTACTCCTTTATGCCGTCGCTGACTTTTGCCAATTAGACAGGGCATATATTATAAGAATTCCACAACCGCATAAGAGAGTTAATGCGGGCCATATCAAATCGTTTTGAAACATCGATAAGAAGTATCCTCCAAATAATGGAGCAACTACGAAGCCTAACGCATTGACTGACGATAGCATTCCATTTGCCCTTCCCCTCTCAGAGTCTTTCACCATGTCATTTATTAGCACGGGACTGTTACTCCAAATTAAAATTTCACCAATTGTCCATACAAACACAAAAGCTAGTATTAAGGAGTAGGTAGTTAAAAAATAGTGTGCGCCAAGGCCAACTCCAAGGAAAACAGACGCAATCGCTAAAATCTGATTTGATGTTAGGTTTTTGGTCGCTTTAGCTAGTAAGGGAGTGAACAGCAATACGATTGCAGCATTGAGACTTACTATTATTCCATATAGTTTAGGGCTTTCTTCTTTATAGAGTGTTTCGAGTTGGACTGGTAGTGTAAAAAGGGTCTGACAATAACATAGTACTAAGATAAAAATAGTAAATAGAACCAATACAGTTTTAAGACTTAAATATCCCTCAGCCCCTGCTTTTTCTTTGGGTGATTTATCTTCATTATTCTTTGATGGACCTAAAAGACAAAAGCCAATTATCGCTGAGGTCACCAGAGCGCCACCTTCAATGAAGAAGACTAGCTTAGGATATTTAGAGAATAAAAAGCCGGAAACTAAGGCCCCAAGAGACAACCCGACATTCTTCGCCAAATAGGATAAGCTGAAAGCGCCCTTAACAGAATCCTCACGACTGTTATTGGCAATATAAGAATTTATGGCAGGGTCTGTCATTCCTAAAAATAAGAATGCTATGACTATTGTTACGACCATTTCTAGTTCAAAAGCAAGTATCCCACTTAGAAACCAAAATACACTAGCGCCAAACATTGAAGCTATTAACGTGAATCGATCACTATATTTGTCAACAAGCCATCCTCCCAGCAAAGAGCCAGGAATATAGGAGCTCGTACAAATGGCTACTAGAACCCCGGCATTCAAAGTATTTAGACCCAGCTTATCGATAAATATAAAGGTTAACATCGGCATTACAAACATGCCTGCTGCAACAATAAAGCGCATATATGCAACGCTATAGATATCTCTACCAAGACCTTTGTATTCGCTATAAATATTCATAGATTTCAATATCCAATATTTACTCTTTTTAAGGAAGATGCATAGCTCATCTGAACAACTCTACTTTTATGACCACATCATGCAGTCCCCAAAAATAAATATCAGCATTTTCTTGCAGTACTGTGTGGTCAGAAGTAGTCGGACGGGGGGGCCGGCTACCGATGTTTCTCGTTTCGTTTCTGCACTACTTCTGTGCACAATTAGCTAGCTTGTTCATCGATGTTGGATAGAAAACTAATCCTATTGAGATCCGACTAGCGGTAACCAATATATCGCCTGGGTTTGGAACTAAACGGTTATGAATGGGCTTATAAAAGCCCATCACTAGGTTTCGTATAGAGGAATAGTTTTATCCATCACTTACTCAAACACAAGAGTTTTAAGCTACTTCTACAATAAATCTGCGTCAATGATTAGGCTTTATTTCTCACTAACTTTGACTACTAATTTTAAAAATATTCGTTTTAACTTATCGCAGAATACAAATGTATCTCAAGATAGTTCATATAAACTTAAATGCCCATGACTTTCTAATTTGGTTACCTTCTCAAAACCTGATTCACTGAACATATTTAGGTATTCTTGTTCACGACGCATGTTTCTGCCGCCAATAGCGATCAAATGTAAACTTGCTATCAGTTGAGATGCATTTCTATCATTGTCGGGCAACATAAAGTCAATAACATATAGCTTTGAATCTTCCCCTAGCGCTTTTTTTACATTTCTTAAAATCTGAATTGCATCAGCATCACTCCAATTCAATAATACTCGTGAAAGGAAGTATGCTGAGTGACCATCCGGAACTAAATCGAAAAAATCTCCAGCCACAAAGTCATATCGTACATTACTCCTGTAGACCTCTTCTTCTACAACATCAACCACACTTTGTCGTTCAAAGACAGTAACTCTCGCGTTAGGGTATTCTTTAGAAAGATAGCTGGCTAAAGCACCTTGGCTGCCACCTAAATCTAAATATGAAGCATGCCTTCCTAAATCTACTTTCCTAAGTAGCGGTAGTACTTTTTCCCGGTGTGATTCCTTCATCCAATTTGCAAAGGCAGCTTCGCTACCTTTATTAGAGTTTAAGAAGTCATACATTTCGACGCCAAATGCTTTTTTAAATCCCGAGCTACTTTCTGCGTATGCGTCATACAAAGAGCCCCAGGCTCTGAATGTATCGTATATTGAAAGAACGGTACCGTTGAATGATCTAGGGCTTTCTAGGGTTAACATTTCACCTAAAGTAGTAACTTCATAAAGACCGTTTTCTTTCCTTAATAGCGAAAGTGAGCATAACATCTCCAATAAGTCGTCTAGCCAAACTTTGTTTACGTTCAAGGAGGCTGCAAGATCACATAGATTTTTTTTCTCTGAGCCTAAGTTTTGAAATATCCCTAGTTTTGTAGCGACTACAATAACTTGAGTCATTTGATAGCCTTGCATAGCAGCCATTACTAGTTCTGGTGCTAACGGAGTTTCAGCAGTAGCGTTTTCTAAGTTCGTAACAATATTATTAAGCATTGACTTGTAGTGCCCCTTTTAGTGCCTCATTCAAAGATGAAGCCAAAACTTTAACATTTGGATTTTTCATGATGGTCACATGATTGCCAGGAATTTCTTCGCACCTAAATTCCAAATTTGCCTTCTTCATCCAATATCTTTCACTCGCTTCTGGAAGATAGGAGTCGCTTTCTGATGCTTTAAAGTATAGCAATTGATCACACTCACCATCAGAGCTATAGCTGTGCATTGCTTTCATATTTATCTGAAACAGCTCAAGTGCTTGGACCAAACCTTCGACATTTAGATCAAGTTTTCCAAGTGTTTCTTTAAAGTGAGAGGTTAAAAGTAAATCAAGACAATACTCTATTTTTTCGTGCTTAGTTCTATTATCATTTGAAAAGTCAACATCGATGTCATATCCGAGTTTCATTAAGTAAGATATGATTTTATCCTCTGTTTCTAGCTTACTTTTAAAGGACTTAGGCGAAGGCGAGTCTATAAGACCTAAAAACTTTACGTTAGTACCCGATTCTTTAAACTGCCTTGCCATTTCAAACGCGATCATTCCACCAAATGAGCTACCACACAAATAAACATCATCGATATCATCCATTGCTTTGATTTCACTACAATAGCATTCTGCCATTTCTTCGACAGATATCTCATTCATCTCTGATCGACCAATTTGTTTTGATTGAATGCCGTATACATTGAAATCTGGTATGATTAACTCACTCAATTCCCTATAGTGATAGACAAATCCACCAACGGGATGAATCATAAATAGCGATTGTTTTGCCGACTCATTTTCACTTAATGGAACTATGATATTACTCAAAATACTGCTAGCTGTTTCCTTGGTTAACTGCTCTTTGAGATAGCAGGTAAATTCCAAGAGACTACAATCATTCAGTAAAATATTGGAGTCTATGTCTTCTCTAAGAACTCCCTTAAGTTCATCCACTACCAAGATTGCTGCGAACGAATCACCACCCAATTCATAAAAAGTCTGGTCATCACTAATCGTCGTATGCCCAAGAATTTTGCACCAGGCAGCGGTGGTCATTCGAACTAACTCAGCCTCATTGATTTCCTTGACTAGACTTTCGGTATCTTCGAGACCTTCTTCCTGACTTGGAGAAAACCCTTCGTACCAACAGTGCTTCTTATCGTAAAATGTTTCCTCGTATGCTTTTCTGGTCCTACGATTACTGGGTGGTGCCTCTTCTAATATCAGATGGCAGTTGGAGCCACCTATTCCAAATGAACTAACCGCTGCTCTTTTGACATGTTCTTTTGGAAAGTCGATTTTGCTTGTGTTTACTTTAAACCTTGTAGTGTGGGCCTCTAAGTCTGAACTAAAATCTGTGAATCCCAAAGTTGGAGGTATCATGTCATTCTTCAGCGACAATACAGCTTTAATAAGCCCAGCAATTCCCGAGGCAGCATCTGTGTGCCCAATGTTCGATTTAACTGAACCTAAATAGCATGGACTTGTAGAATTCTTAGAATAGACTTCTTTAAGAGCAGTAAATTCAATGAGATCGCCTAAAGAAGTACCTGTACCATGACATTCAATAAAAGAAATTGACTCAGGATCTACATTTGAGACAAGAGCAGCTTCTTCCAGTAGTGACTTCTGACCGTCTACGCTCGGTGCAGTAAATCCAGCTTTTCGGTTTCCATCATTGTTAGTGGCACTACCCTTGATCAAGGCATAAATCTCATCACCATCAGAAACCGCGTCCTCCAAGCGCTTCATAGCAACAGCACCCACACCATTACCACTAACAGTACCGTCCGAACTCTCCGAAAATGGACGACATCGTCCCGATTCCGAGTAAATCATTCCAGGGATATAGTCGTAGCCGGCTATTTGAGGGAGTTTAATATTGCTGCCGCCTGCTATAGCAACGTTAGATTCCCCTGCTAAGAGACTTTGAATAGCCATGTGAACTGCAATCAATGAGGAGGAACAGGCCGTCTGTACTGTTACACTAGGCCCTCTTAAATCCAAGGCGTACGAAGTTCTAGTACACAGGAAGTCCTTATCATTTCCAATCAACAATTGATAATTGTCTACTTCTTTATGGGCCCCTTGTTCGATCATGTGGAGCATATATGTACTCAAGCTTGATCCGGCAAACAGTCCTACTTCACTTCCACGCCACTCGCCACCTATGTCCATTAAGCATTCATACACGCATTCTAAAAACAAACGATGTTGAGGATCCGCTATCTCGGCTTCTTTTGGGGAAAGGTTAAAAAATTTACTATCGAACGTGTCTATTTCCTCAAGAATACCTCTTGAAGCTACATAGTTCGGGTTGTCAATCCTTTTTTTGGATTCTCCATTTCGTAGAAGCTCTTCCTTAGAAAAATCGGTTATGCAGTCCTTTCCTTCTACTAAATTGCTCCAAAATTCATTTGGAGATTTTGAATGCGGAAACCTGCATGCAATTCCTACTACAGCAATATCAGTACTACTCATTACTTTCCTCTCCTTCTTTGCATTAAAGCCTGACGCCGGTCCTTAGTTTTTCTTAATTTTGAATCAGTAACTTGGCTCTTGATTATAGGCTTATTTCTGTCATCCAATAAAGAAACTAAAGCATGTACACTAGTGTGTCTAAATAGATCAACTATCTGAATTTCAAAGCCCAACTTACTCAATATCTCTTTCTTCACCTGTACTATCGATACGGAATTACCGCCTACGTCAAAAAAGTTATCAGACTCAGTGAATAAAGAATGACCAAGCACCATTCTCCAAATTTCGGAAATCTCCTTATGACGCTCTGTAAGTTCAACGCTTTGCTTCAAAGAAGGTCTAATTACTGTAGCTTTCTTTAATGTTGTCTTGTCGATTTTTCCATTCGCTGTAAGAGGTAATGCCTCTAATGTTGTCAGCGATTTAGGGATCATGTAAGACGGCAGCTCTACTGATAGTGAGTTTTCAATACTTGACTGACTTTCCACGTCGAGACCGTCACTCTTTATAACTACAAATGCAGCAATAGACTTTCTATCGCCCTCGCCTTGAACTACGACTGCGCTCTCCTTTACTAACTCATGAGCATTCAATACAGACTCAATTTCACCTAACTCAATTCGGTACCCACGCACCTTAAC
Source organism: Vibrio sp. TRT 17S01 (assembly GCF_050113695.1). Lineage (NCBI taxonomy): Bacteria > Pseudomonadati > Pseudomonadota > Gammaproteobacteria > Vibrionales > Vibrionaceae > Vibrio > Vibrio sp. TRT 17S01. The sequence goes on along the minus strand of NZ_JBNJOG010000001.1, from coordinate 48,481 downwards.
CTGATCATCATTTCTGCCTAAGCATTCAAGCTCTCCATCTAATGTCCATCTTGCTAAGTCACCTGTTTTATAGACTCTCGTCTTTTTGCCACTCAATTCGACGTTTATGAACTTACTAGACGTCAACTCTTCTTGGTTGAGGTAGCCTTCCGCCAAAGCCTCACCCGAGATACACAGCTCTCCGACAATACCTACTGGAACTTCAGTTAATCGTTCATTTAAAACATGTATTTTGGTATTTCCGAGGGGGGTACCTATGTTATTTGTACGTATGTTAGCTGGATCCACTTTCTTCATAGTCGCCCATATCGTAGCCTCGGTTGGACCATATACGTTCCATAGCTCTTTGCAATATTGAGACAGTGACTCCGCTACATCCAAAGGTAGTGGTTCTCCACCACAAAGTGCTTTAAAAGTATTTGAAGGTTTCCAGTCATTCTGAAGTAGCATTTTCCACGTTGACGGTGTCGCCTGCATAAAATTAATTGAAGCGTCGTCAATGATTCGTTCGAGGTCATCAGGGTTAACAACTTCGTGTTTTTTCGCTAAACATAAGCATGCGCCGGATATCAACGGTAGGAGAAGTTCTAGCAAAGAGATATCAAAGGAAATCGTCGTGACCGCGAGCATCTTGTGATCTGCATCGATACCAAGCTTTTCCTTCATATAGCACAAGAAGTTGTTTAAAGCTCTATGGGATACCATAACGCCTTTCGGGTTACCCGTAGAGCCTGATGTATATATTAGATAAGCTAAATCACCTGAAGCTGGAAGGCTGTTAATCTCTTCGATCGAATATTCCGATGATCGTTCTAAGGCATCATTAACTAACAAGACATTATGCGCGTCAGTGAATAAATTCGCTCTTAAGACCTCTGAGGTTAAAACACATGCCGCCTTAGAGTCATTTAACATGTAACGTAACCGATCTGTAGGGAAATCAGGATCCAGCGGTAAATAAGTTGATCCTGATTTAACAATGGCCAGTATGGCTACAACCATTTCAATTGAACGATTTAAACATAAAGCTACTACAGAAGCTTTGGTGAGGCCTGACTCGACCAAATATGCAGCTAGCTGACTTGATCGACGATCTAAGTCTGAGTACGTAATCGACTCTCCATCCACAGCAACGGCTACTGCATTTCCATGGGAGGCAACAGAATCTGAAAAACCTGTAAGAATAGTTGAATCCAGGTCCAAATCAAATTCCGTACCATTAACATATTCCAATAACTTACGATCATCTTCAGAGAAAAACTGAACATCCCCCAATTTAGCTTCTGGATTAAGCAGCAATTGATCGAGCAATATGCCGAATTGCTGATCAAGTCGGCGAATCGTTGCTTCGTCAAATAAATCCGTAGCGTACTCCCAATCTAATTGGAACCGACCATCTCTTTCTAATACATTTAAGGTTAAGTCGAGTTTCGAGGTATTTCTACCGGATCTATATTCAGCAATCTCAAGATTATCCGTGTTCAAAGAGATTGCTGGCGCATTTTGCATTATCAACATAGTCTGATATATCGGGTTGATACTTGCATGCCGGTCAACTTTTAACTGTTCAACTAACAATTCAAACGGAACGTATTGATTTTCCAGCAGCCCAATTGAATCGTTTTTAACTCTCTCTAATACGTATGATAAGGGCATGCTCAAATCGACTTCAATTTGAAGAGGAAGCGTATTCAGAAAACATCCGATTAGATCTTCAAATGACTTCTTGCTTCTTCCTGACACCGGGGTTCCAAAAGTAACTAGATTGTCATTCACGTTGACTCTTAAAAGACTACTAAAGAGAGTGGCAAAGCCCATGAACGAAGTCATTCTTTTATCTTTCAGAAATGTAGTGAAAGCCTTCGAGCGATTCGAATCAATCATGCTGTAGAAGTGTTTACCTTCAAAACTCGGATAATGCGGTCTTTCTTTAGCTACGCTAAGTTCAAGAATACTATTTGGATTAGATATATAGTGTTTCCAGTAGTTCAACTGGTTAATATAAAGCTTGGATTGCAAAAAATTATGTTGCCAAGCAACATATTGGTAGTATAAAGATTTGTCTTTAACTTCATTCGCTACACCCTTAACTAATTTTTCGTAAGCATCGATTAGCTCATTGGTAAAGATGCTAACAGACCAAGCGTCACTGACAATATGATGCAAGTTGTATAGAAGATAGCTTTCGAAAACTTCTCCTGTTGATTCAACGATTTGAACAAGCTGCAATCTTAAAAGTGGCCCTTCTTTTAAATCAAACTCATGCCCAGCATTATTGTCGATAAATTTGTCAAGTTTTGCCAGATAACCCTGCTCCCTACATATTGAATCGAGTTCAAAATTCACCGACGATTCACTCAATCTCGTCTCAACTATTCCGTTAGTTTCGATAAATACGGACCGGAGCGGTTCGTTATTGCTAACTACAATGGATAACGCATTTTCTAGCAGCGCAACGTCTATCGACCCCTTTATGGATAAGCATGAAGGAGTACCATATGTAATACTTAGTTCTTTTGTTTGCGATAGAACCCAAATCCTCATTTGCGAAGCAGACAGCGCATGCTTGAATTCAAGCATAGAATCCCTTTCTACAATCATGCTAGATTCAGATTTGCTATCAATGAATTTGCTCAATGAACAGATATCTGTGTGTTGGAAAAGTGAGGTTACAGGTAACTCGATATTAAAAACATCACTAATGCGATTTACCATTTGAGCTGCGAGCAATGAATGCCCACCTAACTCAAAGAAATCATCACTCGGAGAAATGTTTTTCCTTTTCAATAAGGAACTCCATATTTCTGCGAGCTTTTTCTCTGTTGCTGTGGCGTACTCATATGTTTTTGAATCGATTTTTGAAGATACTGGTTTTAACTTGCTCTTATCAACTTTCCCGTTATGCGTTAGCGGAATAGTATCTAATGCCGTGACGGATGACGGTACCATATGAGCCGGGAGTTTCTTCTTCATCAAACTGACTACCGAACTTATCACCAATTTTTCTTTGCCAGGTAAGATATACAACTCAATGTCTTTATGTTCAGTTATTTTTGCAATTGCTCTTTCCACCCCAGGAAGACGTTCACATTCACTTTCTATATCATTGAGATCTATACGGTATCCTCTAATCTTTGTCTGTTGATCTACTCTTCCCAACGTTTCAATTAATCCATCCGATCTCAAGCGTCCTACATCACCGGAACGGTAATAACGCATTCGATTACAGTCTACTGTAATCTCCATGAAACTGTCGTTGGTGGCCTTCGTATTATTTCTGTACCCAAGGGAAACGCCATGTCCGGCTATATAGATTTCACCTATTACTCCTACTGGTAAAATCTCTTTCTTTTCACCAAGAATGACACTGCTCATTCCATTAATCGTCGATCCCAATGGATAGCTACTTGAAATCTCTCTTTCGTCCATAGAGTCAACATTAAGCGTTAGCATTCCAACGGTTGTTTCTGTAGGTCCATAGTGATTCAGTATTGATAGGTTCTTGTAGTCAGATTTGAGTTTTCTCACTAGCGACTTTGAGAGGGGTTCTCCTCCCAGCATGAGGTGTTTACACTTGGCTAAAAGGCCTTTGGTTTCAACCAGAGCAGACATATGTGAAGGAACAGTCTTTAGATAATCAATCCGGTTATCGTTGAGGTAAACCTTAAGTCTAAATGGATCTGTTATTATGGACTTGCTTAATACGTGTAAAGTACTCCCACTAGTTAACGCGGAAAAGATAAATGTTTTGCACATATCAGTAGCAATAGTTGTGACTAACCCGTAGTTGCCAACGTGTTCATAGTTATTTGTCTTTATAGCTTTAGTATAATTTGAGATTGCTCCATGCTGAACTTCGACAGCTTTTGGTAGGCCTGTTGATCCGGAAGTGAAAATGATATAGGCAGGATCGTTAACATCTATGCTGTAGTTAATTTCATCAAGTGTTAAAGTTTCATCAAACATTATGTCTTCAACGATGGCAATTGGCTTATTAAATGCTTTATAAAGCTCCTTATATTCTATTGACGTGAGAATAAAGTCTGGCTCAACGACCTTGAGCATTCTCTCTATTCTTGCTTTCGGGAAGTCTACGTCTATGCCCATATAAGCATTTTCAGACAACAAAACACCCCACAGGCCAACTATAGATTCCAATGACCTATCTAAATGAATTGCAACGACATTTTTCGAATTACCAAGGCCTGACTTTAAATGCTTTGCAACTCTAGCAGCAGAACTGTAGAGATCGCTATAAGTTAGTTTTCGGTCTTCGCATACCACTGCTATACTATCAGGTACTTCCCTAGCCATTTTGACAAATCCGTCGACCACAGTATTCAAAGGTGCTTTGCCAATTCGATTTAAATTGTGCCGCTTTCTATAAATCGCAAGATCTCTACTTGTAAGGAAGGAAATTGATTCTACTTTTTGATGTGGGTCATCTGTCACGGAACGACACAATGCCACAAATTGCTTACCTAATGACTGAATATATTGCTCTGAATACAATGAACTATTAAATTGCCAATCTATCTCATATTCTTGGGTGCTATCTAACTTAGAAATGCTAATGTGATTATCAAATTTGATTTTAAGTTCACTTGGGCGAACAAGCTCTGTCTGCAATCCCTCAAGCTGCAGATTACTCCGTCCACCGGGGAAAAATGATAGGACGGTTTGAACTATTGGGCTAAATGCCAGTGATCTAGTCGGCCTCGTTACTTCCAAAATCTTTTCAAAAGGTAACTCTTGATTCTCTAGCACTATGCTAGATACTTTTTTTGAATTTTCTAATACCTCTATCCAGCTCGAATCTGGATGAACCTCAATTGCATATGGCAACAGATTTACAAACATACCTACAGCGTGTTCTGACTCAGCCATATTACGATTTGCAATAGGTGAGCCTATAACCTGCGATCGCTGGAGAGTGTGTCTATAGAGCAAAATATTTAACGCGGACAAAAAGAACATAAATGGGGTTACTTTAAGATCACCGCATAGTTTTTCAATCGACTCAGCTAAACCCTTTTCTATTTTAAGAGTAAACCTTGAACCCTTGGATTCCCTAATATCCGGTCGTACGAATGTAGGCGGGAATGTTGTCAGTGTCGGAGCGGATTTTAGTGCTTCTACCCAAAACTTGATTGTTTCATTTGATCTAACGGAACCCAGCCATTGGTTTTGAGAGTGATTGAACCTCAAGAATTCTTCATCTTCGACATAAGATTCGCTGTCCGCTGTAATGTTGTAGAGGCTTTCAAGTTCAGATATGAGTAGGTTGACTGACCATCCATCTGAAATTATGTGGTGAACATTGACGATTAGTAGGCTTTCATCATTCAAGAAAGTTACTAAATCTACTCTAAATAACGGTCCCTCTGAAAGTACAAACTGATGATTCATGGCGTCAGAAACTTCGGAGAGCTTTTGGGCATCCTCAACACTAGTGTAAGGTAAGTTTACATCGCTTATTCTAAGTGGATTATATGGCTCTACAAAGCTGTACTTAGGTATAGAATTTTCACTTCGTATAGTTGCTCTAAGCGCCTTTCGTTTTTTCACTATAAACATCAGTGCACTTTCAAGCTTCTGAATATTGACTATCCCGCGTATATGGAGCAATGCAGACATATTGTATGAATTTTCTGTATTCTCAAAGTCGTCAAGCAACCATATATTTTGTTGAGATAAGGAGAGGGTAGAATAGTCGATGTTATGATTAAGCAAAGGTAAAGATTGGTTTAGCTGATCATCAATCCAAGAAGATTGGCTAGCAATTGATGGGTATTCAAAAATCTTACCGACGCTAATGTCGATAGAGAATTCTTTTCTAATCCTATTGGTCAACAACATAGCTGACAGTGAATGACCGCCACTCTCAAAAAAGCTTATTTCTATTGAGCTAACCATTGAAGGCAATAGAGAGTTCCATATCTCAAACAGCTTAGATTGTGTAAGAGTTAGACTGAGTACCTCTTGGTATTCCTTAACACTAGCCCCCTTCTCTACCAATGACTTTTTATCAACCTTTTTGTTGGGAGTTAGTGGAATGTCACTAATAAATTCGATTCGAGATGGTACCATATATTGTGGAAGTGAAACCCTTAACCATTCTAAAATTCCCTCCCTTGATAATGAGAAATCTATATCTTGATAAGGCTGATTGTATTGGTCAGTTTTTGCTTCAAACGTAGGTCGTAGTTCAGGGAACACAACATCATCTAAAGGTTTACCGCTCACAATTACCGTAGCTCTTTCGGCAGATTCGTATAGTATTTTTGAAAAGTTTCCTTTGTCACTAATATAAAGAGCAATGTCTCCAGGTGTCGAATAGATAGTAGCATCAACTGAAAATGAATTAGGGAAACTGGATACGTATCCGTTGGGAACATTGGTAACTATCTTAACGCCATCAGAACTATCTAAGTCGAACTGCTCGTTCCCAATGTCCTTGTCCCATAAACATGTTGATTTTTCTCCCACATAAAAAGCTGCCTTGTCCAGATGAACAACTGTATCATATCTAAAGTTTGTCATTTCATTTTCAAAGGTCGATGTCTTTAACAAAAATTCTATATGAGAAACGCGATCAGATTTGTTGATGACCTTACTGAGTGCTTCTGGAGAATAGAGTAGCTCTCGCTCTTCATCTATAAGTTTTCTAAGTCTTTCCTGCTTTTCTTCCAAAGATTTTAGATCTTCAACTTGAACTAAGCTGATGTAAAATTGCAGAGACCATTCGTAATTTCGTGAGTCACCGATAATAATTTTTCCGCCCTTTTTGGCAGTGTTTATTGCTTTCTGTATTATAGAGCTAAGGTACTGAAAGTTCGGAAAATACTGGGCAACCGAGTTTAGAATAATTGTGTTGAATCGACTTACTCCAAGCTCGTCAATGCGGTCCGCAGGCATATTGTGCAGTTCAACACGACTCCGACAATCGACTTGCCCCAATTCCGCTTCAATATATTCTAAAGCAGACTGTGAATAGTCCAAACCTGTGTAGGAATCGGTTTGAGGTAATAATTTAAAGAGCAACATGCCGGTACCACACCCAATTTCAAGCACAGCTGAACTCACATAAGGCTTGAGCATGTTCACGGTGTTTAGTAGCCAATCTACCATTACGGAAGTAGGCAACATTTCGCCAGTGTAACTACTTTTCCAGCCACTAATATTAGTAAAGGAATCGACTTCTATTAGAGCTTCCTTATAACTGTCATCCCAAACGGACTGCCATAAATTACCGTTTGTTGACTCGTTCGTATGTCCATCTTCACTCGGTACTACAAATGCAGCAATAGACTTTCTATCGCCCTCGCCTTGAACTACGACTGCGCTCTCCTTTACTAACTCATGAGCATTCAATACAGACTCAATTTCACCTAACTCAATTCGGTACCCACGCACCTTAACCTGATCATCATTTCTGCCTAAGCATTCAAGCTCTCCATCTAATGTCCATCTTGCTAAGTCACCTGTTTTATAGACTCTCGTCTTTTTGCCACTCAATTCGACGTTTATGAACTTACTAGACGTCAACTCTTCTTGGTTGAGGTAGCCTTCCGCCAAAGCCTCACCCGAGATACACAGCTCTCCGACAATACCTACTGGAACTTCAGTTAATCGTTCATTTAAAACATGTATTTTGGTATTTCCGAGGGGGGTACCTATGTTATTTGTACGTATGTTAGCTGGATCCACTTTCTTCATAGTCGCCCATATCGTAGCCTCGGTTGGACCATATACGTTCCATAGCTCTTTGCAATATTGAGACAGTGACTCCGCTACATCCAAAGGTAGTGGTTCTCCACCACAAAGTGCTTTAAAAGTATTTGAAGGTTTCCAGTCATTCTGAAGTAGCATTTTCCACGTTGACGGTGTCGCCTGCATAAAATTAATTGAAGCGTCGTCAATGATTCGTTCGAGGTCATCAGGGTTAACAACTTCGTGTTTTTTCGCTAAACATAAGCATGCGCCGGATATCAACGGTAGGAGAAGTTCTAGCAAAGAGATATCAAAGGAAATCGTCGTGACCGCGAGCATCTTGTGATCTGCATCGATACCAAGCTTTTCCTTCATATAGCACAAGAAGTTGTTTAAAGCTCTATGGGATACCATAACGCCTTTCGGGTTACCCGTAGAGCCTGATGTATATATTAGATAAGCTAAATCACCTGAAGCTGGAAGGCTGTTAATCTCTTCGATCGAATATTCCGATGATCGTTCTAAGGCATCATTAACTAACAAGACATTATGCGCGTCAGTGAATAAATTCGCTCTTAAGACCTCTGAGGTTAAAACACATGCCGCCTTAGAGTCATTTAACATGTAACGTAACCGATCTGTAGGGAAATCAGGATCCAGCGGTAAATAAGTTGATCCTGATTTAACAATGGCCAGTATGGCTACAACCATTTCAATTGAACGATTTAAACATAAAGCTACTACAGAAGCTTTGGTGAGGCCTGACTCGACCAAATATGCAGCTAGCTGACTTGATCGACGATCTAAGTCTGAGTACGTAATCGACTCTCCATCCACAGCAACGGCTACTGCATTTCCATGGGAGGCAACAGAATCTGAAAAACCTGTAAGAATAGTTGAATCCAGGTCCAAATCAAATTCCGTACCATTAACATATTCCAATAACTTACGATCATCTTCAGAGAAAAACTGAACATCCCCCAATTTAGCTTCTGGATTAAGCAGCAATTGATCGAGCAATATGCCGAATTGCTGATCAAGTCGACGAATCGTTGCTTCGTCAAATAAATCCGTCGCGTACTCCCAATCTAATAAATACTCTCCGTTTATTTCCGTAAGGCTTAACGTCAAGTCAAACTTAGACTGTCTATATGGATTCTGATAGTAATTAGCTGCCCTACCTCCGAAATCACACTTTAGAGAACTTCCGTCCTGAAGAATGAACATTACTTGAAAAATAGGGCTATAGCTGACATTACGAGTTGGATTGATTTTTTCAACAACGAAATCGAATGGAACATCTTGATGGTCGAACGAGCTATAAGCAACTAAACTCAGCTCTTCGACATATTTCTGGAAGCTGACAGTTGAGTCAACTGAAGCTTTAATGGGTAGTGTGTTTACAAAAAATCCAAAAACCTCCTCCCATCTATGTTGGCTTCGATTTGCAACAGGCGTACCAATGATATTTTCAGACTGCCCATTATGTTTTGTGAGCAATACAGAGAATGCGCTAAGCAACAAAACGAAAGGTGTGGACTCAAAATCTATCGCAAGCTTATTCAATCTAGAACTAAGCTCTTTATCAAATCTTGAGAAATATACTCGTCCGTTCATGCTTTGCTTAGCTGGCCGAACTCTATCAGTATAAAAAGTAGATAGCTCAGGAAACTGCCCTAATTGAGCTTTCCAAATATCTGCCTTCTTATTTATAACCTCATCTGTTATAGCGCTCCGCTGCCAGTCGGAGAAGTTCAAGTAGTTGATTTTTGGTTCTATATCATGAACTTTGTCGCCTTTCATAAGCGAGTTATAGAGTGTGGAGAGGTCCTTAAGTAACAATCCAATAGACCAACCATCACTGATAATATGATGCATACACAAGAGAATTATGGACTCTGCTCGTGATTCCTTTTTAAACAAGTAAACCTCGAAGAGCGGCCCATTCTCTAAGTCAAACTCTCTTGTTGAAAGCTCTTTAAGGATCTTGTTACATTGTTTATGAAATAGAGTATCCTTAAAAACTTTAACAATCAGCGGATCAAAAGGTTCCATGACGTGCAAATTCGGAAACTCATTGTCTGACTTAAATACGCTTCTTAGCTGGGAGTGTTTTTGGGTTAATGCTCTTAAGGATTGACCGAGCACAATTTCGTCAATATCTCCACTCACAGTTAATGGAATATGCATATTATATGCCGTGGAAGCTTTATCTAGTTGTGATAAAAACCATAGCCGTTGTTGCGACAGTGATAACGTCGATTCTCCGCTTTCATTGCCTTCTATAGTATCCAAACCATCAATTTTCTGAAGTTGAGTAGAGAATTTTTCTATTGTCCTATACTTGAATGCCTTGCTAAATTCAGTCGATAGCCTATGCCTATCTTTGAGGATACTCAATGCATTTGCCGCTTTTAGGGAAGAGCCACCTAAGGCAAAAAAATCGATATACTTATTTGGGATGTTTGTATCAAGAACTTCCTCCCAAACTGTTTTTACAACATTCTCTATATCATTAAACTCAGAAGTTTGTTTTATTTCTGAAGTGGAAAGTTCGAGGAGTCTACTTTTGTCAAGTTTTCCATTTGGCGTCAGCGGAAATTCATCAATTATTGTATATTTACTTGGTTGCATATATACAGGCAGGTTGATGAGACATGCCTCTTCAATATCGCGCATGTCAAAAGATGTATGGCTCACCAAGAAAACTTCTATGAAAGGTGTTTCTGAATTGGTATTAACAACAACTCGTAGATCATCAACACGATCCAAGTTCCTAATTACGCTGTCTATCTCCAAGGTGTCGACTCTAAAGCCATTAATTTTGACCTGAGAGTCTTTTCTACCATTGAAATAAAGATTTCCATCTTCAAGCATTTCTGCTAGGTCACCGGTTTTATAGAACCTACCTTCAATGAATTCATTAATGTCAGTACCAAATCTGTTAGAATTTCCATGGTCTGGTGTAACGTAACCTTCAGATACACCAGCGCCCACAACTACAATCTCGCCCCTGATACCAAATGGGACAATATTTTGGTCACGATCTACAAGAAGTACTGAGCTTCCAGGAACGGCAGTGCCTATTGGTATGAATGGCAAATCTGTGGGCTCACTGTTACATCTATAGTAAGTTGAGCAAATTGTTGCTTCAGTTGGGCCATAGCCATTAACAACAACTAGATCTGGTTTCAATTTAAACAGTCTTTCAACTAGACCATGAGAAATTGGTTCTACTCCAATTAAGATTCGGCTCAAGGTAAGCGGTGTACACAACTTCTCAGCAGCAACGACAAATTCACTTAGTAGATTTGGAGGAATGTAAATCTGAGATATATGGTTCGTTGCTATGTGTGCGACTAAGGATTCAGCTCTGAGGGCATTTTCTTTTGCAAGAAAATGAACTGTGCCACCGATAGATAGTAACGAAAACATTTCCCATACTGAGACATCAAAGAAATATGGAGATAATGAAAGTCCGGAGCGTACATTAGCTGGAAAAGAATCATCGAACCCTTTAATCATACCTGAAAGATTAGAGCGACTTACTTTCACACCTTTGGGTACACCTGTACTACCAGATGTGTAGATAACGTAGGCTATATCCTCCTCTTTTCGTACCTGGCAGTTATCCTTAATGTTAAGGTATTTCTTCCTGAAAAGGCTTGGTTCTATTCCACCTAGAGTAGAGAGATCGCTCAAAATCTCGACGATTCTGGCATCTTTTGAAATATAAATCAGTCGGTTTAACGGAGCCTCTGGATCAAATGGAACGTATGCGTAACCAGCCTTTAGTACACCAAGTATAGCAACGATTAACTCACACTTATTCTCAAAACACACCCCTATATAGTGATTGCCAGGACCGTGCTTCTCAATCAGAGTTACAGCAATTTCCGAAGAACGTCTATCAAGGTCATCGTAGGTTAAACTGCAACTAGCGGCATTGTCGACAACTGCCAATTCAGACTTAAAGGAGCTCCTTACGGAAATGAATCGATCTACGACATCAATAGTATTCTCAAGCTTAGATCCTTTAGCCTTTGTTAATACAGTATGAAGAACATCGTCTGAAACTAACTTTAAGCCTGCGACTTTTGTTTCAATCTTCAGATCTGATATAGCTACTGAGATTGCATCACTAATAGATTTATGTTCTAAATCGCTAACGAATGAACTATTTGTTACAATATCAAATTGCATGCCATTGTGATTCCCAAAATCCCATATTGAGACAGACAAAGGTACGGTCGAATGAGGATTGGCAATTGAATATGTATTTGAATTGGCTTGTCCAAAAAATTGGCTATGATTATGAGGTACATAATTAATAATACAGTCAACGATTTCGAGCCCACTTCGTTGACAATCAGAGGTACTTGCAATGTCTGTAAAAGGAATTTGCTGATGCCTATAATGAGTCCGAAGACACGACTTTATGTTTCCGGCTAAATCACCAATTTTTGAACCGCTGCAACCTGCAACTATGTGAGGGATCATCCCAACAAATGGGCCTACGATACCTTTATGCGACTTTTTCGTTCTATTTTGAACTGGGTATCCAATAGAAACCTCGTCGACCCAATAAAATCTGCTTATTATTGAATAAACAATGGCCGAAAAAAGGTGTGTCTCAGATACTTTATACGCTTCACAAAAGTGTCTAATTTTTTCAATATTGTGTTTTTCTAGCCAAAATGTGCTGTGGTTGTTTTTTCCGATGCCGTTAGACTTTAAACTGAATGCTGACTCCGGCATTGTTGTTAAATAGTTCTTCCAATAATCGGCGTCTTTAACATACCGATCGGAATTTAGGTACTTTTGCTTATCCAGAATATATTCAAAATAGTCTGACCCGTTGATTTTGAGTTTACCATTATATAGCTCTCCCACCTGACGAGTTAAGAGCAAGAAGCTCCATCCATCAGCAATCAAATGGTGGTGCTTGCAAAACCAATAAGTTGTTCCATCATCTAGTACAATAAATGCGTGTTTAAAGAGTACATCACTTGATAACGAAATGGGGATATCCATTTGGCTAGACATCCAAGAAACTGCATTATCTTCATTCTTTAGATTTAGTTGTTCTATTGTAAAACGTTTCGGGGGGAGGTCTTTCACCATAGGAACGCCAGTAGCATCCTCGTAAAAAGACTTTTGATAGATAGAATGAGAGCCAACAAACGTAATGATACATTGTTCTAGTAGGGCGAGATCGACTTGGGAATCAAATTTTACGAATCCACCAATATTATACTTAGAAGACTTACTATCAATTTTTTGGTCAAACCAGATATCCTTTTGTATGTCTATTAAGTTAAAATCATTGTTACTCAAACTCATGTTATAGCTACCTATCAGTATCTTTCAGAAACCCTGCCATCTTCTACGACGAACACTTTATCAGCGAAATCGAAATAGCTATGGTCATGGCTTACTACAAGAATCATTTTATTGCGTTTACTTAGTTCCGGAAGAATTTCTGTATAGAAAATCTCCCTAAAGGATGGATCTTGGTCTGCTGCCCATTCATCAAATAACATAAACGATGGATCGTCTATGAGCATAAGAATTAATGCAGCTCTTCGTCGCTGGCCATCTGACATCGAGTGCACTAGCAGTTCCCCACTCGAACTAATAAATTGCTTCAGCTCTAAGCGCTCAAGCATTTTATTTATAAACGGATTGTCGTTTTCTATCAACTTATGGCAACTGCTTTCTATTATGTGAAACCTGAAGTGAATGCATCTTATAGACGACCTGAAGTCGTTTATGTTTTCCTCATCAACCAGCAACCCATTTAACTTTACCGATCCGCTGCTAGGTCTATATAAAAGTGACAATATCTTTCCTAAAGTTGATTTTCCTGAACCATTGGCACCTATCAGGAAATTAATCTTTCCAGACTCCAACTGAATATTTATATCTTTTAGGCTAAAAATTCGATCACTTGAGTTCTGTTCATAGCTATATCCTACATCGCTAAGTTCAATTGTCTTTAGGATATGAATCACATTTTCTGTCATAGTTTGATTTCGTTTAATTGCCTCTAACTTTATTTGGTTTGCAGACTCGTATATTGAGGCAATTGCAATATTTGCCTTGCCAATGTAAGGGATTGAGTTGAGTAACCTTGCCATTGGGTTCACTAGAAAAATTAGAGCTAAGAATATCCCAAGCAAATCCTCAATTGGTATCGGATTACTACTAATGAAAACATAACAAATAAATCCAATTACAAAGAATGATAAAAGATCGCCGAATGACAAAGCACCAATGATATACTTCGCTCCTATTGTCTCGTCTTTCATCATCCTAGTCTGAGCTTTCTCAATATCTCTGCACAGTATTTCGTCCTTGTGCTTGTGATCATGCTTTAACTCTTTGTAGCCATGTATAAGGTCTGATATGTGAGTCATAAGAACGTTGAAAGATTCTCGAGACTTTCTCAAATATCGATGCCCAATCAATATCGGCATTTGGTAAATAGTTACTCCTAGGAAAATGATAAACAGAATAACTAGGCACGCTAAGTTGTTAAGGTAATATATATAGGCAAGCACTCCTAAACTTGTGATGGTATTTATTATTAGATCAGGAAAAAATCGTGCACCATCTAGAAATGCTTGAATATCAACGGACAGAGAATTGTTAAGAGAGTTTTTGTCAATCTTTTCGAATTCTACTACGTCTACCCTAGACAACCTTTCAAAAATCAATGATCTTAGGGATTTTGAACTAGCTATGGATGCACTCGTAATAAGTACCTGTGACAAGTACTTAAAAAACATTATCAATAGACAAACTAATACAAAAACGATAGCAAACTGATAGTTTGATACCACTCCAATCGCTGTCTGTAAATTTGGATCTTGCAGCGTGTCAATCAATCTGTGCTTTTCAAATGGAAGACTCAACATTACAATCGGTATCAGGGATCCGTACAACAACCCTGATATCGAGCCTAGTATCAATGATATAAAGACCTTATTAGGACTGTCTTTACTCAGAATGTTCAATAACATAGCGATTTTCTAATGCCTGATTCGGAAACCTCAACTTTCATTCAAAGAAGAGATTTTCATTTCGTTTCGTTGGAAGAAAGTAGATTGAATTCTTTACTGGTGATAAATCGATGACTTGTCTATACGTCGCCCCAACAACTTGTTCAAATCCACTATTTTCCTTGTGAATAGGAAAACCAACATTAATTGAGTTGATAGACCCCTCTCCGGGCGTCTCAACGCTATAAACATCGCATAAGAATTTTTTGGTAGTGAAACTATTTACATTTGAGGAGCAAAAAAGTTGATTTGAGTAAACACGGCTAGATAATTCACCCCACTCCCACTTTTGCGGTTCTTTTGAACCTGTCAACAGCTCTAGTTCGATAATGGAGTCATTTAATGATTTGATGATAATGCTCTCGCAAGTCTCTTCCTCGATAGTTCTTATATCATTACACCAGTCAACATTTTTTCCAGCGGTAATCTCTTTTACGATCTTATGATTTGGCCTATAAACATACTTTTGAAGGCCATCTAAAAGTCCTCGATTTGTCCAGTACCCTTCAAATTCATCGGAAAGCGCATTCTTTTTTAAATGGAACAAAAACATTTCGAAAACAGATGCAGAAAGGCTATTTTTATCGTAAGAACCATCCCAGTTTATAAGTTGGGATTGAATTTCATTACTTAGATCAGTCTTCTGTAGGTATTTTTTAAGACTCTCAGTGATTGTTAGCGCGTACTCATCGACAGTATCGCTTTGCATTTGTAAAAAAGTATTAACTGAGATGCCCTGTTCAGCTTTTAATATTTGAGTTTCAATTAGTGCTGCTATACGATTTCGCCTATAATCTTCAGCCCAATCCCAGCCCGCGTTCAAATCGTCTGGCATTTTCAACTCTTCGTTGGCTGATACAATATACCCCTCTTCGGGATTGAACTGTCTTGGTAGATGAGAAAAATCAATAAATTCTGCCCAATGTTCGTCGTAGAAATTAGGACTTGGCAAAATCCCTTGTATTGATTTCCTTTTCGGGATGAGGCCTGCCACCTGAGAGCCAATGTTTCCGGCAGTATCAGCGTATAAAAAATTTAGCACTGGAGCGGATATTCTAGAAAGAGCCATTCTAAAATCATCCCAATTCTCTGACCGATTGATTTCAAGCCAGGCGGATATAGATTGGTCATTCTTAGTGAGTCCCGTCCACTTCACCGCATACAATGGAAAGCTATTCGGACCTTCTAGCAAAAAAGGGATAGGACTGCCTCTATAGCTCGATATTTCAATCTGTATTGGCTTAATAGGTGCTCTTAGTAGTGATGGAAAATCGGCACGAACACGTATTTCTTCAACGGTTGTTTTTAGCTGCTCTTTGTCGACATTTGTTTCTGAAAGTTCTATGTAGTCAACTACATCAGCCATGAAACTAGTACCAGACCAAGAAATTTTCTGGTTCTTTCCGAAAATAACTGCAGGTATTCCTGGTATTGTAGCGCCTTGCATGTTGTATTTTCCAGCCTCAACCTTCGCAACATACCATTGGCTTGGCTCTGTCAAAGTCAAGTGCGGATCCCCACTTAACAACGGGTACCCTGTCTCTGTGTGCTGGCCTGAGACCACCCAAGCATTACTACCTATACTCCCTGAAGTAATAATATCTTGGTCGGAAAATTGAGTTATTGTGTTTTCGTAATTATAACTTTTGTATACTTGGTCTCGTAGCTTTTTTTGTTCTTCTTTCGATAGTTCATAGCCTAGATATTTTAAGAAGAAACTAGGTCCTTTTACCTTAGCAAGATCTAGATATTCCAGCTCTTTAACAAAATTTCCACTAAGGCTATAGGCTAAAACTTTCTGCGTTAGTAAGGTATCATATTCAGTCCAAGGCTCCGGGGTTTCACCAAAAAGGTAAAATGGTAGTGGTTTATATTTTCCTTCATTTAGTCGGGAGTTAACTCCTTGGACATACGACTTAATTATTAACTTCGTATCATGGTCAATTAATTCCCATGTCCGTTCTACTACCTCTTTTAGGTTTAAGCTGCGAAAGAAAATATCATTCTGTAAACCTGATACTCCAATAATTTCACTAACCCGACCTTTTGCAATTCGCCTTGTAGAATCCATCTGCCAAAAGCGATCATTTGCATGGACATATCCTAATGCAAAAAAAGCAGCTAAGTCATTCTCGGACACTACATTAGGAATATCATTTTCGATAAAAATAGTGGCACTACCGTAGCTAGATATAATCTCCTTTGATTGTAAGGAATAGTAATTAAGATACGCATTTAATAAACTGGCGGATACTAAGACCAAAGGAAATACTAGAAACAGAAACAGCCTTGCTGTCAAAGGATTTTGACTGAAAAGTAACTTAAACATAAATATTTACCTAAGCAACAGTTTTTGAGGCTTTGAAATATTGATGAAGGAAACTGTCAAAGCTTTCAATACTATCAAAATAATCTGTTATACCGTGGCTTGCAAGCTCTCGTCTAGTTGACTCTTCTGATGAACCATCAATGCTAAGTCTACCGCCCAAAACAATTGGACAGGTAATATTTTTAGAGGTAAGAATACTTTGCAAACCTTCCATGTCTGAAAGTGCGTGACCATTTGTCGAACCAATGACAATTATGGATAGATCGTCCTCCTTATCCAGCGCTGAATTTAGCTCCTGTAGGGATGTACAAACTCCTAAATTAGTCACCTTGAATTTATGCTCAATAAGAACTTTTTCTACAACATAGTTTGCCACTGCGTGTGCATCACTTTCAGCTCCCATCAGTATTGCTGTGCGCTTAATATCACTTGATTGATACACCCTAACGCTTTTGTTTCGATATGAAGCATTATTGGTGTGCTTTGGCTTGTGGTCTGAGAAATAGAAAATGTCGTTATATAACCGCTCTTTCCAATGCAAATCTCGCTTCGAGCCAATCAAATTATGGTTCATTTGCATCGTTTCACGCGATAAAGAGAGACCACCTTTATCTAAGTACCTAATAGCCCCCCCACTATCTCTTGCTGGCAATATCTTGCCTTTGGCATAAATACTTGGTGCAAAAGGAACATCTAAAAGCCCTATTTCAAAAGCTTTAACTATGCTATCTATTAAGCCTTCTTTATTTGTTAATACAGGTGCTAATAACTCATCAACCTCTTTCACTATTAACTCTTGCTCGAACGTAATATCTAGACTGTTATTTCTCGTCAACTCACAAAGAAGCATTTCCTCTTGAACAATCTTCATGCTCGAAATATTGTCCTCCACAGAAGGAATACACACTGCTTCGTTATAGGTTTTTACAATAATCTTATCGGCAAAACCTAGGCGTGCTATCCTAGCTCCCTGTTTGATCAGCTCAGTAGCGGCAATAGGATTGGAAGGGAAAGGTCCCATGAACTGGTGTAGAACGGAATATATCTCAATGGACTCGGCTACCTCATTGCCAAACATTTCAGCAGTGTACTTGCGCATAATGTCTTTGATAGACATCAGTGAAGCTATATCTTGACTTTCGTTGCCAGTTTCAGGGTAGGCGATTGATAAACATTTGACCCCTTGACTTATAGCAAGCAATCCTTCCAGTACAGAGATGCTTATCGATAGCGATGGTGGAACTAACACAGCAGTCAGAGTGCCAAATAGCTCTCTATCTATGAAAATACCCTTAGCGGCAGCCATTCCGCACCAGCTATCAATCCTCTTCCATGATTGTAACGAGTCCTCTAAAGAGTGGTTTTTAGAGTAAGGCAAATTGTAAGAAATTCCGCCCCCTTCAAAAGCTGTTATTCCCGCGGCCATTGAGTGTAAAAAGAGTCTCTCGCTAATAGGTGATCCATGACGAACTTGTAGTGGCGATTTCAGCTCATTACTTAACTGCCTACATCGAACATATCCATGCGACACTAAGGGAAATCCATTAAGTAAATCAGAATGTTTTAAGGCTGATGCTTTGTCAAAGTGTCCCAATCGGGTATAGCTATCGATTGTCAGCGTTAAAATATCTGGTATACCGCTTTGCTCAAAAGACTTAAGCATCTTGAACATCTTGTCGAAACTACCCACACCAGAGCGTGGCTGTATCAACGGTAAGTCAGTGTTCTTTTTTGACCGCAACTTGTCACGTACCGAAATTGATCGATTTTCGGATAGGTATTCAATAATTTTTTCAATTTCCAACAATTACACATTCCCTTAAGAAATAAGACTCATAGAGATTCCGTTCCGATATCCTTATCTGTTGACTTATAGAATGTTTAGGTATGAGGGAGGGACGTTAAACCTAACTAATTACCAATCACTGCCGAGTGTATCATGTCAACTTGAAGAAATCAATTAATTCCGGATAGTGTTTTAACTTGTCTCGATGTATTTGAACACGTCCATCTTAGCTTCTTCACTAACCCGAATATTTCACCAACCAAAGCTGCAACACATATGAGCCTTCTGCCTGTCAATAGGCAATAACATGTTTTCGTTGAACGACATCACGAGCCTCGATATAGGCACGATCGAACCGCTCTATGCTCAGTGTCCTAGTCTTCCCAATACGGGTTAACTCAACATTAGCGACGTCCAAACCTGCTAGCTTAGCTGATGTCATGCAAAAGAACCCATTCACAGCAATACACGGTGCTTTACCGCTTTCAAACTTCAGAATGTAGTTCGAACTTAATTTTCCTTCACCAAATCCCCATTCATCACCGCGCTTAAGTAAGTTTAATTTGTTTTGAACACCAGCAACTGAAAGGCGAACCTTACCGTCCCAATAAACTAATGGGGCTAAATTTCGCTCTAGTCGTTCTATGAGCTCATCATCAGGGACAGCTCTAAAGCTGGTTTCCTCAGGTTCTGAGTTTGGGACTCGAAAAGATAATGCGCCAGATGTTTCCGCACCAAGCTTACGAATTAGCCCAAACGTATTGCTTTTGGAAATAGTGGTGTTTTGTATTATCTCCTCAAAGGCTTCTCCTTTAGGAAGTAGATTTCTGAGATAGTTCTGGATACTTCGTGGCGAAGCCTGATCATCAACAGGGATGTGTGGAGAACTCTGTTTCTGTTCCGACAGGAAGAATCAAACGACCAATTTTGGTATTCGTACCGATAAACACGTCTAATTGTTGCAACTTACTCATACCAACCATCCTCATTGCTTATCACGTTGTTTTCGTCTTGGTAGGTTATTTGGTGTGTGGACGAACAAATAGGTTTAAGTCGATAAGGCGTAACGACAGCCCTAAGATATCCATGAGGACGAGTACATTGGCAAAGGTGACGCTAGTATCGCCTTTTTCAATCTTCATGATTGTCCTACGAGATAAATTGGCTTTTGAAGCGAGATCATCAATACGCCAGCCTCTATCGGTGCGCTTTGAGCGAATGGCGGCTCCCAGCGTTTCCATACTGAACTCGGTATTCAAATCAGGCATAGGTTGTGCCTTTACCATCTTACCTTTTTTCATAAATGCCTTTTAATGCACTTTTGTTACTACTGGGGTCGCCTTAATACATAAGTTCATTATAAGTCACTTTTGAAGTGTCTGTATAAGAAATTATTAAAAAGTGTAATTTAAGTAACTTATGTTTAGTTTGCTAGTTGCATGTTCGTTCCAATTAATGGCAATCTGTTTTTGCTACACTAGAGTAAGCGTGTCATAAATCACCATGTGAATAGAATAAGGTTCTAAGCAGCAATGAAAGTTAAAATTGAGAAGACCTGTGATGGTGAAGCTTTCTTGAACATTCCAGAAATACTGCAAGAAGAATTGCAATGGGAAGAAGGCGATCAAATCGAATGGCTCGACAATAACGATGGCTCATGGACTTTACGCAAAGTTGAACTTGAGGATGATACCCAGTCGAAGTCTATAGAGTATATTCTTTCACAACACCCTACTTTAAAAGAGCAAATGGAGGATGTGTTTGAGGACTCTGGTTTGAGATCAGAATGGTTAACTTCCGCAATTCCAGCGCTATCTGGTCTAACTCCGCTAGAAGTTGTGCTTAAAGGTGATTTAAAGCGCGTTTTAGATGCATTAAATCGTATCAAGTATGGTGATTTTTCTTGAGATGCTTTTATCTCATAAAATCAGATTGATATGTTGAGTCATTGGCCATCTTTTTCCGGATGAAGCCTACTTTGTAAGGCAGAGATGCGCTAAATGAGCTGGAACTAACACGCTTGTACCCAATCATAGTGTGTCTAAGAACCTATGTCGCAGAACCAAACAGACCAACTTTCCCTGCTACGTCAGAAAAGTGGCTTTGTGACCAGACCATTGGTAGGTTTCCAGTTAAGCCGTATATCCGTACGTCAACTTATTGATCTCTTCTGTCACCATAATGATACCGGTTTTTGTGTCACAGAGTGAAAGTGGTGTTTCGTTTTCAAACACCAAACTGGGTTTATTTAACCAGCGTAATGTCGCATCACGATCACCAAAATACTCATCTGCTTCTTTGACCATATCTGCAAGCATAAGAGCATGTTCACTGGCAGTTGAGCTTAGCGTTGCGTTTGGCTCTTTCATTTTTCGCTGGAGAGTACGAAGATTAACGCCAATAATTTTCGCGTAATCTGTCTTAGTCAGACCAAGAGTTAACATTCCTCTATCCAGCGTTTCAACAGGAAGCCCTTGACGAATAATTTTTAGACTATCAATTACGCTCTGAGCTTTACGCTTCTCACCTCCGAGCATTTCATAAGCTGCACTGAACATTAAAGTACCTCCGAATCTAACTACATTTACACAATAGGTGACATATGACGTAGCCTGATAACTTTAACACGGAAATGTTTCGACGTTTGCTAGTTGCATAATCTTTTCAATTAATAGCAAGCTGGCTTTGCTTCACTAAAACTAGTCCAAGCATCGTATTTTTGTTAATGCTATAAACGAGCAGTGGTTCATGGAAGACAGCTAAAATAGATGTACTGATAGGATTGTTTGCTAGTAATAATTAGCGCTATGTAAACCATGGGAGGACTAGGATGTAGTTTTTAAGTGTTGTATTCGCATTGAGTTTAGCCATTGGTGTTTTTGCTCTCTATGCGCAAAAAGTTCACATTTGGCTCTCGAAACATATGGATGAATATGAGAAAGAGCTAGAGAAAAAATACCAGCGTTAACAACCAATCACCTGATTCAACCGTAAATTTTATTAAATTTTCGGTTAATCTTACCGCAATTCATGTCAGTTTTCTGGGAAATTCAGATTCAACCATAAATAAGGTTAAATTTACGGTTATTACTCCTACCTACTAACTCAAGCTTTTGGGAAATACAAAGACAGGCAATACTAGTGGTTGGATGTCATTTTTTACCATATGTGGACGCCCCGTTTGTTTCGATTGCAGATAGTGTCCAGAGGTGTGCCAGAAAAGTTCACAGCAAACTCACCTTTGCCCCAAAACGTGTTTAGAAGGCAAGAAACCATCATTAGATTAATTTATGCAACAAGCTGTTGCACAAACTCCCCCCTCAATTTTGCAAGAGGTTCTTGCAAAAATCACTCTGAAGCATTTCTACCCCATTACGAGTTGAACCGCTATCAACAAAGGCTTAAACGCACTTACTAATCCCAATGTTGATGGATTTAGACACTAAATAAGTTGACAAGGAATAGCGTACATAGTAGCGGGCCATTTAAAACGGAAGCGTCGGTCTCAGTGGGGGGACTTTGCATTTTGATGCATATTAAGTTATGTTTCTGTAATTAAAAAGGAAATTTGAGCTGGGAAGTTTTATGTCGATTATTCGTCACATCGCTATACGTAATTTTAGAGGTATTCAATCTCTAGACTGGTATCCAACAGAAGGTGTCAATTGCATCATTGGTCCAGGTGACTCAGGAAAGTCTTCCATCCTTGATGCAATTGACTTTTGTCTAGGTGCTAGGCGAAATATCAGTTTTACAGATGCTGATTTTTATAACGCCAATGTTGATAATCGAATTGAAATTTATGTCACTTTAGGGTGCTTAAATGACGAACTTCTGAGCATTGAGCGCTATGGTAGTTTCCTCCGTTCCTACAACCTTGCTACTCGGGAGTTCTACGACGAACCTCAGGCAGGCACTGAAACTGTTATTACAGTTAGTTTGGTCGTGGATAAAGGTTTAGACCCAGACTGGGGCTTATATTCACATCGCGCTGCTCAGGAAGGATTAGAGAAGAGGCTTCCTTGGAGTCACAGGGAGCTAATATCACCCACCAGATTAGGGGAAGGGTCTTCGCGCCATTTTACATGGGGGCGTAACTCACTTCTAAACAAGTTATTAGACGATAGATTTGATGTAAGTGAAGTACTCACCGAAGTTTCTCGCAATGCCAGACAAGCCTTTGCACAGCAAGATGTGGATGGGTTCAACAATGCACTCGCAAGTGTTCAAGGTGTAGCATCTTCACTCGGCGTAAATTTAGGTGAGCTACAAGCTTTACTTGATGTGTCGAGCGTTTCAGTTTCGCATGGCGCAGTGAGCTTACATGATGCTAATGCAACGCCAGTTAGGCAAATGGGTACAGGCTCTACTAGATTGCTTTTAGCGGGAATTCAAAAATTGGTTTCCACCTCAAAATTGTTGATCATTGATGAGGTAGAGTTTGGCCTTGAGCCATTTAGAATCAGTCGTTTGTTAAAAGAAATCGGTGCAAAAGAACAGCAACCAATACAACAAGTATTTATCACAACACATTCCCCATTTGTTCTCCGAGAATTAAAATCGTCACAGCTACATATTCTGAGGAAGTTTTCAGTAGCTGGGCAACCTCAAACAAATCACCTTATATATTCGATGAATGGTAGTGACGAGCATCAATCAACTTTGCGAGTATGTGCAGAGGCATTTTTGAGTAATAAAGTAATAGTCTGCGAAGGAAAAACAGAAATTGGACTTTTAAATGGTATTGATGCTGTTGAGCAAGTACATGGGCAGCATAGCATCCAATCGCTTGGTGTTATGCACGCAGATGGCGGCGGTAGTCATATGTTTAAGCGAGCTAAGGTCTTTAATGAGTTAGGTTACCCTGTTGCAATATTTAAAGATTCAGATATCAATGATCAGCAGGAAGCATCCATTAACGAAGCAATACAACTGGGCATACCTATGTTTGAATGGGGTGATAACCAAGCTACTGAGCAGGCAATATTTAATAATTGCTACCTTAATCTAATTCCGCAATTGTTAAATATTGCGGTTGAGAGAAAAACTAATAACGCGGTAAATGCACACATTACAAATGCATCTGAAAATCAGTTTAACCTCTCAATTTGTACTCAGACTCCTCATGATGCTCATCGACTATACCTTGGTCTAGCAGCAAAGAAAAAAGAATGGTTCAAAGACATTGAGCCTATGGAAAATGTTGCAGAAACAGTTCTTTGGTCCAACAAACTATCCATACAACCTGAATTTACTCAAGTGTTAGATAACCTTCTTGTGTGGGCACGACAGTAGGGAATACAAGTGTCAGCAGAAATCATATTAGAAAATGAAATTGGAGCTATTGAAGCTCCAGCAGGATGCGGAAAAACTCAATTAATAGTTGAAGCTTTGGCGATTCCGCCTGTTAAGCCATACCTGGTTTTAACCCACACAACTGCTGGCGTTGCAGCTCTTCGAAAGAGACTTACTAGGGCAAATGTTCCAGCAAAGAACTATGTATTGTCGACTATTGATGGCTGGTCGGTGAGAATCGCGAGTAGTTTTAGCCAAAATTGTCAAATAGCCTCACCCGTTGAAAACTCTCGAACGTATTACCCTGAATTAAGAAATGCAGTGAGTAGCTACTTGGCTACTGGAAGTCTGCATGAAGTGATCAGAGCATCATACTCACGGCTGATTGTTGATGAATACCAAGACTGTAACCAAGAGCAACACAATATTGTTTGCTCTATTTCACAGTGTATCCCAACTACAGTTTTAGGGGATCCTATGCAGTTGATTTTCAATTTTCGAGGTACACAGATTCCCAGTTGGCAAGCAGAGGTCTTAAATTATTTCCCGCTGCTAACCGAGTTGAATACACCTTGGCGCTGGATAAATGCACAAAACCAAGAACTGGGTGAGTGGGTGTTGGAATGCCGTAGGAGGTTGGCAGCCGGAAACAATATTGATTTAACACATAGCCCTAACTCAGTATCGCATATTCAACTGAGTCAAAATCATCAAGAAAATATGCGTCTGAAAAGTACGGCACAATACCAGCTTAGAAACGCTTATCCCCAAGATTCTTTACTAGTTATTGGTAACTCAATCAACGCAAATTCACGACATTTATATGCGAGCCAAAATAACGGGATTGATGTGGTTGAACCCGTTGATTTAAGAGATTTAGTTACTTTTTCTGAGCGACTAGACGTTGAACTGGGTGAGCAATTAGCGACTTGCGTAATCAATATTTTTGGCTCACTGGCTACTGGAATGGGAAGTTCACATTGGGTTCCAAGAATAAGGACAATATTAGCAGGTAGAAACAGGAACGCACCAAGTCTAACCGAAGCTGCAATAATCGTATTTATTCAATCGAAAACAGCAGCTAACTTTCTAGCAATTATGAATACTGTTGAAACTGACGATAATATTAGAGTTTATCGACGTGCTGCATTCAGTGCATTAAAGAGTGCCATAAATAGCGTTGTTTGTGAGCCATCCTTGAGCTTCAAACAGGGCATGGAAAGAGCCAGAGAAAGCCTACGTCAACGAGGTGATACCCGTATTCCAAACTTGGCTATAGGTAGTACTTTATTGCTTAAGGGCTTGGAAGCAGATCACAGCTTAATCATTGATGTTAGTAACATGAATAGCCAAAATTTGTATGTTGCCTTATCAAGAGGTGCTAAAACCATATCTATTGCAAGCTCTGCTACAGCACTCCCATAAATGCTTTATTGCAGGTGTTAAGCTATCTCATTTTGTCCAAAAGTGAGTTTGGTGATAAGTGTATGGATTGTGATCACCAAGCGATTCTGTCGCAATGACAATCACCTTCACCTCATAGCACTGCCTAAGTTTTTTTATGACAAGTTTGCGCTTGGAAAAGTGTCAAAAGAAGCCCGATTTACAAAAAATTATGACAACTGTTATAATTAAGGTTCAAAAAGAAAATTTACCAACCTAACTCACTGTTAAAAATAGAGTTTATCAATAATCGTCAAAATTTAGGTCTTAGAATATTCCCAAGGGTGTCGCTTTATGGGTAAAGTGTACGACGGCCTGCACCGCATCAGCTTCCTGATCAACGAAGAAGGTGTAATTGAACACGTGTTCAATAAATTTAAAACCAAAGATCATCATGAAGTCGTTTTAAATTACCTGAACCAAGCATAAATACACTTGGTAACCTCCTACAAAAAAGCGCCAGTCAGTGACTGGCGCTTTGTATTTATCATTACACAATAAACTTATTCAAAATTGCATCTTGTTCACGCACATTTTCTGTTTGAACTTGCATTGCAACGCTTGAGCTTTCAGCTGCATCCGCCACCTGTGTTGACAGATCTTTAATCTTCACAGTATTACTGTTGATCTCTTCGGCGACCAAGCTTTGTTCTTCTGCAGCCGAGGCAATCTGCATATTCATATCCGTGATCACCTGAATCGACTCACTGATGCGTTTTAGCGCCTCATTTGCGGCTTGAGCTTTATCTACCGCATCAACCGTGGTGTTCTTACTTTCATTCATAGCGGCAGAGACCGAGCTTGCACCTGCTTGAAGCTGCTCAATCATACTGCGAATTTCAGTGGTTGATTCTTGTGTCCGCTGCGCAAGAGTACGAACTTCATCAGCCACAACAGCAAAACCACGCCCTGACTCCCCTGCTCGAGCTGCCTCTATCGCTGCGTTCAGTGCAAGCAAGTTGGTTTGATCGGCAATATCGTTAATCACCTTCAAAATGGTCTCAATATTTGCGGTAGCAGACTCTAACCCTTGCACTTCTTCAACCGCTTGATCAATACGAGCTGCCAACGCATCAATTGATGCGGTTGTTTCACCCACGATGCCAGAACCATCACGTGTTGCATCATCGGCTTCTTTCGCAGCTGATGCCGCTCCTTGCGCGTTATTCGCCACTTCTGTCGCGGTAACGGCCATTTCGTTCATAGCGGTTGCTAATTGCTCTAACTCATGTAATTGACTGCGCATCGCTTCTGCAGATTCTTGCGCGCCAACAACGGTCATTTCTGTACCACGTAGAATTTCAGCCCCGATCGCTTTCGATTGAGTAATCTGGTGTTGTAAGGTTTGTGTGAAGGTATTAAAACCTTCAGCTAAGGTAGCAAACTCTTTATCTGTATTGGTATCTAGACGTTTAGTTAAGTCACCTTGGCCAGAAGCCACATCTTCAATTGCTTCGTTAAGCACACCTAGCGGTTTCATTAATGCCTTAATCAAGAATGTCAGAACAACAATACTCAAAACCGCACCAATGATGACATACAGAATAGAGCTATTACGCATCTTATCTATAGCAGCAAACGCAATCGACTCATCAACAATCGCCCCGATATACCAACCTTCTGAAGGGACTAATTCGAAATCAATGAGATAAGAAACCCCTTCAAGCTCAACGCGCTGACTACCTTGCGATATTTTGACGCCCGGTAGGTATTTTTCTAGCTTCTCACCATTATTTTTGACGTCAGGGTGAGCAATGGTTGTACCGTCTTCAGTGACAATAAACAGATAACCCGCATCCAATAGGTTAATGCTATTGACTAGTGTCGCTAGACCACTCAATTCCATGTCGTAGAACATTGCAGCAGTAAACTGCCCATTGTCTTTGACCGGTGTCCCGATTGAAATAATGACATTCTTAGTCGAGACATCAATATATGGCGCGGTAACGACCAGTTGACCTTTGCTTTTTGCATCCTGATACCAAGGACGTTTACGTGGGTCATAATCAGGGCCGACATCCCAACCGTCATCATTTTCTAGTACAAAACCGTTAGATTCATATCCCAACCCAACAGCAAGAAAGCTCCCTTTTAACTCAGGACTCTCTAACACATTTTTGATGTAATCATGATCTTGTGGGTGAAGTTCAATAACTTCAGTGATCGACTGAGCTAGAGATTTTTTACTGTTCATATCTGACGTAACAGTATTTTGCACCCCCTTCACCATTTCAGTGAGGCTGTTGTCAACCAATGCCTCTACTTCGGATTTTACGGTACTTAGCTGCTGAACGGATAGCAAGCTAACGGTGACAAGCAGTAACGCAGACGATGCTGCGACTATTTTTTGGCTAAACTTCATACTCTTCCTCAATCTGAAATCGGTGCTTTTTTTATCGTTATTTCCCTTTATCGCCCCAGCCAACGGTTACT
Source organism: Vibrio sp. TRT 17S01 (assembly GCF_050113695.1). Taxonomy (NCBI): domain Bacteria; kingdom Pseudomonadati; phylum Pseudomonadota; class Gammaproteobacteria; order Vibrionales; family Vibrionaceae; genus Vibrio; species Vibrio sp. TRT 17S01. The sequence goes on along the minus strand of NZ_JBNJOG010000001.1, from coordinate 20,418 downwards.
TAAGTTTTTTATTTACATAAGTAACAAAAATATTATTAACACATTTTATTAATTATATGTATAGGCACGCTAATATCGCTAGGTAAAACCTTTTGTTTTAACGATAAAAAAGGCTTCACCTCCAGAGGAGATGAAGCCTTAGTCATTCAAATTGAGGGTTGTTAAGAATCAGCTGACGGTTGTTCTTCTTCTGTACTTGGCAGTGCATTCCAAACCGCTTTAACTAGCGTGGCTAAAGGAATCGCAAAGAAAACGCCCCAAAAACCCCATAAGCCCCCAAACACTAATACGGCAACAATAATTGCTACAGGATGTAGATTCACGGCTTCAGAAAACAGCACCGGAACTAATACGTTGCCATCAAGGGCTTGGATAATGCCGTAGGCGACAAGTAACCAATAGAACTGCGGCGCCAATCCCCATTGGAACAAACCAACAATAGCAACAGGCACGGTTACAGCGGCAGCCCCGATATAAGGGATCAAAACTGAAAAACCGACCGCGACAGCTAACAACACGGAATAGCGTAAGTCTAAAATGGCAAATGTCACGTAACTCACACCACCGACAATGAGGATTTCCATGACTTTACCGCGGATGTAGTTTGAGATTTGATCATTCATCTCAATCCAAACTTTTGTCGCGAGCTTTCGGTTTCTCGGTAGAATTCCGCTCGCCATCGAGAGCATTTCTTGCTTATCTTTTAATAAGAAAAATACCAACAATGGAACTAAGATCAGATACACCCCCAAAGTCGCAATGCTGACCAGAGACGCCAATGAACCTTTCACCACCGTTTCACCCATCACGATCACTTGGTTTTTCGCATTGGTAACCACTGACTCAACGATTTCAAAATGTGCCAGCTCAGGGTAACGTTGAGGGATCTCCGCAATAAATGCCTGAAGCCCAGTGTACATGTTTGGAATATCGTTGATTAAGTTGCCAACTTGCTGCCAAATCGTAGGAACTAGGCCAAATACAGCTAAAATCATCAATGATGTAAACGTCACAATGACCAGTATTACAGAAAGTGTTCTGGGAATGCCGAGGCGGCTTAGCTGAGTTACTGGCCATTCAAGAAGATAAGCAAGAACTATCGCAACCAGCAAAGGGGCAATTAAATTACCAAAGAAGTATATCGTGATAAAACCAAACAGTAATATCGCGACTAAACTCACCGCATGGGGATCAGAAAAACGTCGTTTATACCAACGACTCACCATTTCAAACATTCAACAAGGTTCCTTTAGTCACTTGCAAACAGTAGTAATCATCCTGCGCTTCGCACGCCACAGTATAGCCATACTTACGGAGGTAGCGTTTAATATCCTTCATCGAATGTGTCTCCACCACCCAGATTTGCATCACCTCACCTAATGCCAGCAATTTTGTGTGACGTTTGGCAAGCAAAAGAGCCATAGGACATCGCTCTTCACGCAAATCTAAAATATTGGGTTTCATTCTTCGTCCCGATGAATATTATAGAGTTGACATTGTATAGTGTTTTTTTCGCAGCGTCAGTGAAAAGGATGCCAATGAAAGCAGGTTTATGCACAGACATTAACCAATATTATGAATACTGTTCAATTAATGGCAATGAATGTGAAACCAATTCTGCCTGACCGTGTCCAAAGCGTATAAAATCATGGAGTAACCCCCTGTACTATGTTTAGACGTACCCGTTCGCTTGTTTGCCTATGTGTTGCAACGGCTCTCGCTTCAGCCCCTATTGCTCAAGCCAATTCATTAGATCTCCCAGACATTGGTACAGCTGCCAGCGGCACATTAACCATCGATCAAGAACTGCAATACGGCGATGCCTACATGCGCATGCTGCGTGCGAGCAAACCTATCGTTAATGACCCTGTTTTAAATGAGTACATTGACTCATTAGGTCATCGATTAGTTGCGAATGCGGATGATGTCAAAACGCCATTCACCTTCTTCATGATCCGAGACCGCAACATTAACGCATTTGCGTTTTTTGGTGGCTATGTTGCCCTTCATTCCGGGTTATTCTTACACGCACAAAGTGAAAGTGAGCTTGCCTCGGTTGTTGCACACGAAATTGCACACGTGACACAACGCCATCTTGCGCGAAGAATGGAAGATCAGGCTCGACGCTCTCCAGCAACCATTGCTGCGTTAGCGGGTTCATTATTGCTTGCTATCGCCGCACCTGAAGCTGGGATTGCAGCCATTACCGCTACGACCGCGGGTAATATGCAAAGCCAAATCAACTACACTCGCAGTAATGAAAAAGAGGCCGACCGCTTTGGTATCGCGACCTTAGCAAAAGCTGGATTTGAAGTGAGCGCAATGCCTCGATTTTTTGGCCGCCTTGCAGACCAATACCGCTATGCCAGCAAACCACCACCAATGTTGCTGACTCACCCGTTACCAGAAGACCGAATTACAGATAGCCGAACACGTGCCCGCGAGTATCCCGCGAAACGTGTCTCGCCATCACTTAGTTACCATCTCGCTCGCGCCCGAATTGTTGCTCGCTATGCGGGGATCAATGAAAATGCGGCCTTAGACTGGTTTGCACGTACCGAGAAAAAAGCATCACCTTCGCTTGCCCCTTCATTCCAATACGGGCGTGCCCTTGTTCATCTGGATAATCGTCATTTTGATAAAGCAGAGCCGCTGTTGAAAGCCCTGCTCAAACAGGATCCCGCTAATAATTTTTATCTCGATGCGATGTCGGATCTCTACATCGCTCAGAATCAAGCAGATAGAGCGGAAAACATGCTGAAGAAAGCGCTGAAAACCAATCCCAACAATCCGGTTTTAGCCATCAATCTTGCAAACTCACTGGTAAAACAAGATAAGAACGAAGATGCCGTGCGTGCACTACAACGCTACACTCATGATCACCCCGATGATGTTAACGGCTGGCACCTATTGTCAGAAGCACAAACACACCTGGGTCACAGTGATGAAGAGCTTGCTGCACGTGCTGAGATATTGGCCTTGAAAGCCAATTGGAACAAAGCAATCCAATATTACACTCAGGCCAGCCAACTGGCTGAATTAGGAAGTTTAAAGCAGGCTCGCTTCGATGCTCGTATCGACCAGCTCATGATTGATCGTGAGCGCTTTATGGCACTGCAATAATCATAAAAATGAAGGAGAAATTTATGTCAGTCGTGATTTATCACAACCCTCGTTGTTCTAAAAGCCGTCAAACATTAGCACTGCTAGAGGAAAACAACGTTCAACCAGAAATCATTACGTATCTTGATACACCGCCAACGGTTGAACAACTAAAAACGCTATATAGTCAGCTTGAGGTTGATGGTGTGCGAGCCATGATGCGCACAAAAGATGATCTCTATAAGGAACTAAAATTAGCAGACGCAACTGACGAAGCACTGTTTACAGCCATGGCAGCCAATCCAAAACTCATCGAACGCCCTATTGTTGTGGCAAATGGCAAAGCCAGACATGGCCGCCCACCAGAGCAAGTGCTTGAGATTTTATGACCTGTCAAATAGTGGTGCTGTATTATAGCCGTCACGGTAGCACCCGAAGCCTCGCCAGACACATCGCAAGAGGGATTGAATCAGTCCCTCATTGTGAAGCCTTGCTGCGTACGGTCGACAGTATTGGTGATCGTGACGGTCCTTCACAAGATCCCGTACTGTCTCTCAATGAGCTGAAGCAGTGCGATGGTTTGGCTATGGGTAGCCCAGTCTGGTTCGGTAACATGGCCGCCCCTTTAAAGCATTTTTGGGATCAAACCAGTGCGCTTTGGGTGGCAGGAGACTTAATTGATAAGCCTGCTTGTGTCTTCACCTCATCTTCTACCTTGCATGGCGGACAGGAAACCACGCAACAAACCATGATGTTGCCTCTGCTTCATCATGGTATGTTGGTTATGGGGCTTCCCTACTCAGAACCAAAACTACACACCACAAAAAGTGGTGGTACTCCCTATGGTGCATCGTCGGTGAGTAAGCAAGCGGAATCATTAACTCAAGAAGAAATCGAACTCGCTCAACAGCTCGGGAAAAGACTGGCCACCACAGCAACAAAGTTAAAAGGATAAATTGCCATGGATGAGATGCAACCAAGAACCAAGCTATATCGTTTACTGGCCTTGTGTGGCAATTTAACGCTACTGGCTTGGGTCGCGATATGGCAATTGTCATTGTCACCACATCCTCACATTAGCAGTACAACACTCGCCATTGCGTGGGTTATTCCCTTATTACTCCCTCTTCCCGGCATTTTGGCAGGCAAACCTTATACCCACGCTTGGGCAAACTTTATCTTGATGCTCTATTTCCTTCATGCATTAACGATTCTGTATGTCGACGGAGGTGAGCGATGGTTAGCTGCAGTTGAATTGCTGCTCACAGCCGCTGGATTTGCGGGCAATATTCTCTATGCTCGTGCAAGAGGAAAAGAGCTGGGACTCAAACTCAAGCGCCTATCCGAAGTCGAGAAACAAGAAAAAGCAAAGTTTGAAAAGTAAAAAAGAGCCGAAAGGCTCTTTTTTGTTATTGTGAGATTTGTTCTGACACCGGCGTTTCATCAGAGGCCGTTTGCTCTTGCTCAGGCACAGCCTCATGGCGTTCGATGTGCTGCCATTTATACATCAAAATGGTTTCAGCAGGCAGTAACGGAGCTATCGATACTTCTTCTTGGCGCACGTCATCGCCTTGTTGAACACCCTCTGTTGTATTTCCATCTATCACGGGTTCAGAAACTGGTAACTCTGGTTGCGTTGGAGTTTCAACAATCGGTTCAAGCGGTGTCACTTGTCCCATTCGAGCTACTTCTTGTTCAAACTGCGTTTTAGACGCTAATAAATGCACGTTGAAGGTCACTTCATGGCCTTGGATTTTCAAGATATCAAGAGATGCAACTGAACTTAGCTTTTTAAGCTTGTTTTCAAGGGTGAAGAAGTCAACAGCATCACCAAGTTCAATGAAGCGTACTTTTATAGCTTCAGAAGACTCACTTGCCACCACAACCGCAGCACGTTTTGCGTAGTAATCACTGATTTGGTTCACCATCTTTTCACTAGCAGATGAACCACTATTTGAACCTGACAACGGAGCTTGACGCGTAATGCCTATTGTTGCGGGTTTTTGATCATATAAAGTCCAACGAACATTATCTCCCTGCGCGCGGATCACTAACACAGCATCAACAGGATAGCGTTGACTGGCCTGCCCCACGGCTTGAGCGAAACCTCCCCACAAATCAGATACAGCGATTCCAGTAATATCATCGAAATCACCAACAGGGATCGTCATTGGCAAACCGCGTTGTTTGGCTTGGCTCATTATATCGTTTAGTACTTTGGAATTAGCATGTTCCCAAACAATATTTCGATCTTGGCTCGTTTCTTCCACCAGCCAAACCAGAATATTTGCGCGAGCAGATGGCCAGAAAGGGAGTTGGGCTTGCGTTAATAATGAGCGAATATGTGGCGCACTAAAGCTCATTCGCATCGTTTGCTCACCTTGCAACTGCCCATAACTTAGCTGTGCTAGGTATTGAGAGCTTTGCTTTAGCGCTTTTTTTACCACAGGGTTGTTCGCGACAGTTTGATCACCGGAAGCGCGAACTAACACTTCTGTCATGCCCTGAACACGAGCTTCGCTATCTGCATTCTCTTCAGTTTGATCCAATACAATTTCTGCTCGATACAGATCGACATTCGTCAGTGCATAAGCGGGTAATCCAACAAGCCCCAAAATCATTAACGCTAAGTTACGCATACTTTTCCTACATTCATGTCAGCGAACACCGATGATAAGCAACAATTTCAGGCAGAGCAACTAAAGGACTAATCAATACGGTTACAAAGTCTTATCTGCCCCTCAGAATAAGATCATAATTTACTAATTAATCATCAATATTTGATCTGATTCAGATTGTAATCGATTGCAACAGTGATAGAATCCCGCGAATTTTATTTTTGTAGAGTAATTACTACTTACCGCCACCTAAAGGAAGAACAATATGAAAAATGCCATCCAAGGCGCACAAATGCTTTTTGTCGCATTTGGGGCCCTCGTGTTAGTGCCGTTATTGACAGGCCTAGACCCAAGCGTTGCTCTATTCGGCGCAGGTATCGGAACCCTTCTTTTCCAATTTGTCACTCGCCGTACCGTGCCAATTTTCCTTGCTTCTTCTTTTGCTTTTATCGCACCTATCCTATACGGGGTTCAGACTTGGGGTATTCCTGCCACTATGGGTGGTTTGATGGCAGCGGGTTTTGTCTACGTCGCGATGGGTGCATTGATCAAAGTACGTGGGGTAGAAATTATTCATAAATTACTGCCACCTGTTGTGGTTGGTCCTGTGATCATGGTGATTGGTCTCGGCTTAGCGCCTGTTGCTGTCAGCATGGCTTTAGGTAAAGTGGATGGCGCTCAAGTGATCGATGCTGACGCATCACTGGTTATTTCGGTTGCATCACTACTGACCACCATAATCCTCAGCGTCTTTGCGAAAGGCTTTTTGAAACTGACGCCAATTCTGGGCGGTATCGTCGTTGGTTACAGCTTAAGCCTAGGATATGGCATTGTGGATTTTACTCCTGTAAAAGAAGCTGCATGGTTCGCCTTACCGAACTTCACCATGCCTGAATTCAATATCAACGCAATTCTATTTATGATTCCTGTGGCCATTGCACCTGCGGTCGAGCACGTGGGCGACATGTTAGCCATCTCTAATGTGACTGGTAAAAACTACATCAAAAAACCAGGGCTACATCGCACCATTACTGGTGACGGCGTCGCGACTATCGCCGCTTCCATGGTAGGCGCGCCACCAAACACCACTTATTCCGAAGTTACTGGTGCCGTAATGCTAACCAAAGCGTTTAACCCTGTGATCATGACTTGGGCTGCGGTAACAGCCATTGTACTTGCTCTAGTTGGCAAGCTTGGAGCTGTACTACAAACCATCCCAATGCCAGTAATGGGCGGTATCATGATTCTTCTGTTTGGCTCCATCGCCACCGTTGGTTTAAACACTCTGATTAAGAACAATGTCGACCTACATAAATCTCGCAACTTAGTGATTGTGGCTATCACGCTCGTATTTGGTATCGGTGGTATGGCATTTGGTATTGGCGAATTCAGCCTTCAAGGCGTTAGCCTTTGCGGTATCGTAGCAATTCTTCTAAACCTAGTTTTGCCAAAAGATTTAGGCGAGAACCACGTTGTGGACAATGCTCAAATGGAAGAAGAAGCAAAATAGTGAACTAAAAGAAAAAGGGTTGGCATATATCAGCCAACCCTTCGTATCATAACCATTATACAAACACTCAACCGCTTATAAGCACAGCTCCACAAACTGTCCCCGCGTCAATGTCGCTAAATCTTGCGCCGCGAGCTCTATCTCTAACCCTCTTTTGCCTGCACTGACACATATACTGCCCTGCTCTAATGCACTTTGGTGAATGAATGTCGGCAAGGCTTTCTTCTGACCTAGCGGACTGATCCCCCCCACTACATACCCTGTTGTTTTTTGTGCGATATCGGGATCTGCCATTTCTGCTTTCTTTCCTTTTGCCGCTTTAGCAGCAAGTTTAAGGTTTAGCTTTTCAGCAACTGGGATGACGGCTACTGCGAGATTTTTTGCTTCACCATTTAAACAAAATAGCAGCGTTTTAAAGACCTTTGCCGGATCTTGCCCCAACACTTGTGCTGCTTCTAAGCCATAACTCTGCGCGCGTGGGTCGTGCTCATATTGGTGAACTTTGTGGGTAATTTTCTTTTTTTTAGCCAAATTAATTGCTGGGGTCATACGACGTTGTCCTTATACCCACCAACATAACCACCTGCGCTGTGAATCGTAACTCAAATGGTTATATTGGTATTTATATAGTTAAACTTTACGAAACTTTTTATTGGTTTCTAAACACAAAAAAGCGCCGCAATTGCGGCGCTTTTAGTTAAAAATATCACGCTGATTGAGTCAAACGTTTTAATGCTTATTTATATACGATTTCACCTGAAGGTGCGTATTTGTTCACATCAACTGGGCTATTGGCTTCTAGGTATTCTTTCAATACTTCAGCATCCACAAAACCAGTGTTTACGTGACCTGGGTGATCCGTGAGTTTCGGATAACCATCACCACCAGCCGCATTGTAGCTTGGTACTGTGAAACGGTAAGTTTCATCTAGGCGTAATTGCTTGCCACTGATGAAGACATTAGACACTTTACCGTCAGCAACAGTCATTGAAATACCTGCAAATTGCGCGTAAGCACCAGAGTCAACTGGCTTCGTTGCTACAACGTTTAGGTAATCAAGCACTTCCTGACCAGACATGTCTGTGTATGTCAGGATATTTGCAAATGGTTGAACTGTCAGTACGTCTTTGTATGTAACGTTACCCGCTTCAATAGAGTCACGGACACCACCAGAGTTCATCACAGCAAAGTCAGCTTTTGCACGCTCCATGTGAGCAGTCGCGATTAAACGGCCTAGGTTAGTCTGTTGGAAACGTACAACGTTACGGTCACCTTCAAGCTTGCCGTTAGTTTCAGAGATTTTCTCGTTTAACTGTGCTTGGCCTTGCTCTTGGTATGGGCGTAAGAACTCAAGTAGTGCTGCGTCTTGTTTGATTTCATCTTCAATCAGAACGCGCTTCTTCTCACCGTTAATTTTAACCTTCTTCTTCAGGTTAACTGGGATCAGATCGTAGCTTACCATGGTTAGCTCGCCGTTACGGAACTCGTAATCAGCACGACCAACATATTTACCCCACTCGTGAGCCTGAACGATGTAAGTACCGTTTTGCATGTCTGGCTTACACTCATCAGAAGGCTTAAAGTTTTTCTTAACAACGTTTGGCGCTTCCATACATACAGGTTCTTGAGAGTGACCACCAACGATCATATCTAGAGAACCTTCGTCTAGGTAGCGAGCCAATGCTACGTCACCCGGAGCGTTGATACCACGGTTACCATCTTCGTAGTGACCCATGTGTGTCACAGCGAAAATTAGGTCTGGTTTTTCAGTTTTCTCAAGTTCAGCGATTAGCTTTTTCGCTTCTTCTTTAGGGTCGCGGAAATCGATGCCACCGATAAACTCTGGGTTGCCGATTTTCGCTGTATCTTCAGTCGTTAGACCAATAACAGCAATCTTGATGCCTTGCTTGTCAAACATCTGGTACGCTTGGAACATGCGCTCACCAGTTGCTTTGTCGTAGATGTTTGCTGAAAGCATTGGGAAGTTGGCCCACTCTTTCTGCTTAAATAGAACTTCTAACGGGTTATCAAACTCGTGGTTACCCAGCGCCATCGCATCGTAACCAATCTTACTCATGCCTTTAAAATCTGGTTCAGCATCTTGAAGGTCTGACTCTGGTACACCTGTGTTGATATCACCACCAGAAAGCAGTAGCGAACTGCCACCTTCTGCTGCAATTTCAGCGCGCAGTTCATCAATCAGCGTCTTACGTGCAGCCATGCCGTATTCGCCGTATTTGTTTTGCCAGAAACGACCGTGGTGGTCATTAGTGTGAAGAACTGTCAGCTTATAGGTTGTATCAGCTTCCCACTCATGCTGAGGTGCTGTTGCACAACCCGCTAGAGTAGCCAAAATTGCCGCGCTAATTGCGCTTTTTACGATCAGGCGTTGCTTCATTGTCATACCTTTTGAACTTTTGGGGATTTCCACTGCTTTTGAATATAGGTTCTATACAGAGAATTAATAACTATTGCTTCTTGCACAAAGAAAACTAAGCCTGTGGAACCTATAAAACTTGATATAGTTTAAATTAACTGAAAACGTCAGACAGTTCGTTTTCATATTTATGACGATTTGATCACGATATTATTGTCAATAACTTGCAACAACGCTCACAGCTTACACCTGAGAAGAGAAACGATCACAAGCAAACGTTTTACTGTGAAATACGCCGATTCATTGGTTGATGATAAAGTGGTCGCATTTACAACAAATATCGAAAATATCATCGATTTTTGCACAAAAAAGGCTGCCTATTAGGCAGCCTTATTGTTTCTAAATATGTCTATCGAATATCGATATGATCAAAACCTTTAATGAGATCATCTAGCGCTTTCATTTGCGCTAAGAACGGCTCGAGCTTGTCTAGTGGCAATGCTGATGGGCCATCACAGCGTGCTTGCTCTGGGTTTGGATGCGCTTCAATAAATAGACCTGCAATACCTGTTGCTAAGCCTGCTTTTGCCAACTCAACCGTTTGCTCACGACGACCACCTGAAGCCGCACCAGACGGATCGCGCATTTGTAGAGAGTGAGTCACATCAAAAATAATTGGGCTGCCGTTTGAGGCTTTCTTCATAACACCAAAGCCCAGCATATCCACAACCAAATTATCATAGCCATGGCATGAACCACGTTCACATAGGATCACGTTCTCGTTGCCACATTCTGCGAACTTCTCAACGATATTGCCCACTTGACCAGGACTCATAAACTGGGGTTTCTTGACGTTAATCACTGCGCCTGTTTTTGCCATCGCTTCGACAAGATCAGTTTGACGGGCTAGGAATGCTGGCAACTGGATAACATCAACCACATCAGCCACAGGCTGAGCTTGAGCCTCAGTATGTACATCGGTGATGATTTTCACACCAAACGTGTCTTTAAGCTCTTGGAAGATCTTCATTCCTTCTTCAAGACCCGGACCACGGTATGAATGCACTGAACTGCGGTTCGCTTTATCGAACGACGCCTTAAATACATAAGGGATACCCAGTTTCTCAGTTACTTTTACGTAGTGTTCACAAATCTGCATTGCCAGATCGCGGGATTCCAGAACGTTCATTCCAGCAAACAAGGTAAAAGGTTTATCGTTAGCTACTGGAATATCACCAACATGAACGATTTTTTGTTCCATCATCTTCTCTCTTTATTTATTGAGTTAATGCAAAATAACTTGCGGGTTACCCATTGCATTAACTTGATTCTTTAGTAGCTCAGCCGCCGGATCATCTGGACACTGATCAATAAAGTACTGGTAATCCGTCATCGCGATTTGATGGCAATCCAATTGTTGATAGATAAACCCTCGATCACGAATCTCATACGGGTCATCAGGCACAAAGGTTAACGCCAGATCAGTACAACGTAGTGCAAGAGTATAACGCTCTTCGCGCAGCAACGCGCTTTTGATCAACGCCAGCCAGCGTCCAATAACCGTTGGATTATCCGCTTCTTTTAGATGTTCTTCTTTCAGCGTAGAAAATGGACCACTGTGTCCAACAAGCCATGCGCTTAGTGTATGCTCAGAAACATATTCGCCATTAAAAGGATTGATATATTGAGGTTTCTCACCATACCATTCAACGCGCAATAAAAACTGGCTTGGGAATGTCACACCGGTTAGTGGAAACCCGAGTTTCTTACCAAAATAGAGCAATAGTGCACCAAGGCTGACGGGAATACCTTTTCGGCGTTGCAGTACTTTATCCATAAAAGCATTGGCCGAATCATAATACGCTTCTTGATCGCCAGAGAAACCCCACTCGGTATAGAAGAGACGAATAAAACGCTCAAACCGCTGCTTCTCATTGGGTTCATGTACCAATTCAAGCTCTGCTGCTGACAATAAACGCGCCAGCTCTAACTCAGCCCAATGAACTTCTGTCTCTGGATTGATGGCCTTATTTAATACCAGCGCCCCTTCAGCAAGTTCCATTGCATCAAAGTCTTCATCAAATAGCTCAAGCATGATTGATGATCTACCTCAAATTACTCGAAAATTTTAACCTAAGAACATTGGAACTTTAGTCACGGCAACTTTTCCCGCCATGGCTAACCAACCTAATGCACCAAAGAATGAGAATGTACGTAGCAATTTGTTCTTGCCCAGTTTAAGCGCGAATAAACCTAGCGCAATGTACGCCAAAATACAGGTAATTTTCTCTGTCAGCCACGGAGCTGCCGCAGTAAAAGGAATAAATCCAGTGATAAGAATCAAGCCGATCCCTGACAGCAACAAGCAAGTGTCATTGATATGAGGGAAGACTTTTAAAAACTTATTCTCTTGCAGCGTTGAATTCGCCATCATCAAAGCATAACGAACGGATAATAACGTTGCGCTCAATACAATCGTAAACAGGTGAAAGTGCTTTAAACCTTCGTACATCGACATTCTCTCTTATTTTTTGGTGTTCCATTGACCCAATGTTACTCGGTCATTTCCACCATAGTCCTTTTCTGTAGAAATTTGGCCGTAGCCAAACTCCGTAAATAGCTTCCTTACCGCTTCCCCTTGCTGATATCCATGCTCAAAAAGCAGCCAACCATTTTCGCACAAGTATTCCCTCGCCTTGTCAATGATATGACGAATATCAGCCAAGCCATTTTCAGCAGCGACCAAGGCGCTACGAGGCTCAAACCGCACGTCGCCTTGCACCAAGTGTGGATCGTGCTCATCAATATAAGGAGGATTTGACACAATCAAAGCAAACTTCGTACCTGTTTCCAAAGGTTCGAACCAACTTCCTGCATAAAAAGCGGCATTCGTAAGGTTAAGGTTCGCTGCATTTTCTCTTGCGAGTTGCTGCGCCTCAACTTTCAAATCGATCCCTATCACATGTCGCTTAGGTAGCTCTGAAGCAAGTGCAAGTGCAATCGCCCCCGTACCGGTACCTAAATCAAGGAGATGGCCGTCATTCTCTTCCGCTTTATCCAAAGCGATTTCCACCAACCTTTCCGTATCCGGTCTTGGGATCAACGTTGATGGCGATACCTTAAGTGGTAATGACCAAAACTCGCGCTCCCCAACAATATAGGCAACAGGCTCACCGGAAAGACGACGTTCTAGCAATAAAGAGAAGGCATTTAACTCTTGTTGTGACAGTTCTTTGTCAGGCCAAGTCAGTAGGAAGGAGCGTGGTTTTTTAAGGGTGTGGCAAAGTAATACCGCAGCATCAAGAGAAGGCGATTCACTGCCACTCTCCTGAAGCTGGGCGATTGCCTGCTTTAATGTGTTTTCAACACGACATTGTGCAGACATTGAATTAGTTGTTTTCCGCCAGAGCAGCTAGCTGATCTGCTTGGTGTTCTTGAATAACAGGTTCAACCAAGCTCGCCAAATCACCTTCCATGACTTCATTTAGGCGGTAAACCGTCAGGTTAATACGGTGATCCGAAACACGTCCTTGAGGGTAGTTATAGGTACGAATACGGTCACTACGGTCACCTGAACCAAGCAGGTTACGACGTGTGTCTGATACTTCAGCAGCACGTTTGGCTTCTTCTGCCTGAATAATACGTGCAGCAAGTACTGCCATCGCTTTCGCTTTGTTCTTATGCTGTGAACGCTCGTCCTGACACTCTACAACGGTACCTGTTGGTAAGTGAGTAATACGGATAGCTGAGTCTGTGGTGTTAACGTGCTGACCACCCGCGCCTGATGCACGGAAGGTGTCGATTTTCAGATCAGCGGCTTTAATCTCAGGAATTTCAGCTTCTGGGATCTCTGCCATCACCGCAACCGTACATGCCGAAGTATGTACACGACCTTGCGATTCTGTCGCTGGTACACGTTGTACGCGGTGACCACCAGATTCAAACTTCAGCACACCATATGCTCCATCGCCAGTGACCTTAGCAATCATCTCTTTATAGCCGCCATGCTCCGCTTCATTGGAAGACATCACTTCAATACGCCAGCCTTTTTTCTCAGCGAATCTGCTGTACATGCGGAACAAGTCACCCGCAAAAATGCCTGCTTCATCACCACCAGCACCTGCACGAATTTCTAAGAAACAGTTGCGGTCGTCATTTGGATCTTTTGGCAATAAAAGAATTTGCAGTTCGTCATTTAAACGCTCAATCGCTTCTTTTGCGTCTTTGATTTCTTCCTGAGCCATCTCGCGCATTTCTTCATCGTCTTCTTTTGCCATTTCTTCGGCAGCAACAAGATCTTCTTGTGCTTGCTGATAGGCTTGAAAACACTTCGTCACTTCCTCTAGTTGAGAGTACTCTTTCGACAATGCACGGAATTTATCCTGATCACCAATAACATCAGGATCACCAAGTAGGTGCTGAACTTCTTCATAACGTTCTACAAGCGTTTCTAGCTTGATAAGAATGGAGGCTTTCATAGTTTTCTTAAACTCAGGGGTTATTTTGATTATGAGTCTTCAAGACCCAAACTCTGTCTAATTACGGCCAGTTTAGCTGGCTCTCCTTGCTCCGCTGCACTTTGTAGCGCTCGGGTAGGAGCATGGATCAATTTGTTGGTGAGCTTGTTACTCAGCTCTAATAACACTTTTTCTGGATCGGCACCCGATGCCAATGACTGGAGACTCTTACTCAGCAGATCTTCACGAATGTCATTGGCCGATTTCCGAAACTCTCGGATGCTATCAACCGCTTGCAATGAGCGCATCCATGTCATAAATGCGGCACTTTCTTCACTGACGATCGCTTCAGCTTGAATGGCTTCAACTTTCCGTTGCTCGATATTGTTGTCAACGATTGATTGCAGATCATCTACTGTGTAGAGATAAGCATCATTGAGCTCACCGACTTGTGCTTCAATGTCCCGAGGAACCGCAATATCAACCAATAAAACAGGCTGACAACGACGGGCTTTCAACGCAGTTTCGACCATGCCTTTACCAATAATAGGCAAGGGACTTGCTGTTGAGCTGATCACGATATCTGCACGCGGTAAGTGAGTAGGAATTTCTTCTAAACTGATCACTTCCGCACCAAACTCTTCCGCAAGTGGTAACGCCCGCTCTCGCGTTCGGTTGGCTACAATCATTTTCTGGCATCCATTGGCAGATAAATGCTTCGCAACTAATTCAATCGTTTCACCAGCGCCAACTAATAAGACCGTTGACGTTTCCAGAGATTCAAAAATGTGTTTCGCTAACGTGCACGCTGCATACGCAACGGAGACAGCATTGCCACCAATGTCCGTTTCAGTGCGAACACGCTTAGCGACAGAAAATGTTTTCTGAAACAGCTTCTCGATTGATGTATCAACGGCTTTGTGCTCACGGGCATCCGAATAGGATTGTTTAACCTGCCCTAAAATTTGAGGCTCACCAAGCACCAAAGAATCCAAACCGCAGGAAACGCGCATCAGATGACGAATAGCCGCCTGCTCTTCATGAATATAAAGGCTTGGTTTTAATTCTTCAGGACTCACTTGATGAAACTGAGAAATCCAGTCAATCAACTTACTTTTGCCAGATGGTTTTACATCACAATAAATTTCGGTCCGGTTACAGGTAGAGACGATAACGCAGCCGTTGACGTTTGGGTTATCGCCAAGCTGCGTTAGTGCAACTGGCAATTTTTCAGGGCCAAACGCGACTTTCTCTCGCAGTTCTACCGATGCCGTATTGTGATTAATACCAATGGCAAGCAATGACATGTATGGATGATTCTCTGGGTCAGATAAAAAGCAAACAGGGCGGAATTTTACTTGATGGCCTCGGTTATTGAAAGGGTAACGAGGATATGTTTTCGTGACTTCGTGATATCAATGATATAGTAGCGCCATTCAAAGGTATTGATTGAGCAGTTATCCAACGATGAAAATACGATTTCGTTTGCCGTTAATCTGGGCTTTAACTCTTTTGTTCTTATCGGGTTGTGCCGCCGTGCAAAACAGCACCACCAACGTCGAATGGCAAACTCACCAACAGCGCCTTGCGAGCATTTCTCATTATCAAGCGGTTGGTAAAATTGGCTATATTTCCCCAGACCAACGCCAATCCCTTAACTTCCAATGGAAACATTCTCCGCAAAATAGCGAGCTGCGCCTTTCTACATTCTTAGGGCAAACTGTCCTTAATTTATCAGTCACACCAAAAGGTGCCGTCGTTGAAACCTACGATGATCAAACCCTGACTGCCGATGATGCTGATACGTTGATCTACCAATTAACCGGTTTAGCCATTCCATTTAAAGATCTCAATCATTGGTTGCTCGGAGAACCTGGCAATGTTGAACATTTTACGACCAACGCCCACAACACCTTAGCCTCATTAAGCAAAACGCTTGAATCACGAACGTGGCAACTTGATTACCTTAATTATCGAGATGAGCCTTTTAATGGCCTTCCTCTCCCGCTTCCACAAAAATTAAAGCTTCAACAAGCCAGCACCAAAATTAACATCATCGTATCTAAGTGGACTTTAACCCAATGATCACCAGCACAACTCAATGGCCTTCTCCCGCAAAACTCAATTTATTTTTGTATATCACTGGCCAACGTGAAAATGGGTACCATGAACTTCAAACCTTATTTCAGTTTGTCGATCATGGTGACACATTGATCATCACCGCGAATTCCAGCGGTGACATTACACTCACCCCTGAAATACCCGGCGTTCCACTACAAGACAACCTTATTTGGAAAGCCGCGACTGCGCTGCAGAAATACGCAAGTTGTGAATTTGGGGCTCATATTGAGCTAAATAAAATATTGCCTATGGGTGGGGGGATTGGCGGTGGCTCTTCCAATGCGGCAACCGTATTGGTTGCGCTCAATTATTTGTGGCAGTTAGCGCTATCCGATGACGAACTTGCTCAGATTGGCCTGCACTTAGGAGCCGATGTCCCAGTATTTGTCCGAGGTTTCGCCGCATTTGCAGAAGGTGTTGGTGAAAAACTCACCCAAGCCGAACCTAAAGAACAATGGTATTTAGTCGTTCGTCCAAATGTGGCTATCGCAACGGCAGATATTTTTACTCACCCACAATTAACACGAGATACGCCGAAGCGAGCGCTGGCAACACTTCTTTCCACTCCTTACGAAAACGATTGCGAAAAAATTGTTCGAATGCTGTACCCAGAGGTTGATAAGCAACTTTCATGGCTGCTACAATACGCGCCGTCGAGATTGACCGGGACTGGATCGTGCGTGTTTGCTGAGTTTTCCAGTGAAGACGACGCTCGTTCGGTTTTGGAAAAACTACCTGACACTGTCTCTGCTTTTGTAGCTAAAGGGCGTAATATTTCGCCTCTACATGAGACATTGGCTAAGCATCGCTCAGCCCACAATTCAATTATCTAAAACTGGACGCAACCCTGAGGTTTCCACCGTGCCTGATATGAAGCTATTTGCTGGTAACGCAACACCTGAACTAGCCCAACGTATTGCTGATCGTCTATACATCTCCCTTGGTGACGCTACTGTTTCTCGTTTTTCTGATGGCGAAGTCGCTGTTCAAATTAACGAAAACGTACGTGGTAGTGATGTTTTCATTATCCAATCAACATGCGCACCAACCAACGACAACCTAATGGAATTGGTTGTAATGATTGATGCAATGCGCCGTGCTTCAGCGGGCCGTATTACAGCAGTTATCCCTTACTTTGGTTACGCTCGCCAAGACCGTCGTGTACGTTCTGCGCGTGTGCCAATCACTGCAAAAGTTGTTGCTGACTTTCTTTCTAACGTTGGGGTTGACCGCGTTCTGACTATTGACCTACACGCTGAACAGATTCAAGGTTTCTTTGATGTTCCTGTAGACAACATTTTCGGTACGCCTGTTCTTCTAGAAGACATGGAAAACCGTGGTCTTGAAAACCCTGTTGTTGTTTCTCCTGATCTTGGTGGTGTTGTACGCGCTCGTGCAACAGCAAAAGCATTAGGTGATATCGACATCGCTATCGTTGACAAACGTCGCCCACGCGCTAACGTTTCTGAAGTGATGAACCTCATCGGTGATGTTGAAGGACGCGATTGCGTTATCGTTGATGACATGATCGATACAGGTGGCACTCTATGTAAAGCGGCTGAAGCGCTAAAAGAGCGTGGTGCTAAACGCGTTTTCGCTTACGCGACACACGCTGTTTTCTCTGGCAACGCTGCGCAAAACATCAAGAGCTCTGTTCTTGATCAAGTGATTGTCACTGACTCTATCTCTCTTTCTAAAGAGATGGCGGCGACAGGCAAAGTCACCACACTTAGCCTATCTCGCATGCTGGCAGAAGCAATTCGCCGCATCAGCAACGAAGAGTCTATCTCAGCAATGTTTAACTAATCTTACGATTGTTATAAACACTGAATTTTTAAAGCGCTTCCCGATGGAAGCGCTTTTTATTTGAGGCAAAACCAATCACCTGTCATCAGGCCAGTTTTCTGTGCTATCATACTGCGCTTTTTGAGATTGCAGAGAGATCCCAACCTTGAGTCAACAAATCAAACTTCTTGTCGGATTAGCCAATCCAGGCCCTGAGTATAAAAAAACACGCCACAATGCGGGCGCATGGGTAGTAGAAGAGTTAGCTCGCGTTCATAACACAACGCTCAAAGAGGAATCGAAGTTTTTCGGTTACACCGGGCGCATTATGATGAATGGTCAAGACCTCCGTTTGCTTATCCCAACAACATTTATGAACTTGTCAGGAAAGTCGATCGCTGCACTGACAAAGTTCTATCAAATCAAACCCGAAGAAATCATGGTGGCACACGACGAGCTCGACTTGCCGCCAGGGGTAGCTAAGTTTAAAAAAGGCGGTGGGCACGGTGGGCACAATGGCTTACGCGACACCATCAGCAAACTGGCTAATAACAAAGATTTCTACCGTCTTCGAATCGGCATTGGCCATCCGGGACACAAAGACAAAGTTGCTGGTTTTGTATTAGGAAAAGCGCCTGCAAAAGAGCAAGAGCTTTTAGACGCAGCAGTCGATGAATCTGTCCGTTGCTTAGATATCTTGCTAAAAGACGGCTTAACCAAAGCACAAAACCGCTTACACACGTTCAAAGCTGAATAAGGTTACTATCATGGGTTTTAAATGTGGCATCGTTGGTCTACCAAACGTTGGTAAATCAACTCTGTTTAACGCACTCACTAAAGCGGGTATTGAAGCCGCTAACTTCCCGTTTTGTACAATCGAACCAAACACTGGTGTGGTTCCGGTGCCAGATCTTCGTCTGGATGCGCTAGCGAAAATCGTTAACCCGCAGAAAACCTTACCAACCACTATGGAATTCGTGGATATCGCTGGCCTAGTAGCAGGCGCATCAAAAGGTGAAGGTTTAGGTAACAAATTCTTGGCAAACATCCGTGAAACTGATGCTATCGGTCACGTTGTTCGCTGTTTTGAAAACGAAAACATTGTTCACGTTGCAGGTAAAGTATCACCTATCGAAGATATCGAAGTGATTAACCTTGAACTTGCTATGGCTGACCTTGACTCTTGTGAGCGTGCGATCCAACGTAACGCTAAGAAAGCAAAAGGCGGCGACAAAGATGCTAAGTTTGAGCTGACCGTACTAGAAAAACTGCTTCCAGTATTAACTGAAGGTGGTATGGCTCGTACAGTTGAGTTGGCAAAAGAAGAGTTGGCAGCGATTGGCTACCTGAACTTCCTAACATTAAAACCAACTATGTACATCGCGAACGTAAATGAAGATGGTTTTGAAAACAACCCATATCTAGATGCCGTACGCGAATTTGCAGAAAAAGAAAACAACGTTGTTGTTCCTGTTTGCGCGGCAATCGAGTCTGAGCTTTCAGAGCTAGAAGATGAAGATCGTGAAGAGTTTCTTGCAGACATGGGCATCGAAGAGCCGGGGTTAAACCGAGTGATTCGTGCTGGTTACGAACTATTGGAACTTCACACTTACTTTACGGCTGGTGTGAAAGAAGTTCGCGCATGGACAATCCCTGTTGGAGCAACTGCACCAAAAGCAGCGGGTAAGATCCACACCGACTTTGAAAAAGGGTTCATCCGTGCAGAAGTCGTTGGTTACGACGACTTTATTCAATTTAACGGTGAAAATGGCGCGAAAGAAGCAGGAAAATGGCGTCTAGAAGGTAAAGAATACATCGTTAAAGATGGTGATGTTGTTCATTTCCGCTTCAACGTTTAAGTAACTCGATGATTTTACTCTCTTAGAGTGCATATAAAAGCCAGTGCTATCACTGGCTTTTTTTATACTCCGTAGAAATAAAATCCATAAACTGATGCCAAATTATTTGCACTTTTCGATCATTAACGCGCCTCTTTGTTCAAAAAGAAACCGAACGATTCATTTGTCGGGATTTATTCAAAAAAACTGTTGACGGTTCTCACACAGATCCGCATAATGCGCCCCGTTCCCGACGAGACTGATATGGTTTTGAAAGGAAGAAAACATGGTATGGCTACGTAGCTCAGCTGGTTAGAGCACATCACTCATAATGATGGGGTCACAGGTTCGAATCCCGTCGTAGCCACCATTCCTAAGTGCTTTTAATAAAAGCCTTTAGGAAAAGATGCGGAAGTGGCGGAATTGGTAGACGCACCAGATTTAGGTTCTGGCGCCGCAAGGTGTGAGAGTTCAAGTCTCTCCTTCCGCACCATACTTTTCTAATTTGATCAGTCTTTACGACTATCGCCTGCAGGTCTATCGCCAAGCGGTAAGGCAGCGGCTTTTGATGCCGCCATTCCCTGGTTCGAATCCAGGTAGACCTGCCATT